>JACKJE010000005.1 GCA_020638135.1 Methylobacteriaceae bacterium | reverse complement strand
CGCCGTTACTCCAGCGTCTTCAGAAATTCCGCGTACGCCGCTTCGTCCATCAGCGCATCGAGCTGCTTGGCGTCGGCGATCTTGATCTTCATGAACCAGCCGTCGCCGAGCGGATCCTCGTTGACCTTGGCCGGCGCGCCTTCGAGATCAGAATTGACGTCGACCACCTCGCCGGCGACGGGCGCATAGACTTCGCTCGCCGCCTTCACGCTTTCCACGACCGCGGCTTCGCCGCCTTGCGCGACCTTCTTGCCGACCTCGGGCAGTTCGACGAACACGACATCGCCGAGCGCATGCTGCGCATGGTCGGAAATGCCGACAGTGCCGATATCGCCGTCGATGCGGATGTATTCGTGGTCCTTGGTGTAGCGGATTGTCGCCATGAACCTCTCCTCTGTTGCGCGCTGCGAAAAAGTGGACACCGGTTTTTCGCGCAAAGCGCGCGCTGAAAATTCTAAATCTGTAGATCAGCCTGCATTCGGGCGATTCCGCTTGAACGCAGGCTGATCTACGCCTTGAAATAGCGGTTCGGCGCAAACGGCGTTTTCGCCACGCGCGCCGGCACCGCCCTGCCGCGCACCAGCGCGACGACTTCCGTTCCAACGCCCGCGAACTCGCGCGCGACATAGCCCATGGCGCAGGGCGCGCCGAGGCTGGGTCCAAACCCGCCGGACGTGATCTTGCCGATCACGCGGCCGTCGGGCGTAGCAATTTCCACGCCTTCGCGCGCCGGCTGCCGGCCCTCGAAGGCAAGCCCGACGCGCACGCGCGCGGGGCCTTCCGCGAGAGCCTTCTGAATGCGCGCCGCGCCCGGAAAACCGCCTTCCGCGCGGCGGCGTTTCGAGATCGACCAGTTCAGCGCCGCCTCGATCGGGTCGGTCGTCTCGTCGATGTCGTGGCCATAGAGGCAGAGCCCGGCTTCCAGCCTGAGCGAATCGCGGGCGCCGAGGCCGATCGGCAGGCAATCGGGATGCGACAGCAGCCGTTCGGCGAAGGGTTCGGCCTGCGAGGCGGGCAGGGAAATCTCGAACCCGTCCTCTCCGGTATAGCCGGAGCGCGTGACGAAGACCGGCGAATCCCGCCATTCGAAGTCGCCGCCCTGCATGAAGACGAGCGATTGGACGCCGGGGATCAGGCCTTCCACGACCTCGACCGCCTTCGGCCCCTGCACGGCGATCAGCGCACGGTCCTCGAACACGTCGAGCGTCAGGTCCGGCAGCTTTTCGCGGAGCAGGGCGAAGTCGACGTCCTTGCGCGCGGCGTTGCAGACGATGAACAAGCGTTCGGGATCGCCAGGGAGCCGCGTCACCATCAAATCGTCGATGATCCCGCCCTCGGCGTTGAGGAATTGCGTGTAGCGCGTGCGTCCCGGCGCGAGCGAGACAATGTCGCCCGGCACGAGCGTTTCCAGCCGCGCCGCCGCATTCGCCCCTTCGAGGATCGCCTGACCCATGTGCGAGACGTCGAACAGCCCGCATTTTTCGCGAGTATGCAGATGCTCGGTCATCACGCCGGTCGGATACTGGATCGGCATGTCGTAGCCGGCGAACGGCGCCATGCGCGCGCCAAGCCGCAGGTGCAGGGCGTGCAGTGGCGTAAGCGCGAGCTTTTCGGTCGAGGATGCTTCGGCCAAGGGACCTCCGGAATCGGGACATGCGTCCGCAGACCGAAATCGGTCAGCGGCGCCCCCTCTGTCCCGTGACCTGAGAGATTTCCCGGCCTGCGCGAGAAGGCCGGTTACCCCCGTCGGTGGGCGCTTGCGATTTCGCGCAGCGCCACTTTCCAGAGCGTCATCCTTTCGCGGTCCGTTTGCCTGAGCGTTTCCGGGGCGGTTGCGCCTTCGGCGCCGACAATGCCCGAGGGCCCTGCCGGTCTCTTCCGCGAAAGATCTTGAACTGACCCGGCCACATGTAACCGGGCCGGCGCGCGTGTCAATCTCGCGCGGACGACAGGCGCGCGGCGCCTGTGGATGGCGGGCTCAGCGCCGGCGGCGGCTGCGCCGGCCGTCCGTGGCCGCGCCGCCCTTGCCGATCGCCAGCACGATTTCATAGTCGTCCGCCGCCCGCTCGTTGATGAACGGAGCCGACAGGGGGTCGGCGATCAGCGCATTGATGGCCGTGCCGGTTGAGCCGACCGCGCCGCCGACCTGATAAGTCTTCGAGGCCAGAACCTTCTCGTCGGCGGTGCGCCGGAGCGAGACGGTCAGGGGGGCGGTGTAGGTCCCCGGGCCGCCGGCGGGCCCGACGACAGTGCGCGTTTCGACGCCGACGCGCACGAACAGCTGGCCGTTCGACTGCGAACATTCGCGCGCCACTTCGCCGATCGCGATCTGGTAGCGCACGCTCGAGGATTCGGCTCCGCCGACCCGCAGCGCCGACATGCCCGGCTCGATCTGCACGATCGGGCAGTCGATTCGCGCGCCCGCGTTCTTGTTGGGCAGGGGCGGCGCGGTCGTCGAATTGAAGGCGAGCAGGTTGCCCAGCTTGGTCGAGACCGGGTCCGGGTCGCCGCCCGCGACCGATCCCGCAGGTCCGCCGCATCCCGCCAGAACGAGACCCGCCGCCATCGCCGCCGCCGCCGAAATCCCACGGACCGGACGCGCCCAGAATTCAACGCGCATGATCGAAACTCCCAACTATGCCCGCTGTATAGCCGTTGCGGCGGTTTCAGGCCAGCGCTGCCGCCGCTGCTCAGGGCAGGGCGTCGAAGCCCTGGCTGAATCCCGCGAGATTGAGCGGGATTCCGACGCCTTCCTCGGGCGTCTGGTAGATGATGAACGTCGCCGTCTTGCCGTTCTTCAGTTGGTCGACGAGCTTTTCGTCCATGATGACCTCGGCGACACAGCCCGTGGGCAGGCAGCGTACGAAGCCGGCCCGGCCGATGTCGGCCTGGTCGACCTTCAGGCCGAGCCCGTTCGGCAGCAGCACCCCGAGCGGCGCGATGACGCGCAGCAGCCGGCTCTTGCCGTCGGCTGTCTTCAGCGTGATGACCACGAGATTGATGTTGGGCTTGTCGTCCGCTGCGACAGATTGAAGCAGGGCGCATTGCTCCTTGGCGGCGCCGGGCGGCGTCTCGCAGCGCAATTCCCAATCGTTGAATTTGGCCCGGCGCTGGTTTTCGGCAGGCGCCGCGCCGCCCCCCGCTTTGCCGGCCTGCGCGAGCGCGCTCTGGGGCGTGGCGAGGACGCCCGCGAGCAGGGCGAGAGCGACTGCGCCGGCGCGGGCGCATGGGATCTTTGTCTTGGCCGCAAACATGCGCGCTTCGCTCGCCCTATCGTTTCAATCCGAACGCGACTGCTGAACACAAACGCAAAGCGGAGCGCGCGCTTGCGACGCCTTCTTCGGCGCCGGCGCGGCGCAGCGACCGCACAAGGCTGGTAACAAACGAGGCGACACTGTCAAGCGACCAGCGCGCGGGCAGGCGCGGCCGTCACGAGATCGATGGTACGTGTTGCGCTTCAAAGACGATTGTGATTTTAACTGGTTCAATGGCCTAGAGCCGCGCCCGGATTCCCTGATGAATCCAGCGGACTTTCAGCCGAAACAGAACATAGCGCGCGGCGGCCGAGGCAGCCTCGCGGCGAGGCGAACAGGCGTTTTAGGGGAGCTGTCAGGGCAATGATCGATTTCTCAGGCGTTGCGAGGGTCGCGACATCCGCCCGCGCCGGGCTGGCCGCCATGGCTATGCTGGCGAGCTCCACAGCGTTCGCCGCCGAGGGCGGCGTGTTCGGTCACGCCGCGCCCGGCCAGATGAAGCTGATCGAGGGCGAGACTCCGATCGCGCGAGAGATCGACTTTTTCCACAACGACATCCTTCTGCCGATCATTATCGTCATCAGCCTGTTCGTTCTGGCGCTGCTGGTCTACGTGATGATCCGCTTCAACGAGAAGGCGAACCCGGTTCCCTCCAAGACCACGCATCACGCGCTGCTCGAAGTGGCCTGGACCATCGTTCCGGTGCTCATCCTCGTCGTGATCGCCGTGCCTTCGTTCCGCCTGCTCACCCATCAGCTCGTTCTGCCCAAGGGCGACCTGACCGTGAAGGTCACCGGCAAGCAGTGGTACTGGTCCTATGACTATCCCAAGGACCAGGGCGGCGGCTTCAGCTTCGACTCGCTGATGAAGGACGAGAAGGACCTCAAGCCCGGCGATCTGCGTTTGCTCGCGGTCGACAACGAGGCCGTGGTGCCGGTCAACAAGGTGGTGCGCGTGCAGGTGACCGCCGCCGACGTCATCCATTCCTTCGTGATCCAGTCCTTCGGCATCCGTATCGACGCCGTCCCCGGCCGTCTCAACGAGACCTGGTTCAAGGCCGAGAAGGAAGGCGTCTACTACGGCCAGTGCTCGAAGATCTGCGGCAAGGACCACGCCTTCATGCCGATCGTTTTCCGCGTCGTGAGCGAGCAGAAATACGCCGAATGGCTCGCTTCCGCGAAGAAGAAATACGCCTCCGCCGCCGATCGGGCGATCGCGCTCGCCGACGCCAGCCGTTGATTCAGGCCTGACGAAATTCGAGGACTAAGCAAATGGCCACCGATACCGCTCACGCCGCTCATCACGCGCACGCCCATCCGACCGGGCTGCGCCGCTTCCTGCTGTCGACTAACCACAAGGACATCGGCACGCTCTATCTCTACTTTGCGGTCGTCGCCGGCTGCATCGGCTTCCTGCTCTCGCTCGGCATGCGTCTGGAGCTCGCCAATCCCGGCATCCAGATTTTCCCCGGCCTGGCGCAGTTCCTGAACGGCGACAATTCCGTCGACGCGGCGAAGAACCTCTACAACGTGTTCATCACCGCGCACGGCGTCATCATGATCTTCTTCATGGTCATGCCCGCGCTGATCGGCGGCTTCGGCAACTGGTTCGTTCCGATCATGATCGGCGCGCCGGACATGGCCTTCCCGCGCATGAACAACATTTCGTTCTGGCTGCTGCCGGCCTCGTTCTCGCTGCTGCTCCTGATGTCGATGTTCTTCGAGGGCGCGCCGGGCATGCAGGGCTTCGGCGGCGGCTGGGTGCTCTATCCGCCGCTCTCCTCCAACACCAGCCATCCCGGCCCGGCGATGGACTTCATCATCCTGTCGCTGCATCTGGCCGGCGTGTCCTCGCTGCTCGGCGCGATCAACTTCATCACCACCATCTTCAACATGCGCGCCCCGGGCATGACGCTGCACAAGATGCCGCTGTTCGCCTGGTCGGTGCTGGTGACCGCCTTCCTGCTCGTGCTCTCGCTGCCCCGTGCTCGCCGGCGCCATCACCATGCTGCTGACGGACCGCAATTTCGGCACCGCCTTCTTCGATCCGGCGGCGGCGGCGATCCGATCCTGTTCCAGCACCTGTTCTGGTTCTTCGGCCACCCCGAAGTGTACATCCTGATCCTGCCGGCCTTCGGCCTGATCAGCCATATCGTCGTCGACCTTCTCGAAGAAGCCGGTGTTCGGCTATCTCGGCATGGCCTACGCCATGGTCGCGATCGGCTTCGTCGGCTTCATCGTGTGGGCGCACCACATGTACACGGTCGGCCTGTCGCTCAACACGCAGCGCTACTTCGTCTTCGCGACCATGGTGATCGCGGTGCCGACGGGCGTGAAGATCTTCTCCTGGATCGCGACGATGTGGGGCGGGTCGATCTCGTTCCGCGCGCCGATGGTCTGGGCGATCGGCTTCATCTTCGTGTTCACCGTCGGCGGCGTGACCGGCGTCGTTCTCGCCAACGCCGGCATCGACCGCGCGCTGCACGAGACCTATTACGTCGTCGCGCACTTCCACTACACCATGTCGCTCGGCGCGGTGTTCGGCGTCTTCGCGGGCTTCTACTACTGGTTCCCGAAGATTTCCGGCTACATGTACAACGAGGCGCTCGCCAAGGTTCACTTCTGGCTGCTGTTCATCGGCGTCAACCTGACCTTCTTCCCGCAGCACTTCCTCGGCCTGTCCGGCATGCCGCGTCGCTACATCGACTATCCGGACGCCTATGCGCAGTGGAACCACCTCTCGTCCTACGGCACCTACATCGCGGGCGTGAGCATCCTGTTCTTCTTCTACGTCGTGCTCGACGCCTTCGCGAAGAAGCGGGCGGCTGGCGACAATCCGTGGGGCGTCGGCGCGACCACGCTGGAGTGGACGCTGCCCTCGCCGCCGCCGTTCCACCAGTTCGAAACCCTGCCGCGCATCACGGGCGGCGACCACTAAGACGAAGCGCGGCCGGGCGACCGGCCGCCTTCCGCCAGGGGTGATGAAGATCGTGACATGAGCGACGTGACGGCGATAGGACAGCGGCAGGATGCTACGCTCGGCGCAGCGGATATGGTCGGCGGCGCCCCCGCCGACTATGTCGCGCTGCTCAAGCCGCGCGTCATGTCGCTGGTGATCTTCACGGCGCTGGCCGGTCTCGTCGCCGCGCCCGTCCATGTTCATCCCGTGATCGGCTTCGCGGCGCTGCTCGCCATATCGGTCGGCGCCGGCGCGTCGGGCGCGCTCAACATGTGGTACGACCGCGATATCGACGCGATCATGACGCGCACGCGCGCGCGGCCGATTCCCTCGGGCCGTATCGGCGCGCGCGAAGCGCTGGGCTTCGGTCTCACGCTGTCGACCTTCGCCGTGTTCACGCTCGGCGTCGTCACGAACTGGCTCGCCGCCGGCCTGCTCGCCTTCACCATCTTCTTCTACGCCGTCGTCTACACCATGTGGCTGAAGCGCTGGACGCCGCAGAACATCGTGATCGGCGGGGCCGCCGGCGCCTTTCCGCCCATGATCGGCTGGGCGGCCGCGACAGGCTCGATCAGCCTCGAAAGCGTTGCGCTGTTTTCGATCATCTTCTTCTGGACGCCGCCGCACTTTTGGGCGCTCGCCCTGTTCAAGAGCGGCGACTACGGCCGCGCCGGCGTTCCGATGATGCCAAACGTGAAGGGCGCGGCCCGCACCCGGCTCGAAATCTTCCTCTATTCGCTGCTGCTGGTCCCCGTTTGCCTGTCGCCCTGGTTCATCGGCTTCGAGGGGCGGGCCTACGGCGTCGTTGCGCTCGTCTCCAGCCTCGTCATGCTCGCGCTTGCGTTCCGGGTGTGGCGCGACACGGAAGGCCGCGACAAGGACAAGGCCGCCAAGCAGCTGTTCGCCTATTCGATCCTGCACCTGTTCCTGTTGTTCGCCGTCATCGTCGCCGAACACGGGATCCTGCGGCCGCTGGGACTGGCGTGATGAACGCGATCGACCAGCGTCCCGCCAATGAGAACGGCGTCATACTGAGCCCGGCGCAGCTCAAGGCGCGCCGCCAGCGCAACATCGCCATCGGACTGGCCGTCGCTCTGCTCTGCGCCCTGTTCTACGCCGTCACGATCGCCAAGCTCGGCTCGGCCGTCCTCAAGGGGGGCGGCTGATGAACGCGCCCGCGCCGCAGACGGGTTCGACGCGCAGCCGGCGCCTGTCGGCCATCGCGACGGTCGGCGTCGCCGGCCTGATGCTCGGCCTGTCTTTCGCGGCCGTGCCGCTCTACCGCATGTTCTGCGCCGTCACCGGCTACGGCGGCACCACGCAGCGCGCCCATGTCGCGCCCGCAAAGCCCGGCGAGCGCGTCATGACCGTGCGCTTCGATTCCAATGTTGGCGGCAATCTGCCATGGGCCTTCGAGCCCGAGACCAAAGAAATCACGCTGCGCACCGGCGAGACCAAGACCGTCTTCTATCGCGTCACCAATCTCACCGATCACGCGATCTCCGCGACCGCGGCCTATAATGTCACGCCCGATCAGGCGGGCGGGTATTTCGACAAGCTGAGCTGCTTCTGCTTCTCCGAGCAGACGCTCGGCCCGAAGGAGAGCGCCGAATGGCCTGTCGTCTTCTTCCTCGATCCCGCGCTGGAGAAGGACGAGGCGATGAAGGGCGTCGACCAGCTCACTCTGTCCTACACGTTTTTCGAATCGAAGAAGCCCGCCCGCTCGGCCGAGCAGGCGGCGCCGAAATCCAGGATCTGACTTAAAGAAAGTCGCATGCGGCCGAACGGCCGGAAGGGGAAGGAAGATGGCGGACGGTCACGCGAAGCCAAATCACGATTATCATCTCGTCAATCCGAGCCCCTGGCCGCTCGTCGGCTCGATCTCGGCCTTCGTGCTCGCGGTCGGCGCCATCTTCTGGATGAAGAACCTGAAGATGTTCGGCCTGCATGTCGGCCCTTACATCTTCGGCGCGGGCCTGATCGGCGTGCTCTATGTCATGATCGCCTGGTGGTCGGACGTGGTGCACGAGGCCGAGACCGGCGACCACACCCGCGTCGTCCAGCTCTCCCACCGCTACGGCATGATCCTGTTCATCTCCTCGGAGGTGATGTTCTTCGTCGCCTGGTTCTGGGCCTTCTTCGACGCGAGCCTGTTCTCGGGCGAGGCGATCCAGTACGCGCGCGTGGAATTCACCGGCGGTCACTGGCCGCCGAAGGGCATCGAGGTTCTCGATCCCTGGCATCTGCCGCTGCTCAACACGCTGCTGCTGCTCACCTCCGGCACGACGGTCACCTGGGCGCATCACGCGCTGCTGAACGGCGACCGCGAGGGTCTGAAGAAGGGCCTGATGGCGACGATCGTGCTCGGCCTGATCTTCAGCTTCGTGCAGGGCTACGAATACGCCCACGCGCCGTTCGCGTTCAAGAACTCGATCTACGGCGCGACCTTCTTCATGGCGACCGGCTTCCACGGCTTCCACGTGATCATCGGCACGATCTTCCTGATCGTCTGCCTGATCCGCGCGCCAAAGGGCCAGTTCACGCCCAGGCAGCATCTCGGCTTCGAATTCGCCGCCTGGTACTGGCATTTCGTCGACGTGGTCTGGCTGTTCCTGTTCGCCTGCATCTACGTCTGGGGATCGTGGGGCGCGCATATCGCGCACGGCCACTGACGCCAGTCGCATCGATCGGGGGCGGCTTCGGCCCGCCCTTTGCTTTTGAGGCCCGATTGGACGCCCGCCATGGCTTATGACCAGTATCCGCCGCTCTCGCCCACTTCGACCGGCATGGCCGGCCGCTGCCCGCGCTGCGGCGAGGGCAAGATGTTCAAAGGCTTCATCACCGTTGCGGACAAGTGCGATCATTGCGGCCTCGACTACAAATTCGCCGACGCCGGCGACGGCCCGGCGATCTTCGTCATGCTGATTGCGGGATTCATCATCGTCGGCGCGGCGCTCTGGCTGGAAGTCAGCTATGAGCCGCCGATGTGGGTCTATTTCGTGATCTTCCTGCCGCTGACTCTGATCGTCTGCCTCGGCATGCTGCGCCCGCTCAAGGGCGTGCTCGTCGCCCTGCAATACGCCAACAAGGCCGAGCAGGGCCGGCTGGAGTAGCGATGTGATCCCTGGAACGGCGACGCTGCCTTCCGCGAAGCGCGCGCAATCCAGCCCCGCGATCGCCTTCGGCGCTCCGCCTTCGGTCGTATCCTGATTCGCGCGGCGTTCTCTGGCAGGTCGAGCGCTCGCTGGGCTGGAAAAAGAGGCGCTGATCGCGCGCATCGCGGCGCGCATTCACCAGCCGCCCGAAAATCTGCCCGCGCAGCCGCAATGGGCTGCCCTGCGCCCCGACGATTACGACTACCGCCATGTCCGCGCGCGCGGACATTATCTGCCGGGTGAAATCCTGATCTACGACGCGGTTCCGCGCCCGCTGTAGCCGACCGCAACGTCGGCCGGGCTATCAGGTGATGACGCCGTTCGCGCTCGATAGGGCGGGACGGTTCTGTCAACCGCGGCTTCGCCCGCTCGCCTGCGCCAGGCCGAACCGCACGGCCGCGCGGCCGGTGCGACCGGCCTTATGCGCGCCGGAAGACCGCAACGAGTTCACGCGCCGCCGACGAGGTCAGGGCGCGCCGCGATTCGCGCTCGGCGGCGGCGGAATCGTTCTGGTCGACCGCGGCTTCGCGCCGCTCGCCTGGAAGGACAATCACGGCGGCGACGCGCAACGTCCTACGCCGCCGTGGTTCGATGTGGAAGGTCGGCGTGTTTGCTGGGGCTGATGCGCCCGCCGGAGGGTGTCTGACAGGAACATGTAGCCATGCCGACTACATCACGCCCGCCGACGAGCCGGCCGCCTTTGTTGCGGATGTGGCAATTCAGCCGCGATCCCGCCGCCATGGCGGCTGCAATGAAGCTGAACGGCGTCGCCCCTTTCGCGATCGACGCTCGACGCCGATCCGAACGCCAAAGGCTGGCCGCACGGCGGCGCGACGGAAGTTCTGGATTCGGTCGATTGTTCAACAACCACCTCTCCTAATGCATTGACGTGGTTCGGACTGGCGCAGCGACGCTGCTCGTCGTCTTTTAGCATCTGGGCGCGCGGGCGTCTGCGGCGGGAAAACTCGCCGGCTCGCCGACGGTGAGGCGCGCGCGATGACGGGCGAGCGACCGGGTACGATTGCGCTCCATCGCCCTGCTGCTTGCGCTGAAGTCGCCGCGCTCTCGAGGTGGTTCGCCGCCAACGCCGCGATGGGGCAGATTTTTGATGATGCTTACGCGATGCTGCAATTTTGACAAATCTCGGCCGGCGGATGACGAAGCGCCTGCTGACCCGATCACAGCAATCGTTGCCAGGCCGGCCCAGGATCATGTCGTCGGCACGCCGACGTCAGCGAGCGCCTCCGCCTGACGCTGGTCCCCGACCGGCGCTCTCCACCTTCGCGCAACATGGGGCAGATCAAGCAGCAATTTGCGCTCGTCTGCGCGCTTGTCGCCGCCGTCACGCGACGACGCCATCGCTGCGCTGGCGATCGACCTGCCGCCATGTTCGCCGATCGCGCCCCTGCTGCGCTTCCTGTCATTCGCCAGCGCGTCCATGGCCGGCGCTCCGCCTCCCATCCGGTCGGCATGGCCATGGTCGCGACCTGGGCGCGCGGCGATCTCGGCCTGCTGATCGGCATTTTGGTCGGCGCGCTGACCTTTGGCTCGGCGACGCCGCATCTGGCGGCGAGCCTCAGCGGTTTCGACTGGCGCGCGACCGTGCTCGCCTCGGCCGGCGGCGCGGCTCTGGCGGCGGTCTTCGTGCGCTTCGTCTCGCTCGGGCCGAACCGCGCGCGCGCCGGCCTTCCGCCTGTCCAACGCTCTGCAAGGCTGGCGCAACAAGGCGCTGCGCCAGGCGAACTTCGGCTATTTCGGCCATATGTGGGAACTCTACGCCATGTGGGCGTGGATCGCGGCCTTTCTGGCGGCGAGTTTCGCCGCCCGCTACGGCGATACGCCGCCGCTCGACGCGCATCTTGCCGCTTTCCTCGTCATCGCGACCGGCGCGCTCGGCGCCTTCGCCGGCGGCTGGTATGCCGACCGCCTCGGCCGCACGCTCGTCACCAGCGCCGCCATGATCGTCAGCGGCGCCTGCTGTCTCGCCATCGGCTTCGCGTTCGGCGGACCGGTCTGGCTCGTCATGCTCGTGGCGATCGTCTGGGGCGTGTCGGTCATCGCCGATTCCGCACAATTCTCGGCGTCCGTGGCGGAACTCAGCGACGACAGCCTGCGCGGCTCCATGCTGACGCTCCAGACTTCCATCGGCTTTGCGCTCACGCTCGTCAGCATTCACCTGATGCCCTATGTCGTCGCACGCGTCGGCTGGCGCTACGCCTTCTCCGCGCTGGCGATCGGGCCGGCGCTCGGCGTCGTCGCCATGCTGCGCCTGCGGGCGATGCCGGAGGCGGCGAAGCTGGCGCAGGGGCGGCGGTAGGGCAGGGCAGCGATCCGGTTCCCCCAAGGCCCCAATTCCATGCTAAACCCCGGCGCGATCAATCCGGGAATGACCGACGTGCGCTACATTTCCACCCGCGGCGAAGCGCCCGCGCTGAATTTCACCGAGACGGCGCTGGCTGGCCTCGCGACCGACGGCGGGCTCTACCTGCCCGAAACCTATCCGCAGCTTCACGCCTCCACCATTGCGGGGCTCGCTGGCCGCACCTATGCGGAAGCCGCCGAGACGATCATCGCCCCCTTCGTCGGCGACGCCATTCCGCGCGAAAACCTGTCGGCGATGATCGCGGACGCCTACAGCACGTTCCGCCACCCGGCGGTGACGCCGCTGGCGCAACTCTCCGACAATCTCTTCCTGCTCGAACTCTTCCACGGCCCCACGCTCGCCTTCAAGGACGTGGCGATGCAGCTGCTCGGCCGGCTCATGAACTACGCGCTGAAAGCGCGCGGCAAGCGCGCGACCGTCGTCGGCGCGACTTCGGGCGATACCGGCGCCGCGGCCATTGAGGCTTTCCGCGGCCTCGATCAGGTCGACGTCTTCATCATGTACCCGCACGGTCGCGTGTCCGACGTGCAGCGCCGACAGATGACGACGGTCGCCGATTCCAACATCCACGCCATCGCGCTCGAAGGCACGTTCGACGATGCGCAGGCGATCTTGAAGGGTCTGTTCCGCGACGCGCGCTTCCGCGACGATGTCGGCTTGACCGGCGTCAATTCGATCAACTGGGCGCGCGTCGTCGCGCAGATCGTCTATTATTTCACGAGCGCGGTCGCGCTCGGCGCGCCGCCGCATCGGCCGGTGTCCTTCACGTGCCGACCGGCAATTTCGGCGACATTCTCGCCGGCTATGTCGCGAAGAAGATGGGCCTGCCGATCGAGCGTCTCGTGATCGCCACCAACGAGAACGACATTCTGGCGCGCACGCTGGCGACCGGCCGCTACGAGGTGCGCGGCGTCAAGGCGACGCAATCGCCCTCGATGGACATTCAGGTCTCCTCCAATTTCGAGCGCCTGCTGTTCGACGCCTATGGCCGCGACGGCGGCGCCATCCGCAACCTGATGGCGCGGCTCGATCAGGCAGGAGCCTTCGACATCGAAGCGGGCCCGCTGGCGGCGATCCGCGCCGATTTCGACGCGGCAAGCGTCAGCGAGCAGGAGACGGCCCAGGAAATCGCGCGCGTCTACAAGGCGAGCGACTACATCCTCGACCCGCATTCGGCGGTCGGCGTCGCGGCCGGCTTCCGCGCTCTGGCGAAACATGCGCATACGCCGATGATCGTCGCCGGCACCGCGCATCCCGCGAAATTCCCGGATGCGATCAAGGCGGCGACGGGTGTGCATCCCGCTCTGCCGCCGCATCTCGCCGACATCATGGAGCGCGAGGAGCGCTTCGACGTCGTGGCGAACGACATCGGCGCGGTCGAAAAGTTCATTCGCGCCCGCGCGCGCGCGTTGACGGCGGCATGAGCGTCGAGACGACCACGCTGCCGTCCGGCCTGCGGATCGTCACCGACCGCATGGACGGCGCCGAGACGGCCTCGGTCGCGGTCTATGTCGCGGTCGGTTCGCGCAACGAGAGCGCTGAGCAGCACGGCCTGTCGCATCTCATCGAGCACATGGCCTTCAAGGGCACGCGCACGCGCGACGCCCGCACGATCGCCGCCGAGATCGAGGAAGCGGGCGGCGACATCAACGCCGAGACGGCGAGCGAACACACCGCCTATCTGGCGCGCCTGCTGCCGGGCGAGGTCGACCGCGCGCTCGAAATCTTCGCCGACATTCTCACCGATTCCGTTTTCGACCCGCACGAACTCGGCCGCGAAAAGAACGTGATCCTGCAGGAGATCGCCGCCGTCGAGGACGATCCCGACGATCTCGTCATGGAGCTGATGGACCGCGCGGCCTATCCCGACCAGCCGCTCGGCCGTCCCATCCTCGGCACGAAAAAGACGGTGAAGTCCTTCGACGCCGGCATGATCCGCGCCTATCTCGATCGATTCTACGGCGCGAATTCGCTCATCGTCTCGGCGGCGGGCGCTGTCGATCATGCGGAGATCGCACGCGCCGCCGAACGCCTGTTCGGCGCCATGCCGCAAGTCGATGCGCCGGCTTTCGAGCCCGCGCGCTATCGGGGCGGCGAGGAAAAATCGCGCCACGGCGCCGAACAGGCCAATGTCGTCATCGCCTTCGAGAGCGTCGGCCACACGGACAAGGACGCCTGCGCCGCCCATGTCTTTTCCGGCGCGGTCGGCGGCGGCATGTCCTCGCGCCTCTTTCAGGAGGTGCGCGAAAAGCGCGGCCTCGCCTATACGATCGACAGTTTCAACTGGTCCTACGACGATACCGGCCTGTTCGGCCTGCAGGCGGCGACCGATCCGCGCGACGCCTCCGAATTCGCGCGCGTCGCCGTCGGCTGCCTCGCGCTCGGCGCTCGACGATCTCGACGAGGCAGGAGATGCGCCGCGCCAAAGGCGCAGGCGAAGGTATCGGCCTGCTGACCGCGCTCAGATCCTCGCTCCGCCCGGGCGAAGCCAGCTCGCCCGCCAGACCATGATCTACGGCCGCGTCCTCTTGCGCCGAAATCGTGGAGGAATAGATCGTCGACGCTCGACGACCTGCGCGCCGTCGGCCGCAGAATGTGGCGCGAGCCAGCCGACCCTGGCCGCAGTCGGGCCGACGGCGCGAACCTTGACGGCCGGCCTCGTCGCCGAACGTCTGCGCATCGGGTGAGGCTGGCGCGAGCCGGCGAATGGGTGCAAGACGTTGAGGCAAGCGCGGATCCTCGATTCATGGCCCTGTTTCGACTGACGCCGAGCCACGATGATGTCTCGACCTTCGTGCGCGGCGACGGCGTCTTTCTGCGTCCGGCGGACATGGCCGACTTTCCCGAATGGTCCCGCCTGCGCGAGCACAGCCGCAATTTCCTGACGCCCTGGGAGCCGGTCTGGCCGTCCGACGACCTGACCCGCGCCGCCTTCCGCCGGCGCATCCGGCGCCATGCCGAGGAAATGGCGCGCGACGAGGCCCTTCCGTTGTTGATCTTCCGCGCGCGCGACAAGGCGCTGGTCGGCGGTCTGACCATCGGCCAGATCAGAAGGGGCGTCGCCCAGGCGGGCACGATCGGCTATTGGGTCGGCGTCGACTATGCCGGGCAGGGTTACATGTCGCGGGCCCTGCGCGCGGCGGTCGCCCATTCCTTCGCGAGCCTGCGCCTGCACCGGGTCGAGGCGGCCTGTCTGCCGACCAATGTCGCCTCGATTCGCGTGCTTGAGAGCGCTGGTTTCAAGCGTGAGGGGCTGGCGCGCTCCTATCTGCGCATCAACGGCCGCTGGCAGGATCATCTGCTGTTCGCGGTGCTGGAAAACGACCCGCCGCTACCGCCGCGCCTGCGCGCGCGCAGCGACGTGGGCGGCGAGCGCGCCTGAGCCCGCCTTGCCCGCACGGGCGAGAGGCTTTACCAGTCAAACTTCCGACACGAACAGGGCTTCACCGGTCCGCGCTCAATTTCAAGCCTCCACGGGCGGCCCCGCAGAGAGAGAATTTCGTGCGTTTCTTCGGTTTCTTCTGGTTGCGCTGGTTCTTGGTCGCCGACGTTGCGCGCCGTCCGAGGCGATCGAATCCGTGCGCGTGCCGCTCGATTCCCAGGCGATCGATCTGACGCGCGCCGTCGAATCCTATTCCTCCCAGGGCGACCGCCTGCAGGTCTCGACCGCGCCGGGCTCCGACGGCATCGTCCGCCGTATCGAGGTGCGCGCCAAACAGGAGGGCGCGCGCCCCTCCTGGATCGTCTTCGCGCTCACCAACGATACCGACGAGCAGATCGAGCGCCTGCTGGTCGCGCCGCATTTCCGGCTGGTGGGTTCGGGCGTCATCTGGCCGGATCTCGGCGCCGTGCGCATTAACGCCATAACGGCGAGCCAGGGCTTTCCGCCGGAATCCGAGGACAATCCCGACGCCGACGTCTTCCGCGTCACGCTCGATCCGGGCACGACCGTCACTTACGTCGCCGAATTGCGCACGCCCAACCTGCCGCAGCTCTATCTCTGGGATCCCGACGCCTACAAGGATCGCGCGACCAGCCTGACGCTCTACAAGGGCATCGTCATCGGCATTTCCGGCCTGCTGGCGCTGTTCCTGACCATCGTCGTCGTGGTCAAGAGCGCGGTCATCTTCCCGGCCGCCGCCGCGCTTGCCTGGGCGGTCTTCGCCTATGTCTGCATCGACTTCGGCTTCTTCGCGCGGGCGTTCGGCGTCGGCGTGGAGGC
Source organism: Methylobacteriaceae bacterium (assembly GCA_020638135.1). GTDB lineage: Bacteria > Pseudomonadota > Alphaproteobacteria > Rhizobiales > Beijerinckiaceae > JAJXWB01. Next base: position 138,444 of record JACKJE010000005.1, on the reverse strand, counting down.
AGATCGGTTCTGGCGTGCGTCGGCCGAGACTATTCTGTCCGCGACGCTCGTCGTCTTCCTGTTCGCCTACCTCAACCTCAACCGCTGGCACGTGCGCGCCTCGCATGTCGTCGCGCTCTGGGTCGTCTTCCTGCTCGCGCTGCTCGGACTCGCCTGGTACGACGCCTCCGTCGCCGCCGGCGTCGCGCATATTTCGCTCGCGACCGTCGCCGGCGCGGGCCTCCTGCTCGTCGTCTATCTCTCGACGCACGGCTACGAGCGGGCGATCATGCTCATCCCGACCTGGTTCCTGCTGCTCGCCTGGGTGGTCGCGGCCGGTTTCGCGGTGACCGGGACGATCGCCAACGACATCGTCGGTCCGACGCTGATCGGCGGCCTCGTCCTGATCGTCATGCTGATCGGCTTCACGGTCATGCAGAACGCCTTCGCCTCCGGCGGACTGGCGCAGGGCGCGATTTCGGACGTCGAGCGCAAGGCGCTGGCCATCACCAGCGCCAACGACGTGATTTTCGACTGGGACGTGCCGGCCGACCACATTTACGTCAGCCTGGAGGTCGAGGCCATCTCGGCCTCGAACGCGGCGATCTCGAGGGGCCGGCCTCAGCTGGCTCGACATCCTCCATCCTTCGAACGCGACCGCTACCGCGCCTGCCTCGACACGTTGCTCGAACAGCGCCGCGGCCGGATCAACGAGGAGTTCCGCCTGCGCGCCAGCGACGGCCACTATCTCTGGTACCGCCTGCGCTGCCGGCCCGTCGTCGGCGCCGACGGCGAGGTGATCCGAGTCGTCGGCACGCTGGTCGACGTGACCGACGAGCGCACCGCGCAGGAGCGTCTGCTGCACGACGCCGTGCACGACAATCTGACAGGGCTGCCCAATCGCGAATTGTTCTTCGATCGCCTGGAGGCCGCGCTCGCCTTCGCGCGTAACGAGAACGCGCGGCCGACCGTTCTGTGCGTCGATCTCGACCGCTTCAAGCAGATCAACGACACGATCGGCATTTCCGCCGGCGATTCGATCTCCTCTCCGCTGCGCGCGCCGCCTGTCGCGCCTGTTTGCGTCCGCAGGACACGCTCGCGCGCGTCGCCGGCGACACGTTCGCCGTCATCGTTCTCTCGGAAACCAATCCCGAACACGTCGTTCAACTCGCCGAGACCATCCGGCGGGCGTTGACGACGCCGGTCTCCTTCGCCGATCGCGAGATCGCGCTTTCAGCGAGCGGTGGGCATCGCCCTGTTCGATCCGCAGCTGCACGCCAAGCGCGACGACATGCTCAAGGACGCCGAACTCGCCATGCGCCACGCCAAGCGGGTCGGCGGCAATCGCATCGAAGTGTTCCGCTCCGGCATGCGCGCGCAGCGCTCCGACAGGCTGGCGCTCGAAGCCGACCTGCGCCGCGCCCTGTCGCGCGGCGAGATCAAGGTCTTCTTCCAGCCGATCGTCAGGCTGGAGGATCGTACGGTCGCCGGCTTCGAGGCGCTGTTGCGCTGGGATCATCCGAGCCTCGGCCGCCTCGGGCCGGACGTCTTCATTCCGATCGCCGAGGAGACGGGCGTCATCGTCGAACTCGGCGTCTTCGTCCTCGAACGGACCGCGCGCGAACTCGCCGCCTGGCAGAAGGCGCTCGACGTCGATCCGCCGATCTTCGCGTCCGTCAATGTCTCCTCGCGCCAGCTGCTGCGCCATGACCTCCTGCAGGATGTGAAGAACGCGCTGACCCGATCCGACGTCATCCGCGGCACGCTCAAGCTCGAGCTGACCGAGAGCCTGGTGATGGAGAACCCGGAATACGCCGCGCAGATGCTCGGCCCGCATCAAGGCGCTCGGCGCTGGCCTGTCGCTCGACGATTTCGGCACCGGCTATTCGTCGCTCGCTCCTATCTCCAGCGCTTCCCCTTCGACACGATCAAGATCGACCGTTCCTTCGTTCACCAGAACGGTTCGGGGGCGCGCGCCCCGTCATCCTGCGGTCCATCGTGGGGCTCGCGCATGATCTTGGCATGGAGGTCGTCGCCGAGGGCGCGGAAACGGAATCGGACGCGATCGAGCTGTACCAGCTCGGGTGCGAATACGCCCAAGGCTACGCTTTCGGGCATCCGATCAGCGCGCTGGACGCGCGCGCTGCTCGTCGGCGCCGCGACGACAGAGGCCGCATGATCGATCAGAGGTTTGTTCTCGCCGGCGGGCGCGACGCCCTGGCGCGCGACCGCCGGTCTTGCGCGCGCAGACGCGCCTTTCGCGGCGACGACGGCAAGCCCGTGCCCTGACCTGGCGTCTGCCGCCGGAAATCTCGCTCGACCTGCCTGGCCTGATCGTCGCCGGCGGCGCGAACCCCGACGCCCAGCTCTACGAGTTCTTCGACTACAATTGTCCGTTCTGCCGCAAAAAGTCGGCGCCCGACCTGCGAAGCTCGTCGCCGGCGACAAGGACTTCAGCCTGATCCTCGTACAGAACGCCATCCTGTCGCTCGGCAGCGTACAGGCGGCGAAAGTGGCGATGGCCGCGCGCGCGCTCTACGACGACAGGAAGGCCTATGCGCTGCATCGCGCCATGCTCGGCCATCGCGGCCCGATCGATGGCATGGGCGCGCTCGACCATGCGAAGAAACTCGGCCTCGATGCGAAGAAGCTGGAAGAGAAGGCCGACGGCGAGGACATGCGCAAGCAGCTGACGCTGCACACGCGGACCGCCAGCGCGCTCGCCATGGACGCGACGCCCTCCTTCGCCATGAACGGCATGGGCGTCGGCGGTTGGCCGGGCCCGAAGACCATCGCGCGCATGGTCAAGAACGTGCGGGCCTGCGAACGTATTTCCTGCTGACGCGACATGGCCCGCTACGACTTTGCCGCCACGCGCCTGTTCGTCGAGGACGCTCTGCACGCCGGCGCGCGAATCGCCGCGGGCGCCGACCGCGCCAATTTTCTGCTCAACGTCCTGCGTCCTGAAAGAGGGCGACCGGCTGCTGGTCTTCAACGGCCGCGACGGCGAATGGCTGGCCTCGATAGCGCAGGCGAAGAAGCGCGAGGCCATCCTCGCGATCGAGGAGCTGACGCGCGCGCAGGAGGGCGGGCCGGACATCGACTATTGCTTCGCGCCGTTGAAACACGCCCGGCTCGACTATGTCGTGCAGAAGGCGGTGGAAATGGGCGCGGCCGTCTGCGGCCGGTCCTCACGCGCCGCACGCAGGTCGTCCCGCCTCAACCTCGAGCGGATGCGTTCCAATGTGATCGAGGCGGCCGAACAATGTGGCGTGCTGTGCGCGCCGGAGGTCGAGCCCGAGGTCTCGCTCGAGCGGATGGTCGCGCAATGGCCGTCCGAGCGCCTGCTCGTCTTCTGCGACGAGGACGCCGGCGTCGCCAACCCGATCGAGGCGCTCACGGCCGCGCGCGGCGGCGCGGAGCGCGGGCAGTCGGCCTGCTGATCGGCCCGGAGGGCGGTTTCGACGAAAAGGAACGGGCTCTGGTCCTGTCCGCGCCCAACGTCCTGCGCATTTCGCTGGGGCCTCGCATCCTGCGGGCCGACACGGCGGCTGTTGCAGGAATGGCGCTTATCCAAAGCGTTTTCGGAGATTGGGCTGGATCAACGCCCTCGACACGATCTTGCCACGATGTTCGATTCAAACGGGTGTCGGCAAAGCGCTAGTCGGTCATCAGCCGGAACGCGGTTCCGAGAAAGCTCTGAGGACGCGATGCGACATCCAGACGGCAAGGGCTCTGCCAGACCGATCCTCAAGTACTCGGCGTCCGGAGTTTCCGCCCTCTGCCTCGCGGCGCAGGCGGGGCCCCGGGACATTGCCGGCGGCTGCATGGTCCTACAGCCCCGAGAGCGCGACGATCAGCGGCGCCGACGGCTGCCTGAGCGTCGGCCGCCATGTGCGCGTCGAGGCGCAGGTGATGCAGGGGTCAGCCAGCCTCGGTTCGGGCTTTGTGGCCGGGTCGGACGACGGGCCGCGCGCCGCGGCGCTGCGCTCGGAGAGCGCCACGCGCCTGCGCATGGGTCCGTCCGCGGGCGGCGTTTTCCGGCGCTGAGAGCGCCGGTCCAGCAAATCAGAACACGCATTCCTCGAAGGCCGGCAGCACGCTGCCGCCCCATCGGGTCTCGTAGCGCGCCAGCAGCTCGGCCGCCAAGGGCCGGCCGCTGTCGGCGATTTGTTCGAGCGCGGCGAGATGGCGGCTCTCGTCCTGGCCGGCGGCGTCCATGCGGGCGCGGCGCGCCAGGCCTCTCCGCGCGATGGCCAGCGTATCGAGCGCCACGTCCCGCAGCTTGCGCCCGCCGATCGTCGCCGCGAGCCCTAGCCGCGGAACAGTGTCGCGCAGCGCCTGCCGCTGGTCCGCGCTCCAGTCGGCGATGAGCCGCTCGGCCTCGTCGAGCGCGACCGCGTCGTAGAGCAGGCCGACGAACAGCGCCGGCAGCGCCGAAATATGCGCGCGCGGGCCGACGTCGCAGCCGCGCATCTCGATGTAGCGCTTGACGCGCACCTCCGGGAACAAGGTCGACAGATGGTTCGCCCAGTCCGCCATGGTCGCGCGTTCGCCGGGCAATTGCGGCAGCCGGCCTTCGAGCAGGTCGCGGAAACGCGAGCCGGCGACATCGTGATAATGGTCGCCGCGCTTGACGAAATAGAGCGGCACGTCCAGCGCATAGTCGACGAAGCGCTCGAAGCCCATGCCGGGTTCGAATGCGAAGGGCAGCATGCCGGTGCGCGCGGCGTCCGTGTCGCGCCAGATTTCCGAACGCATCGACAGCATGCCGTTCGGTTTGCCCTCGGTGAAGGGCGAATTCGCGAACAGCGCGGTCGCCACCGGCTGCAGCGCCAGCGACACGCGCAGCTTGCGCACCATGTCCTGTTCGCTCGCGAAGTCGAGATTGACCTGCACGGTCGAGGTCCGGAACATCATGTCGAGACCGCGCGAACCGACCTTCGGCATGTAGCGCATCATGATGCCGTAGCGCTGCTTGGGCATGATCGGCGTTTCGGCGCGCGTCCACAGCGGGCTCATGCCGAGGTCGAGAAAGCCCATGCCGAGCGGATCGGCGACCGCCTTGACGTCAGCCATGTGCTGGTCGAACTCGGCCTCGACTGCATGGACATCGTCGAGCGGCGCGCCGGACAGTTCGAACTGCCCGCCGGGCTCCAGCGAGATCGCGCCGCCGCCCTGTTCGTCGTAGAGGCCGATCAGCGCCGCGCCGTCCATGATCGGCGCCCAGCCGGTGCGCGCCTGCAGGCCTCCAGCAGGGCGCGGATGCCGTCGCCTGCGCCATTGCGGCCCGTCGTAGGGCACGGGCGCGCGTCGGCCCTGTAGAACGGATCTTCTCGTGTTCCGCGCCGATGCGGAACTGGTCGGGCGTCTTGCAGCCCGCCTCCATCCAGGCGACCAGTTCGTCGCGCGACGAAATATGGGTCGTGTCGGTTACATCGCGCGCCATGCGGGTCCTTTGCGCCACTCGTGTCGGCTCGTGCCGGAACGAACCGCGATTGGCAGGCGGCGTCCGCCGCTTTGATAGTCGGACCAGCGGCGGCTGCGCAATCGACAGGCAGGGCATCGGCGGGAGCGTCGATCAGGCATCCGCCTTGAGGCCGCCGCCGTTCGCCCGCCCATTTATCCGCTCCTGCGAACGCGGCCATTCGGCCGCAGGGGACGCCCGCGCCCCCAGCGGCCAGACGACGTCCGGCAGGCCACAGCAGCGCAGCCGCAAGACTGCGCTTGAAGATCGTGCTCTGCGCGCCGCGCGGCTTCTGCGCCGGCGTCGTGCGCGCCATCGAGGCGGTCGAGCGCGCCATCGAGCGCTACGGACCGCCGGTCTACGTCCGCCACGAGATCGTCCACAACCGCTATGTGGTCGAGAGCCTGAAGGCCAAGGGCGCGGTCTTCGTCGAGGATCTGTCGAAAATTCCGGACACGGCTGCGCCCGTCATCTTTTCCGCCCATGGCGTGCCGAAGTCCGTGCCGGCGGAAGCCGCCTCGCGCAATTTCTTCGCCATCGACGCGACCTGCCCGCTCGTCACCAAGGTCCATCGCGAGGCGGAGATCCACCACAAGCGCGGCCGCATGGTTCTGCTGATCGGCCATGCCGGCCATCCGGAAGTCGTCGGCACGATGGGCCAGCTGCCGGAAGGCGCGGTCATGCTGGTGCAGTCGGTCGCCGGAGGTCGAGGCGCTCGAAGATCGCGGACGCCCGACAATCTCGCCTATGTCACGCAGACGACGCTGTCGCTCGACGACACCGCCGAATTGTCGCGGCGCTGAAGGCGCGCTTTCCGAACATCATCAGCCCACACAAGCAGGACATCTGCTACGCGACGACCAACCGGCAGGAGGCGATCAAGGCGATCAGCCGCGACCGTCGACGCCGTGATCGTCGTCGGCTCGACCAATTCCTCCAATTCGCAGCGCCTGCGCGAAGTCGCCGAGCGCTCCGGCTGCTGCGTCAAGGCGCAACTCGTCGACGGCGCGCAGCCGATCTCGACTGGTCGCTCTACGAGAACGTCAGCGCCATCGCCATCACGGCCGGCGCATCGGCGCCGGAAGTCCTGGTCAACGAGGTGATCGAGGCCTTCGCCAAACGTTTCGACGTCACGATCGAGACGGTGACGACCGGCAGCGGAAAACGTTCTTCCGCTGCCGCGCAGCTGCGCGACAGCGCGCGTAGCCTCACGTCCACAACAGGAGCACGACGCCCGCGATCATGATCGCCATGCCTGCGATCTCGCGCGCGCGCTCGTCTTCTGCTGGAAGACGCTTCTTCGTCACGACCTGCGCGAAAATCATCTCGATCAGCGCGAGCGTTCGCACCCGCGCGGCCGTGTCGATGGCGAAGGCGAGGAACCAGAATTGCGAGGCGAGCGCGCCCATGAAGCCCGCGAGCAGCGACGGCCGCCAGGCGCGAAAAATGCTCGCGAGCAGGCCCGAACGATCGAACAGGGCGAGGCCGATCACGATCAGCCCGCTCTGGATCGCCAGCGCCAGCGCGAGCGCCGGCTGAGGCGCCGGAGCACGAAATTGGGCGCATCCAGCGCCAGAATGCCCGCGCGATAGCCGATCGCGGAGAAGGCGAACATGGCCGCCGAAACCAGCCCGTAGGCGGCCGGGCCGCCAGCTTGTCGGCGCAGATCCCGCCGAGCGCTTTGGGCCAGGACATCAGCATGACGCCGACGTCGCGACGGCGATCGCCGCCGCCAGCTGCCGCCGTCACCCGGTCGCCGAGAAAGACGGAGGCCGAACAGCGCGACCTGCACCGGCTCCATCTTGGTGTAGGCGATGGCGACGACGAAGGATCTTTTCTTTCATCGCCGCCAGCATCAGGCCGGTGGCGAGGATCTGGCTGACGCCGCCGAAGGCGGTCCAGAGAACCGCGTCCCGCCGGCGCGGGCGGGCGGAGCGCCGCTGACGACGGTCGAGACCAGCGCCAGGAACAGGAGCGCGAACGGCAGGCCGAACAGGAAGCGCACGAAGGTCGCGCCTGCCGTGCCGAGCGTGGCGATCAGGTCGCGCTGCATGGCGTTGCGCGCCGTCTGCGCGCCGGAGGCGGCGACGGTGAAGACGATCCAGAGCCAGGAGGGTATCATGCGGGGACGGTGGACATGCGGCGCGCGACTGTTTGACGGGGCGGACTGGCCTCGCTAACACGGTCGCGCCCTCCGCAGAGGCAGCGCACGAATTCGCCTGATGGCCGTCTATACCGATGTCTCGGGCGAGGACCTCGCCGCCTTCCTCGCCGACTACGATCTCGGCGCCATGCTCTCGCTCAAGGGCATTGCGGAGGGCGTGGAGAATTCCAATTATCTGCTGCATACCGAGACCGGCTATTTCATTTTGACGCTGTATGAGAAACGCGTCGCGGAGACCGATCTCCCCTTTTTCATCGGCCTCATGCAGCATCTGGCGGCGCGCGGCCTCAATTGCCCACAGCCCGTCAAGAACAGGCGCGGCGCGGCGCTCGGCCGGCTTGCCGGGCGGCCTGCGGCGATCGTCACCTATCTCGATGGCATGTGGCCGCGTCGGCAGAACGCCAGGCAATGTGCGGCCGTGGGCGAAGCCGACGCCCTGCTGCACATCGACGGCGAAGGCTTCGCGCTGACGCGCCCGAACGCGCTGTCGATCGGGGCCTGGCGGCCGCTCTACGACAGCGCCGCCTCGCGCGCCGACACCGTGCATCCGGGGCTCGCGGCCTTCGTCGAGAAGGAACTCGGATGGCTCGAGGCCAACTGGCCGCGCGGCCTGCCGGAGGGCGTGATCCACGCCGATCTCTTCCCCGACAATGTCTTCTTCCTCGGCGAGAAGCTTTCCGGGCTGATCGACTTCTATTTCGCCTGCAACGACGCCTTCGCCTACGACCTCGCGATCTGCGTCAACGCCTGGTGCTTCGAGCCCGACGCATCCTTCAACATCACCAAGGGTCGAGCGATGATCGAGAACTATCGTCGCCGCCGCCCGCTGAACGCTGAAGAGATCGACGCCTTTCCGGCGCTCGCGCGCGGCGCGGCCATGCGCTTCCTGCTGACGCGGCTCGTCGACTGGCTGAACGTGCCGCCGGGCGCGCTGGTTAGACCGAAGGACCCGCTCGAATATTTCCGCAAGCTGCGCTTTCACGCGCAGGCGACGAGCATTCGCGACTACGGCGCCGACGCGTGAGCGGGAAGAAGGAAGCCAAACGCGTCGAAATCTGGACCGACGGCGCCTGTTCCGGCAATCCCGGCCCCGGCGGCTGGGGCGCGATCCTCACCTTCAACGGCGTGGAAAAGGAACTCGCCGGCGGCGAGGCGCTGACGACCAACAACCGCATGGAGCTGACGGCGGCGATCATGGCGCTGGAGGCGCTGACGCGCGCCTGCGCCGTCAATCTGCACACCGATTCCATCTATGTGCGCGACGGCGTCACCGGCTGGATTCACAACTGGAAGAAGCGCGGCTGGAAGACCGCCGACAGGAAGCCGGTCAAGAACGTCGAACTCTGGCAGCGGCTCGACGAAGCCGCGCAGCGCCACGACATCCACTGGAAATGGGTCAAGGGCCATGCGGGCGACGAGATGAACGAACGCGCCGACCTTCTCGCGCGCACCGGCATGAAGCCGTTTCAGGACGCGAAGCGGAAGCCGTAAGGGACGGCGGCCTTGCGGTCCGATCTACTTTAACAACCCCGTCTCCTTGCCCAGTTCCTCCGCCGCCGCGCGCGGCGTCAGCTTGTCGGCATCGCGATCCACCTCGAGATTCGCCCGACGCATCCGCTCGAGCCCGATCGCGCCGACAAGCGGCCGCAAGGCCGCGCGCAGCTTTTCGTCGTTCGCGCGCTTGGGCGCGATCAGCACGATCGCGTCGTAGTGCGGAAAGGCGTTCTTCGGATCGTCGAGCGTCACGAGATTTTGCGCGAGAATGCGACCGTCGCTCGAAAAGGCGGTGATGACATCGACCTGCCCATCGTCGAGCGCGCGATACATGAAGGTCGGATTATAGGAGATGATCTCACGGAAGCGCAGGTCGTAGGCGTCGCGCAAGCTCCGCCATTCCGGCCGCGACTGGAATTCGAGATCGGTCCCGAAGGTCAGTTGCGGCGCGGCGCGCGCGAGATCGGCGATGGTCGCAATGCCAAGCTCGCTTGCGCGTTCGCGCTTCATCGCCAGCGCGAAATTGTTCTCGAAACCGAGCGCGCCGAGCATGACCACGCCCGACGATTTCTTCAGCCAGTCGCTCAATTCCGCCAGCATTCTTTCACGCGGCGGATTGTCCGTCCGATGCATCAGATTGGTCCAGAGCGTGCCGGAATAATCGACATAGGCGTCGATGTCGTTGGCGGCGAGCGCCCGAAAAACGACGGCGGAGCCGAGACCTTCGCGTTTCTCTGCGGAGTGGCCCGCCGCGCGCAGCCGCAGGGTCATGAGATCGGCGAGGATGAATTGTTCGGAAAAATTCTTTGCGCCGATCACATAGGCGCTGGGCGCGACCGACGCTGCCGGCGCGAGGGTTGCGACCACCGCAAGCGCGAAGCCGCCGGCGCCTGCTATCGCGCGTTTCCAGTCGCGCTTTGCCGCGCCCGCTTCGACCAGCGCGAGCAATTGATCGGCGAGGAGCGCGACGACGACGGATGCCGCGCAGCCGAACAGCACGAATACCCAGTTCTCGGTCTGCAAGCCGGAAAATATGTAATTGCCGAGCGAGGCCTGCCCGACCGGCGTCGCCAGCGTCGCCGCGCCGATCGTCCAGACCATGGCCGTGCGCAATCCGCCGACGATGGAGGGCGCGGCCAGCGGCAGTTCGACCCGCCACAGCCGCTGCGACGACGTCATGCCGACGGCGTCGGCGGCTTCGATGATTGCAGCATCAATTCCGGAGATCGCCGAGATCGTCGCGCGCACGATCGGCAGCATGGCGTAGAGCGCGAGCGCCAGAAGCGCCGGCAGGAAGCCGAGCGCAGGCGTCGTCGCGCCGACCAATTCTTGCGTGAGTCCGGATATCGCAAGCAGCAGCGGGTAGAACAGCGCGAGCAGCGCGAGCGCTGGGATCGTCTGTACGAGGCTTGTTCCCGCCAGCAGCGGCCAGCGCAAGGTCGGCCGTCGGGCGGCCCAGATCGCGAGCGGCAGGCTGACGACGGCGCCGAGCGCGATTGCCGAGAGGCTGAGCAGCACGTGCTGCGACAGGTAATTCGGAAGAACCGCGAAGGCCGCGGCAAGCTGCGCATTCATCGCGCGAGATCCGCGATCGCCGCGGCCTGCCGGCGCGGCGTCTCGAACATGTCCGAGACCTCCGGATGCGCGCCCGACAGCATGGCGCGCGGCGTGTCGTCGGCGACGATACAGCCATCGCGCAGCGCGACGATGCGGTCCGCCAGCAGCGCGGCCTCCTGCACGTCATGGGTGACCATGACGGTTGTCAGGCCCATGCGTTCGTGCAGCGCGCGATAGGCGCGCCCGAGCGCGTCGCGCGTCACCGGGTCGAGCGCGCCAAACGGCTCGTCCATGATGACGATGCGCGGTTCGGCGGCCAGCGCCCGCGCGACCGCGACGCGTTGCCGTTCGCCGCCCGACAGCGCCGATGGCGCGCGATCGAGATAGTCGCGCGGCAAGGCGATGAGATCGAAGACGTCATCGACGCGCGCCGCAATTTTTTCGCGGTCCCAACCGAGAAGGCTGGGCGTGATCGCGATGTTCTCGCGCACGCTCATGTGCGGAAACAGGCCGACGCCCTGGAAGACATAGCCGATACGCCGTCGCAACTCGTGGGCTGCGAAGTCGGCGACGTCGCGATCCTCGACGCGGATCGTCCCGCCGCTCGGCTCGATCAGCCGATTGATTGTTTTGAGCAGAGAGGTTTTGCCCGAGCCGGACGGGCCGACCAGCGCGACGAAGTCACCGGCAGAAATGGACAGACTTGCCTCGCGGACGGCCGGTCGGCCGCCGTCGGCATAAGCGACGCTGACGCGTTGAAGTTCGATCAAGGGAAAGCGGCCCTCCCGCGCGCAACCGGTCCTCTCATCCTAGACCGATCGCGGCGGGCAGGGCCAATCGCGGCTCAGAGCTACTCGAGCCAATCGCAGCTCTCAGAGCTGCTCCAGCATGGTCTTGGCGCCGGACTTTTCCGCGCCCGGGCCTTCCTCGATGTTGAGCGAGCGCACGACGCCATCGTCGACGATCATCGAGAAGCGCTTGTTGCGCATGCCCATGCCGCGCTCGGAAAGGTCGAGGTCAAGGCCGGTCGCCTTGGCGAAGGCGGCGCTGCCGTCGGCGAGAAAGGTGATCTTGTCGCCGGCGCCCGTATCCTTGGCCCAGGCGCTCATCACGAACACGTCGTTGGTCGCGATGACCGCGATATCGTCGACGCCCTTGGCCTTGATCGCCTTCTCGTTCTCGATGAAGCCCGGCAGATGGTTCTTGTGGCAGGTGGGCGTGAAGGCGCCCGGCACGCCGAACAGCACGACCTTCTTGCCCTTGAACAGGTCGTCCGTCGATTTCGCCGCGGGGCCATCGGCCGTCATGACCGTGAACGTGGCCTTCGGCAGGCGGTCGCCAACCTTGATCATATTTCCACTCCTGACTGATTTCGTGCGGCGAACGCCGCTGTGGCCAAGTTAGGGCGTCGCGCGCCCGCCGTCGAGCCTGACGGAAAATTCGAGCGCGCCCGTCGCGGTCGTCATGGTCAGGCGCACCGGCGTCTTCGGCAACGGCGCGTTCGCCGGCGCCTCGACCAGAGCCAGCCGGAAGGCCCCGTTCGGCGCGGGTTTCGTCTCGGCGAAATAGCCGTTCGGCGCCTCGGCGAACAGGTCTGTCGCTCCGGCGGCCCTGGGCGTCACGATCCAGGCCGGCTTGTCCGCGCCGGCGACCGGCGCGAGCGTGACGGCCGTCTCCGCTGCCGTCGCCTTCGGCAGGGCCGCGCGCGCCGCCGCAACCAGCGCGCTGTCCGCGCTCGCCGCGCCCTGCGGGGTCAGCTCGAGCCGCGCTTCCGCGTGCATGGGAACGCAGATTTTCTCGCAGGCGGCGTAATCCATCTTCAGTTCGGCGACGACCGGTTTGCCGGCCTCGTTGGGCTTGATCGTCACGGGGAAGGCGACGCGATCGTGATAGCCGAAAACGTCGAGACCGGCCTCCACGATCCGCTTCGGCGCGGGCATGGCGACCTCGAACGAGGCGAGATTGACCGAGGCGGAAAAATCGAAGACCGGCGGCGAGCCGGCATCGCCGGGATTGCGCCAATAGGTCGTCGTATTCGGCGCGAGTTCGACGACGATCGCCGTGTGATAGGCGCCCTCCGTCAGGCCGCCGCCGGAGACGAAGGCGACGCGCGCCTTGTCGGTCGGACCAGCCTGCGCGGCCGCGCCGAGGGCAAGGGCGAGTGGAAGGGCGAGAGGAAGTGCGATTGCGAGCGGACGGAAATTGCGCATGTCAGCCGTTTAGCCGCCCGCCTGCTCGCGCGCCAGTGAACTTCCCGTGAGCGGCGGCGCGCGCCGCCTTGGCGCCGTCGCGCATCGTGACTACCTTGGCTGAATGGCGGCCAAGAAAGCAAAGCGGAAATCTGACGAAGGCGTGTTTCTCGACGGCCAGCTGCTCGTCGCCATGCCTTCCATGCCCGACGAGCGCTTTGCCCGCACGGTCATCTACATGTGCGCCCATTCCTCGGAAGGGGCGATGGGCATCGTCATCAACAAGAAGTCGGAATCGGTCACATTTCCGGATCTGCTGGTGCAGTTGAAGGTGATCGACCAGAAGGCCGCGATCCGCCTGCCGCCGGAAGTGGAAGGCGTGCAGGTGCTGCGCGGCGGTCCCATGGAATCCGGCCGCGGCTTCGTTCTGCACAGCGACGATTTCAACTCCGGCGATTCGACGGTCACGATCGACAAGGGCGTCTGCCTGACCGCGACCCTCGACATCCTGCGCGCCATCGCCGACGGCGTCGGCCCGCATCATGCGGCCCTCGCCTTGGGCTATGCGAGCTGGGGGCCGGGCCAGCTCGAGAACGAATTGCTGCACAACGGCTGGCTGACCGGCCCGGCCGATCCCGCGCTGATTTTCGACGCCGGGCACGAGAAAAAATACGACCGCGCGCTGAAGTCGATGGGCGTCGACCCGGGGTTCCTCTCGGGCGAGGCCGGGCACGCGTAAACACCTGCTGCCCTCATGCTGAGGAGGCCCGGAGGGCCGTCTCGAAGCATGCTCCATCTGGCGCTTTGCCCCTCGCGCTTCGAGACGCGGCTGCGCCGCTCCTCAGCGTGAGGGGCAAGGGGCAAGGCTCACGGCTTCAGGATAATCCGCCCGACCACCTTGCCCGCGCGAAGATCGTTGAGCGAGGCGTCGGCTTCATCGAGCGGGCGCTCGATCATCGGCACGCGCGGCACGCCGCCCTTGGCGACGAGCGCCATCAGTTCCTTCAGCTCTTCGAGATTGCCGACGTAAGACCCCTGCAGTGTCATCGCGCGTTGCGGAATGGTCGGCGTCGGCACCGTGACCTCGCCGCCCATCAGGCCCACGACCACCACACGCCCGCCGCGCGCCATCACGTCGAGGCCGAGCTGCACGGTCGCGCCCGCGCCGACGAGATCGATCACGGCCGCAGCGCCCGCGCCGTCCGGCGTCATCTTGCGGATCGCGGCGACAGCGTCCGGCGCCTTGGGGTCGATGGCGGCGAGCGCCCCGGCCTTCATCGCGGCCTCGCGGCTCGCCGGATTGACGTCCACCACGATCGCGCCATGAGCGCCCATCGCCTTCATCAGCGTCAGGCACATCAGCCCGAGGCCGCCGGCGCCGATCACGACGATCGGCTCGCGCGCATAGATTTTCGCGCCGATCTTCTTCAGCGCGCTGTAGGTGGTCAGGCCCGAGCAGGCGTAGGGCGCGGCCACCGACGTGTCCATGTCGCCAATCGGCAGGCAATAGCGCTTGGCGGGCACGATCACATGCGTGGCGTAGCCGCCGCCGCGGAACACGCCGAGGAACCGCGACTGCAAGCAGATGTTCTCGTCGCCGCGCGCGCAGACCGCGCATTTGCCGCAGCCGATCCACGGGAAGACGACGACCTTTTCGCCGGCCTTCACCGGGCCCGCGTCCGGCCCGCCCGACACCATCTCGCCGGCAATCTCATGCCCCATGGTGAGCGGCAGCTTCACGCCACGATCGCCCATATTGAGCTTCTTGCCGGAGCCCAGATCGTAAAATCCCTCGCAGATATGGATGTCCGAATGGCACACGCCGGCGGCGGTGATCTTCACCAGCACTTCCTCGCCCGTCGGCTCAGGGGTCGGCCGCTCGTTGAGCGCGAGTGGGCCATCAAAAACGGTGACGTCGTATGAACGCATTTTGGATCCTCCCGGCGCGGAGATTAGCAGCTTGGCGGAAGGCTGCGAGAGCCCGGCCCGCATGGCAGGCGCGCGAGCGGCGTCGAGCGATTATCCGCGTTGTCGATTCGGCGTCTCGTCCGGCGCGCTGGCGATCAGCGCCTTGAGAAAGGCGATCACGACACGGCCGCTTTCGCTCGCGCCTGTATCGCCGCCCTGCAGCGCCATGCCTCGCACGAGCACGGCGAATCCGGTAGCGATTGCAGCCGGATCATCCGGCGGACGCTTGCCCAGCGCCACAAAAAGACGGGCGATCAATTCCCCGAGCAGCGCACGATGTTTCCGATCGAGCGCGCGATAGGCTTTGGCGAATTCCGGACTGCGCAACGCCTGCAATTGCAGTTCGATCGCGAGCGCCGCGAAGCTGCGATCGGCGTTGAGAGTGAGCGCCCATTTCTCGACCGCGGCCATGGCGTCGGCTGCGCCGCCAGCAGTCGCAAGCGCGCCTTCTATGCGCGCTCGCTCCTCAATCTGATGCCGCTCGGCCAGTTCCAGCAGGACCGAATCCTTGTCGGGGAAATTCGAATAGAAGGCGCCCTGCGAAAATCCGGCGGCCTCCGCTATGTCGCGCACCGTGGCGGTCGCGAAGCCCTTTTCCGAGATCAGCGCGCGCGCAGCCTCGATCAACAGGCTGCGCGTGCGCGCCTGGCTTTCCTCGCGCGTCAGACGGACCATGCTACCGCCGAGTCAAATATCAATTGATATCCAGATATCATATGATATCTTGAGTGAGGCCGGTAGTCGGCCGAGGGGACGGACTTATGGATCATCAGCTTCTCGATCGCAGCCTTGCGATATTGGCTATGTTAGCCGCAATTGTCGTCGGCCTCATGGTTTTCGGTATCGTCTTTACAGCGAGTTCGCAGGATTTTTTCCAGAGCGCCCGTCTTCCCGAGGCCTATGCGGCTTATGCGGCGCGTCCTCGCGCTGAGCTCGGGCTAAGGATAAATCTCGGCCTCGACAATTTCTTTGTCGTCATCTACGGCGCGTTCTTTGCGCTCCTGGCCGCTCGATTTCGCGGCCTGCTAGACGGCCGTATCGTCGGCGTCGCGCTTGCGGCGATGATGCTGACCGCCCTGCTCGACGCCTACGAAAATCACCACATCCTGACCATGGTTCATTCGCTTGGCAACGGTCTTCCGGTTGCCGTCTCCGAAGGCCAGGGTCAAATGGTCGCGTCGCAGATCAAGTTCCACGCCAGCTATCTCTCTGTCCTGCTCTTCTCGTTCGGGTTCTTGTCCTTCGGTCGACTCGGCCGCATCACTCTCGCGGCGCTCTGGGCATACGTCCCCTTTGGCGTACTCATTTCCGTCACGCCGCCCGAACTGGCCAAGCCGCTGGTCCTTCTGCGCACGATCTTCTTTTCCGGCGCTTTCGTGCTGACGGCGATCCTGTTCTTTCGCGAGGCGCGCGCAAGGGGCGACGGGGCGCCGGCCGAATGAACGTGCGGTCGGTCGAACGTGCGCCGTTCAGCCGCGGTTCAGCTGACGCGTCTCAACACTCCGACGCCGGCCGCAACTGGAGGGATCAATGCGTAAGTTCGTTCTCTCGTGCATTGCCGCTGCGACGCTTGCGGCGGGCGCGCTTTCGACGCCTGTCGACGCCGCGCCGGTCGCCGCCCGCGCGGCCGTGGCGGCGAGCGCCGCCGAAATGCTGCCGACCGATCAGGTCCGCTATCGCCGCTATCGCTCGTACCGGCCGCGCGTCGTCTATCAGCGGCGCGTCGTCTATCGGCCGCAGGTCGTCTACCGCAAGCATGTCGTCTATCGCCGTGTCGTCGCGCCGCGTCCTTATTATGGACGGCGCGTATTTCGCCGCTACGCCGTCTACGGGCGCCGTCCCTTGCGTCGGCGCGTGATCTGGCCCGTCCAGGTCTACGGGACGCCGCAATACGACTATTATCCGGGCTACGTCTATTCGGCGCCGGCCTATGTGCCGCCGATCGTCACGCCGGCCTTCGGCTGGGGCGTGTGGGGCCATCGCCATCGTCGCGGCTGGTGATTGAAAAGGGGCGTCGCAATGTGAGCGGCGCCCCGTTCTTGGCAGCGGTTACTCCGCCGCTTCCAGGAAGCGCTCGGCCTGCGCGAGGTCGACCGAGACGAGCTGGCTGACGCCGCGTTCCGCCATCGTCACACCGAACAGCCGGTCCATGCGCGCCATGGTGATCGGGTTGTGCGTGATCGTGACGAAGCGCGTATCCGTCTTCTTGCGCATTTCCTCGAGCAGGTCGCAGAAGCGTTCGACGTTGGAATCGTCGAGCGGCGCGTCCACTTCGTCGAGCACGCAGATCGGCGAGGGATTGGTGAGGAAGACCGCGAAGATCAGGCTCATCGCCGTCAGCGCCTGCTCGCCGCCCGAAAGCAGCGTCATCGTCTGCGGCTTCTTGCCCGGAGGCTTGGCGAGAATTTCGAGGCCCGCTTCCAGGGGATCGTCGCTCTCGACCAGTTGCAGCTCCGCCGTGCCGCCGCCGAACAGCGTGTTGAACAATTCCTTGAAGTGATTGTTCACGACCTCGAAGGCGGCGAGCAGCCGCTCGCGGCCTTCGCGGTTGAGATTGCCGATCGCGCCGCGCAGCTTGCGGATCGCTTCGGTCAGATCGTCGCGTTCGGCGGTCATTTTCGCCGATTGCGCCTCGACGTCGTTGAGTTCGTCGTCGGCGCGCAGATTGACCGCGCCGAGCCGCTCGCGGTCGGCCTTCAGGCGGTCGAGCTTTTCCGAAATGTCGTCGGCCGCCGGCAACTCATCGCCGGGCTTGACGCCGGCGAGTTGGGCGAGCGCATCCGGCGCGCATTCAAGTTCATGCTCGATCGAACGCAAGACGTCGGCGAGCCGCTGGCGCGTGGCTTCGACGCGCGATTCGGAACGCGCGCGTTCCTCGCGCGAAGAACTCATGGCGTCGAGCGCGGCGCGCGCCACGCGGTCGGCTTCGGTCAGCATGGTCTCGGCCGACGCGCGCGCGTCAGAGGCTTCCTTGCGCGCTTCTTCCGCCGTCTCCAGCTCGCCCATCAACGCGCGGCGCTTCATCAGGAATTCGTCCGGCGCCTCGGCGAGAAGCTCGGCTTCCTCCTGCGCTTCCGCGCGGCGCGTCTCGAAATCGGCGATATGGTCCGCGCCGTTCTCGCGCCGGTCGATCCACGAGCGGCGCTCGTTGGCGATCGCGGCGCGGCGGCGCGCGCGGGCTTCGGCGTCGCGCGTCAGCGCCTGCAAGGCGGCGCGCGTTTCGGCCGCCGACGCACGATCCTGCGCCGCAGTGGCGCGGGCGGCGTCCAACGCGCCGGCGAGCGAGGCGGGTTCATCGAGTTCGTCGAGCAGCTGCTCGGCCTGGCGCTGACGCTGGCGCGCTTCATCGCGATTGGCGAGCGCGGCGCCCTTGGCCTCCTGCAGAGCGGAGAGGCGCGCGGAGGAGGCCGCGCGGCGCTTTTCGGCGGCGGCAAGACGCTCGCGCGAATCGGCGACGGCGCGTTCGGCGACGCGCTGCGCGGCGCGGGCTTCCTGCTCGGTCTGCGCGGCCATGCGCAAGGCCTGCTGCGCGGCCTCGGCTTCCGCGCGCAATTTTTCCGCCTCGCGCCTCGCGCCCTCGGCTTCCCGCGTGAGATCGCCGAGGCGGTTCTTTTCGGCGAGGCGGCGGGCGGCCGGCGTCGGCGCTTCCGCGCCCTGCGTAAAACCGTCCCAGCGCCACAGATCGCCTTCCTTCGAGACGAGGCGCTGGCCGGGCTTCAGGAGGCCGCGGAGCCGGGGTCCCTCCTCGCGCAGCACGACGCCGATCTGGGTGAGACGACGCGTCAGCGCCGGCGGCGCCTGCACAAGCCGCGACAGCGGCGTGACGCCCGGCGGCAGGGCGGGATCGCCCGACGCATCGGTCGAGGCCCAATGCGCGGGCGCGGACGTGTTGGCGGAAGCTTCGAGGTCGTCGCCGAGCGCCGCGCCAATCGCGGCCTCGTAACCCTTCTCGACCTTCATCTCCTCGACCACGGGCGGCCAGAGCCCGCCGGCGTTGGTATCGAGCAGTTTCGACAGCGTGCGCGCTTCGGTTTCAAGCCGCTGCGCCCGCCTGTCGGCTTCCGTCAGCGGACCGCGCAGTTCCGCTTCTTTCTCGCGCGCCGCGGCGTGGGATTCCTCGGCAAGCAGGCCGCGCTCTTCGGCGGCTTGCGCCGCCTCGATCAGGTTTTCGAGCGCTTCGGCGAGAGCATGCGCTTCCTCTTCGCCGGAACCGCTCGACGCGATCATCGCGAATTCGGTTTCGAGACGGGTGATCTCGGCCTCGAAACGCGAGAGTCGCTGCGTCTCGTCGCGCACGCTGGCTTCCGCCGACGCGCGCTTGGCGCTGGCGTCCGACAGCAGCGCCTGCGCATCCGACAGCAGCCGTTCGGTCTCGGCAAGCTTTTCTTCGGCGGATTGCGCGCGTTCTGCGGCCTCCGCGCGCAGATCGCCCTCGGATTCCTCGAGTTCGCGCAATTCGGCGTCTTCGGCTTCAAGTCGCGCGATCGACTGGCTCGCGTCCTCGATCAGCGCCTTTTCGCGTTCGAGGTCGCGGGAAATCTGTTCGATCCGCCGCGCGATCTCGGCGGCGCGTTCCTGCGCGCGCTTTTCTTCCGCCTCCAAGGCCTCGCGGGCGAGCGCGATGCGCTGCAAGGCCGCGCCGGCGCGGGCTTCGGCGTCGCGCAGACCAGGCAGGCCGTGCGCGGCGATCGCCTGAAGGCGCGCGGCTTCCGCCTGCTGCGTCGTGCGTTCGGCGACTTCGCGCACGTCGGCTTCCAGCTTGCGTTCGGCCTCCGCCAGCATGCGCGAGGCCTCGCGATGCAGGCTGAGCGCGACCAGCGCCTCGTACTTGCGGATGTCGGAGGCCAGCGACTTGTAGCGCGCAGCCTGTCGGGCCTGCCGCTTCAGCGAGTCGACCTGCGCGTCGACCTGCTTCATCACGTCTTCGAGGCGCGTCAGATTTTCTTCCGCGCCCTTCAGGCGCAGTTCCGCTTCGTGCCGGCGCGAATGCAAGCCAGCGACGCCGGCGGCCTCTTCCAGAATGCGGCGACGCGCCTGCGGCTTGGCGGAAATGATCTCGCCGATCATGCCCTGTCGCACCAGCGCCGGCGAGCGCGCGCCGGTCGAGGCGTCGGCGAACAGCAATTGCACGTCGCGCGCGCGCACCTCGCGCGAATTGACGCGATAGGAGGAGCCGGCCTCGCGCTCGATGCGGCGCGTGACCTCGATCAGCTCGCTATCGTTGAAGGCGGCGGGCGCGGTGCGCTGCGAATTGTCGAGCACCAGCCCGACTTCCGCCGTGTTGCGCGCCGGACGATTGCCGGAGCCCGAGAAAATCACGTCGTCCATGCCGGACGCGCGCATGTTCTTGTACGAATTCTCGCCCATCACCCAGCGCAGGGCCTCGACGAGATTCGACTTGCCGCAGCCGTTCGGCCCGACGACGCCGGTCAGGCCCGGCTCGATGTGGAATTCGGTCGGCTCGACGAAGCTCTTGAAGCCGACGAGCCGGAGCTTGTTGAATTTCATGAACGGATCCCGCCGCCGTCGCGGTCGTGAAAAATGTGAGCCTAGAAAGCGTCACAGACGGTCGGGAAATGCAAGCAAATCGCGGCTTTTTCTTGTGAATCGCGCTCACGCCGAACCTCGTAAGGCCGGCTGCGTTCAATCCACAGGAATTTTTCGCTATTTCTTGTCCACGAACGGCGCGAGCAGCTTGTCGAGATCGCCCGGCGCGATCTCGCCGTTCTTGCGTTCGCCGTTGATGAAGAAGGTCGGCGTCGAATTGACGCCGAACTTGTCGGCGGCGCGCTGGCGCACCTTCAGCACGTTCTCGTAGAGCGTCTTGTCCTGCAGGCACTTCTTGAAGTCTTCCGTGCCGATGCCCGCCTGCTTGACGGTGTTTTCCAGCGCGTCCAGCGGCTTGTCGACAAAGGCCCAGTTCTTCTGCTGGGCAAACAGCAGGTCGACCAGCGCCTCGCGCTTGTCGCCCGCGAAGCGCGCCAGCATGAAAGCGGCCGCCGCCAGCGCGTCCAGCGGGAATTCGCGCAGCGTGAAGCGCGCCTTGCCCGTGTCGAGATAGTTCTTCTTCAGCAACGGGAACGTCTCGTTGTGGAAGGCGGCGCAATGCGAACAGGTCATCGAGGCATATTCGACGATCGTCACTGGCGCGTCGGCCTTGCCGACCCAGGAGTCGGGCAATGCGTCCGGCGCCATCAGCTCCTTGACGTCGACCTTGCCGTCCAGCGCGAAGGCCGCGCCGGGCGCGAACGCAAGGCTGGCGGAGGCGGCGGCGCTGGCGAGAAGGAGGCGGCGCGAGAGGAAAAACGGCTCGGTCATGCTCGGTTCCGTGCTGGGGCCGGGCAGGCGGCCCGGACGCAATCCGCAAAGTCAGTGCTGGCCGAATATGGCAATTGCAGGGTTACGGCAAGCCGGGGAGGGCGGCCTACCGACGTTTTTGGGCCAGCGCGGCCGTCCCGAGCCGGGTCAGCGCGGCGCGCAGCCCCTCGTCTTCGATGCCCTCGGCCAGCCGCTCTGCCTCCGCCTGCGCGCGCGGGTCGGCGACGGGCGGCTTGCGTGCGGCCTTGCGCTTGGGCGCGAAAGGCTCGTGCCGCAGCGCGATCCTGCCGACGCAGCGCCAGCCCAGATGCGAATTCACGCGTTCGATCAGCACCGGCGCGAGATGCTGGATTTCCAGCCCCATGCCGGGCGCCACGCGCAGCATCAGCGTCGCGGGCTCCGCGGCCTTCGTCGGATCGCTCTTTGGACCGCGCGGCGGCCAGCGCAGCCTTGCGGGCTCGCAGACGGCCGCCAGCCGCTCGCCGACGATCTCGGCCCAGTCCAGCACCAGCGTCGCCTGCGACATGCCGAGCCGCGCGACCAGCGGGTCGAGCGCGTCAGGCAGGAATTCGGCGAGCGATTTGGCGCGCGAGGCGCGGCGGGGCGGCGGCATGGGGAGAGGATAGCGTGACGGCGTCCACCGCGCGAGCGTCGCCCGATCGTGCTATCCAAAAGGCCGGATGCCGCCCCGAACCTCCCCCGCCGCAACTCTCCTCGCCTGGTACGACCGCCATGCGCGCAAACTGCCGTGGCGCGCGCCGCCCGGCGCGACGCAGGACCCCTATGCCGTCTGGCTGTCGGAAATCATGCTGCAGCAGACGACGGTGGCCGCTGTCGGCCCCTACTATCGCCGTTTCCTCGAACGTTGGCCCGATGTGGCGGCGCTTGCCGCCGCGCCCGACGAGGAGATCATGCGCGAATGGGCGGGGCTCGGCTATTATTCGCGCGCCCGCAATCTGGCCGCCTGCGCCCGCGCGGTTTTCGCGCGCGGCGGATTTCCTTCGGACGAGGCGGGTTTGCGCGAACTGCCGGGGATCGGCCCCTATACGGCCGCCGCCGTCGCCGCCATCGCCTTCGACCGGCGCGCCGTCGTCGTCGACAGCAACGTCGAGCGCGTGATCTCGCGCCTCCATGCGATCGGCACGCCGCTGCCGCAGGCCAAGCCCGAAATCCGCGCGCGCGCCGACGAACTGACGCCGCACAAACGCGCCGGCGATTTCGCGCAAGCGATGATGGACCTCGGCGCGACCGTCTGCACGCCGAAAAGGCCCGCCTGCGCGCTGTGCCCGCTCGCAGACGCCTGTCGTGCGAAGAACGCGGGCGCGCCGGAGACTTGGCCGCGCCGCGCGCCGAAGGCGGCGCGGCCGATGCGGCGCGGCGCGGTCTTCGTCGCGATACGCGCGGACGGCGCGGTTCTCTTGCGCACCCGCCCGCCCAAGGGACTGCTCGGCGGCATGACGGAATTTCCGGGAACGGAATGGTCGGGCGATTTCGACCTGTCGCGCGCGCTCGACGCCGCGCCGCTGAAACTCTCCTGGAAGGCGACGCCCGGCGAGGTCACACACGTTTTCACGCATTTCGCGCTCGAGCTGACGGTCTTCGTCGCCCGGGCGCCGCAAGCGCGCGCCGCGTCGCCGGGCGCGCGTTGGATCGCGGCGGACGCGCTAGCGGGCGAGGCGCTGCCGAGTCTCATGCGCAAGGCGGCTGTGCACGCGGGTCTCGAACTGCCCGCGCGCCGGCCTGGATGACCGAACTTGCCTTGCGGCCTCGTCAATGCAGGATAGGCGTTCCGCGACCGTCCATCGAGAGGCCCTGAAGATGGCGCGACGCAAGCCGTCGATCGAAGTCGAGATTACGGAAGGCGCCATCCGTGTGCGCCATGCGGGACGCATGCTGACCGTGGTGGCAAGCGCGCCGCCGCCCGGCGCAGATGCTGCGCCCGACTTCCTCATCAGCCTTGACGACATCGAACGCTGGGACGCTCCGCACGAGGATGTCGAGATCGACGTCGAGAAGTTGCAGCTGATCCTGACGGCGATCGAGGACGAATGCGACCGCCACGGCCTTACGGTCGAATTCGACTAGATCAGCCTGTCTTCGGGCGGAAGCGCTCGAAGGCAGGAAAGCTGATCGACTTCAAAGTTTGGAGCGCGCGTCGCCACGCGCTGAGGGCGGCCTCAATTCAGTATCCCATGGGCTGACAAAAGTCCGTTGCTGGATGCATTCCCACAATTGCACGCCGGGCTGCTTCATGATCGGGATCAGCGCCGCGCCCGCGAGCATGCCGCCGATATGCGCCCACCATGCGACCGCGCCATCGCCCGGCGTGATCACGTGCCAGATCTGCAGCGCCGCCCAGGCGAGGATCACGTACATGGCGCGGATCGCCACAATCTTGATGAAGACGAGCACGCGCACATGCGCACAGGGCCGGATCATCAGATAGGCGCTCATTACGCCGGCGATCGCACCGGACGCGCCGACCAGCGGCGCCTGCGGATGCGCGCTCAGCGCAGAATAGAGCAGGGCGCCGAACATGCCGCACAGCAGGTAGAAGACGATGAATCGCCCATGCCCCAGCGCGTCCTCGATATCGTCGCCGAAAATCCACAGGAACAGCATGTTGCCGATGATGTGCGACCAGCCGCCGTGCAGGAACATGTAGGTGACGAGCGGCGCGAAGCGCTCGACGAAACCGAGATCGTTCGTGCCGAACATCAGGGCCGGCGTCACGCCCCAGTGCCGCTCGAACACGATGTCCTCGCCCTTCGTGACGGACAGCCGCCACAGGAAGATCGCAATATTGAGCGCGATCAGCGCGTACGTGACATAAGGCGTATCGCGCCGCGCATGCGGGGCGTCGTCAGCGAGTGGAATGAGAACCATGGGCAACCCGCAGCAGAAACGGCGATCTTAGGTCCCTCAGATGTAAATCGAAAGGCCGCGTTCTACATAACGGTTTGCAGCTAAGTTGGCTTCTTAGCTTCCTGCCACGCTGTGACGAGCATATCAGTCAATGCCGCCCCGTGTGCTTTGACAAACTCGATAAGCCGTGAAACCTCGGCCACGTCTGGCTTATAGTTGATGGGGACAACGGAATGTTGTTCAACAAACGCTATCGCATCAGCAAGAGTCATATCCGCAAGCTTCTTATGAATTGATTTGCTCCCCTTCGGAGTTCGCACACGGATTGTGTACGTTCTCGGAATGCGGTACTCGGCAAACAGTTCAATTTGCGTGCTCGTTGTCGCGCCGGTGCGCCTCTGAAGCGCATCGCCCGCCAATCGCATCAACCCAGCCTCAATAACGTCGTTAATTTCTTCATCGACCAATTGCGCGTGCTCCTTACGGAGACGCTTGACGATATCCTCTGTTCCAAGGCCGCCGGAAGGAAGTTTGGAAATTATCGAATGCAGGGCCGCCCTAATTTTTGGCGCTCTCGGCTTTTTCATGATTGGCGAACTCCATCGCGAATCGATTCAAACATTCTAGCGCAGAATCGATCTTCTCGCGACTTACATTGGCCAATAAGTTAGAAGCCAATAGTTCATGAGTATTTGTTCCGAACGAGTTAAGTTCGGACAGTGCGTGAATCGCGCTCTGCAAATTGCCCGCGGCATGAATTCGTTGTGCCCAATCTTTGCGGCGACGAGAAATAGCTCGCAGTGCTTCCCTGTCCCCCTTGGATAGAGGCGGCTGCATTGTTCCGTCGGACGCACGGACGCGCCCACCTAGCAATCTTCCTATCGCTACGGCTTGTTGCGGGTCAGGCCGTCGACCATGCTTTCGAATGAAGTCGGAGTACGCATTCTTCCCATATGCGGATTCGATACGCGCAGCCTCATATGACAGCGTGTCGAGGTCGTCGCACGGAGGTTTCGGAGATGCCTGTCGCTTTCTGCGATCGTGGCGATCCGAAACTAGTCGCAAGTACGGCACGGTATTTGTACTATTCATTTTGGTTTGCCCGGGCCTCAATTCGTGCCGGCCGTTGCGGCGTCCAACTTTTGGCAGCTCCCTTATTCCCCCGCAGCCCGCATCCGGTCGCGGATGACGGCGCGCAGCGTGTCGATCGAGCGCAATTGCGCGCCGTCCGCGAAGTGCCAGAAGGTCCAGCCGTTGCAGGCGGGCAGGCCCTGCGCCAGCGCGCCGGTCTTGTGGATCGAGCCGACGATTTGGCCGAGCGCCAGCGTTCCGTCGGCGCGCACCATCGCGCGATAGCGGCGCTTTTCGTCGAGCAGGACCGTTCCCGGCGCGATCAGGCCGGCTTCCACCACGCTGGCGAAGGCGACGCGCGGTTCGGCGCGCTTCGACGGCGCGGCCGTCAGCGCCTCGGCCGGCAGGGGTTCGACGGCGGCGATGCGCTTGCGCGCCGCGCTTGCATATTTCACGTCGCGCTCGATGCCGATGAAATGGCGGTTCATGCGGCGCGCCACCGCGCCGGTCGTGCCCGAGCCGAAGAAAGGATCGAGCACCGTGTCGCCGGCGTTGGACGCCGACAGCATGATGCGCGCGAGCAGGGCTTCGGGCTTCTGTGTCGGATGCGCCTTGCGGCCGGCCTCGTCCTTCAGCCGTTCGGCGCCGGTGCAGATCGGCAGGTACCAGTCGGAGCGAACCTGGCAATCCTCGTTGCCGGCCTTCAGCGCCTCATAGTTGAACGTATAAGATTTGGTCGCGGAGTCTCGCGCCGCCCAGATCATCGTCTCGTGCGCATTGGTGAAGCGGCGGCCCCGGAAGTTCGGCATCGGGTTCGCCTTGCGCCACACGATGTCGTTGAGGATCCAGAAGCCGAGATCCTGCATGATCGCGCCGACGCGGAAGATGTTGTGATAGGAGCCGATCACGAAGATCGTCGCGTCCTTCTTCATCGCGCGCCGCGCAGCCGTCAGCCACTCGCGCGTGAAGCTGTCGTAGTCGGAGAAGGAGGCGAACTTGTCCCAATCGTCGTCGACGGCGTCGACCATGCTCTGGTCGGGACGCGACAGCGCGCCTTCGAGCTGCAGATTATAGGGCGGGTCGGCGAAGACGAGGTCGGCGCAACCTTCCGGTAAACCGCGCAGATGCGCGATGCAGTCGCCGATGAGAATTTCGTCCTTGGGGACGTCTTGGGGAATGGCCTGCGCTGCGGCGCGTTGCACGCCGGGGAAGCGCGAAGCCGAAGGACCAGTACGCGATACCTGAATCTGGGCCTTCGGGCTCGCCGCCCCGGCACGTGCGCTACGCATGAACTCATACCGGTTACGCTACCAACACGCGCAATATGCCGGGACGAGGTAAAAGCGGGGTTTAGCGGGAGAGGAAATTCCTGTCCCTTTTTTGGACGCTTGCGTTAAGAAAATGCGCCGTTTTTTCAATAATTTGGGTTGGGCTAGCGCGGCAGGGTTAAATAAGCGTTGGCGCGCGCGTCTTCAGGCGGGTCTTGTTGCGCAAAATATTGGCGCCGTCGCTTTCAGATCGACAGCGTCGTCTGCCGCAATGGTGAAAAGGTCATGCGGTGGTGTCGGCAGGGGCCGTGCGCGCGCAGTGCGGCGAGGTGTCGCTGGGTGGCGTAGCCAGCGTGCCGGTCGAATTCATATTCGGGATGAAAGGCCGCGAGCCGCGTCATCATGCGGTCGCGCAGGACCTTGGCGACAATCGAGGCCGCCGCGATCGACAGGGACAGCGAGTCGCCTTTCACGATGGCCGTGGCGGCGCAGGGCAGGCCGGGCGGCGGATCGTTGCCATCGACCAATATATGCGTGGGCGCGAGCGCGAGCCCGGCGACGGCGCGGCGCATGGCCAGATGCGTCGCCTGCCGGATGTTGAGCGCGTCGATCTCGCGCGCCGAGGCGCTCGCATAGGAAATCGCCAGCGCGCCGGCGCAGATATCGTCGAACAGCGCCACGCGCGCTTTCGCCGTCAGGGCCTTGGAATCATCGACGCGCGGCGGCGGCCGGTCGCGGTCGAGCACGACGGCGGCCGCGCATACTGGCCCGGCGAGCGGGCCGCGCCCGACCTCGTCCACGCCTGCGACGAAACGTCCGGCTGCGCGCGGCAGATCGTCCTCGTATCGGAAGTCCGGCGCCAAACGCGCACCTCCTGCGCTGGGCGGTTCGCGCGACGCGAACCCTGCAGGTTCA
This sequence comes from Methylobacteriaceae bacterium, assembly GCA_020638135.1. GTDB lineage: Bacteria > Pseudomonadota > Alphaproteobacteria > Rhizobiales > Beijerinckiaceae > JAJXWB01. Next base: position 111,189 of record JACKJE010000005.1, on the reverse strand, counting down.
GATAGCGCGAACCGCAAGGATGGCGCAAAACAGCGGGCGACGGCGCATTGCGCGTCGCGTCCTCAACCATACGGATTAGGGTTACGGGCGCAAATTTGCTCGCAATCAACGCGCTTTGCTGGCCACACCGCTTAATTGTCGGTAAATAGGCGCGATCAAAGTTGCGTAGTGAGGAAGCCGGCAATGGACGACACAATCGACATCGAATCGCACGCCAAGCTCGGTGCGGCCGAGTCGGCTTCGGCCACGGGCGCATTCCATCCGGAAATTCAGGACAGCGGTCGCAACGCGGTCTTCGCCTCGCTGGTGAAGGGCGATTCGGACATTACCGGCCTCGTCGCCTATTCGATCTTCAAGCAGAACGAACTCGACTGGCTGCAGGATTTCCGTACCGCCAAGGGGCGCGAGCCGAGCGAGGGCGAGGCAGATTCCTACATCATCGGCGAGAGCACGCCGCGCCGTCTGGCCACCTATCGTCACCTCGCCGACGCCACCCTGTCCGGCAAGGGGCCCGATGTCGCCAATGGCGGTCCTTCGGCGCCGCGCGCGGTCGCGCTGCAGCAGCAGCAGCCGGCCAAACAGTCGGGCGGCTTCGGCATGTCGGCCGTCGTCTATTTCATCCTGACGCTGGTTCTGCTCGTCGCGGTCTATTATTCCGCGCGTTACGGCGTGCCGAAGATCGGCGGCTGACCGGGCCGCTGTCCGGAGCTTGTCGCGCCTTCTCTGAATGGCGCTACGCTCTCTGTTTCGCTGTTGCCTCGCAGAACCTGATCGCCAGAGCTCGCAACTCTTGCGGCATATGCCCTAGATCAGCCTGCACTTGAGCGGAATCGCTCAAGTGCAGCAAAGCTGAACGATCTTAAAGCGTAGAGCGCGCGCTTCGCGAAAAACCGGCGTCCACTTTTTCGCCGCGCGCTCTAGAGCTGAAACAGGCTGAGTTGCTGGCCGGGACCGGCCGGCGGCGTAAACAGGTCGGTGCGCAGCCGCGTCCGCGATTTCGCGTAGCCGATCTTCTCCAGCGCGATCTCGAACCGCCGTCCGATCATCCAGGCATAGGGCCCTGTCCCGCTCATGCGCTTGCCGAAGGCGGCGTCGTAGAGCTTGCCCTCGCGCATGTCGCGCACCAGCGACAGGACGTGGCGCGCCTTGCCCGGATAATGCTGCACGAGCCATTCGGCGAAGAGTTCACGCGCCTCGTGCGGCAGCCGCAGCGCTATATAACCGGCCTCGCGCGCGCCGCGCGCATGGGCGCGCGTCAGAATCGTCTCGATCTCCTCGTCATTGATCGCCGGGATCACCGGCGCGACCATCACGCCGGTCGGAATGCCGGCCGCCGCCAGCCGCTCGATCGTCTCCAGCCGTTTTTCCGGCGAGGCCGCGCGCGGCTCCATCTTTCGCGCGAGCGCGGGGTCGAGCGTGGTCACGGAGACCGCGACCTTGGCGAGCCCCCGCTCGGCCATCGGCCCGAGAATGTCGATGTCGCGCTGGACCAGCGCCGACTTGGTGACGATGCCGACCGGATGATTGGCCGCCGACAGGACCTCGAGGATCGCGCGCATCGTGCGATAGGTGCGTTCGATCGGCTGGTAGGGATCGGTGTTCGTTCCGATCGCGATCGTGCGCGGCTGGTAGCCGGGCGCCGACAATTCCCTTTGCAGCAATTGCGCCGCGCCTTCCTTGACGAACAGCTTGGTCTCGAAATCGAGCCCCGGCGACAGGCCCATATAGGCGTGCGTCGGCCGCGCGAAGCAATAGATGCAGCCGTGCTCGCAGCCGCGATAGGGGTTGATCGAGCGATCGAAGGAAATGTCGGGCGAATCGTTGCGCGTGATGATGGCGCGCGGCCGCTCGGTATGGACCTCGGTGCGCAGCGTCTCGATCTCGCCGGGCGCGCCCCAGCCGTCGTCGACCGCCGCGCGCGCCTGCTTCTCGAACCGGCCGGTCCGGTTGGTGGCCGCGCCGCGTCCGCGCAACGCCTTGGGCTGGTCCGCTCCGTCGGCGTCGCAGGCGCCGTTTTGGGAGCCGAGCAGGGCGCGAGGATCGCGCGGTCCGACGCGTACATCTTCCAGACCTGCGCTAGCGACTGCACTGCGACCCATGACGGCCTCCTCGCGCCCCACACTGACCACTGACGCTCAACGCAACACGCAACGACACGCGAGCCCGCATCCTGCGCCACGCCGCTATTCGACTTCAGGCATAGGAACAGACAGGAAACACGAGAACAAATATGGAACATCAAATAGCGCTGTCAAGCGCCTATCGCCGATCGGCATTCGTTCGCCTCACAAAAAGGCGCCGCATTTCGGCGACCCGGTGGTACAGAGCGCGCCATGCTTTCGGCAATCATCCTCGCGCCTCCCGATGCCGATCCCATGGCCGGCCGCGCTCAGGACGCCATCATTCGATCGCTGGCCGCCCTTGTCGGGGCCGCCGTCGCCGACGTCGTCCGCGACGCCTGCATTGCAGGGGCTCCGGATGCGCAACTGGCGGCGATCGCCGATCATGCGGGCTGCGCGCTGGTCGAAGATGCCGACGCGCGAACGCGCGTCGAGAAGGCGCTGCATGTAGCGCGGGGCGACCGTGTCTTTCTGCTGGCGGCGGGCTATGCGCCCATGTCGGGTTTCATCGACGAGATGTCGGACTGGTCGCTGTCGGCTTCGCCGCCGGCGGTCGTCCTGCGCGCGGAGCCCGACAGTCTGGCGCGGCGCATCTTCCCCGCGCTTGCCCCCAGTGTCGGCGTCATCGCGCTGAAGCGCGACGTTCTGGCGGTTGCAGGCGACAACCCGGCGGCGCTGGCGCGAAAACTCGGCGCGCGCACGCTGCACACGCGCGCGCGTCGGGTCGTCTGAACAGGTTCAGCGCGAGAACGTGTTGCAGGAATCGACCTGGCCGGACTGCATGCCGCGTTGCAGCCATTGCACGCGCTGCGCCGACGAACCGTGCGTGAACGAGTCCGGAACCACATAGCCGCGCGAAGACTTCTGCAGACGGTCGTCGCCGATCGCCTGCGCGGTCGCGACCGCCTTCTGGATGTCGTCCGGGTCGATGTTGCGCCACTTGGAATTGGCGCTGGCCGCCCACACGCCGGCCAGGCAATCGGCCATCAGCTCGACGCGGACCGAAAGCCCGTTGGCCTCCGCGCGGCTGCCTGCCTGCTGCTGCGCGCGCTGCACCTTCGGCAGAATGCCGAGCAGGTTCTCGATGTGATGGCCCATCTCGTGCGAGATCACATAGGCATAGGCGAAATCGCCGCCGCCGCCGAACTTCTGCTTCATGTCGCGGAAAAAGGACGTGTCGAGATAGATCTTTTGGTCGATCGGGCAATAGAACGGGCCCATCGCCGATTGCGCCGCGCCGCAGGCCGAGCGCGTCGCGCCCGAGAACATGACGAGCGTGGCCGGCGTGAACTTGATGTTCTTCTGCTTCGGCAGGACGTCGGACCAGACGTCCTCGTTCATGCCGACAACGGCCGCCACGAACTGCCCGATCTGGTCGGACGGCGCGCCGGTCTGGCGCGTCGACTGCTGCCGCGGCGCCTGCTGCTCGACCGTCTGGCCGCCGCCACGGAAATTGTTCAGCATTTCCGCGCCGCCGATCAGGATTCGCGGATCGATGCCGAGCGCGTAGGCGATCACGCCGAGCACCACCATCGTGCCGAGGCCCAGATGGCCGGCGCCGCCCATCATCGGGCCGCCGCCGCCGCCCGCGTCGGCATAATCGTCTCCGCGACGGTCCTCGATATTGTCCGAGCGACGGGCGTCTTCCCAGCGCATGGCGACCCTCCAGATGACAGGGCCGCTTCACGCGGCCGGCCTTACAGCTTCGATGCCAAATCTACAGCTATGTTTCAAGCGCGGCCGCTTCAAGCTGTTCAGGCTAGATCAGGCGCCTCGCCGTCGAGCGCCCGCCTGAGCGCGCGCAGGTCGCGCCACGCGAGCCGCTTCTGTAACGGCTGGCGCAAGAGATAGGCGGGATGCAGCATCGCCATCGCCGGAACCTGCCGCCCGCCGTCGCGATAGGCCATCCAGCGCCCGCGCGTCTTCAATATGCCGTCTTTGATCTCCAGCAGCGCCTGCATCGAGGGCGCGCCGAGGCAGACGACGAATTCCGCGCCGACCAGTTCGATCTGCCGGCGTGTGAACGGCAGGCAGGCGGCGACTTCCAGCGGCGAGGGCGTGCGATTGCCCGGCGGCCGCCACGGCACGACGTTGGAAATATAGACCTGTGTGCGGTCGAGCCCGATCGAGGCCAGCATCTTGTCGAGCAATTGCCCGGCGCGCCCGACGAACGGCCGCCCCTCGCGATCCTCGTCCGCCCCCGGCGCCTCGCCGACGAGATGCACCCGCGCCTTGCGCGCGCCATCCTCGAACACGAGCTGCGTCGCGGTCGTCTTGAGCGCGCAACCCTGAAACGCGTCGAGCGCGGCGCGCAATTCGTCGAGAGTGTTCGCGCCGGCCGCGCTCCCGGCGGCGGAGGCTGCGACGGCGGCGGCGTCGGCGGCCAGCGCCGGGTTCAGGGGCCGCGAGGCCTCGGGCAGGGGCGGCGGGGCAGGGCGGCGGGTCGGTTCGCGAAACGTTTCACGAGGCGCCCTTACTTCCCGCTCGCAAACCGGGTGTTCCCGGTTTGCGCATCAATGCCGAAGTCGGCAACAGCCGACTTCGGATCGCGGAGGTCGCGCTGCGCAGCAGCGCGGGCGAAATCCGCTTGCCGCGGAGCCCCACCCGGCCCGCTGACGCTCGCCACCCTCCCCGCTAGCGGGGAGGGAGTCTTGGCGGCCGCAGCCGCCTCCGACTCCGCAAAAAAATTGCGCGACGCCTCGCCGAGCGCAATGTCGACGCCGACATGCCGGTAGAAATCGAGCGCGGCGGCCAGTGAATCCTGCAACAAGGCGTCGCGCGAAGGGGCGTCCGGGGCGGGCATGGCGGGAGATTACAGGCAGCGACAGGGGAACGCGAGCGAAAGCCTGATCATCACTTTCCCGTTGCCCGCGTCCCCTTCATAGTCGGGTGTCTGTCACGCCAATGATTTCCGATGACCGAAACGACCGAAAAATCCTCCTTCCTCGCCCACCTCACATCCGACCGCCGCTACGCCGCGATGACGGCGCTCGGCTTTTCGATGGGCATTCCCTTTCTCCTCGTCTATTCCACGCAATCGGCGTGGCTGTCGGAGGCCGGCGTTCCCCTGCATACGATCGGCCTGCTCGCCGAACTCACCATCGCCTACAAGTTCAAGTTCATCTGGGCGCCCTTTCTCGACAAATACGATCCGCCATTGCTGGCCGGGCTCCTCGGGCGTCGGCGCGGGTGGATCGTGCTGTCGCAAGTCTGCATCATCCTGTCGCTGATCGGCGTCGCCTTTGGCGACCCCGCGCATTTCATCTGGTGGACCATCGCCTTCTCGCTGGCGCTCGGCTTTGCCGGCGCGACGCAGGACGTCACCATCGACGGCTGGCGCATCGTCGCCGCGCCCGCGCACAAGCAATCCATGATGACCGCCTTCATGGAGGCCGGCTATCGCGTCGGCACGCTGGCCGCCGGCGCGCTCGCCTTGATCATCGCCGACAAATACGGCTGGCGCGCCGCCTATCTCTGCATGGCCGCGCTGATTTCCGTCGGCGCAATCGCCGCCTTCGTCGCGCCGGAGCCCGAATCCGACCTGCACGCCAAGCACGAACATCCCGGTTTCGTCGCCACCGTCATCGCGCCGATCAAGGAGCTCGTCACGCGTCTCGGGCCCTGGGCCGTGCCCGTGCTGCTCTTGATCGCGGGCTTCCGCATGCCCGGCTATCTCACCAGCGCCATGGCCATGCCGCTGTTCAAGAGCCTGCATATTTCCGGCACCGACATTGCGACGGTGACCAAACTCTTCGGCTTCTGGATCGCGCTCGCCGGCACGTTCTTCGCGACCTTCGTCGTGCGCAAACTGGGCCTGATGACGACGCTGCTGATCGGCACGATCGCGGGCTCCGCCTCGCATCTCTCGCTCGCCTGGCTCGCCGCGGAAGGGCGCAGCGACTACGTCGCCTTCGTCACGGCGGTCAGCATCGAGGGTTTTGCCTACGCCTTCGCGCAGGTCGTGCTCATCACCTACATGTCGGAACTGGCCTCGACGGAACTCGCGGCAAGCCAATATGCGCTGCTCACTTCGCTCTGCGCGCTGCCCGGCAGTTTTCTCGCCGGCGCCTCGGGCTTCATCGTCGAGCGCGTCGGCTTCGAGCACTTCTTCATCGGCACGTCGCTGATCGGCATTCCCGTCGCGCTTCTGGCGTGGTTCGTCTGGCGCAATCATCCGCCCGTCGTTACCGCGGCTGAGCCCGCGACTGTGGAATAAATCGTCGCGATCAGGATCGTGCGACGATCGCGACCGCCGCGCCGGCCATGACTCCTCCGGTCGCGCGATTGAGCAGCCGCAGGCGCGACGGTTTCGATACGAGGCGGCCCGCCCGAGCGCCGAGCGCTGCATAGGCGGACATCGTCCCGCCGAGCACGATCGCGACACAGCCGAGCATTTCGGCGAGCGCCAGCGGCCCAATTCCGTCTATGTCGATCACACTCGGCAGTACCGCCAGGAAGAAGACCATCACCTTGGGATTGCCGAGCGTCAGCGACAGGCCCCCGAGCGCCCCGCGCAATCCGTCGCCGAAGGCGGCCGGAGCCGGAGCGCCCGCATCGACGGGCGCCGTCCAGGATTTCCAGGCGAGATAGACGAGATAGGCGGCGCCCGCGTAGCGAATGATGCTGAACGGTCCTTCCACACGCTGCGCCAGGGCCGACAGGCCGAGCGCCACGGCCGCGAGCCAGACCATGTCGCCGAGAACAATGCCGGCGATGAAGGGAGCGGTGCGCATGGCTCCCCCGCGGGCGGCCCGCGCGACGACGGCAGCCACCGCCGGGCCAGGCGAGACGACGGCAAGCGCGTAGACCGACACGAACAGGACGATGGAAGCAACGGGCATGAGCAGTCTCCGCGCGGCAGCCTATCGCAGCAGGGACGAGCGCGCGAGCGCCCGGGCGCTGCATTCGCGCCCGGGCGGAGATCGGACCGCGGCTCGGCCGCCTATGCCGCCTTCGCCTTGGCCGCCATCGCCTGCCATGCCGGCTCGAATTCGGCCTTCACCTTCGCATAGGACGGGCGCTGCTGCGCTCGCGCGAAATAGGCGGCGACATTGGGATATTGCGCGAAGGGGGCGGCGACCTGCGCGTAGAACAGCGGCGGGATGGCCGCGCAATCGGCCATGGTGAAATTTTCGCCGCACAGCCAGGGCTGCGACGCCAGCCGCTTGTCCCAATAGCTGTAGGTCACATCGACATATCTGCGCGCGCGTTCGGCGGCCTCGGCGTTGTTCGGCCGGAAGCCGATGTGCTGGAACAGCAACTCCACCACGGGATCGTTGAAATAGAGATCGGCCGCGCGGTCCATGAACCGCACCTGCCGCGCTGCCTCCCGGTCGGTGGGAATGAGCCGCGGCGTGTCGGGAAAGCGATCCTCGAGGAACTCGATGATCGTCGTCGATTCCGGCACGACCCAGTCGTCCGCCGCGGCGAGGAACGGCACCTTGCCGATCGGATTGATCGCCTGATAGGCGGCGCGCCCCTCGGGCGAAGCCAGATCGACGAGCGCCGGCTCGTAGGCGATCCCCTTCTCGTTGAAGGCGATCATCGCCTTCTGTGAATAGGTCGAGAGCGGATTGTAATAGAGTTTCATGGCGATACTCCCTCCGAAATCCGTCACATGTCGATCGCTTCGGCGATCTCGATCGTCCCACCGCGCTTGAGCAGCGGGCATCCCCTGGCCTTGGCGTGAGCGTCGGCAAGGCTCGAGGCCTCGATCAGGCTGTAGCCGCTCGCCGGATTGGCGCCGCCGCCCGAAACCAGCGCGCCGTCGGATTTGACCGTGCTCGAAAGGCCGACCGGATTGCCGCCGTCGATCACGGCCGCGCCCATTGAGCCGAACCACTGGCCCCAGGCGTCCATGATTTCCTTGTGCTCCGCCGGGCTCGCCGGCGGCGTCCCGCCGCCGTGGTAGACGAACAGATATTTGGCCATGTCCTTCTCCCTTGTTGCTGTTCTCTAGGGATAATGCACAAAAATGGCCTTGCCGATGGCCATTTCGATGCTAGTTTCGTCATGAAAAATGTGAAGTATTCACAATGACCGTCCGCATCGACAATCAGGCGCTGCGCCGCGCGCTGGCGGCGCTCGCAGCTTCCGGCGTCTCGCCGCAGGCCGCGCCCGCGCTCGAACGCACTGCGGCGGAAGCCGGGCGCGCCCTGCTCGAGGCCGTGCGCGCCGAAGTCCCCGAATATTCGGATTCCGGCAATCCCGACGTGCTGCCCGGCCTCGCCCGCCACGGCGAGGACCATGTGCGCGAAATCCTTCGCCTCGTTGCCGGCGGCGAGCCCGGCGACTTCGCCTTTTTGCGCGAACACGCGCATCTGCGGGCCGAGCAGCGCTTTCCGCTGGAATTCATCCTGCACGCCTATCGCTGCGGCCATCGCACGCTCACACGTTGGCTGCGCGAGGCGGCGCAGGCGACCGCGCCCGAGGCGCTGGAGTCCGCGATGACCGCGATCGCCGATTTCGCGATCGAATATGTCAACGCCATCAGCACAGTCGCGGCTTCCGAATATGTCGCGCGCACGCGCGTGCTCGCGGAGGCCGCAGGCGACCAGCGCACCGAACTGCTGAACGTCCTGATCTCCGGCTACGACGAGGCCGACGGCCGCGTCGCGACCCTGCTGAAGCGCGCCGGCTATCTCGAGCAGCGCCGCGCCTATTGCGTGGCGCTCGCCCGCGCGACCCTCGCGGCGGAAATGGAAAATCCGGCGCGCGCGCAACGCATCGTCGATGCGATTTCGACGGCCTTCGTTTCGACCTCCATCCGCGCGCTCGTCGGCGTTCGTGGAGACGTTGTCGTGGCCGTGCTCAGCGACATCAGGCGGCAATCCGGCTGGACGACGCCGCGCGCAGATCTCGCGGCCCGCGCCGCGCCGGCGCTCGAATTGTTGGGCCCCTCGGTGGTCGTCGGGCTGAGCGCCGACCGCCCCTCGACCGCGTCGATTCCAAAGGCCCTGCGCGAAGCGGCGGTCGCGCTCGACTTTGCGAATGCCGCGCGCCGCGTGGTGGCCTTTGCCGATCTGCCCGTCCGCGCGCTGCTCGTGCATCGCGGGCGCGACGACGTCAACGCCACGCCGCCGGCATGGCTCGCCGCTTTTCGCGCCGCTGATGAGAAGAGCGACGGCGCCTATGTCGAAACGCTGCGCGCGATTGCCGATGCGGACCTCAACGTCCAGTCCGCCGCGCGAAAACTCGGCAAGCATCCGAACACGCTTTACGCGCGGCTCGAAAGGATAAGGGAAGCGACCGGTTTCGATGGCCGCCGTTATCACGACCTGACGGAATTGCTCCTGGCCTTCGAGTGCGAAGCGAACTGAGCGCTACTGCAGCATCACCGGCATGTTGAGCGGTCCACGAAAACCAAAACCGTGCCAGCGCACGACTGCGGGGTCGACGAGTTGCATGTTCGGGAAGCGTTCGAACAGCATCGGCAGCAGGATCGCGCCGACCGTGCGCCGCGCCAGATGCGCGCCGGCGCAATGATGCGGGCCGCTGCCAAAGGCCTGATGATGCATCGGCCCGCGCAGCGCGTTGAAACGCTCGCCGTCCTCGAAAACGTCCTCGTCGCGATTGGCCGAGGCCTGGATCGTCATCACCGTATCGCCTTTCGGGATGGCGCAGCCGCGGATTTCGACGTCCTCCATGACGAGGCGCGAACTCGCTTGGATCGGCGCGACCCAGCGCACGCCTTCCTCGAATGCATCGGTCCACTTGTCGCCGGCGCGCACGGCCGCGAGCTGATCGGGATTGGTGAGAAGCCCGAAGATGATGGTGAGCAGCGCATCGCGCGGCTCGTTGATCCCGCCGCCGATAGCGATCTTCACATTGGCGACGATCTGGCTTTCAGGAATCGGATTGCGCGCATTGACCATGAAGGACAGCGCGGACGAATCCGGCGTCGCGCGCACGCGCGCCATGTTCGCGAAAATGCAGCGGTCCATTTCGGCGTTCGCCTGATCGCTCGCCTCGAACGGTCCGGGCGTCCAGCCGAAATTGCCGGCGCCGTCGATCAGGATCTGCGACCAGCGCTGCATGTCGGCGTCGCTTGCGTCGGGGAGCCCCATGACTTCCGCGAGAATGCGCGCGGCGATCGGGCCTGCGAGCGCCGGAAACAGATCGACGATCTCGCCGCGCGGCAGGCGGTCGAGATATTCGTCGGCAAGCTTTGTGTAGAGCGGCGCCCATGCCGCCTCGATCGTCTTCGGCATCAGCGCCGGCATCATCGCCATGCGCTCGGCGCGATGTTCGGAATCGTCCTTGCGCATCAGCGTATGCGCGAGAAAGGCGCGTTTCATCGGCGTGTTCGGATCGTCGGAGCTGAACAGCGCCGCATTGTCCTTCACGAATTTCGTATCGGCGGCCTTGGTGAGAAAGGTTCGGCCGACAGATTTCACGCGCAGCACCGGCGCCTCGCGGCGCAGCCGCCGATAGATCGGATAGGGGTCGCGGGTCAGTTCCGCGATGGTGATGGTCTCGTCGATGGGCGCGAGAACGGCGGCCGTCATCGTTTCCTCCAGAATTTTATCTTGAGGTCACCATTGCGCCGGACGGACGCCTCCGCAACGGCCTGCGCGTAAATTCAATAGATATCGACGAGTTTGAATAGACGTGGCCTCAGGCGCGCGTCGAGTCCATCAGCGCCTGTCGCAGGCGCGCTGCGATCTCGCGTTCGCGTCCGAATGGACCGTATGCGCCGTCTTTCAGCCGGCGTGCGGCTGCAACGCCTTCGCTCCCGAACCGCGCGCGGATGCTTTCGGCGACCCACGTCTCTTCCTGCGCGCGCCGTCGCGCCGCGAGCCGCTCGGTTCCCAGATGTTCGCGATGCGCGGCGAGCGCCTTGTGCAGATCGTCGAGCCCCGCGCCGGTCGGCGCCGAGACGAGCACGACTGGCACATGCCAGTCGTCGTCGCGCGTGAACAATGTCAGCGCGCCCTCGACCTCCGAGCGCGCGCGACGCGCGGCGGCGCCCATGTCGGCCTTGGTGACGACGACGATGTCGGGCAGCTCCATCACACCGGCCTTCATGAACTGCAACGAGTCGCCGGAGCCAGGCTGCACGCAGAGAATGACCGTATCGGCGGCGAAGGAAATGTCCGCCTCCGACTGGCCGATGCCGACGCTCTCGACCAGCACGCGATCGAACAGGGCGCGCATCAGCGCGACAGCGGCCACCGTATCGTCGGAGAGGCCGCCGAGCCGGTCGCGCGCCGCCATCGAGCGCACGAAGACGCCCTTGTCATCCGGATCGGTCTGCATGCGCGCACGATCCCCGAGCAGCGCCCCGCCGGTCGCGCGCGAGGAAGGATCGACCGCGATCACGCCGACGGTCTCGTTCTTCGAGCGCCAGTCGCGCAGCAGCGCATTCGTGAGCGTCGACTTGCCGACGCCGGGCGGCCCGGTCAGGCCCGCAACATGCGCGCGCGGATCGGCGGCGGCCGTGTCGAGCAGATCGGCCAGTTCCTCAGTGCCGCGCGAAATCTCGATCAACGCCAGCGCCTGGGCCAGCGCGCGCTTGCCGCCAGCGCGGAGCGCGGAGAGGGTTGGAAAAGCGGATGACATGCGGTGACGGGCGCTCCGGATTCGCGCCCTTATAGACGAAGCCGCGAGGATCGGTGACATCGCGCGGGGAATATCGTAACATGTTACGCAGGACGAACTGCGGGCCTTTCGGCTTGCCGGTGTCCGATGCGAGCCTGAAGCTCGTGGTCCAGAAGGCCACCGCCATGCCGAACCGTTCCCGACGCCCCGTAGCCCCCGCGAAGCGCATGGCGAGTTTTCGCGAACGGATGCGCGCCGCCGGCCTGAGGCCCCTTCAGATCTGGGTGCCCGACACGCGCGCCCCGGGATTTGCCGAGACGTGCCGCAAGCAGGCGCGTGCGATTGCGGCGAGCGATCCCGGCGGCGACGAGATCATGCGCTTCATCGAGGGCGTCTACGAATGGCCTGACGAATGACCCGGCGCGGCGACTTCGTGACCGTGGCGACGCCCGGCGACTATGGCAAGCCGCGACCGGCGCTCGTAGTCCAGAACGATCTGTTCGACGCGCTGCCCTCGGTGGTGATTCTGCCGCTGACATCGCTCCTGCGCGACGACGCAGATCAGATTCGCATCGACGTCGCGCCGTCGGAGGACAACGGATTGCGCGAAAAATCCCAGATCGCGGTCGACAAGATCACGGTCGTGCCGGCTGTCAAAGTGGGCCAGACGATCGGCCGCGCCGACGATGCGCTGATGCTGCGCGTCACACGCGCCATGGCGCTGTTTCTCGGGATTGCATGAGGGCGCCGATCACGTCGCCGCCGCGCCGCCGAACACATAGACGATCAGCATGTACAGCACGACGCCCGAGAAGAAGCCGAACATGCGCGTGTTCATCGTGAGCGGAATGACGCCGATACGCGTCGCCAGCGCCATGACCGCGAGATCGAATGCGAGCGACACGCCGAGCAGCCACACATAGGGCGGGATCGACCCATTGGCGAAATCGGGATGGGCGCGCGCATAGCCGCCGATCACGACGCCCGCAAAGCACATGATCGGGACGTAGAAATTGCGCGCGATCATCGGGCCTCCGGACCGCGAGCCTTCAGGCTCGCATCTTGTCGCTCGGTTTCACGAGCCTGAAGGCTCGCGGTCCGTCTCACGCCGTGCTGCCGGCCTTCTGCCCCAGCGCCGCCTGCGCGGCGGCGAGACGCGCAATCGGCACGCGATAGGGCGAGCAGGAGACATAGTCGAGCCCGGTCTTTTCGCAGAAGGCGATGGACGCGGGATCGCCGCCGTGCTCGCCGCAGATGCCGAGTTTCATGCCCGGTCGTGTCTTGCGGCCGCGTTCGGCGGCGATCTTCACGAGTTCGCCGACGCCTTCCTGATCGATCGTCACGAAAGGATCGGTCGGAAGAATCCCCTTGGCCGTATACGGGCCGAGGAAGGAGGCGGCGTCGTCGCGCGAAATGCCGAGCGTCGTCTGCGTCAGATCGTTGGTGCCGAAGGAGAAGAACTCGGCGGCTTCCGCAATCTCGCCCGCGCGCAGAGCGGCGCGCGGCAGTTCGATCATCGTGCCGACCGTATAGGGGATCGTGACGCCCGTCTCCTTGGCGACCTCTTCCGCCATGGCGACGATACGGCCCTTGATGAGATCGAGCTCAGGCTTGGTCATCACCAGCGGCACCATGACTTCCGCATGCACTGTCGTGCCGGTCTCTTTCGAGGCTTCGACCGCGCCTTCGAAAATCGCGCGCGCCTGCATTTCCGCGATTTCCGGATAGGCGATGGCGATGCGTACGCCGCGGAAGCCGAGCATCGGATTGAACTCGTGCAATTCCTGTGCACGTGCTTTCAGTTTCGCCGGATCCGCGCCCATGCTGGCCGCCACTTCCGCGATTTCCTCGTCGGTGTGCGGCAGGAATTCATGCAGCGGCGGATCGAGCAGGCGGATCGTCACGGGCAGGCCGTGCATGATCTCGAAGAGCGCGGTGAAGTCGCTGCGCTGCATCGGCAGCAGTTTGGCGAGCGCCGCGCGCCGGCCTTTCTCGTCGTCGGCCAGGATCATCTCGCGCACCGCGATGATGCGGTCGCCCTCGAAGAACATGTGTTCGGTGCGGCACAGCCCGATGCCCTCCGCGCCGAACTGCCGCGCCGTGCGCGCGTCCGTCGGCGTGTCGGCGTTGGTGCGTACCTTCATGCGCCGCGCCTCGTCCGCCCATTGCATCAGCGTGCCGAAATCGCCCGACAGTTCGGGCTCCAGCATCTTGACCGCGCCCTCGATCACCTGGCCCGCCGAGCCGTCGATGGTGATGATGTCGCCTTTCTTGAACACTTTCGGACCGACGCGCATCGAGCCGCCGGCATAGTCGACGCGCAGCGAGCCCGCGCCGGAGACGCAGGGCTTGCCCATGCCGCGCGCCACGACCGCGGCGTGCGAGGTCATGCCGCCGCGCGTCGTCAGAATGCCTTCGGCGGCGTGCATGCCGTGAATGTCTTCCGGGCTCGTCTCGACGCGCACCAGAATGACCTTGCGGCCGGCGGCCTTGAGCTGCTCGGCCTCGTCCGAATTGAACACGATCTCGCCCGAAGCCGCGCCGGGCGAGGCCGGCAGGCCGGTCGCCACGATCTTGCGCTCCGCCTTCGGGTCGATGGTTGGATGCAGCAACTGGTCGAGCGAGGCGGGCTCGACGCGCAGCACGGCTTCCTGCCGGGTGATCAGGCCCTCGTTGGCCATGTCGATCGCGACTTTCAGCGCCGCCTTGGTCGTGCGCTTGCCGTTGCGCGTCTGCAGCATCCACAGCTTGCCGCGCTCGACCGTGAATTCGAGGTCCTGCATGTCGCGGTAATGCGTCTCGAGCAGCTGGGTGATGCGCGAGAATTCCCGGTACATTTCGGGCAGGGCCGTCTCCATCGACGGCTTGTCGGATTTGGCGGCGATGCGCGCGGCTTCCGTGATGTTCTGCGGCGTGCGAATGCCCGCCACCACGTCCTCGCCCTGCGCATTGATCAGGAACTCGCCGTAGAGCTCCTTCTCGCCGGTCGAGGGATTGCGGGTGAAGGCGACGCCGGTCGCCGACGTGTCGCCCATATTGCCGAACACCATGGCCTGCACGTTGACCGCGGTGCCCCAGCTCTCGGGAATATCGTGCAGCTTGCGGTAGGTGTTCGCGCGCTGGTTCATCCAGGAGGAGAAGACCGCGCCGATCGCGCCCCACAATTGCTCGCGCGCGTCCTGCGGGAACGGCTTGCCGGTCTCGCGCTCCACGATCTCCTTGTACTTGCCGATCACGTGCCGCCAGTCGTCGGCCGACAGGTCCGTATCGAGCGCAAATCCCTTGCTCTCCTTGTAGAATTCGAGCGCGTCCTCGAAATTGTGGTGGTCGAGGTCGAGCACCACGTTCGAATACATCTGGATGAAGCGGCGATAGGAATCGAAGGCGAAACGTTCGTCGCCGGCGCCCTTGGCCAGCGCGCCGACGGTGGCGTCGTTGAGGCCGAGGTTGAGGACTGTATCCATCATGCCGGGCATGGAGGCGCGCGCGCCCGAACGCACCGAGACGAGCAGCGGATTGGCCTGGTTGCCGAAGTCGCGGCCGGTCAGCTTGCCGATATGGGCGAGCGCGGCGTCGACTTGCGCGGCGAGATCGGCGGGATAGGAGCGCTCGTGCGCATAGAAATAGGTGCAGACTTCCGTGGTGATGGTGAATCCGGGCGGCACGGGCAGGCTGAGATTGGCCATTTCGGCGAGGTTCGCGCCCTTGCCGCCGAGCAGGTTCTTCATGCCGCTCTCGCCCTCGGCCTTGCCGTCGCCGAAGGTGTAGACCCATTTCGTCATGTGAGATCGCCTTCAGAATTGCGGGGCGCGCCCCGAAACGGATTCAGCGCCGGAATCGGCGCTGAATCCTGCATTGCTATTGGCGCAAAGCGCGCCTGCGATCAATGACAGGCGCATAGACGTCTTTACAGGCCCTTGAGGCGCATGCCGAACGCAATCCAGCTCAAACCGTAAAAAAGCAAATCAATTCCGAGGAATGTGCCGAGCACGAACAGTCCGGACGCCGGCCAGCTGGCCAGAATCATGGCGCCCAGCAGGACGGTGATCGCGCCGGCGAAACCGATCAGCCCCTTGTTGCCGGAGGGCAGGCGGAAGGCTGCGACAATTCGCGCAGCGCCGGTGACGACCAGCGCCGCCCCGATCAGCAGCGTATAGGCGGCCGCCGCCACCAGTGGCTGGGCCAGCGCGAAGGCGCCGGCGACCACGTAGAGCAGCCCGACCAGCACCCAGATCGCCAGCCAGCCCCAGGTTCGCGCCTTGAGTCCCATGGCGATTTCGGCGCCGCCGGCCAGGATCATCGCGATGCCGATCATGTAGACCGAGGCGATCGTGCCGATCACGACGAGATAGAGCAGGGTGGCGAGCCCCATGGCCGCTGTCAGCGCCCCGAAGGCGACGAACCAGCCCCATTTATGCTTGAGCTTGGCAATTGCTTCGCCCAGATTGTGCGGGCGAGCACGGTCTGCGGGCGTCGGATCCGTCATTCTCGTCTCCTGAAATATCGCAATCTCGCCTCGGAAGACGGCCAGAACGCCCCGGATTTGGCGCACAAACTCCGGCGGACCGTTTCGGCAGCCCTTCTAGCGGCGCATTGCGGCGCCATATTGATCTGGTGTAAACGCAAAATCAGCCATTTCCGGCGTCGCGGCCGCCCGGAACGTGTCAAGGCAAGGGACGCTAGTGAACCAATCCAGGACGCCATTGCTCGACCAGATCCGGACGCCGGAGGACCTGCGCAAGCTGCCCGAACAGGACATGCGCCAGGTCGCCGACGAATTGCGCGCCGAAACCATCGACGCGGTTTCCGTGACCGGCGGCCATCTCGGCGCGGGGCTCGGCGTCGTCGAGCTCACCGTCGCCATTCACCGCGTGTTCGATACGCCGCGCGACCGCCTGATCTGGGACGTCGGCCATCAGGCCTATCCGCACAAGATCCTGACCGGCCGGCGCGACCGCATCCGCACCCTGCGCAAGGGCGGCGGCCTGTCGGGCTTCACGAAGCGGTCCGAGAGCGAATACGACCCCTTCGGCGCCGCCCACTCCTCGACCTCGATTTCGGCGGCCCTCGGCATGGCGGTCGCCCGCGACCTGTCGAGCGGGCGCAATAATGTGATCGCCGTCATCGGCGACGGCTCCATGTCGGCCGGCATGGCTTACGAAGCCATGAACAACGCAGGCGCCCGCAAGGAACGCCTGGTCGTCATCCTCAACGACAACGACATGTCGATCGCTCCGCCGGTCGGCGCCATGTCGGCCTATCTCGCGCGGCTGGCCTCCGGCCGCTATGTCTCGATCCGCGAGACCGTCAAGCAGATCGCCAGCCATCTGCCGCGCGGCCTCTACGAGCGCGCCAAGAAGGCCGAGGAATTCGGCCGTGGTTTCGTGACAGGCGGCACGCTGTTCGAGGAGATGGGCTTCTACTATGTGGGTCCGATCGACGGCCATAACCTCGACCATCTGCTGCCCGTGCTGAAGAATGTGCGCGACATGCAGACCGGCCCGGTGCTGGTCCATGTCGTGACCCAGAAGGGCAAGGGCTATGCGCCGGCTGAGGCCTCGGCCGACAAGTATCACGGCGTCAACAAGTTCGACGTCATCACCGGCGCACAGGTCAAGCCGAAGGCCAATGCGCCCGCCTACACCAGGGTCTTCGCCGAGAGCCTGGTGAAGGAAGCCGCGCGCGACGACAAGATCGTCGCGGTGACCGCCGCCATGCCGTCGGGCACGGGCCTCGACATTTTCGGCAAGGCCTTTCCGCGCCGCACCTTCGACGTCGGCATCGCCGAGCAGCACGCCGTGACATTTGCGGCGGGGCTGGCGACGGAGGGCTACAAGCCGTTCTGCGCGATCTATTCAACCTTCCTGCAGCGCGGCTACGATCAGGTCTGCCACGACGTCGACCTGCAAAAGCTGCCGGTGCGCTTCGCCATGGACCGCGCGGGACTGGTGGGAGCCGACGGCCCGACTCATGCCGGCGCCTTCGATCTCGCCTATCTCGGTTGCCTGCCCAACATGGCGATCATGGCGGCGGCCGACGAGGCCGAGCTCGTCCACATGGTCGCCACCGCCGCCGCCTACGACGAAGGCCCGATCGCCTTCCGCTATCCGCGCGGCGAAGGCGTCGGCGTCGAAATGCCGGAACGCGGCGAGATCCTCGAGATCGGCAAGGGCCGCATCATGCGGGAGGGCTCGAAAGTCGCAATCTTCTCGCTCGGCACCCGGCTGGCCGAAGCCCTCCTTGCCGCCGAAGACCTCACGGCGCGCGGTTTCTCGACGACGGTGGCGGACGCCCGCTTCGCCAAGCCGATCGACCGCGCGATGCTGCGGCGTCTGGCCGCCAACCACGAGGTGCTCATCACCGTCGAAGAAGGCGCGATGGGCGGTTTCGGCGCTCATGTCCTGCAATTGCTCGCCGACGACGGCCTGCTCGATCGCGGCCTGAAGGTGCGCACGATGACGCTGCCCGACGCTTATCAGGACCACGACTCGCCGGAGAAGATGTATGCGGCGGCCGGCCTCGACGCCAAGGGCATCGTCGCCAAGGCGCTTGCCGCGCTCGGCGACGAAAAGGGCGCGGCGCGCGTGATGATCGCGTGACCACGCGCCGCGCCAGGGCGTTGAGATGAAGGACTGCCTGTTCTGCGCCATCGCGCGCGGCGAAATTCCCGCCCATCGCGTCTGCGAGACCGACGAACTCGTCGCCTTTCTCGACATCCATCCTGTGCGTCCCGGCCACACGCTGATCATTCCGCGCGATCATCACGCCTATTTCGACGACCTGCCGCCGACGCTCGCCGGCGAAATCGTCGCGCTCGGCCAGCGCCTGTCGAAGCACATGAAGGCGCGGTATGGCGCGCCGCGCGTCGGCTTCGCATTCACCGGCATCGATGTGCCGCATGTGCACGCGCACGTCATTCCGATGATGGAGACGACCGACCTCACCTCGCGCCGCTACATAGCCGAGGAAAAACTCACCTTCCGCCTGACGCCGCGCGCCGACGACGGCGAACTCGCCGCCACCGCGGCGGACATGCGCGCGGCGCTCGCGTGAAAACGCCGCGCCCATGACCCGCATCGATGTCGCTCTCGTCGAACGCGGCCTGTTCGCCAGCCGCGCCAAGGCGCGCGAGGCGATCGAGGCCGGGCTCGTTGCGATCGACGGGCGCAAGGTCGCAAGACCCTCCGAGCCTGTTACGGCCGACGCCCGGATCGAAGCGTCCGCGCCCTACGAGTGGGTGTCGCGCGGCGGCGTCAAACTCGAAGCCGCGCTCGACGTTTTCGCCATCGATCCGGCAGAGCTGTCCTGTCTCGACATCGGCGCCTCGACCGGCGGTTTCACACATGTATTGCTGTCGCGCGGCGCCAGGAACGTGACCTGCGTCGATGTCGGAACGGGGCAATTGCACCCCGACATCGAGCGCGACGCGCGCGTGAAAAACTTGGAGCAGACCGACGCGCGAAAACTGGCTGCCTCGGATCTTCCGGCGCCGCCGGACTTGATCGTGATCGACGTCAGCTTCATCTCGCTCGACCGCATCCTGCCGCACGTTCTCGCGCTCGCCGCGCCGGGGGCAAGGCTTGTCGCGCTCGTCAAACCGCAGTTCGAGGCCGGCCCAGAGCACGTGAGGAAAGGCGTCGTGCGCGACGAAAAAATCCACGCGAGCGTCTGCGCGAAGATCGAGAAACTGGTCGACGATCTCGGCTGGCGCCGCATCGGGCTGATCGCCTCGCCGATCGCGGGAGGCGACGGCAATCGCGAATTTCTGATCGGGGCGCAGCGGCCGTGACCCTCGATCTCAACGCCCGCCTGAAGATCGAACGCCTCGGCGCGCGCGGCGAGGGCGTCGCGAAAACGCCGCACGGCCTCGTGTTCGTGCCCTATGCCTTGACCGGCGAATCCGTACTCGCGGAAGTCGACGGCGAGCGTGGCAAGCTGGTGGAGGTGCTCGCGGCCTCGCCCGATCGTATCGCGCCGGTCTGCCCACTCTACGGCGAATGCGGCGGCTGCGCCGTGCAGACATTGCGCGCCGAAACATATCTCGCCTGGAAGCGCGACCTGCTCGTCGACGCCCTGCGCGCCGCGCGTCTCGAGACGGATGTGCGGCCGTGCGTCGACGCCCATGGCGCCGGCCGACGCCGCGCCGTTTTTCACGCGCGCGTCGACGCCAGGGGACGCGCGACATCAGGCTTCATGCGCGCGCGGGCGCACGAAATCATCGCGATCGAGTCTTGCCCGCTGTTTGCGCCGGGTCTCTTGCGCGCGCCCGCCACGGCGCAGGCGATCGCGCAAACGCTCGCCGATCTCGGCAAGCCGCTCGACATAGCCGCGACCGCGACCGGCGCCGGCCTCGATATCGACATCCGCGGCGCGGGCAAGCTGGAGTTCGATCTTACCCAGAAGCTGATCGCGCTCGCCGCGACATACGATCTCGCGCGCCTCTCCAATCACGGCGTCGCGCTGATCGAGCGTCGCCAACCGGTTCTCGAACTCGGTCGCGCGACCATCACGCCGCCCGCCGGCGGTTTCCTGCAGGCGACGGAGCAGGGCGAGCGCGCGCTTGCCGATCTCGTAGGCGCCGAAATCGGATCCGAAAAACGTGTCGCCGATCTCTTCGCGGGCGTCGGCACATTCGCGCTGCGCCTTGCCGAGCGCGCCGAAGTTCACGCGGTCGAGCAGGATCAGGCGGCGCTGACGTCTCTCTCGAAAGCCGCGCGCGGCGCGAGCGGCCTGAAGCGCATCACGACCGAAGCGCGCGATCTCTTCAAGCGCCCGCTGCTGCGCGCCGAACTCGCGAATTTCGACGCCGTCGTCTTCGATCCGCCACGCGCCGGCGCGGAGGCGCAGGCGCGCGAATTGGCGGCGAGCGACGTCCCGCTCGTCATCGGCGTCTCCTGCAATGCGCAGACGTTTTCACGCGACGCGCGCATCCTCGTCGATGGCGGCTATGCGCTCGAACATGCGACGCCCGTCGACCAGTTCCGCTTTTCCGCGCATGTCGAGATCGTCGGCGTCTTCTGCCGCGCGGCGCGCAAGAAAGCAAAGAAGGGGCTGCTGTCGCGCTGACCTGTCGAACCGGCACGCCGCCGATCCGCAATAACGCATCCCGATACAGTGCGGACGCGGATGTCGCTACCGTCTCACTTTGCGCTGGACGGCGACAAGGCACCCCGAATCCTGCGGGTGCCATGCGGGAATGTCGCGGGCGATGGTCTCCGAAAACACCAGCCCCGGCAATGAACCCGTGTCCGTCGCCGCCCCGGTCGCATCGATGCGACGACGCCGGCCGTGCCCGCTGACGACGCAGCGCCATCCGCGACCGTCGCCTGTCGGCGCAAAGACGGCCGGCGCGAGCGCCGACTGCCGGCCCGGCGCGTCGGTAATGAGCCCCCGGTCGGGCGTTGTGCCCGGCGGCAGCGTCACCACGCTGGGCCGCGCGGCGTCGGGTTGAATCGTGTCGACCGGTCTTGGCCGGGCGATCACGGGGGCAAGCGAAGGGGCCACGACCGGCGTGGGATGCGGCACGGCCTGCGGCGCGGCGTAACCCGGCCTTGGCTGCGACGCGATCTGCGGAACGCGTTGCGGCGTGGCGACGGGGGTGGGATGCGGCACGGCCTGCGGGGCGGCGTAACCCGGCCTCGGCTGCGACGCGATCTGTGGAACGCGTTGCGGCGTGGCGACCGGCGTGGGATGCGGCACAGCCTGCGGGGCGGCGTAACCCGGCCTCGGCTGCGACGCGATCTGTGGAACGCGTTGCGGCGTGGCGACGGGCGTCGGGTGCGGCACGGCCTGTGGCGCGGCGTAACCCGGCCTCGGCTGCGACGCGATCTGCGGAACGCGTTGCGGCGTTGCGACGGGGTGGGATGCGGCACGGCCTGCGGGGCGGGGTCGCCGGGCCTCGGCTGCGACGCGATCTGCGGAACGCGTTGCGGCGTGGCGACGGGGGTGGGATGCGGCACGGCCTGCGGGGCGGCGTAACCCGGCCTCGGCTGCGACGCGATCTGTGGAACGCGTTGCGGCGTTGCGACGGGCGTCGGGTTCGGCACGGCCTGCGGCTCGCCGTAACCCGGCCTTGGCTGCGACGCGATCTGCGGAACGCGTTGTGGCGTTGCGACGGGCGTCGGGTTCGGCACGGCCTGCGGGGCGGCGTAACCCGGTCTCGGCCGCGGGACGAGTTGCGGAGCGCGCTGCGGCGTGGCGACGGGCGTCGGGTGCGGCACGGCCTGCGGGGCGGCGTAACCCGGCCTCGGCTGCGACGCGATCTGCGGAACGCGTTGCGGCGTTGCGACGGGCGTGGGATGCGGCACGGCCTGCGGGGCGGCGTAACCCGGCCTCGGCCGCGGGACGAGTTGTGGAACGCGTTGCGGCGTTGCGACTGGCGTGGGATGCGGCACGGCCTGCGGGGCGGCGTAACCCGGCCTTGGCCGCGGGACGAGTTGCGGAACGCGCTGCGGCGTGGCGACGGGCGTCGGGTGCGGCACGGCCTGCGGCTCGCCGTAACCCGGCCTCGGCCGCGACGCGATCTGCGGAACGCGTTGCGGCGTTGCGACGGGCGTCGGATGCGGCACGGCCTGCGGGGCGAGGTGCGGCGCGACGAAACCGGGCGCCCGCTGCGGGACGAGATGCGGAAGCGCTTGCGGCGCAGCGACGGGAATCGCCTGCGGCGCCAAATGGGGCTGGATCATCGGCGTCGCCTGGGGCATCGGCGGTATGGCATAACCCGGGTTCGCCTGCGTCGACATCGGAACCGCGCCGGAAACCGTCGGCGGGTTGACCGATGGCGGGTGCGCCGTTCCGCACTCGCCATCGTGCGGGTTGCCGACGCCGATGCACCAGCCGTAGTGATTTCCTGCGGCGAAGGCGGAGGTCGGCGTCGCGGCGCAGGCGAGGGCGCCGAGAGTTGCGAGCCGTAGAAAGAGCCTCATGTCAACTCTTCCTCACCAAAAGGTCGTCAGGCTGACGTATGCGGCAGGGGAAGGCGTCTTCCCCGAGGCGCCGCGGCTGAGCGGAAACGCGAGCCAGGAATTCAGCGCGACCCGGTTGAACGCGGACGCCTTGGCGCCGAAGCCCACCGAAACGAGACCGCGATCGATTTTCCCGACTCCGATCTGGTCGCGCAGGCGAACCACGCCGGCGTCGACGAACGCGTAGGGCGTCACGCCAAAGAGATTGGCGCCCCCGAAACTGAAATGACGGCTGAGTTCGAATGTCCCGGTCGCCCCGGCGCTCGCCTCGAATTCCGCAAAATTGTACCCGCGCATCCTGTGCCGGTCGCCGAGGTAGAATTTCTCGACATCGGGAAGTCGCGACGAGGTGAATTGCCCGATCACTTCCGTCCGGAAGGCAAGTTCGGGAAGGATGGCGTCCAGCGGCCGCAGCCAGCCGAACCCGGCCCGCACGTGCCAGAAATTGCGGTCGACTGGGACATAACCCTGGTTCGGATCCTGATGCGCGCGGCCGAACGAAACAGTCATGCCGGTCACCATCGTGCCGCCGCCATCCTGCACTAGCCCGTAGACGAGAGAGCCGCGCGAGACGCTGGCCTGACTGGCCAGGCCGCCGCCGCTGGTGACCGTCTTGCCGCGCAGATAGTCGAGTTCGGCGAGCACGAACAGGAACTGATGCAGATCCCGGATGATTGGATGACCGACTAGCGCGATCGCATTCAGTCCGTGCTGCGAGGAATCCTCCAGAGTCCCGTTGAAATTGCGCCGCGCCAGCGAATTGCCCGCGAACAATTCGAAGTAGCTTCCCAGGCCGCCGAACGGCGCGCGATAGTGCACGCCGCCATACAGGGTCTTGTCGTCGTGGCGGAAAACCTTGTTCCCGGCGATGCTGAGACGGAGCATGTCGCCGCCGGTGAAGGTCGAATAGAGCTCCTGCGTCAGGAAGGCCGAGGCGCTCTTGCCGAGCCGGCGCGGCGGATTGTCGACCGTCAAGCTGCCACGTTGCGTGATCGCGCGTCCGATAACCTTCAGCGTCGACGAACCGTCCGGCGCTTCGTCAGCGAATTCTGTTCTCACCGCCACGCCGGCGAGGTCGCCGGCGAGCGCGACGGCCCGCTCGAATTTATCGAGGCGCACCGGCCCGCCGCCGACCGCCTGATCGAAATAGGCGTGCAGCTTGGCCACGATCGGCGGTTCGAAGCCCTCGATCGCGATCGTGGAAACCCTGCCTTCGCGAATTGCGAACTCGACAAGACCCTGGCGCGGGTCCCGCCGCACCTCGACACGCGCGAGGAAATAGCCGTCCTCGCGGTAGAGCTGTTCGATCGTGGCGGCGATCGCCTCGGCGTCGTCGATGTGGCCGGAATTGACCGCATGGGCCGAGATATACGCCCAGAGATGCTCGCGGTCGTAGATCGTCGTGCCGGAAATATCCGCCCAGGCGGGCGCGGCGCCGGCGCGTCCCCCCGCACGTGCTACGCCGGCCAGCGAAAGAACCAGAAAAAGCGCGACGAAAAGCGCCGAAATTCTTTCAACCGTAATGCGATGTATTGAAATAGTGTTGGGCATTCGGGAAACCGTCAATTGAGACTGACGCACTCGCAACGACTCCAACCGGTCAACACTATATCGACCGGCTTACGCCTTCAACACGGCGCTGAAGCCCTTGCGACACGAGCCATGCGCTGTGTCGGCAATACCACACGTCATGCGCGACAAGGCTGCGTGGCGCGTGATGCGGTGAAATTTCAGTGCCTGCATCAACACAAAATTGAACCTGTTTTTTCGAAAGGTTTCGACGCGGCTGCCTTTCGCGTCTATCGGACAGCCTCCTGCAATTCCGGCCCCTCGCTCTTGTAGGAATTCACCTTCGACGACACTTCGAAGAATTCGATCGCCTCGTCCGCCGCCGGCCTCAGCATGTCCGCGCGCGTAACGCGGTCGTCGGAACAGTCGAGCCATTGATCGAAATCGGCAGGCGCGATGATCGCGGGCATGCGGTCGTGGATCGCGACCGTCGCGGCGTTGGCGCAGGTCGTGATCATGCAGCCTGTCTCGACTTCGCCGCCCTGCGGATCGGACCAGGTCTCCCACAATCCCGCGAAGGCGAGCGCGCCCCTGTCGCGTGCGCGAAACAGAAAGGGTTGCTTAACCATCTTGCCCTGCGCGTCGGTCGCGCGGCGCCACTCATACCAGCCGTCGGCGATGAACAGGCAGCGCCGCCGGCGGATCGCCGCGCGAAAACTGGGCTTCGTCGCTATGCCCTCGGCGCGTGCGTTGATGATGAGCGGAAAGGTCTTGGGGTCCTTCACGAAGCCCGGCAGAAACCCCCAGCGCACCAGACCGAAATGCCGAACGCCCTGCGCCGCGCGCACGATCGGAACGGCTTGCGTCGGCGCCACATTGTAGCGCGGCGGGAAATTCGGCTGCTCGATGTAGCCGAACAGCTGGCGCATCGCTTCGGGGGGCAGGGTGATGGCGTAGCGTCCGCACATTGGGGCCTCGCGACGGCGTCGGGGAAACAAGTTGTTATGAAATCCGTGGCTAATGTGCCCCTTCCAGGGCTGCGTCGAAAGCATGTCTTTGAGCGAAGATCACAATGCCGATTTTGATTGCGCGGGCGCGGACTCGTTGGAGTCGCGCGCCATGGCGCTGGTCAATCCGGCGTCCGGTCTCGCCAACGATTTTCTCAATGTTTACAATGAAATACTGATGCTGATCGAGCTGCTTCCGACCATGCCGGAGCTCGCTGACGACATCGCCGCCTGGCGCCCGACCAGCTATCGCGCCTATTTCATGCAATCGCCGCTGCCCGGCAGCGCCGAGGCGCTTTCGGTCTATGCCCGGCTCGATCCCGGCTTTCGCGCCCTGTTCGAGGCCAGCGTCGAAAAACTTGCCGAATGCGGCGTCGGCGCCGTCGACGCCATTTCGCGCGCCGTCGCCTCCGGCGCTGCCGATTACGGCGAACAAATTTCGGAGATCTGCGCGCAGGCGACCGCCCGCATGCGCGGCCGGCTCCACGCCGCCGAATTGCTGATCAACCACGGCCATCTGGTCGAGGGCCGCGATCCCCAGGCGATCGCCAACGAATTGTTCTCGGCCGCCTAACCCTTCGCCTTGCTGAGGAATGCCGTGAAGGCCGCTTTCGCGTCTTCCGAGCGCAGCGCCTCGCCGAAGGCGACCATCTCGCGCCCGATCGCGGCCTCGATCTCCTTGCGGTCGCCGCGCATCAACCTGCGCGCTGCGCGCATGGCGGCGGCGGGCTTGGCGGCGAGCTTGCGGGCGGCGGCCATCGCGGTCTCGCCGAGCGCCTCGGGGGCGACGATCCCGTTGATCAGCCCGAGTTTCTCGGCCTCCTGCGGCCCGAAGACCTCCGCCAGCAGGATGTATTCGCTGGCCTTGGCCATGCCGAAACGCGCCGGCGCGAGGATCGAGGAGGCGGCCTCCGGCACCAGCCCCAGATCGAGGAAGGGCATGCGGAATTTCGCCGCCGGCGTCGCATAGACGAGGTCGCAATGGAACAGCAGCGTCGTACCGACGCCGACCGCCACGCCATCGACCGCCGTCACGATCGGCGTTTCGAGAAGGGCGATCTTCTTGATGAAATAGCTCGCGCGCGGCTCGTCGCCGCGGGTTGCGGTGGCGAGGAAATCGGCAAGATCGTTGCCGGCGGTGAACGAGCCGCCCGATCCCTCCAGCATGACGGCGCGAATATCGTCGGAGGCGTCGGCGCGTTCCAGCGCCGCCGTCATCGCGTCGTACATCGGGCCGGTCAGCGCGTTCTTCTTCGCCGGCCGGTTCATGGTGATGCGCATCACGCCGTCGGCGACGGAAATCTGGACTTCGTCTGTCATGCTGCCTCCCGGAGCGCGCCTCCGCACGCCAATTCTCATGAAATGCATGTCGGCGCCGGACACGATATGCGATAGCACCGCTGAGCCCCGGCTGTTCGATCGGCCGGTTATTTGTTCATAAGTAAACCAGATTGGCCGATCGGCAAAGCGCCTTGACCCAGCAGACGAGCAGGACCGCCCGCATTCTAGGCCCGGACGACACGGGCGTCGCGGAAGCCGCGCGAATCCTGCGCGAGGGCGGCCTCGTCGCCTTTGCGACGGAAACGGTCTACGGGCTCGGCGCCGACGCGACCTCGCCGGAGGCGGTCGCGAAAATTTACGCCGCCAAGGGCCGGCCGGCCTTCAACCCGCTGATCGCCCATGTCACGGGCCTCGAGGCGGCGCGGCGCGAGGGGCGGTTTTCGGAGGCCGCCGAGCGGCTGGCGAAAGCCTTCTGGCCCGGTCCGCTGACCCTCGTCCTCCCCGTCGCCGAAGGCGCGAGCGTTTGCGAACTGGCCCGCGCCGGCCTCGCATCGGTCGCCCTGCGCGTTCCCAACCACCCGGTCGCGCAGGCCATGCTGGCGCGCGTCGGCCGCCCTGTCGCCGCGCCCTCGGCCAATCGCTCGGGGCGGGTCAGCCCGGTCACGGCGGCGCATGTGCTGGAAGACCTCGCCGACCGCATCGACGCCGTTCTCGACGCCGGCCCGACCTCGGTCGGACTGGAATCGACCATTGTCGCCTGTCTCGATGGCCCGCCTGTCCTGCTGCGGCCGGGGGGTGTGCCGCGGGCGGACATCGAGGCGCTGGTCGGCCCTCTGGCGACGCCGGTCGCGGGCAAGGTCGAGGCGCCGGGCATGCTCGCCTCCCACTATGCGCCGCGCGCCCGTCTGCGGCTCGATGCGCTCGACCTGCGCCCGGGCGAAGCGGGGCTCGATTTCGCCGGGCGTTTCAGTGCGGGCTCGAGCACGGCGGTTCTCGACCTTTCGCCGCGCGGCGATCTGGTCGAGGCGGCCGCGCGGCTATATTTCTGCCTGCGCGAACTCGATGCGACGGGAGCCGCGGCGATTGCCGTAGCGCCCATTCCCGCCGACAATATCGGCGAGGCGATCCGGGACCGGCTAGCGCGCGCCGCCGCGCCGCGGGACGGCGGGTAGCCGGGCCGCCTCGCAGGGATTGGCAGGGCCATGAATTGGGATGATTTCCGGCTGGTGCGCGCAATCGCCGAAGCCCGCTCGCTCGTCGGCGCGGCCGAAGCGCTCGGTCTCAACCATTCGACGGTCTTTCGCCGTCTCGGCCAGATCGAGGCCGATCTCGGCAGGCCCCTGTTCGAACGGTCGCGCGCGGGCTACGCGCCGACCGGGGCCGGCGAGGAAATGGTGGCGCTCGCCAAGCGCATGTCCGACGGCGTCGTGGAATTCGAGCGCCGTCTGGCCGGGCAGGACGAGCGCCCGCGCGGCGAATTGCGTGTCACGACGACCGATTCCCTGTTCGGCTCGCTGCTCGCGCCGATGTTCGCGAGCTTTCGCGCGGCCTTTCCAGAAATCCGGGTGGACATCATCGTCTCCAACGCCTCGTTCAACCTCTCGCGGCGGGACGCCGACGTCGCGATCCGCGCGACCTCCGAGCCGCCCGACACGCTGGTCGGCCGCAAGATCGGGCCGATGGCATGGGGAGTCTACGCGAAGGCCGGATCCGACCTCGCGCGCTGCGACCCGCTTGGGCCCGACGCGCTCTACATCGGCTTCGGCCCGCCGATCGAGGAAATCGAGCCGGCGAACTGGATTGCGCGCAATGTGCCGGGCGCGCGCGTGGTCGCGCGCGTCAATTCCATGCATATCGCCGCGCTCGGCGCAGCCGCCGGCCTCGGTCTAGCGGTGCTGCCGCGCGTGGTCGGCGATTCCATGCCCGAGCTGACGCGGATGGACGCGAAGCCGTCGACGACCAGCGCGCTCTGGCTTTTGACCCACGCCGACCTCAAGGGCGCGGCGCGCGTGCGCGCCTTCATGGATCACGCCTGGTCGTATCTTTCCAAGGAAAAGGCGCGCCTGGCGGGCGAATAGCGCCGTGCTCAAAAAAAGAAGCGCGCCGCGGAAGCCGCGGCGCGCCCGGAAAATCTCCCGAAGGGTCAGGCGATCGCGACGATCTCCGCCTTCTCGTGCTTGACCTCGACCTTGTCGCCGACTTCCTTGCCGATCAGCGCAACGGCGAGCGGGGCGACGTGCGGGATCAGGCCCTTGGCGGGGTCCGCCTCGTCCTCGCCGACGATCTTGAAGCTTTCCTTCTTGCCCTTGGTCATCTTGACCGTGACCGTATGGCCGAAACGCACTTCGGACTTGTCGGCGATGGGATGCACGAGTTCGGCATTGGCGCGGCGCGCGCTCCAGTAGTTCAGGTCGCGCGCGGCCAGCGCGATCGCCCGGCGTTCGCGATCATGTTCGGCCTTGGCGAAAGCGACGCGCGCGGCCTCCAGTTCGTGCTCGATCTGCGCCAGACCTTCCGGCGTCACCAGATTGCGATGCGGGCTGACGGGGCGCTCGCCGATGTCCTCGACGGATTCGGTGTCGTCGTTTTCGCGTGTGAATGCGCTGCTCATCTATCCCCGCCTTGATCGCGTTGTCGGGAAACCATCGTTCCTCGAATGTGGCCCTGTCCTTGATCCAAATCTAGGTCTTCAGGCGGCATTTTGGGGACGCCGCCCGTTCGAGCCGATTGGATCAGCCGATTTCCACCACGACGCGGCCGCGCGTGCGGCCGGCGAGGATTTCGGCGGCGACATGCGGCGTATCGGCCAGCTTGACCGTGGACGTCATGGCCGCGAGCCTGGCGCGGTCGAGATCGCTGGCGAGCCGTCCCCAGGCTTCGCGGCGAACCGCCTGAGGCGCCATCACGCTGTCGACGCCGAGCAGCGACACGCCGCGCAGAATGAAGGGCGCGACCGTCGCCGGCAGGTCCATGCCCTGGGCGAGGCCGCAGGCGGCGACCGCGCCGCCATATTTGGTCTGCGCCAGCACATTGGCGAGCGTGACCGAGCCGACGCTGTCGACGGCGGAAGCCCAGCGCTCCTTGCCGAGCGGACGGCCGGGCGCGGACAATTCCGCGCGGTCGATGATCTCGCTCGCGCCGAGGCCGCGCAGATAGACCTCTTCCGAGGCGCGGCCGGTCGAGGCGATCACGCTCCAGCCGAGCTTGGCCAGCAGCGCGATGGCGACGGAGCCGACGCCGCCGGCCGCGCCCGTGACGAGCGCTGGACCGCGGTCCGGCGTCATGCCGTGCTTCTCCAGCGCCAGCACGCAAAGCATGGCCGTATAGCCGGCCGTGCCGATCGCCATGGCTTCGGCGGGCGAGAGCCCGGCCGGCAGCGGCGTCAGCCAGTCGCCCTTCACGCGCGCCTTCTGGGCATAGCCGCCCATATGCGTCTCGCCGACGCCCCAGCCGTTGAGGATGACCTTGTCGCCTTCCTTGAAATTCGGGTTCGAGGAGGCCGAGACCACGCCCGCGAAATCGATGCCCGGGATCATCGGGAAGCGGCGCACGACCGGCGACTTGCCGGTGATGGCGAGGCCGTCCTTGTAGTTCACGCAGGAATGCGAAACGACGACCGTGACATCGCCCTCCATCAGGTCGTTCTCGTCGAAATCGGTCAGGCCGGCGCGATAGCCGTTGTCGTCCTTGTCGATGCGGATGGCCTTGAACGTGCTCACGCGGTTTCCTCTCCTCGGACGGGTCGCTTGGTCAGTCTGGAGTCCTAGACGCGAAATCAGGCCGCCACAACCTTCGGTTCCGCCGGCTTTTCCTCGATCGGCAGATTGATCAGCGCGGACGCCACGCCGAAGAAGATCGAAAGCGCCCAGACCGGCATGTAGGAGCCGGTCTGCTCGTAGATCGCGCCGCCGAGCAGCGCGCCGAGAAAGCCGCCGATCTGGTGACTGACGAAGGCGAAGCCGAACAGCATCGAGAAATTGCGCGTGCCGAACATCAGCCCGACGAGCGACGACGTCGGCGGCACGGTGGAGAGCCACAGCAAGCCTGTGACAGCGCCGAAGATCAGCGCCGAGGCCGGGCTTGCCGGAATCATCAGAAAGACCAGCGTCGTGGCGGCGCGCGCGAAATATATGAAGGAGAGGATGTAGCGTCGCGGCATGCGCGTGCCGAGCCAACCCGAGGTCAGCGACCCCACCATGTTGAAAATGCCGATCATCGCGAACGCCCATCCGCCGACGCGCGGATCGAGGCCCTTGTCGGTGAGGTAGATCTGGAAATGCGTGGTGATGAAGGCGAGCTGGAAGCCGCAGGTGAAATAGCCGGTCACCAGCAGCACATAGGAGCGATGCGTGAAGGCCTGCCGGATCGCTTCGCCGATCGAAGGCGCGGGCGCGGCGCCCTCGGCGGGCGCCTTTTCGCGCGGCGTCGCCAGCGCGAAGGCGAGCGGCGCGATCAGGATCAGCATGCCCGCGAAGATGAAGGACGTGTTGCGCCAGCCGAAGGATTGGATGAGCCCGACCGCCAGCGGCGCGAACAGGAATTGCCCGAGCGATCCCGCCGCTGTGCCGAAGCCGAAGGCCATCGAGCGCCTGTTCTCCGGCACGAGACGCCCGAAGGCGCCGAGCACCAGATTGAACGAGGCGCCGGACAGGCCGAGCCCGATCAGCGCGCCTGCCGACAGGCCGAACATCAAGGGCGTGGTCGACAGTCCCATGAGAACGAGACCCGCCGCATAGAGGGCGGCGCCGGCGATCAGCACGCGCACCGCGCCGAACCGGTCGGCAAAACCGCCGGCGAGCGGCTGGCCCAGGCCCCACAGCAGGTTCTGCAAGGCGATGGCGAGCGAGAACACGTCGCGCGTCCAGCCATTGTCGACGAGCACGTCGCGCTGGAAGGCGCCGATCGACGATCGCGGACCGAAACTCAGGATCGAGATCGCGCAGCCGGCCGCGATGATGAGTTCGACGGGAATACGGGGGCGAGGCATTGCGGCCGCTGAAGCGGAATTCGACATGTCGTTTCCTTCGGGAGACGCCGCTTATCTAAAGCAGCGCCGCGGCGCAGGCCAATGCGCGCCGTGGGGCGGGCGGTTGCACGGCGCGCGGGGCAGCGTTGAGGCTGCCTGCAATGTCATCCCGGCCGCAGCAAAGCGGAGAGCCGGGATCCAGAGGTCGGGTCGAGGCTCTGAATCCCGGATCGGCCTCCGGCCGTCCGGGATGACAGATCGGGAACTCCTCACATATTCGCGTAATTCGGTCCGCCGCCGCCTTCGGGGCAGGTCCAGGTGATGTTCTGGGCGGGGTCCTTGATGTCGCAGGTCTTGCAGTGCACGCAGTTCTGCGCGTTGATCACGAACTTCGGATCCTTTTGGTTCGCCTCGTCGGCGTAGACGACCTCGTAGACGCCGGCCGGGCAGTAGAGCCGCGCCGGCTCGCCATAGTCCGGCAGGTTTTTGGCGATCGGGATCGAGGGGTCCTTCAGCCGCAGGTGGACCGGCTGGTCTTCCTCGTGATTGGTCGAGGACAGGAACACCGAGGACAATTTGTCGAACGACAGCTTGCCGTCGGGCTTCGGGTAGACGATCGGTTTCACCTCGCTGAGCGGCTTCAGCGTCGCATAATCCGGCTTGCCGTGCTTGAGCGTGCCGAAGAAGGAGAAGCCGAACAGCTCGTTCGTCCACATTTCGAGCCCGCCCAGCATCGTGCCGAGCGCCGCGCCGAACTTCGAGAGCAGCGGCTTGACGTTGCGGACCCTCTTCAGATCCTTGCCGATGTCGCCGGCCCGCCATTCGCTCTCGATCTCCACGACCTCGTCGTGCGACCGGCCGGCCGCCAGCGCCGCATTCACCTTCTCCGCCGCCAGCATGCCCGAGAGCATGGCGTTGTGCGTGCCCTTGATGCGCGGCACGTTGATGAAGCCCGCCGAACAGCCCATCAGCGCGCCGCCGGGGAAGGTCAGCTTCGGCACGGATTGCCAGCCGCCCTCCGAGATCGCGCGCGCGCCATAGGCGATGCGCTTGCCGCCTTCCAGATGCTGGGCGACGACCGGATGATGCTTGAAGCGCTGGAACTCGTCGAACGGCGACAGCGTGGGGTTCGAATAATTGAGATGCGTCACGAAGCCGACGCAGACCTGATTGTCCTCGATGTGATAGAGGAACGAGCCGCCGCCCGTGTCCATCGACAAGGGCCAGCCGAACGTGTGCTGCACGTAGCCCGGCTTGTGTCTGGCCGGATCGATCTGCCACAGCTCCTTGATGCCGATGCCGAACTTCGGATAGTCGCGGCCCTCGGCCAGCCCGAACTTGGCGATCAGCTGCTTGGCGAGCGAACCGCGCACGCCCTCGCCGATCAGCGTGTAGCGCCCGCGCAGCTCCATGCCGCGCGTGAACGAGGCCTTCATCTCGCCTTCGCGCGAAACGCCCATGTCGCCGGTCGCCACGCCGAGCACTTCGCCCTTGTCGCCGAACAGGACCTCGGTCGCAGCAAAGCCCGGATAGATCTCCACCCCGAGCGCTTCGGCCTTGCCCGCCAGCCAGCGGCACACCAGGCCGAGCGAGCCGACATACATGCCGTGGTTGTCGAGCAGCTTCGGGAAGGCGATGTTGGGCAGGCGCAGCGCGCCGCGCGGTCCCAGAAAATAGAAGCGGTCCTCGCTCACCTGCACCTTGAGCGGCTTGTCCTCCTCCTCGCGCCAGCCCGGCAGCAGCCGGTCGAGGCCGATCGGATCGAGCACCACGCCCGACAGGATATGCGCGCCGACTTCCGAGCCTTTCTCCACCACGACAATGCTGGTCTCGGGGTTCAGCTGCTTCAGCCGGATCGCCGCCGAAAGACCCGAAGGCCCCGCGCCGACAATCACCACGTCGTAGTCCATCCCTTCACGGGCTGGCAGTTCTTCCGCCTCGGCCATGGCTTCCTCTCGACTTTCGCAGCTTCGGACGTTGTGTTAGTTTATATGTAAACTGTACGCAAGCCCGGTATTGAACGACCATGGATAGCAAGCCGTGCGCTCAGGGGAAATGGCCAGCGCGCGAGCCACATGCGAGATTGCTGCTTGCGCCGGGGACGGCGGCAGGAGGATGCGATGAGCCGGCTTTTCGGCAAGGTCTGCCAGAACGGCTATGTCGTGCGCGATATCGACGCCGCGCTGCGCTTCTGGACGCAGACGCTGCGCGTCGGCCCGTTCTTCTACATCGAGCGCGTCGAGATGGACTGGTTCCGCTATCGCAGCGTCGAATCGCCCGTCGAGCTCTCGATCGCGCTCGCCAATTCCGGCGACCTGCAGATCGAGCTGATCCAGCAGCGCAATGATGCGCCGTCGATGTATCTCGATTTCCTGCGCGACCACGGCGAGGGGCTGCAGCACATGTCCTGGTGGACGTACGACTATCAGGCGCTCTACGACCGGGCGCTCGCGGAGGGTTTTACGGTTGGTCACGAGGGCCAGATCGGCGGCCCGCAAGGCCGCTTCGCCTATTTCGAGACCTCGGGCCATGCCGGAACATTGGTCGAGATTTCCGATATCAGCGGCGGCAAGGGAAAGTTCTTCGAACACATCCGCAAGGCCGCGGCGAACTGGGACGGCGGCGATCCCGTGCGGGCGGTGCGGCCGTAGGGCGCGGGAGGTCGGCGCCGGATGGCCGGGACAAGCCGGGTTACGACGAGCGGGCGATCGAGTACGGCCGCGCCCTAGGCTTTTGGAAAATCGACGGTAATTTAGCTCATCGGAACTGAGGGGAGGTCCCGCAATGGTCGACCGCGTCGCAAGCCATTACGGCGAAAATCTCGGACTGGCCGACGCGATCGCGGAAAAGCTGCGAAGCGCCGGCAAGAACTTCGATGAACTGACGACCGCCGATCTCGGCATCGTCGACGAATTTCATATCCGTGGCCGAAAGGCGACGCTGGAACTTGGCGCGGCCATGAACCTGACCGCTCGCTCGCATGTCCTCGATATCGGCAGCGGCCTGGGCGGTCCGGCGCGAACGCTGACCGAGACATTCGGCTGCCAGGTCACCGGCATCGACCTGACCCAGGCGTTTTGTGACGCGGCGAACGCAATGTCCGATTGGGTCGGACTCGAAAGCCGCGTGTCGTTCAGACAGGGCGACGCCACGGACCTGCCGTTCGACGACAAGACATTCGACGCCGCGATGACGATTCATGTCGCCATGAATATCGCCGCCAAAGACCGGATGTACGCGGAGGCTCGCAGGGTTCTGAAGCCCGGCGGGATTTTCGCGGTCTACGACGTGCTGCAAGGCGAAGGCGGCGACGTCATTTATCCCGTGCCCTGGGCGCGCGACCCGTCGATCAGCCATCTCGCGACAACAGATGAAATGAAATCTCTCCTGACAGGCGCCGGGCTCAAACTGCTGGACGTGCAGGACTCCTCGCAGGAGAGCCAGCGCTTCTTCGAAGAGATGACCGCGCAAATGGCCAGGACCGGCGTACCGCCGGTGATCTGGCAGCTCTTTCTCGGCGAGGACTTCCCCGCGATGGCGCGCAACCAGGTTCGTAACGTGACCGAGCGGCGCATCAGGACTGTGACCTACATTTGCGCCGCATGAGACGCCGTCCGGTCAATTGTCCGCTGGCGCGCTCGCTCGTCGATTGAACGGCCCGCCAGCAAAGTCCCGGAACGGTCGATAAGGTCGCGCGGCTGAATTGCGCGCCGCCTCACCGCAGCAACGTCGCCTTCGCCCACCAGTTCGGATGATCGCGCCGGATCACGCGCGCCGCGCGCGCCGCCTGATGGCGATTGTCGAACAGCGCGAAACAGGTCGCGCCCGAGCCCGACATGCGCGCGAGCTTCGCGCCGCGCGCCGCCCCCAGCACCGCGAGCACGGCGACGACTTCGCGCGCGATCACGCCGGCCGGGTCCTCGAGGTCGTTGCGGCCTTTCTTCAGCGCGGACATCAGGGCGTCGGCGCCCATGCCGGTCTCGACGACCGGATGTTTGCCGAAGCCGTAGGAATCGCCCGGCCGCAGCCCGAGTTCGGAAAACACCTTGCGCGTCTCGACCGCGACGCGCGGATTGACCAGCACGGCGGGGATCGCCGGCAGGTCGAGCTTCGGCCCGAGATTTTCGCCGGCGCCCATCATCATGCGCGCGGCCGGATCGAGGCAGACCGGCACGTCCGCGCCCGTTTCGCGCGCCGCCTCCATGAGACGCGCGTCGTCGGGCGCAATCTCGTTCAACTGCGCCAGCAGCCGCAACGCGGCCGCCGCATCCGACGAACCGCCGCCGACGCCGGCGGCGACCGGAAGATATTTGGTCAGCGCGAAAGCGCCGACTTTCAAGCCTTCGATGCGCGAAACAAGATTGCGCGCCGCGCGCAGCACGAGATTGTCGTCGCCGCCGCCTGCGGCCTGCGCTGTCGGGCCGTCGACCGACAGCGACAGCGTGGCGGCCGGCGTCAGGGTCAGATGATCGCAGACGCCCGCGAAGGCGACGAGGCTCTGTAACTCGTGATAGCCGTCGGCGCGGCGGCCGAGCACGTGCAGGGTCAGATTGATCTTGGCCGGCGCGCGCGCCTGGAGCGCGCCGCTCACGATTTCGTCGCCTCTTCGATCTGCGCGGCCATGCGCAAGGCCGCCTCGCCGCCCTGTTCGCGCAAGCCTGCCGCGACTCCCGCGCGATCGGCTTCGCTGCGGTTCTGCGACAGTTTCGCCTTGCCCTCGATGCGCGCGATCTGCATTTCGATCCCGACAATGCCGCGCAACATGACGTCGAGATAATCGGCCGGCGCGTCCTCGACCTTCCACGGCTCGGCGCGGCTCGCCTCGTGCGCGTCGGTCAGATCGCCGACGAGCTTGCGCAGCCAGTCGCGATCCTCGATTGCGCGCAGCGGCCCGTAGACATGCACGGCCGAATAATTCCAGGTCGGCACGACCTTGCCGGTCTCGCGCTTGGTCGCATACCAG
Organism: Methylobacteriaceae bacterium; assembly: GCA_020638135.1. GTDB lineage: Bacteria > Pseudomonadota > Alphaproteobacteria > Rhizobiales > Beijerinckiaceae > JAJXWB01. The sequence continues at coordinate 74,839 of JACKJE010000005.1, read as the reverse complement.
CCGGGCGTGACATAGGCGTCGACGTCCTGGAACGCCACGAGCGCCTCGCGCGACCCGTCGGCCTCGCGCCATTGCGGATTGGCGCGCGCCAGATGCGCGCGCAACACGCCGGAATCTTCATCGAGCAGGAAGGGCGCGGGATTGGCCATCAGCCCGCCCGGCCCGTTGGTGACGATGAGGCCGAACGGTCGCGCGCGGATGAGCGCGAATTGTTCCGCGCGATCTTCGATACCGAAGTGGGGTGGAAGGTGCATCGGCGCTTCACCCCGTCATTGCGAGGAGCCGGGACGAACCCCGAGCCTTCATCCTGAGGAGCGCCGAACGGCGCGTCTCGAAGGATGGCAAACTGAAGCGCCCAGCGGCCACCCTTCGAGACGCCGCTCCGCGGCTCCTCAGGGTGAAGGGGACAGAATGTCGAGCCGTGCCGTTCATTCGGCGTCGCGCCCTCAGCCGCCGTTCTTCTTGCCGGCGTCGGCGGCTTCGGATTTCTCGTCGACAATGCCGTTCTTGATCTTCTTGAGAATGTTCTCGAGATCGTCCGGATCGGGTTTGAGGTCGCGGGCATGGTTCCACTGGAACTGCGCCTCGAGCTTGCGTCCGACACGCCAGTAGGCGTCGCCCAGGTGATCGTTGATAACGGGATCGGACGGCTTGAGATCGATCGCGCGTTCGAGGTCCTTCACCGCCTCGTCGTAGCGGCCGAGCCGGTAATGCGCCCAGCCCAGGCTGTCGACGATATAGCCGTCCTGCGGGCGCAGTTCGACCGCGCGGCGCAGCATCTTGAAGGCCTCGTCGAGGTTCATCTTCTTGTCGACCCAGGAATAGCCGAGATAGTTCAGGACCAGCGGCTGTTCGGGAAACAGCGTCAGCGCCTTCTTGAAATCGGCTTCGGCAGGCGGCCAGGTCTTGGCGCGCTCATAGGCGATGCCGCGATAATAGTAGAGCGACCACAAGGCCTTCTCCGGCCCCTTGGAAAGGGCGATCGCCTTCGTGTAGGCGTCGATCGCGCCCGTGAAATCCTTGCGCGAGCGCAGGAGATTGCCGAGCGCGGTCTGCGCCTCGGCGTCGTTGGGATGTTCCTTGACGAGATCGGTGAGGATTTTCGTCGCCTCGTCCTTCTTGTCCATCGTTTCCAGCAGAAGGCCGATCTGAATGTCCGCATTCACGCGCAGCGGCGATTTCTCGGAAACGGAATCGTAGGCGTCGATCGCCTGCTCGCTCTGCTTCAGGCGTTCGTAGACATCGGCGAGCGTGACGAGCGCCAGTCCATTGTCGGGCTCGAGATAGAGCGATAGCCGCAAATAGATCATCGCGGCGAGTTCGTCGCCCTGTCGGCCGCCGACGGCACCGAGCCCGTAGAGCAGTTCGGCCGCGCCTTGCCGCGCGTTGCGCACGAAAGGTTCGAGCGTCCTGCCGGCGGCGAGGTCGGCGAGCGCGGCGGTCACGATCGGATGGCGCGGCACGATCTGGTCGAAGGTCGTATAGACCTTGACCGCGCCCTCGCGGTCGCCGTGCTTCGACAGGAAACGCGCATAGGCGTCGATCAGGCGCAACGTATTCTTGTCCGTGCCGTAGACCTTCTCGAAACGCTTGCGCGCCTCCTCGGTCTTGCCGGCGACGTCCGAAATCAGCGCGGCGTGATAGTCGCGAAACACCCCGAAGGCCTCGTCGTGCAGCTTGTCGACCAGCGGCAGCGCCCTGGAGATGTCGTTCGCGCCGACATAGGACCAGGCGTTCAGCAGCGTCGCGGTCAGGTCGCGTTGCCGGCCTGCGCCGCCTTTGGCGAGATAGCGGCGCGCCGACCTCCACCTTTTCTGCTCGATCGCGCGCACGCCGAGCGTCAGATTGGCGAGCCCGTTGACCGGATTGGCGCGCAGGAGCCGTTCGGCGAGCCCGAACGCCTCCGGCATGTTCCCGTTGGCGAGCGAGGCGATGAAGGCGCGCTCTGCCAGCTCCGCATTGTTCGGATCGGAGCGCAACGCCTCGCGGAAATAGGTGGAGGCGGCCAGCGTATCGCGTTCCGCGCCGGCTACCAGAGCCGCCAGATAATTGCCGGCCGGGCTTTCTCCGACTTCGAAAGGCGTTGAAACCGCGACGCTTTCGCGCGCCGCGGCGGCCTTGCCGACCCACAGGACGGCCAGCGCGCAGCCCGCGACGGCGGCAAAAGTCCGCAGCGCGCGCGGCGCGGATGACTTGGACGGAGCAGGTGAAGGCAAGCGAGGCACTCTCGGTAGGCGTCCGGGACGCATGGCGCGACGCCTCGACAGGCGGACGCGCGCGGCAGATTCTCTTGCGAACATGGCCGTTTTGCGCCGGATCGGCAAGCGCCGGACGGAGCGGCTGGACAGGGCGGCCAATCGCCCCCATCTCAAGGCTTTGCAGGAGCCCTCGCTTGGCCGAACCGATCGTCGTCACCGTCTCCCACACGCTCGGCGCCGCCGAGGCGCAGCGGCGAATCGCGCGCGGGCTCGAAAAGGGCAGGACCGAACTGGCGAGCCTGTTTTCGGCCTTCGACGCCGACTGGAAAGCCAATCACGCCGATCTGCGCCTGGTTGCGCTCAATCAGCAGATCACGGCCGGGCTCGACGTGTTCGACGATATGGTGCGCGTCGAGCTGAGCCTGCCCTGGTACCTCGCCCCCCTGCAGGACAAGATCGCCGGCGCGCTGAAGCGCCAAAGCGAGAAATCGCTGCAGATCGGGCAGGGGTAGGGGGCGGGCTTTGCCTCGCCCGCGAAGGGAAAAAGCGGAAAAACGACATCGTCATTGCGAGCGAAGTGAAGCAATCCAGGCGCCGCAACCCGGCTCTGGATTGCTTCGTCGCTTCGCTCCTCGCAATGACGGCGGCCGACCGGCGCAACCCGCCTGTAGCGCGCCAAATCAAATGGCCATTCGCGACAGATCACTTGGCCGCACCTCGGTCACCCTGAGACGATGATCTCCCGCGCCGCCCGCCGCTGGTCGCCGCCGGTCCGCAAGGCGGCGCGCCGGCCTCAGGCGCAGGACGAGATTTACGTCGCTTCTACCAGCGCGCCGACGTGCGCCTGAAGCGGCTGCGCCATCTGCCGCACGGCCTTATGGCGGTTATTTCGGACAATCTCGCCGACTTCCCCATCGAAATCATCGAACCCGGCAAGGAAGGGGCTTTCGAGGTGATGGGCGCGGTCGGTCAGCTGGTGGGATAATAGGCTGTAGAGCAACGTCGGCGAGACGGCATGAAATCTATCGGACAATCTCTCCTCGTCGCCCTCTTTTGTTCGCCGCGATCGCCGGATACAGTTTGAACATCAAGGCGGTACGCGAGTCGGCCGAGATCATACTTGGGCGCGGCGGCGGCGGGGTTCTGTCTCTATTGGGGATGGAAGTTCACCCGATCCATCGTCGGTTCGCTGCTTTCGACGAGCAACAATCTTCTGCAAGTGATCTTCAAGGTAGGCGCGTACTGGTGCGCGCGGAAGCGTGCTCAGCCTGGCGGTCCGAGGCGTCTTCGGACCGTACCTCTCGAAGAATATCTCAAGGTCGGCGTGTCGATCGTCTGTTGGATCGGTATGGCGACTTCCTACCTCGCTTATCGTCGCGCGGCGGACCATCCGCTGCCCGTCGTATCCGCGACGTCTCAAGCGCCGGCAACGCCCCTGAACAAGACGCTGCTGAAGCCGCCGTCCGCACCGCCGCCGAACGAGTCGGACATGCAGTCGGGCAGCGTCTTGGCCGTGCCTTAGGTGGCTCTTGAAGGCGGTTTTCACTTCCAGGTTAGACGCTGCCGCCGCTTGGTGGCCGTCGCGTCGCCCGGCTACAATTCCTTGGCGCTCACGCCGATTCCACTGTTCGGCGGCCATCCCTCGTCGATTTCCAGCTTTCGCGGCCCGCCGCACGCTAAGCCACTGATTTCCCGTATCCAGCCTTTCGGCCACGAAGCGCTCGATGGCCATTTGATTTGTCGCGGTCGTTTTTGTAATCCGACAACCGCCCCCGCCGCCTCCCGCCCATTTCTCTAGGGCGACGACCGCGAGCTCCCGGCCAATTCCGTCTAATCCCGCTTAGGCCACGTGATCTGTCGCATCACAACACCGCCCCTAAGTCTGCCCCGGCTTCAGCCGATAGAATATGTGCTTGCCGATCACGTCCATCTTCTTGAGATGGCGCGCCCACCTCGGCCGCACGTAATTGGCGTGATAGTGCGTGGATGAGCCGACATCCGCGATCCAGGTCTTGCCGTCGAGCACTTCTTCGGCGATGCGCGACGCCGTGCCCCAGGACTCCTGGTCGGTGATGCGCAGCGACTTGCCCTCGCAGGCGAAGGAGAACTGGCAGGCCTTGTAGCGGTGGCGGTTCTGGAACACGACGCCGCAGATCGTATTTGGATAGAGGCCCGAGCCGACGCGGTTGAGGATGACCTGCGCCACGGCGGCCTGGCCGTCTTCCGGCTCGCTGCGCGATTCGAAGTAGATCGCCTGCGCCAGGCACTTCTTCTCGCTTTCGAGCTTTCCGGGGCCGACCAGCGCGGCATAGTCCGGCCTGCCTTCGGTCGCGCGCGCGACAACGCTCGTATTGCGCTTGGGCGCCGCGCCCGCGACGCGTGGCGCGCCGGGCAGGGCGACGATTTCGACCGGCGTGGAATCGGCCGGCGCCGGCGTGGTCGAGGCGAGCGCATAGGCGCGCGGAACGACGGGCGTCGCGCCCTGCGCATTGCGCGCGGCGACGACGGCCGGCCGTACGGTAATGACGGATCCGCCCTGCATCGGCGAGGTTCCGCCGCCGCCGGGCGAGGGCGCGGTCACGGGCGCGTCGTCGGCGTCCCACGGTTCGAATTTCGCGACGGTGTCCGGCCCGGTCGCCTCGCCGTCGAACGGCTGGAAGGTCGAGGCCAGGCCGCTCTCGTCGATGTGGAACATCAGGTCTGCGGCGCGCAACTGGTCGAGCCCGCCGGGCTTGTTCATGCGCGTCTCGAAGGACGGGCGCAGCGCGACGAACGGATCGCTCTTGGTCGAGCGCACGATCATCGGAAAATGGCCGGGGCGCGGCTTCAGTTTCGCGCGCGGCGTCAGTTCGTCGGGCGTCGAATGGAATTCCGCGCTCGGCCCGATCGCGAGCCGCGCCTCGCGCAATATGCCGCGGCGCGAGCCGAAGGAGCCGAGATTGCCCGCCAGCGCGGAGGAAGGCACGAGATCGCGCGGCTGCAGCGCGGCGCGCGCCTCGATCGGCGCGAGCGACGCGCCGGACGCGAAATCCTGGCCCGCGTCGGCGGTGAAGGACACGAGAAGCCCCATGCCCAGGCACCACGGCGCGACCACGCCCAACGCCCAACCAATTCGCGAACGACCCATACGCTTGCCGCCTGTGCGTGGCGCTCGGCGCCACGACGCTTGCCCCAGGACGACGTGCGGCCCGCGGCGCGACGGCCACAGGCAAGGCGCACGCCCCGCTCTTCAAAAGTTATCGGGCATTAGGCTTGAGGGAGCGTTTATGCGGGGTTTGCGGCTTCTGCCCCAAAATGGGTCAGGTCGCGGCCGCCGCCAGACCGGCGAAGCGTCGCCGCGCCGCCTCTCCGAGCGATTTCAACGCGGCCTCGGCGCGCGCGTTTTCCTCGGGCGTTTCGATCTTCACCTCGAACTGATGCGCGCGCGCGAGCTTCACCGATTTGTCGAAGGCCGCGAGCCCCGTCGCCGCCATGCGACCAGCGGCGCCGGGAATCCAGCGACGGCGCAGGCTTTGCGCGACATTGGCCGCGCGTAGCGCACGCAGGCGCGGATCGATCCGCGCTTCTTCCTGCGCGCCGAACCATGCGGGGCCCGACAGGTGCAGAAAGACGGAACGAAAGAATGCGCGCATATCGCCGCGCCCCGGCGTGAGCGAGGCGGCCGTGCGCACGCTCTCGTCGAGCAATTGCCGGCCCCATTCGTCGGCGAAGGCCTGATGCGCGACCAGCGCGCTCCACAATTCGCGCTCCTGCCGGAGCGAATGCGCCAGCAGCGTCTCCTCGATGCCGAGCAGCCAGCCGACGTAGCGCCACAGATGTTGCAGCGCCTCGCTCTCGCCCTCGCTGAAGCGCACGCCGAGCCGCGCGAAGGAACGCAGGTTGAGGTAGGAGAACAGGCTGAGCGTCATCGCCAGCATCGTCTGGTCGATCGGCTCGCCGACGAAGTCTCGGGAAAAATCCGGCATGCGCTTCAGCCAGGCGCGGATGGAGGCGTGCAGCAGGCGCACGCGCAGCGTCGTCTCGTAGCCGAGCGCGCCCTCGTCGAGCCCACCAGGCTGGAGGATCGCGCCGATGAAGGCGCCGGTCTCGCTGATGCGCGTCGCCGGATTGGCGCCGAGCCGCCCGGTCGCGCGCGTCACCAGCGTGGCGCGGGCGAACACGCCGCCCGAAAACAGCGAATGCATCAGCGAGAGGCGCGACAGCGCGACGAAGCCGAGCATGATGGTTTGCCCCGCCGCGATCGCCTTGCGGTCGAGCCAGTCCGGCGGCCTCGATACGGCCTCCACGAACTCGCGTGCGGCCGGATCGCCCTCGACCGCCAGCGCGCGCACCGCGCCGAGCTTGTCGGCGGCCCGGTCGTAGTTGCGCTCGTGCAGGGCGGCCACGGCGCGGTCGGCGACGGGATCGCCTACGAACATCATGCGGTCGAGCAGCGCCTGCGTGTAGCGCGGGCTGTAGCCGGCGTTGCTCCGGTCGATCAGCGCGTCGATGTCGCGCATGTTTCGTCGTCAGGCGGCGATGGCGTCGGACTGGATCTTCTTGACGCCGGCCTTCGTCATCGCGTCCCAGGATTTCATCAGCGACCCCTGCGCGTCGATGCCGCGGCATGCGTCGTCGACGACGTAGACTTCGAAGCCGGCCATGCGCGCATCGATCGCCGTCCAGGCGACGCAGAAATCCGTCGCCAGCCCGGTGACGAACAGCCGCTTGATCCCGCGCTCCTTCAGATAACCGGTCAGACCCGTATAGGTCTTCTTGTCGGCCTCCAGCAGCGCGGAATAGGAATCGACGTCGGGATGGAAGCCCTTGCGGACGACCAGCTGCGCGTTCGGGACATTAAGGTCTTTCGACAGCGCCGCCCCGTCCGTGCCCTGCACGCAATGATCCGGCCACAGGACCTGATCGCCGTAGGGCAGGCGGATGACGTCGAAGGGTTTCTTGCCGGGATGGCTCGACGCGAAGGAAATATGGCCGGGCGTGTGCCAGTCCTGCGTCATGACGACATTCGGAAAGGCTTTCGCCAGCCGGTTGATGACGGGGATGACCTTTTCGCCGTCCTTCACCGCGAGCGACCCGCCCGGCAGGAAGCAATTTTGCACGTCGACCACCACCAGCGCGGATTGCGCGTCGGGCGTGATCTTGTCGGCCGCGAGAACGCGCACGGGCGCGAGCGCCGCCAGACCGGCGGCCGCGCGCGTGAGGAATTGTCTGCGATCGAACATGGGCGCCTCCCGGAAAGCCCTGAGTGAACACCGCGCGCCGCGAAGCGTAAAGTCGAAAAGCTGGGCGTGGCGCCCGGCTTGGCGGCTGATATCATCGCGGCGGCAGGGGAGGCAGGCGTGGAGAAGCAGACGGCGCGTGGCCCGCTCGCTGGCGTGCGCATCGTCGACATGACGGCGGTCGTGCTCGGTCCGCTGGCGACGCAGATTCTCGGCGACTACGGCGCCGACGTCATCAAGATCGAGCCGCTCGAGGGCGACCTGATGCGCGCCAATGGCGCGCAGAAGGCGGATGGTTCGACGGCGGGCCTGAGCTCGATCTTTCTCGCCATCAACCGCAACAAGCGCTCGCTCGCCATTGATCTCAAGAAGGAAGAAGGCCGCGCCGCCGTGCGAAAGCTGGTCGGCAAGGCCGACGTCTTCGTGCACAACATGCGCGTCGAGGCGGTCGAGCGCCTCGGCTTCGGCTATGACGAACTGCGCAGTCTCAAGCCCGACCTCGTCTATTGCGTGGCGACCGGCTTCGGCCAGGACGGGCCGGATCGGGCGCGGCCTGCTTTCGATGACGTGATCCAGGCGGCGAGCGGTCTCGCCGCCGTGGCCAATGTCTACGCCGAGCGGCCGGACTATGTGTCGAGCCTGATCGCCGACAAGACGACGGGCCTTGCGCTCGTCAACGCCGTGCTCGCCGCGCTGTTCCACCGCGAGCGCACGGGCGAGGGTCAATATGTCGAAACGCCCATGCTCGAAACCATGGCCGCCTTCGTGCTCGCCGAGCACATGGGCGGCATGACCTTCGAACCGCGCGAGGGCGCCGCCGGCTATGCGCGACTGATGCAGGGCGGGCGCCGGCCCATGCGTACGAAGGACGGATGGCTCGCGCTGCTGCCTTATACGGCCGAGCACTGGACGGCCTTTGTTTCCGAGATTGGCCGCCTCGATCTCGCGCCCATCGCCACCGACCGCCTCGCGCGCAACAAGCACATCCAGGAGCTCTACGGCGCCATGCGCGAGGCGCTGGAGCGGCGCACGACGGACGAGTGGATGGCGACGTGCGACCGTCTCGATATTCCGGCGACGCGTCTCTACGGCCTCGACGATCTGCCCGACCATCCGCATCTCAAGGCGACGGGTTTCTTCGAGACACACGATCATCCGCATGTCGGCAAGGTGCGGATGACGCGCCCGCCGACGAAATTCGAAAAGACGCCCGCGACGATCGCGCGCCATGCGCCGCAACTCGGCGAGCATACGTACGAAATCCTCGGCGAAGCTGGCCTGAACGACGACGAGATCGCGGCGCTGATCGAAGGCGGCGTCGCGCGCGCTAGCGCGCGGTGACGACAAAGGCGCGCATGCGGCCTTCGATTGCGCCTGAGCCGAATTTCGCCGCGAGCGCCGCCGCGACAGCGTCCGTCGCCTCCTCCAGCCGGCTGGCGTCACGCGCCTCGATCTCGTTGCGCAGCGGCGTGCCCTGGCAGATGCCGATCGCCGCCGCGCGCGGGCTGGGCGCGCGGCTACTCTTTTCCACCGTCTCTATTTCCGTGTTTGCGAAACCCGCGGCGGTCAGAGTTTCCCGAATTTCGGCGACGTCGTGATAGCCGTGCGGAATCCGCTCGAAGAAGCTCGGCGGGTCCTCGGGAAAGAGTTTTGCGAGGGCCCTGATCGCGACATGTGAGAATTCGCTGGTGTCGAGCTTGTCCCAGACATTGAACAGATAGCGTCCGCCCGCGGCCAGAACGCGGCGCGCCTCGGCGAAGGCGCGTATCTTGTCAGGGCAGAACATGACGCCGAACTGGCACACGACCGCGTCGAACTCCCTGTCGTCGAAGGGGAGCGCCCCCGCGTCGGCCGCCCGCCACTCGATCCGGCGATCGGTGATCCGCGCGGCGGAGACGTCGAGCATCGGCTGGTTGAGATCGCTCGCCACGATCGCCACGGCTGGCGGCAGGGCGCGCGCGAGCGCGCGGGTCAGGGCCCCTGAGCCTGCCGCGATTTCCAGAAGTCGTCCGCCTGCCATGCCGCCGAGGCGTCGAACGAGGTCTTCCGCATAGGGCGCGAACAGGACCGGCACGAGATATTCGTCGTAGATGGCCGGGATCGAACCGGTAAACGCCTTGTCGCCGCTCGCCATGCCCCGCGCTCCCGTTTGCTTGGTCCCGATGCCCGCTTGCACATAGGTCGCGCCGTCCGCGGGTCGAGCGGCGCAGACGGTGCGGCCGCACACATTTTTTCGGCGGGATTTCTGGCCTTGTGCCGCCGGGCGGCTGGAGTCTCGTCGACACAGGACCCGTCGGCGGGCGGATACGGTGCGTGCAATGAAGATCGTTGCGAGCTTATCGATGTTCATACCGATTGTCCTGGCGGTCGTCTTTGCCGGGCTCGCGCTCGCCGGCGCCGCGCGTGCGGAAACCTTCACGGCTTGCTCCGTCAAGCCGACGAAGGATGGTTTCGTCGCGCTGCGGGCCAAACCTTCGCATGACGCGCCCGTCATCGCGAAAATGCGGCCGGAGCAGATCGTCCTGCTCGATCTCAAGAACTACGAATATGTACGGTCTGGCGGCTGGATCAGCCTGTCGTGGTTTCCCGGCGAAGCCATGCCCAATCCCGGCGATGATGGCTATGACAAGATAAAGCACGGCTGGGCGAGCTATGAACTGATCGACGATTGCGGCTAAGCTTTTCGCCTCACTTCACCAGCGCCGAAATCTCCTTGAAGCGCGGATGCGTCGCGTTGCGCACCCATTCGAACAGCACCATCTCCGTGGTGACCAGCGTGGCGCCGGCGCGCGCCATGCGCTGGAGCGCGAAACGCTTGCTCTGGGCCTTGCGCGAGCCCACGGCGTCGGCGACGACGAAGACCTTGCGGCCGGCCTCGATGAGACCCAGCACGCTCTGCAGCACGCAGATATGCGCCTCACAGCCGGTGACCACGAGCGTATGCGTTTCGGGCAGCCGGTCGAGGAAGCCCGGCGCGCGCGTCGCATCGAAACTTGTCTTCTCGACGCAGGCGTCGGCGGGCGGCGCAAGCTCCGGAACCATATGCCCGAGCCCCTTCGGATATTGCTCCGTATAGAGCGTCGGAACGTCCAGAATTTCGGCGCCGCGCACGAGGCGCTGCGCATTGGCGATCGCCTCCGCCCCGCCCTCGATGACAGGCGTCAGCCGCGCCTGGAAATCGATGACCAGCAGGGTCGAGGCCTGCGCCTGAAGCATCAGCATGGCGTCGTTCCTCCCGGATTTCGCGCGGGCCGCGCAATTGACTTCGTTCTAGCCCCGCCCGATTCTTTCAACAAGACGAGCGGGAGAAACGCCATGCTGATGAACGCCGCCGATTATCGGCAGTCGCTGCGCGCCTACAGGCCGCGCGTCTTCGTCGAGGGACGGCTGATCGACAGCGTCGCCGATGAACCTTTGCTCGCGCCGGGCGTCGCGGGCGTCGGCGTCACCTACGATTTCGCGCATGTCGAGGCGCATCGCAGGCTGATGACGGCGACGCAGGCGACGTCGGGCAAGATCGTCAACCGCATGGTTCATCTCAGCGAGAATTCCGCCGATCTTCTCGCCAAGCTCGAAGCCGTGCGGCTCGTCTGCAAGACGTCTGGCTGTGCGCAGCGCTATCTCACGCACGATGCGCTGAACGGCATTTATCAGGCGACCCGCCGCGCCGACGATGCCCACGGAACCGACTACAGCCAGCGCTTTCTGAATTATCTGCACGACGTGCAGGACAAGGACCTCACGCTGGGCGTCGCCATGACCGACGCCAAGGGCGACCGCTCGCTCAGGCCCGGCAAGCAGCAGAACCGCGACGTCTATGTCCACATCAAGGAACGCCGGAAGGACGGCGTCGTCATTCGCGGGACGAAGGCCATCGTCACCGGCGCGCCCTACATGCACGAATTTCTGGTCATGCCCTGCCGCACGCATACGGCCGAAGACGCGGACTTCGCGGTCTGCTGCGCCGTGCCGGTCGATGCGCCGGGCGTGACCATCGTCGCCAAACGCGCGGGGCGCCCCGGCGATGCTGGCGCGAAATTCTCCGCGAAATACGGCCAGTCCGTCGGTGTCGTCATCTTCGACGACGTCTTCGTGCCGCACGATCGCATCTTCATGGCGGGCGAGACGGAGGAGGCGGGTTTTCTCACGACGTCCTACGCCACGCACCATCGCCATTCCTGCATCGGTGCGCGCGCCGGTTTCGGCGATCTGCTGATCGGCGCCGGAGCGCACATGATCGAGGCGAACGGCCTCGACGCCGACCGCCACGCGCATATCCGCGAGGCCATGGTCGATCTCATCACCATCGTCGAAAGTTTTTATGCCTGCGGCGTCGCGGCGTCCGTCTATTGCGCGCAGGACCCGACGGGTTCCGTCATGCCGGACGCCGTCTTCTCCAACATCGGCAAGCTGCTGCTGGCGACAAAAATCTACGACATGCACAAGCTCGCCCATTACGTCTCGGGCGGGCTCGTCGTCGCGCTGCCGGGGCCGGAGGAGGATCACAATCCCGAGACGGCGGCCTCGCTCGCCGCCGTCCTTGGCGGCCGCGCCGACATTCCCCCCGAAAAGCGCATGGAAATGGCGCGCCTCATCGGCGATCTCACCGTGTCGGATCAGGCCGGCTGGATGTCGGTCATTTCTCTGCACGGCGGCGGCTCGCCGGAAGCGATGAAGCGCGAGATCTGGCGCAATTATCCTGTGCAGGAAAAGAAGGAGCTGATCGACGCCCTGCTCGATCGCGGCGTGCTCGACACGGGCGAGCGTGTGTCGAAACAGCCCGGCCGGTGTTGCGCGCAGGGCTGCGAGACGCCCGGGGCGGAGGCGGCGGAATAGGGGCTGCCAGGTTCGAAGACACGTATTCGATAGAGACCGTCATTGCGAGCGGAGCGAAGCAATCCAGAGCCACGGCTCGGCTCTGGATTGCTTTGTCGCTTTGCTCCTCGCAATGACGGCCAGCGCCCTCAATGCGCCCTTGAAATGCAGAAATCCACGGTTTCCAGCAGCGCCGTCTTCACCGGCGACTGACCGAAGATTTCCAGCGCGTCGCGCGCCATCGCGCCATAGTGGCGGGCGCGTTCGATCGTGTCCTCGAGCGCGCGGTGCTTGCGCATGATGCCGAGCGCGGTCTCGAGGTCGCCTTCGGCGATCTCGCCCCTTTTCCAGCGTCCGGCGCCAGAAGTCGCGCTCGCCGTCCGTGCCGCGCCGGAAGGAGAGAACCACCGGCAGCGTGATCTTTCCTTCGCGAAAATCGTCGCCGACATTCTTGCCGAGCGCCGCCGACGTGCCGCCGTAGTCGAGCGCGTCGTCGATCAACTGGAAGGCGATGCCGAGATTGGCGCCGTAGCTGCGGCAGGCGGCGGCGTCCGCCTTCGGCCTGTTGGCGACGACGGGACCGACCTCGCAGGCCGCCGCGAACAGCGCCGCCGTCTTGGCGCGGATCACGGCGAGATAGGCGTCTTCCGTGGTCGAGGTGTCCTTGGCGGCGGCAAGCTGCATCACCTCGCCTTCCGCGATCACGGTCGCGGCGGTCGAGAGAATGTCGAGCGCCGGCAGCGAGCCGACCTCCACCATCATCCGGAAGGCCTGGCCGAGCAGGAAGTCGCCGACCAGAACGCTCGCCTCGTTGCCCCACAACATACGGGCGGCGAGCTTGCCGCGGCGCATGTCGCTCTCGTCCACCACGTCGTCGTGCAGCAGGGTGGCCGTGTGCATGAATTCGACGGCGGCCGCGAGCTTGATATGGCCGTCTCCGCGATAGTCGCAGAGCGCGGCGGTCGCCAGCGTCAGCATCGGCCGCAGCCGCTTGCCGCCCGACGAAATCAGGTGGTTGGCGACCTCCGGGATCATCGTCACGTCGGAGCCCGTGCGCGCCAGGATCGTCTGGTTGACGCGCTCCATGTCGGCCGAAACAAGCGACACCAGCCGCTCGACGCCGCCCTTGGCTTCCGGCTTGGTTTTTTCCTCGAGGGGAATGACGACGCCCAAAACAACCTCGCTACGATGTTCCTTCCATCGGCTATTTAACGTCCTTTGCCGGCAAATGGAATTCCGACCGGCGCTTGTGGGGCGCGGGGCGCCGTGACAGTTTGGCGCGACCCATGATCGAACTGCTGCGCACCAACGACCCTGTGCTCCTGTCCTTCGCTGAAGCGGTGCTGGCGGGCGAGAAGGTGGCCTTTCTCGTGACCGACCGGCACATGAGCGTGCTCGAAGGGTCGCTGGGCTTCATCCGACGCCGGGTGCTGGTGGCCGACGATGATGGGGAACGGGCGCGGATCGCGCTGCGAGAGGCGGGCCTTGGCGCAGACCTCTCCCCGGCCTGACGCCTTCCTCGGCGGGCGTCTGACCCTGCGTCAGCCGTCGGCGGGCCATCGCGCCGGCACGGACGCCGTGCTGCTGGCCGCCTGCGTTCCGGCCGGGGCCGGGGGCCGAGCGGTCGATGTCGGATCTGGCGTCGGCGCCGCCGGGCTTTCGGCGCTTGCCCGCGCCGCCGGGCTGGACATGGCCTGCGTCGAGATCGACCCCGCGCTGGTTTCGCTCTGCGCCTGCAATATCGCTGAAAACGGTTTCCCCGGCCGCGCCCGCGCGATTGAGGCCGACATTCTGAAAGCGGCGAGCCGTCGCGCCGCGGGCCTCGCCGACGGCTCGTTCGATCTCGTGATCACCAACCCGCCCTTCCTCGACCGCAAGACCGCGCGCGTTTCGCCGGACGCGGCCCGGGCGCGCGCCCATGTCGCCGAGGGCGGGCTCGAAGCGTGGATGAAAGCCGCGCTCGCCCTGCTCAGGCCCGGCGGCCTGTTCCTGATGATCCATCGCGCCGACGCGCTCGCTGACATTCTGGTGGGTGCGAAGGGGCGCATCGGCGAGCTGCGGCTTCTGCCGGTCCATGCGAAAGCAGGCGAACCTGCGGTTCGCCTGCTGGTTTCAGGCAGGAAGGGCTCGCGCGCGCCGCTCGCCCTCCTGCCGCCGCTGATGTTGCACACGCCGGAGGCGGAGGCGATCCACCGCGGTGAAGCTGGGATCGGCCTGGCGGCCTGGCGCAGCCGCTAGGTGCAGACCCGACGCCACACCCTGCGCCAGCCGTACCGGGTGTGCACGCGAACCTTGCGCAGCACGCAATATTCGTCGTCGTCGAGGTCGGTCTCGTAGACAGGCGAGGGGACATAGACCGGGTAGGGGTCGTAGCCGCCGAGGTAGTAGGGATACGCTGCGCCGCCGCGCCAATGGCCGCCGCGATGGCGATGCCGCCCGCCGACATACATCGACTGCGCGGTGTCGTGCGGGGCGTGCGCAATGCCCGGCGCCGACCAGCCGCGCGGTTGACGCGGCGCGATCGCCACGCCCCCGCCGGCCCAGTTCGGGCCGCCGACGATCGGACCGCCGACTGGCGGGCGGACGCGCGGAGCGACAATGCCGCCGCCGCCCGGCAGGACTTGCGGAACATAGGCCCGCGGAACCGCCGCCGGCGCCATGGGCGTCGCGATCCGGCCGCCGCCGAAACCGCCGTGATGGCCGCCGCCGATGATCACGCCGCCCGCGCCGCCGCCTGCCGGCGCGGTGAGAACCTGCGCAAACGCGGGCGAGGCCGCCAGACCCGCGACGAGCGCCGCCGCCGAGAGCGCCTTCTTCAGATTGTAGGCCATGTCCAACCCTCCTCGCCGGCGATGCGGAAGCGCGCAGTTTGGCTCCGGCGCCGGCGTTGGCGGCTTTCCTAGAAGGGATGTCCTGAACCCCGGCTGAACGGCGCCGAAGCCGCATTGACCGCCGGTGGCGCGGCCCATAGGTTGCGCCGCAATTCGGCCCGCCACGATCAGACAGCCATGACCACCAGCGCCTTCAACGACCCGAAAAAAAGCTTTCAGGGGCTCATCCTCACGCTCCAGAATTTCTGGGCGGCGCAGGGCTGCGTCATTCTCCAGCCCTACGACATGGAGGTCGGCGCCGGCACGTTCCATCCGGCCACTACGTTGCGCTCGCTCGGGCCGAAACCGTGGAAGGCGGCCTACGTCCAGCCCTCCCGCCGGCCGAAGGACGGCCGCTATGGCGAGAACCCCAACCGCCTTCAGCACTACTATCAGTTCCAGGTGATCCTGAAGCCTTCGCCGCCGGATTTGCAGGGCCTCTACCTCAAGTCGCTGGCGGCCATCGGCATCGATCCGCTGCTGCACGACATCCGCTTCGTGGAGGACGACTGGGAGAGCCCGACGCTCGGCGCCTGGGGGCTCGGCTGGGAATGCTGGTGCGACGGCATGGAAGTCTCGCAATTCACCTACTTCCAGCAGGTCGCGGGCTTCGAATGCTCGCCCGTGTCAGGCGAACTCACCTACGGGCTTGAGCGTCTCGCCATGTATCTGCAGGGCGTGGAATCCATCTACGACCTCAATTTCAACGGCCGCGAAGGCTCGGAAAAGGTCACCTACGGCGACGTCTTCCTGCAGGCCGAGCAGGAATATTCGCGGCACAATTTCGAGCACGCCGACACGGAAAAACTGTTCCGCCACTTCAAGGACGCCGAAACCGAATGCCGCGCGCTGCTGGCGGCCGGCGACAAGGGCGAGCGCCACGACATGGTGCTGCCCGCCTACGACCAGTGCATCAAGGCGAGCCACACGTTCAACCTTCTGGATGCGCGAGGCGTGATCTCGGTGACCGAGCGCCAGAGCTACATTCTGCGCGTGCGCGAACTGGCGAAGGCGTGCGGCGCGGCGTGGTTGCGCACGGACGCGGGCGGGCTGGCGAAGGCCAGCTGAGGTCGTTCACCTCAGGCGCCCGCCATTTGCTGGCGCAAGAACTCGGCGGCGCGATCCCGCGCAAAGTCGGACATGGCGAGATCGAAATGTCCGATCCCGCGCGCGATCTCGACCTTCGCCCGCGGATTGGGAGCGAACGCAATCCTGTAGCCCTCGGCGTTGAAGATGACGTCCGTTTCCGCGCCGAGCACGAGTGTATCGCAGGCGATCGACGCGATTTCCTTCCTCCAGTCTTCACGCGGCGTTACGGAGCGGAACAGGCGCCAGCTGTAGGCCGGCGTTTCCGCGCCGGTCTTCGCGGCTTCCGAAATCGCGAACTGGACGACGGGCAGTCCGTCGAACGTGTGAATGCCGAAGCGATGCAGCATCTGAATGCCAGCGAAGCGGGGAACCCGCGCATGCGCCCAGCCGCCCGACATCGGACGCGCCGACGGCGCCGCGTTGCTGACGTAAGGCGACATGAGGATCAGGCCGTCCGGCCGGGGCGTTTCGCGGCCCGCCGTGTAGCGGATCGCGAGACCGCCGCCGATCGAATGCCCGCCGACGAAGAAACGTCCGGCCTCGCCCTCGGCCTTCAGGGCGGCGGTGAGATCTGCGATGTCGGTCTCCTGCCTGTCGAGGCGGTCGACATCGCCGCGCACGCCCGGCGAATGGCCGTGGCCGCGCATGTCGAGCGTCGCGACGCGCAGGCCGGCGGCGGTCGCCAGACCCTCGGCGAAGCGGGCGAGATAGGCTGAGTCGCCACCCGAACCGTGCATGAACACCAGAAGGTCCGCCCCTGAGCCGTAGAGTCGGTAGGCGCGGCTGGCGCCGTCGCGGGCGACGAAGCGCTGCTCCGGCGGCGCCGCCGCGAAATCGCCCCGCGCCACGAAACGGCGGAAATCGGCGAGCGCCGCGCCGCCGAAGCCGGCGGGACGACGAACCGGCCAGAAGATCAGAGCGACTGCCAGTCCAACGAAAACAATGGGAAATGTCGCGATCGCGATCAGAAGCTGGGACAGGTGCACGGGTCGATCTCCAAATATTGACAGTGTCAATATCGGTGTGCGATTTCCGTTGTCAACATATATTTCCAGTGTAAATATCAATAGCGGATCAGGAGGGTGCATGAGCACGACAGAACCGGCCGCGCCGGCGTCGCCGACCGGGGACGGCGAGCGCGGCGGCCCCTATCACCACGGCAATCTGAAGCAGGCGCTGTTGGACGCCGCCGAGGCCCTGCTACGTCGGGAAGGCGTCGGCGGCCTGACCCTGCGCGCGGCCGCGGCGGAAACCGGCGTTTCGCATGCCGCGCCGAAAAACCATTTCGGCGATCTGTGCGGCTTGCAGTCAGAGCTCGCGGCGTCAGGCTTTCGTCGGCTTGCCGGGCAGATGCGCGCCGCGCTGGACGACGCCGCGACGGCGGACGATGCGATGGATGCGATCGGGCGGGCCTATGTCGCCTTCGCCGTCGCCAATCCCGGCCTGTTCAACCTGATGTATCGCAGCGAGATGCTTGACGCTGACCGCCCGGCCCTCAAATCGGCGGTGAGCGACATGGCGATGCTGCTACGTGGCGCGGTCGTCGCCCGCGCAGGCGGCGGGGCGAGCGGCGTGAACACTGCCGCCATTGTCGCCGACATCACCGCCGCCTGGTCGCTGGTTCACGGATTTGCGACCCTGCTCGTCGACGGACGCCTTGCGCCGCTGCTCGCGCACGTGAAGGGGGAGAATCCGGAAAGCTCGTTGCTCGATCTCGTTCTGGCCTCCCGGAAGACGCGCCCGCCCGCTCGCTAAGCCCCATTGCCGTGTTTGAGCCAACATAAGGCGCGCGGATATCGTTCGTGATCTCGTCACGCCAATCGGCGACGCAGCGTCGCGAGAAGCGCCGCTATGAAGACGGGTTCAGACGTGACGTCTACTGGCCAGACATTGGGAATCGCGAGGCATGCGCGGCTGTTTTTCGCCGCGACCGCTCTCTCGATCGTTTTCGCAGGCGCCGCCCGCGCCGGCGGCGATCCCGGGCAATGCAGCGCCTATGCGAAAGGCGCCGTTGCGCAGAACGAGGAAGCCCTGCGCAGGAACTGCGGCTATGGCGGACCGCGCTGGCAGTCGAATTACGACAGCCACTACCATTGGTGCATGGTCGACGGCTGGATGTTCAACGGCACGCAGCACGAAAATCAGGCGCGCGCGGAGGGTCTCGCCAAGTGTCAGCCGAAACCTGACAGCGCCAAGACCGGCGCCAAGTCCGACGCCGCGAAAGGCGTGAGCGCGACGACGCGCGTGCGCGAGTGGACGAAATATATCCGGGACAGGGTCTGGGCCGGCGAGAACGAGCAATCCTGGGGCCGCTATGGCAATTGGGTGGGGCGGGGCTGGTGGGGCGGCAGCGAGGACCCGAACAGGCCGGGCATGCTGGCGCCGGTCGATGATCTCGACGCGACCGGGCAGAAGCACGACATGGGCTACCAGATCGCCGAGGAGCTTGGCCGCGGTCGCGAGGGCGTGACGGAGACCTACATGCTGATCGCGGACCTCATCGCGATCCGCGATGCGCTGGCGCTCGACGGCAACCCCTCGCTCTGGACGCATCCGGCGAAGGATCCCGTCGCCGCCAAGATGCATGTCAATCGCCTGGTGATCATCTTCCAGACGTACCAGACGCGGCTGAACTACGTGAAATCGATCCCGCTCAAACGCGAGGACATCACGGACCTCGAAACCGTGAACAAGATGCTCGACGGTTTGCCCAATGTCGCGCAGTTCGAACAGATGCAATTGCAGCGCGTCCGCCAGTGGCGGCAGCAATATGACGCCTTCCAGAAGAAGAAATCGCTGTCGAATGCGCCTGCGCCTGCGCCGCGGTGAGGTGCGTCGGATGAGCCATCCAGTACGGAAGCGTTTTCGATGACCTCGATGAAATCATTTACCTGCGCCCTGGCGGTCTTCGCGGTCTTCGTCGCTGGTTCGACGGGCGCGGGTGCGCAAGCCGAGCGGGCGTCCGGCCGCTTGATCGAACTTCTCGATGACGCCTTCGCCGGCGCGCAATCCGCCGTTCGCGCCCATCAGGCAGCGCCGCAGGGGACAGAAGCGAAAGCTTCTCCGCAGGCTTCGGCTGCCGCCGGGGCGGCGGGCGGCGGAGCGGACGCCGGCGCAGAGTCTTACGGCTATTGGGCAGTGAACGAGGGCGCCGACGGCGTGAAGGTCGGGGTTGTATTTCCGGCCTATTCGCCGACCGAATTTGTCGGCGCCGTTCTCTACTGCATCCCGAACAGCGGCGTGCGCATGACGCTGGACACGGCGAAGCAATTGCCGGCGGGCTCGAAAGCGGAAGTGGCGATCACGGTCGGCGACGTGACCGCGCGCTATCGGGGCGTGGCGCAGGACAAGGCGACGGAAGACGGCGGCGCGGTCGTCGTCGACACATCCGCCAGCGATCCGATCTTCGAGGAGCTTGCCGGGGGCAGGCCGTTTTCCTTTGTCATCGCGGGCGAAAAAGCTTCGCTTCCTACGCGAAGCAGCCAGAACGCGTTCCGGCGCTTCCTCGATCGCTGCCGAAGCTAGTCGCGCGCTCAGGCCAGCGCCTTACCGACAATTTCCCCCACGCGTGGCGCGAGGGTCAGTCCCAGCGCTGCCGCATGCCCGGCCTCCGACATTTTCCGCCACGTCTTCTGGACGATGTCGATGCTCTTGGCCTCCTCGTATTTGGTCAGGAACGCCTCGGAATAGAATTCGAGAAAGACGAGGCAGGCCACGTCCTCGACCGCCTGCGCTTCGGGATCGTTCTTCGCGCGCTCCTTGCGCACGATCTGCCCGACGCGTTGGCCGGCCTCCGCCGGATAGCCCGCCGCGGCCATGATCTCGGCGAGCCGCTGCGCATGGCGCTCCTTCAGCGCATTGCGCCAGCGGAAATAGCCGGGCTTGTCCATCGGATAGTCCTTGCGCGGGATGGCGAAGCGCTCGATGTGCTGGCCGCGGATCGCGATCTGCAGAAATTCGCTGGCGTCCGGCAGGAACTTGGACAGCCGCTCGCTCATCCGCCGCCCGTAGAGCAGCGCGGCCGGCTGGCCGTCTTCGAGGGTCGGATCCTTGGCGTTGGCGGCGTCGATGGCGGTCAGAACGGTCGCGAGCTGGCTCATATGCATTCCTAGCTTGACATAATTGCGCTCATGCAATGGACATGCGGAGCGCCCCCGGCACTATAGCGCCGACGCCCGAGCCGGGCGAAGCCGAACTGAAAGAGGAAGATATGGCCGAACCCGTCATTGCCCAGAAGTCGCCGATTCCGGTCGAGGTCGAGGCTGGCAAGACCTATTACTGGTGCACCTGCGGCAAGTCGGCCAAGCAGCCGCTCTGCGATGGTTCGCACAAGGGCTCGGACTTCGCCCCCATGGCCTGGACCGCGCCGGAGACCAAGACCGCCTATCTGTGCGCCTGCAAACACACCAAGAACGCCCCGCTTTGCGATGGGTCGCACAAGGCGTTGTGAGCGCTTCGGGCGCGCTTGCATTCCCTGCCGCTTTGTCGCGACCATGCGCGCTCCAGACCGGACGCCCCCGGCGTCCGGTCGATGCAGCAGCGGGAATGCAGATGACGCGCGCCGACATTCTGGAGCGTCTGGAGACGCTGGTCGAGGGCTTCAACGCGCATGACCTCGATGCCATAATGGCTTGTTTTGCCGAGGATTGCGAACTCGAGATGCCGCGCGGACCGCACCCGTTCGGCACGCGGGCCAAGGGCAAGGCCGACGTGCGGCGCCTGCTTGCGACGCGTTTCGAGGGCCTGCCGGACGTCCATTACGGAAACGCCGCGCATTTCGCCGACGGCGACACCGGCGTCTCGAAATGGACGCTGACCGGCACGACGCCGGCAGGCGAGAAAATCGCGGTGAACGGCTGCGATTTCTACACGTTCCGCGATGGCCTCGTGGCTGCCAAGGATTCCTACTGGAAAATCGTCGGCTAGATCAGCCTGCATTTGAGCGGAATCGCTCAAATGCAGAAGAGCTGATCTATTTCAAAGCGTAGAGCGCGCCTTCCGCGAAAAACCGGCATCCACTTTTTCGCTGCGCGCTCTAGGGGCGCGGCGGGCGCTCTCCCCTTTCGACTTGCTTCGCGCCGCCGCATGCGAGAGAAGACGGCGCGTTTTTTAACCCGCCGGTTCCGATGCCCGACCTCCTCCTCGAACTCTTTTCCGAAGAAATCCCGGCCCGCATGCAGCGACAGGCGGCCTCCGATCTGGAGCGCCAGGTCACCGGCGCGCTGATCGAGCGCGGGCTCAAGTTCGAGGGCGCGGTGGCGCATGCGACGCCCCGGCGCCTCGCGCTGCACATCGCCGGCCTGCCGGGTCGCCAGCCCGACATTCGCGAAGAGAAGAAGGGCCCGCGCGTCGGCGCGCCGGAGGCCGCCGTCCAGGGGTTCCTCAAGAGCGCCGGCCTGACCTCGCTCGATCAGGCCAAGATCGAGAAGGACCCGAAGAAGGGCGAATTTTACGTCGCGATCGTCGAGCGCGCCGGCAAGCCGACGCTCGACCTGCTCGCCGAAATCCTGCCCGGAATCATCCGCGCCTTCCCCTGGCCGAAGTCGATGCGCTGGGGCGCCGCCTCCGCCCGCTCCGACGCGCTGCGCTGGGTGCGCCCGCTGCATTCGATCGTCGCCACTTTCGGGCCCGAGAACGAAGAACCCGAGATCGTGCCGTTCGAGATCGACGGCGTCGCCGCCGGCAATATCACCTACGGGCATCGCTTCCTCGCGCCGGCCGCGATCAAGGTCCGCCGCTTCGACGATTATCTGCCGGCGCTGGAGAAGGCGAAGGTTGTGCTCGACGCCGACCGTCGCAAGAACATTGTGTTGCACGACGCGCGCGACCTCGCTTTCGCGCAGGGACTGGAGCTGATCGAGGACGAGGGCCTGCTGGAAGAAGTCGCCGGCCTCGTCGAATGGCCGCGCGCGCTGATGGGCTCGTTCGACGAGTCTTTTCTCGCCATCCCGCCGGAAGTCATTCGCGCCACCATCCGCGCCAACCAGAAATGCTTTGTGCTGAAGCGTGGGCCGACGCTCGCCAACAAATTTGTCCTCGTCTCCAACATCGAGGCCAGGGACGGCGGCAAGGAGATCGTCGCCGGCAACGAGCGCGTCGTCGCCGCGCGTCTGTCGGACGCGAAATTCTTCTGGGAGAGCGACCTCAAGACGCCGCTCGAACAGCGCGTGCCGAAGCTCGACAGCATCGTCTTCCACGAGCGCCTCGGCACGCAGGGCGAGCGCGTCAAGCGCATCGAGGAACTCGCCTACGAACTCGCCGCCAAGGTCGGCGCCGATCCCGCGCGCGCCGCGCGGGCCGCCCATCTCGCCAAGGCCGATCTCGTGTCGGAAATGGTCGGCGAGTTCCCCGAATTGCAGGGGCTTATGGGCCGCTATTATGCGGCGGCGCAAGGCACGGCGCCGTCGATCGCCGCGGCCATTGAGGAACATTACAAGCCGCAGGGCCCAAGCGACCGTACGCCGACCGATCCGGTATCGGTATCCGTCGCGCTCGCCGACAAGATCGACACGCTGGCCGGCTTCTGGGCGATCAATGAAAAGCCGACCGGCTCGAAGGACCCTTACGCCCTGCGCCGCGCCGCGCTCGGCGTGATCCGCCTCGTGCTGGAGAACGGCCTGCGCCTGCCGCTGCTCCATACGGTTCGTCTGGCGCAATCGCGCATGCACATCCACGCCAACAGCGCGCAGGATTTGCTCGCTTTCTTCGCGGACCGCCTGAAAGTCTACCTGCGCGACAAAGGCGCGCGTCACGATCTGATCGACGCGGTCTTCGCGCTGGAGGATCAGGACGACCTGCTGATGATCGTCAAGCGTGTCGATGCGCTCGGCAAGTTTCTCGACAGCGACGATGGCAGGAATCTGCTCGCCGGCGCGAAGCGCGCCGCCAATATTCTGCGCGCGGAAGAGAAGAAGGATGGCGAGGGCGCCTTCGACCAGCCCGCCAACATCGAATTCATCAGCGAATATGAGGAGCGCGCGCTCAAAGCCGCGATCGATCGCGCGAGCGACGAGACGAAGGAGCGCGTCAAGGCCGAGGATTTCGAAGGCGCCATGCATGCGCTTGCGAAACTGCGCGCGCCGGTCGACGCCTTCTTCGACAAGGTGACCGTCAATGCCGACGATCAGCGCCTGCGCAAGAACAGGTTGCAGCTTCTTGGCGAATTGCGCGCCGCCATGCGGCGCGTCGCGGATTTCTCGAAGATCGCGGGCTGATCAGAGCAGTTATTCGATGCGCGCCAAATCTGCGCCGTAGACCGGCTCGCAGCCGGCGCGCGCGCGCCGCATGAACAGCGCGAACATCAAGGCGATCGCCAGTCCGAGCAGCAGGGCCGAGCCCATAGCGCCGGCAAAGCCGATGACGAAGGCGACCACGTGATTGGAGGCGTCGCCGCGCTCGTCCATGGGTTCGCCGCTGCGCAACGAATCCGTCTCCGAAATCCAGGCGCATATCAGGAAGGCGATCGCCAGGGCGTTCATCGGCGCTGTCCCGATGCGGAAACTCGATTCGATCTGCTGCGCGCTGACGGCATTGGCGAAGAAGCCGAGGCCGGTCGCCGCCGTATGCGTCGCGACGGCGAGCCGTCGTCCCGCCAGGCGGCTCTCGAGACCAGCGGCTGCGCCGAGAATGAGACAGGCGACGAAGACGAAATTGAGTTGGGTTTGCATGACATCCCCTCGTAGGAACCATGCGATTGAACCGCCGCCACGGCTGCCGAAGGCCTAACGTTTTCCTGCGTCTTGCGCTCAGATTTACCGCGCCTTTGAAGCGAACACGCGCCAGATATGAATTAATTTTTACTCATTCCTTCGCGTTGTCGGCGGCGCGCGCCGATCCCTCGCGCCCCTATCGATTGTGTCCAGGCGGATGATTTTGTGAGACTTCGCAAATTCGCTCGCGCGCGCCGCGCAGCTGTCGGCAAGCGCGCATTAATGCGCCGTCGCGGCCTCCGATCGATTCAATTTGAATCGCCTTTGAATCGAGCTTGCCGCGAGCTTGATTCCAATTCGCGCAAAATCTGAATCGAATTTTACCTTGTTCGCGGCGGCGTTTCAGGCGCTGCCGAACCGGTCGCGCCAGGCCGGCTGCGCGCCCGCAAAGGGCAGGGCGGTCGCCGCGTGCACGCCGCGCGCAATGGCGCGGGCGAGGCAATCGGAGGCGAGCGCGCAGATCTCGATCAGTTCGGCGGCGGGATCGCCGAGCGCGCGCCGGCCGGTCGAGGCGGCGAAGACCATGTCGCCGTCGAAGATCGCATGGGCGAGTCGCAGCCCCTTGGACTTGCCGCCGGACGCCGCGATCGCCAGCCGTTTGGCCTGCGGCTTGGTGAGCTTGGCGTCGGTCGCCACCATGGCGATCGTTGTCGCCGGCGTGATCGGGCGCCCTTTCCAGGCGAGCGCGGTCGAAGGATGCGTCTCGGCGCCCAACCCGCCGAATTCATTGCCAATCTCCCAGGGCGCCGCCCAGAAGTGCGGGCCGCCGCCCACGACCGCCGAACCGATGGCGTTGACCACGACGAGCGCCCCGACCGTGTGCCCGGCCGAGGTCACGACGCTGGCCGAGCCGAGCCCGCCCTTGAGATCGGCGGTGGTCGCGCCAAAACCGCCGCCGGTCGTGCCGAGCGCGAAATCGGCGTCCGCCGCGTCGCTGGCGGCATAGGCGAGCTCGCGATAGGGCGGATAGCGGCCCCAGTCCTTGTCGCCGCCGTTGATGAGATCGAAGCAGATTGCTTGCGGCGTTATCGGAATGACGGCGCGCCCGAAGGCGACGCCGCGCCCGCGCTCGCGCAGCCAGGCCTGCGCGCCGCTGGCGGCGTCGAGGCCATAGCCCGAGCCGCCGGACAGCAGGATGGCGTGGACGGCCTCGATCTGCGCCTCAGGCGCGAGGCATTCGAGGTCGCGGCCCGCCGGCGCGCCGCCCGTGACCGCCACCGAGGCGACCGCCTCGCCATCGAACAACGCGACCGTGACGCCGGTCGCGATCCGTTCGTCCTGCGCATTGCCGACGCTGAGGCCCGCGACGTCGGTGATCAGGTTTTTTGGTCCGGTGCGCATGGATTCGTCTCCGCCCGCGAGCCTCGCACGGGCGGCGCGCGCCTCGCAATGTGCGCAATGGCGCCGCGCAACGACCCGGATTTCGGCTGAATTGCGGCGTGGTCGCTCATCACACGTTCATGCGCCGGATGCGAATGCTTCTCCATCGGCATTGGATAGACCGAAGAAAGACCGAGACTATGGATACCCGTTCGCAATCAGCTTCGAATCCGCTGTCCTTCCGCGTGAGCCGCGGTCAGGGCGCGTCCTTCGTCGTCACCGAGCAGCAGGGCCGCATCGGCGGCGTGTTCGGCGACTTGTCCTCCGCCATGCGCTTCGCCCGTCTCGAGGCGGTCAGCCGCGGCCGCGAGCTCGAACTGCGTTTCGACGAAAGCCTCGCGCTCATTCGGGCAGCGGGATGAACTCCGTCTCGCCCGGCACGGGAGCGAAGCGCCCCGCCGCCCAGTCGGCCTTGGCCTGCTCGATCCGCTCCCGGCTTGCAGACACGAAATTCCACCAGATGTAGCGCGGCCCGTCCGCCGTCTCGCCGCCGACCAGCGCGAAACGGGCGGGCACCGTGGCCCGCACCGCGACCGCGGCGCCCGGTTTGAGCACGACGAGCCGGCCTGCCTCGAAGATGTCGCCGCTGATTTCGACCGCGCCGGACGAGATGTAGACCGCGCGTTCCTCCTGCGCGGCGTCGATCGGCGCGACGGCGCCCAACCAGCAGGAAATCCACGAATATCCGTATCGCAGAAGGTCTTGACCGGCGAGCGCGCGCCGAGCGCGGCGCCGGCGATCATCCGCGCCTCGACGCCGCGTCGCGCACGACCGGCAGCTTCTCCGCGTCGTAATGGTCGAAGGCCGGCGCGGTCTCCTCGACGGCCTGCGGCAGCGCGACCCACAATTGCAGGCCCGACAGCGTTCCCCCATGCGCGCGCCAGTCCGCGCCCGAACGCTCGGAATGCGCGATGCCGCTGCCGGCCGTCATCCAGTTGAGCGCGCCCGGCCGGATCGGCAGTGCGCTGCCGAGCGAATCGCGGTGCATGATCTCGCCCTCGTAGAGATAGGTGACGGTGGCGAGCCCGATATGCGGATGCGGCCGAACGTCGATGCCCTTGCCTGGCGGCAGCAGGGCAGGGCCCATCTGGTCGAGGAAGATGAACGGTCCGACCATGCGCCGCGCAGCGGACGGCAGGGCGCGCCGCACCATGAAACCGTCGCCGATGTCATGCGCGCGCGGAACGAGCACCATGTCGACTGCGTCGCAGGATGCGGGATCGCCGGTTTGCGGATCAATGTCGTGCAGCGTGGACATGGGCGGTGGCTCCTCGCGATGACGGCGTAGATAGCGTCGCGCGGCGTTGAAGAAAGCCATGTATGGACCCGCCCCGCGCCCGCGCTATCTTGGCGCCCATGCTGCCTTCCGAAAATCTCCTCTCCCGCGAGACCTCGCCCTACCTGCTGCAGCATGCGCACAATCCCGTGCACTGGCGGCCCTGGGGCCATGCGGCGCTGGAAGAGGCGCGCGCGCTCGACAAGCCGATCCTGCTGTCGATCGGCTACGCCGCCTGCCACTGGTGCCACGTGATGGCGCACGAGAGTTTCGAAAATCCCGAAATCGCCGCGCTGATGAACGAGCTGTTCGTCAACATCAAGATCGACCGCGAGGAGCGGCCCGACATCGACCACATCTATATGAGCGCGCTGCATGCCTTGGGACAGCAGGGCGGCTGGCCGCTCACCATGTTCATCGCGCCCGACGGCGCGCCCTTCTGGGGCGGCACTTATTTCCCCCCCGAACCGCGCTGGGGCCGCGCATCGTTTCCGCAGGTGCTGCACGCCGTCCATGCGGCCTGGCGCGACAAGCGCGACAGCGTGGCCAAGAACGGACGTGCGCTGACCGAACATCTCGCCGAACTCTCCGCCGCCACGCCGGGCGCCGCGCTCGGGCCGCAGCAATTCCAGCAATTCGCCGGCGCCTTGCTCGCGCAGATCGATCGGACCTTTGGCGGCGTCGGCGACGCCCCGAAATTTCCCAATGCGCCGATCTTCCGCTTCTTCTGGCAGGAACGTTGCCGCACGGGCCGCGCCGATCTCGACGACGCCGTGCGCCACATGCTGACCTCGATGTGCGAGGGCGGCATCTACGATCATCTCGGCGGCGGCTTCGCGCGCTATTCGGTCGACGCCGAATGGCACGTGCCGCATTTCGAGAAGATGCTCTACGACAATGCGCAGATCCTCGACCTGCTGGCGCTGACCCACGCCGCCGCGCCGTCGCGCCTCTATGCCGAACGCGCGAAGGAGACGGTCGGCTGGCTGATGCGCGAGATGCGCGGCGACGCGGATGCGGCGGGCGACCGCGCTTTTGCCGCCGCGCAGGACGCCGATCAGGAGGGCGAAGAAGGCCTGTTCTACACCTGGACGACGGACGAGGTTCGCGCTGCGCTCGGCGCCGAGATGCAGGCGTTCGCGGAGGCCTACGACGTGCGCGCGGGCGGCAATTGGGAGGGCCGCAACGTGCTGCGGCGCGTCACGCCCTACGGCGACGCCGGCGCCGAGATCGCGCTCGCCACCAGCCGCGCGAAATTGTTCGACATCAGGGAGAAGCGTGAAAAACCCGCGCGCGACGACAAGATTTTGGTCGACTGGAACGGGCTGATGATCCGCGCGCTGGCGCGCGCTTCGGTCGTCTTCAATCAGCCGGCGTGGCTCGAGGCCGCAGAGGCCGCCTATCGCTTCATCGATATTGTCGCGCGTGAGAAAAGCGGGCGGCTCGCGCATGCCTGGCGCGGGCGCGTGTCTGCGACCGGCCAGCTCGACGATTACGCCGCCTTCACGCTCGCGGCGCTCGCCCTGTTCGAGGCGACCGGCGAGCGCGCCTATCTCGACAAGGCGCAATCGACCGCGCGCGAAGCGCAGCAGATATTCGGCGACGCCGACGGCAGCCTGTTCATCACGGCGAAAGGGGCGGCTGACGTGCCGATGACGCGCCCGCGCCACGTGCGCGACAATGCGACGCCGTCCGGCGCCGGCCTGATGGCGGAGGCCTTCGCGCGCCTCTGGCATCTGACCGGCGATGTGCACTGGCGCGAGGCCTGCGAGAAACTGATCCGCGCTTTCTCCGGCGCCGGCGCGGCTTTGGCGCTGAGCCCGACGCTGCTCGCCGCCGCCGATCTGCTGGAGCGCGCCGCGGTCGTGGTCGTCGCCGGCGAGGACGGGGCCGACGCGCTCGTGTGCGCGGCGCTTGCCTCGCCCGACCCTGCGACCTGCGTGCTGCGGACGAGGGATGGCGCGGACTGGCCTGAGACGAGCCCGGCGCATGGCCGCACGCCGGTCGACGGAAAAGCGGCCGCCTATGTCTGCCGCGCGATGGTCTGTGGGCTGCCTGCGAGCGATGCGAACGCGCTGCGCGCCGAACTCAGCTCTGCCGGAACGGCTTGACGTCGCGCAGTGTCCAGTCGTCCGTGCCGCCGGTGCGGCAGGCCGAGCCCTGCACGATTTCCTTGGCTTCGCCGGCGTCGATCCTGGCGATGAAGGCGCGGCAGACCTGTCCGTCTACCGGATAGGGCGCGGCGACCGGAATGAACGTTCCCTTACGGCCGGTCTGGGGATTGTCCCAAGCGACGGTGGCCCCGTTGCCCTGCGGGTCGAGCGCGGTGCCGAGCGCTGCGCGGGCGCGCCGCCAGTCCTCGACGTCGAGATTGTGCGACAGCGTGGACGTCGTGGCGAGCGCGGTCTTGGCGATGGAGCCGGTCGGCTCGTGGTCGACGCCCGCAACCGAGGCCGATCCGACGAGCGGCAGCGACATCGAACAACCGGCGAGCCCCAGCGCGCAGACGGCGGCAAGCGCCATCGCCCGCACGGGAGCACCGTCGCGCGCTATATGAACGATTGCAGAAGGACGCCGGGGGCTACGCACTCTGTTCCGCCGTGATACAAGGAACCGTCATGGATACTCTCCCAGAGCAGTTAACGGCCGGTGACTTTACGGAGGCGGGAGAGCCGTTCGCCCTTTTCGAACAATGGCTGGGCGAGGCGAAAGCCAAGGAGATCAACGATCCCGAGGCGATGGCGCTCGCCACGGTCGACAGCGACGGCCTGCCCAATCTGCGCATGGTCCTGTTGAAGGATTTCGATTCGCGCGGGCCGGTTTTCTATACCAACGCCGAGAGCGCCAAGGGCCGGGAATTGCTCGGCGCCGGCAAGGCCGCGGCCCTGTTCCACTGGAAGTCCCTTCGCCGGCAGGTCCGCATTCGCGGGCCGGTCGAGGTGGTCGACGACGCCCAGTCCGACGCCTATTTCGCTTCGCGCCCGCGCGACAGCCGCATCGGCGCCTGGGCGAGTCAGCAGTCGCGCCCGCTCGAAAGCCGCTTCGCGCTCGAAAAGGCCGTTGCAAAATACGCAGCCACATACCCCGTTGGCGATGTGCCGCGCCCCGCCTACTGGAAGGGATTCCGCATCAGGCCCGTCCAGTTCGAATTCTGGTCCGACCGCCCCTTCCGCCTGCACGAGCGCATCGATTTCCGCCGCGACGCGCCCGATGGCGACTGGCGCAAACAGCGCCTCTATCCCTGAGGGACGCGCCCGTGAGCGACGCCGCGCCGGCCCTCGACGCCGACAACCGGACCTATCCCTCCCGCCCGATCCTGGCGGCGTCGATCGCGGTCTTCCGCGACGGCAAGGTCCTGATCGCCACGCGCACCAAGCCGCCGGGCGCCGGCGTCTGGTCGCTGCCGGGCGGGCTTGTCGAGCCCGGCGAGACGATCGAGGAAGCGGCCCTGCGCGAATTGATGGAGGAGGTCGGCGTCGAAGCCCGCATCGTCGGCTTCAACCGCCACGTGCAGCGGATCGATCGCGACGATGAAGGCCGCGTGCGCCATCATTTCGTCGTCGCCTCCTTCGTCGGCCTCTGGACCGGCGGCGAGGCGACGACCGGCCCGGAGGCGGGCGAGGTGCGTTGGGTTGATCCGCGCGACCTCGGCGGCCTGCCGACGACGCCGCATCTCGCGCGCATTCTCGCGCGGGCCGCCGACATCTGCGGGCAGGCGACATGAGGCGCGCGAGCCGGACGATCCTCTGCGCGTTTGCGCTGACCTTTGCGGCGACGCCTGCGGCCCCGGTCGAACGCAGGCCGGCGCGCGCGCCCGCAGCCGAGAAGAAGGCGCCGGAAAAGAAGCCGGATGCGCCGGCGGACGCCGCGCCCGGCGCGCCGCTGTACGAGAACCAGCTGCTGCGCCTTTCCGAGATCATGGGCGCGCTCGCCTATCTGCGCGACCTCTGTGGCGACGGCGATGGCGCCGAATATCGCGCGAAAATGGCGGCGCTGCTGGACGCTGAGGGAACGGCGCCCGAGCGCCGCGAAAAGCTCGCCGGCGCCTATAATCGCGGCTATCGCGGCTACGAGACGACCTACGGCCAGTGCACGCCGAACGCGCGCGCCGCGATCGCCCGCTTCGTTGCCGAGGGCGGCCGGCTGGCGCGCGATATTTCGGATCGCTACGGCGGCGCGTGAATTCCTAAACGCGGTTAACCCGAAATTGACAAGCTGCGTTAACCTTCCATCAAGACCTCAATCGCGCGAAGGCCGGCGGCCGTATAGGTTGTCGGCCATGACGTCGTTTCCCTCCGCCAGCCAGCTCGATCTCGACATCGCGACCGAAGACCGTCGCGCCGCGCTCGTCTATGTCAACGACGCCTTCGTCGAGGCGCTGATGGCCGGTCTCGACATGGAATCCTTCGCCGACGCCGCGATCACGGCGGGCCTGCAGGAACTCGTCGCGCGTTACGGCGAGGACGCGGTGGCGAGCTTCACCGCGAAACTGCCCGAGCGCGTCCGCCGCGGCGATTTCACGATCGGCGCGCGTCATTAGTTCGCTGCGCCCGACCGGAACGACCAGCGCCAAAAAAGCCGCGCGATTGATCTAAGAACAAGTCGCAATGGCCAATCAGAAACCCGCGCCAAGACCAGCGCTCTCCGAGCCGATGACGGACGCGTCCGTCCTCCCGCGCGCGGTCGCCGCCATCCGCCAGAAAATCCTGCAGGCCTGCGCGACGCGCGACATCGAGGCCCTGCGCATCCCCATCGACTGGAACGAGGTGCGCCCGCTGTTCGAGCGCGGCGTAAAGCGTGCGCCAGGCGAAGATCCGATCGAGCGGTTGAAGGCTCTGTCCTTCGACGGCAAGGGCGAGGAAATTCTCACGCTGCTGCGCAACGTGCTGCGGCAGGCCTATGTGATCGAGACGCGCGGCAACACGAAGATGTTCGTCTGGCCGGCCTTCGCGCTGAAGCCCCCTGTCGATCCGACGCCGGACGAACGCCAGCTCATGCTCGCCTGCGTGCGCTTCGCCGATCTCGGCCGCGCCGACAAGGCCGGTCGTCCGCCGCCGATGCGTATCGGCATCGCGGCCGATGGCGTCTGGCATTATTTCTGGTCGGCAGACCCGGAATAGGGCGCGTCAGCCCTTCGCATAATGCTCGCGCTCGAGAATGCGCGAGACGATTGCGCCGGCGACCAGCCCCCAGAAGGCCGCGCCAATGCCGAACAGCGGAATGTCGGCGATCGTCACCAAGAGGCTCGCCAGCGCGCCGAAGGCGTACGGCCCCTTGAACGATGACACGAAGGCGCCCTGCAGCACGCGCAGCATCGCGAGCCCGCCGAGCATCATGATGAATTCCTTCGGCGTCGACAGCATGAGATGCGTAAACGTCGGCGAGAACAGGCCGAAGACAATGGCGAGAGCGCCCGTCGACAGCGCTGCGGCATAGTGACGATGGCGTTCGCCTGATGACGTGACGATGCCGTTGGTCGGTCCTGTCAGGCATGTGCCGACCGCGCCCACCGCCGCGCTGAGAACGCCGCCGATTCCGCAGGCGATCGTCACGGCATTGGCCGGAGGCTTGTGGCCGGCCGCCTGCAGGATCGCGAACCCCTGCGCGTTCTGCACCACGAGCACGGTAATCGCGAGCGGCACGACGAGTTCGATCATCGCCTGCCACGAGAAGGCGGCCGCCGCGATCTGCGGTTTGACGAGCGCGAACCCGCTCAGCGTTTCTCCCGCGCCGCGCGGCGCGGCGATCAGAACGATCGCGCCGACGATCAGCGCGCCGAGGATTGGCGGCATCATGCGGGCGATGCGCTCGTTCGCCGACAGGGCGAAGAACGCGATCAGCATCGCCCAGCCGAGCAGCGGATAGCCGCTGAGCGCGCGCACGATATCGAGCCCGAAGCGCAGGAAGACGCCGGCGACCATGCCCATGACGATCGGCATGGGGATCCATTCGAGCGCACGTTTGGCGAGGCCGGTGACGCCGACGATCAGGATCAGCAGGCTCGACGCGTAATAGCAGCCGATCACTTGCGCGAAGCTCAGATGCGCGAGCCCCTGGCCCGCGAGCACCGTGCCGGGAATCGTCCAGAAGAAGCAGAGCGGCTGGCGATAGCGCCAGGTCATGAACAGCGTCAGCGCGCCATTGATGAAGAAGCAGGCGAAAATCCACGACGCGATCTGCGCGTCGCTGAGATGCGCATTGGTGGCGACCGACAGCACGATCGCGACCGGCCCGGTCGCGGCGAAGATGAAACCGATGAGCCCGTTGACGAATTGCAGCGGGCCGAGGTCGCGCAGGACCTGCGACAGCGTGAGAGGTTCGAGGGCGGGATCGGCGGCGGACGACATCGGCGCATTCTGGCCGATGCCGCGGCTTCGCGCCAGCGCTGCTCAGAGCGCGGCGTGGAATCGCACCGCCGCGCCGCGCGCGGGCGCCGTCAGCTCGCCCTGCCACATCACCTTCGCGCCGCGCACGAAAGTTCCGACCGGCCAGCCGGTCACCTGCCTGCCGTGATAGGGCGTCCAGCCCGCGCGCGAGGCAATCCAGTCATCGGTGATCGTCTCCCTGCGCTTCAAGTCGACCACTGTGAAATCGGCGTCATAGCCGACGGCGACGCGCCCCTTGCGCGCAATGCCGAACAGCCGCGCCGGCCCTGCGCTCGACAGGTCGACGAAACGTTCGAGCGTCAGCCGGCCTGCGGCGACGTGATCGAGCATGACCGGCACGAG
Organism: Methylobacteriaceae bacterium; assembly: GCA_020638135.1. Lineage (GTDB taxonomy): Bacteria > Pseudomonadota > Alphaproteobacteria > Rhizobiales > Beijerinckiaceae > JAJXWB01. Next base: position 41,555 of record JACKJE010000005.1, on the reverse strand, counting down.
CGTCTGCACGCCCGTCATGCCGGACGGGCTCTCGGGATAGGGCTTGGCCTTTTCCTCCAGCGTATGCGGCGCATGGTCGGAGCCCAGGATATCGGCGACGCCTTCCGCAAGCCCACGCCAGATGCGGTCGCGATGGAAGGCCTCGCGCACCGGCGGGTTCATCTGCAGTTTCGTGCCGAGCCGCGCATAATCGTCGGAGGACAGCGTGAGGTGATGCGGCGTCACCTCGACGGAGGCGACGTCCTTGTGCGCGGCCAGGAACTCGATCTCCTCGCCGGTCGAGACATGCAGCACATGGATGATGGCGCGCTGTTCGCGCGCGATCCGCACCAGACGTTGCGTGCATTGCAGCGCCGCTGTCACGTCGCGCCAGACGTGATGCGAATTGGGGTCGCCTTTCACACGCAGCGGCTTGCGTTCGTTGAGGCGGTATTCGTCTTCCGAGTGGAAGGCCGCGCGCCGCCGCGTGGCGCCGAGGATGCGCGATACGCCTTGATCGTCCTCGACCAGCAGCGAACCGGTCGAAGACCCCATGAAAACCTTGACGCCGGCCGCGCCCGGCAGGCGCTCGAGATGTGGGATGTCGGCGACATTCTCATGCGTCCCGCCGACCCAGAAGGCGAAGTCGCAATGCATCCTGTTCGTCGCGCGCGAAACCTTGTCGGCGAGTTCGGTTTCGCCCGTCGTCAGCGGATTGGTGTTGGGCATTTCGAACACGGCGGTCACGCCGCCGAGCACGGCGCCGCGCGAGCCGGTTTCGAGGTCTTCCTTGTGCGTCGGTCCGGGTTCGCGGAAATGCACCTGCGTGTCGATCACGCCGGGCAGGATCGTCAACCCGCGACAGTCGATCCTTTCACCGGCCGACGCCCGCGAAAGATCGCCGATGGCTGCGATCGTGTCGCCGATCACGCCGATGTCGCGCTGGCCCCGTCCGTCCTGGTTGACGAGTTCGCCGCCGGAGAGAATGAGGTCGTAAGTCTGGGTCATCGATCGGTCCTTGGGTTGATCCGGGTTTAGACCAACAGGCGGCTTCGCGAAACAGCGGGGAACGCCGGCCTCCGGCCGGCCTCTTGCAACAAGCCGGCCGGAGCCAGGCCTTCCCGGCTTGACTTGGCCTCGTTCCGACACAATTTGCCTTGACCCAACAGGATTGTCCGATGCCCGCCGTTCTTCTCGCCGACCGCGCTGTTCTCTCCGTTTCCGGCGCCGATGCCCGCCATTTCCTGCAAGGCCTCGTCACCTGCGACATGATGAAAGTGGCGCCGGGCGCGCCGGGCTTCGGCGCGCTGCTGACGCCGCAGGGCAAGATCCTGTTCGATTTCCTGATCGCGCAGGACGGCGAACGCTTCCTGCTCGACACGTCGCGTGACAAGACCGCCGAGCTGCTGAAGCGCCTGACTTTTTATCGCCTGCGCGCCAAGGTCGAACTTGTCGATCTCTCGGCCGAGGCGAAGGGCGACGAAGCGCTCGCCGTCGTCGCGCTGTTCGGCGACGCGCAGCCGCCGGCTGGCGCGACCGTCCTCGCCGATCCGCGCGCGCAAGAACTCGGCAGGCGCGCGATCCTGCCCCTTGCCGCCGCCCGCGCGATCGCGACCGATCCTCGTGAAAAATACGAAACCCATCGCATCGCCTGCGGCGTGCCTTCGGGCGGGCTCGACTTCGCCTATGGCGACGCCTTTCCGCACGAGGTCAACATGGACCTGCTGCACGGCGTCGCCTTCGACAAGGGGTGTTATGTCGGGCAGGAGGTTGTCTCGCGCATGCAGCACCGCGGCCTCGTGCGCAAGCGCGTGCTGCGGGTGGAAATCGACGGCTCGGCCGCGCCGGGCGCCGAAATCCGCGCCGGCGAAATCGCCATCGGCGTGCTCGGCGGCGCGCAGGGGAGCCACGGCCTCGCGACCGTCCGGCTCGACCGGCTGGAAGAGGCCAAGGGCGCGCCGCTTGCCGCCGGCGCAGCACAGGTCAGCGTCTTGGATCGCGAGCCCTAAGGCTCGCATTGAATCGAGCAGCTACGATTTCAGCGAGCCTTGGCGCGCGCGGTCCATCGGCGATCCACTTTCGCGATTCGCCGCATTTCGCTATTCACGAGGCATGGCCAAGAATCCCGAGCCGCGCCCCGCTGTGATGCATGACGACGGCCTTGCCCGCTGCGGCTGGCCGGGCGTCGACCCGCTCTACGTCGCCTATCACGACAACGAATGGGGCGTGCCGGAGTACGATTCGCGCGCGCTGTTCGAAAAGCTCCTGCTCGATGGCTTTCAGGCGGGCCTGTCCTGGATCACCATCCTGCGCAAGCGCGATAATTTCCGCAAAGCCTTCGATGGTTTCGAGCCGAAGAAAATTGCGCGCTACACGCCGGCGAAACTCGAAAAGCTGATGGCCAACGAGGGCATCATCCGCAATCGTCAGAAGATCGAGGGCTCGGTTCTGTCCGCGCGCGCCTATCTGGCGATCGAGGAGAAGGAAGGCTTCTCGAAATTCCTCTGGAAATTCGTCGATGGAAAGCCCGTGCAGAACAGATTGCGCGACCTCAACGACATCCAGGCCGAGACGGAGACCTCGAGAAAGATGTCGAAAGCGCTGAAGGACGCCGGCTTCAAGTTCTGCGGCCCCACCATCGTCTACGCCTTCATGCAGGCGACAGGCATGGTCAACGACCATCTCGTCGGCTGCCATTGCCACGCCAAATGCGCGGCGCTCGCGTTGAAGAAATGAGCCGCATCGCAAAGCCGCCGCGCGCCTGGCAGCGCATGTTGTCGGGTCGCCGCCTTGACCTGCTCGACCCCTCGCCGCTCGACGTCGAGATTGAAGACATCGCGCATGGCCTTGCGCGCGTCGCGCGCTGGAACGGCCAGACGACCGGCCCACACATTTTTTCCGTCGCGCAGCATTCGCTGCTGGTCGAGCACATTGCCTCGCAGCAGGACATCGGCATCGGCGCCGGCGGGGCGATGTTTGCGCTGCTGCACGACGCGCCCGAATATGTCGTCGGCGACATGATCTCGCCGTTCAAGGCCGTGATCGGCGACAGTTACAAGGATGTCGAGCATCGCATTCTCGCCGCCATCATGCTTCGCTTCGGCCTGCCCGCGAAACCCTCCGCTGGTCTCGCACGGTTCGTGAAGAAGGCGGATCGCGCGGCGGCCTTTTTCGAGGCGACCGCGCTCGCCGGTTTCGATCTCGCAGAAGCCCGAACTTTCTTCGGCCAGCCGGAATTCCGGCCGCGTGGCCTCGAGACGTTTCTTGCGCCAATATCCTCGGCAGACGCGGAGCAGCGATTCCTCGATCGCTTCCGCGCCATCGAAGGGGAGCGCTGATGCCGCGCGTACACGTCTGTTCGCTGGCCCGCATCGACGAGATCGCCAGCGCGAGCGGCGCGCGCTCCATGGTCACGCTCATCAATATCGGCACGCCGGTCGAGCGTCCCGCCTGCATCGCGCCGGAGCGACATCTCTTCATCGGCATGTCCGACATCGCCCATCCCGTGCAGGGGCTGGTCGCGCCCGATGTGGCCCATGTCGAGACGCTCTTGTCCTTCGTGCGGGCCTGGGACCGGCGCGAACCCCTGCTCATCCATTGCTGGGCCGGCGTCTCGCGCTCCACCGCTGCGGCCTTCGTCACCGCCTGCGCCCTGAACGAGCGGCGCGCAGAAGACGAGATCGCAGCGACGATCCGTGCGGCCTCGCCGACCGCCACGCCCAATCCGCGTTTCGTCGCGATCGCAGACGAGCGGCTCGGCCGCGGCGGCCGCATGGTGGCCGCGATCCGGGCGATCGGCCGCGGCGAGGATTGTTTCGAGGGCGTGCCCTTTGCGCTGCGCCTGTGAGCGTCGGGCGCTGTTTCTTCGCGTGTGATTTCATACTTGCAGGCATTCTTGACCGGTTCATCTTGCGCCGGCCCACGACTCGGCCTTGGCTGTTGTCGGGCTGAGGGGGAAACATGATCGCGCTGCTGACGCTCGCCGGATTGTTGATCGCGGTTTCCGGACCAGTCGCCTTTTTCATGGCTTTGAAATCGCGCGAGCGGCTCGCCGCCGCCGAGCGACGCATTGCCGAACTGGAGGCGCGCCCCATCGGCGCGGCGCGGGTCGCGCCGCCTCTCCCGGGCGCCGCGCCCGAGCCGCCCGTCGCCGCCGAGGAACAGGCCCCATCGGTCGAGCCTTCCCCTGTTCCGACCCCTCCGCCCGTCCCGCCGACGGAAGCCGCGCCCGGACCCGCTTCGGCATGGGATGGCTTCAGCTGGCCGGGCGCGCCCGCCAGCGCCAACGAAAACGCAGCCGATCAAGTGGCGGCCGCGCCCGCGCGGAGCCTCGAGGAGCGCCTCGGCGCCAGCTGGACCGTCTGGGTCGGCGGCGTCGCGCTCGCGCTCGGCGGCCTGCTGCTCGTGCGCTATTCGATCGAACAGGGCTATTTCGGCCCCGGCGCGCGCACCGTGCTCGGCCTGATCTTCGGCGCGCTGCTCGCCGCCGCCGGCGAGGTCCTGCGCCGCCGCGAAAAGGCGGGAACGCCCTCGCAAATTCCCGCTGTGCTGACTGCCGCCGGCACGGTCGCGCTGTTCGGCGCGATCTACGCCGCCCACGGCCTCTACGGCTTCATCGGCCCGGCGCCCGCCTTTGTGGCGCTCGGCGTCATCGCGGTCGCCGCCATTTTCGCCGCCGCGTTGCATGGCCCCGCGCTCGCCGGCCTCGGCCTCGTCGGCGCCTTCGCCGCGCCCCTGCTCGTGTCCTCGGCGCAGCCCAATCCCTGGCCGGTCGTGCTCTATCTGGCCGCCGCGACCGGGGCGGCCTATGCGCTGTCGCGCATCCGGCGCTGGCTGTGGCTGGCGGCGGCCGCCGCCGTCGGCGCAGGCCTGTGGGCGCTGGTCATGGCGGCGCAGGGCTCGACCAATTTCTTCCACGCCGCGCTGGTGCAGACGATCGTGTCGGCCGCGTTGGCGGCGACCTTCCTCGCGTTTCTGCCGCATCTCGCGACATCGGACGAGGAGGCTGTCTTCGATCCCGTCGCCAGCGTCATACTCGGCGCATTCGGCGTGGTTGGCTTCGTCGTCGCGTTCCACGGCTTCGAAACTGGCGCGCTTTCGACGACGCCGGTCATCATGCTCGGCATATTGGTCGCCGGACTCGCGGCGATCGGCGCGACGGCGCCGCCGGCCGCAGCCGTCACGCCGGTCGCCGGCGCGCTCGCCGCCGCCATCCTCTGGATATGGACCGGCGACAGCCTGAAGCCGATCCATCTCTCGACCGTCGCGACGCTGCACGAGCCGTTGCTGTCGGGCCTGTTCACCGCCTTCGCGGCCGTTTCGGCGGTCGTAGTCGCCGGCTTCAGCGCGCGAAAACTGGCGACCGCGCCGCGCCTGCCGATGGTTCTCTCCGGCTGCTATGCGGGAGCGGCGGCCGTCGCGCCGCTCGCGATCCTTGCCATCGTCTACCTGCGGCTCGCGCGCAGCGAGGCGAGCCCGCCCTTCGCCTTGCTCGCCGGCGGGCTGGCGGCGGTCTTTGTCGTCCTCGCCCAGTATTTCCGTCGCGGCGACGGGCCGGACGCCGACCCCGCGACCAAGATCGCGCTCGGCGCCTTTGCGACCGCCGCGCTGGCCGCGCTCGCCCTCGGCTTCGTCTTCGTCTTCGACAAGGGCGTGCTGACGGTGGCGCTGTCTGTCGCGGCGCTGGCGGCGGCCTATGTCGCGACCCGGCTCGACCTCGCGGCGCTGCGCTACGCGGTCGCCGCCATGGGCTTCGTCGTGCTCGGCCGCCTCGCCTGGGAGCCGCGCATCGTCGGCGAGGCGCTGGGGACGACGCCGATCCTCAACTGGCTCCTGTTTGGCTATGGCGTGCCGGCGCTCGCCTTCGGCCTTGCCGCGCGCCAAATGCGGCTCGCCGGCGGCGAAGACCTGCCCGTGCGCGTCGCGCAATCGCTGACGATCCTGTTCTCCGGCCTGCTCGTCTTCTTCGAGACGCGCCACGCGCTCAACGGCGGCGACGCCTATGCGCTGACGAGTTCGCTGATCGAGCAGGGCCTGTTCGCCACCTCGGCGCTGCTGTTCGCCATCGTGCTGACCCGCCTCGATCTCAGGCGCGCGAGCCCGGTGTTCAACATCGCCTCGATGGTATTCGGCGCGATTGCGCTGGCCATTTCGGCGGCGGGTCTCGCCGCCGTCCAGAATCCGTTCCTCGAATGCCGCGCCGTTGAGGGCGGAACCTTCTTCAACGCGCTGATGCTCGCCTATCTGCTGCCGGCCGTGCTGGCGGCGGTGCTGATGCGCATGTCGCGCGGCTCGCGCCCGCAATGGTACGTGAACGCCGCCGGCGTTCTCTCGCTGGCGCTGCTCTTCCTCTACGCCTGCCTGCAGACGCGCCGCTTCTTCCATGGAGCGGTCATGTGCGAATCGCAGGGCGCCGAGGACGTGGAAATCTGGGCCTATTCGGCGGTCTGGCTGGCGCTCGGCGCGTTGCTCCTGCTGTATGGCGTCTGGCGTCGCATGCAGGGCGCGCGCATCGCCTCCGGCCTGTTCGTGCTCGCCGCGACGCTCAAGATTTTCCTCTACGACATGTCGGGGCTTGAGGGCCTGATGCGGGCTCTGTCCTTCATCGGCCTCGGCCTGGTGCTGATCGGCATCGGGCTCCTCTACCAGAAGCTCGTCTTCGCCCGGCGACCGCCGGCAGGCGGCGACGCGCCGGACGTGGTATAGGAAAGGGGAATTCAGCGGAATCGCTCCTCGTCATTGCGAGGAGCATCGACCGAAGTCGGATATATCCGACTTCGCAATTCGCGACGAAGCAATCCAGGGCTGGGTCGTGGCTCTGGATTGCTTCGCTCCGCTCGCAATGACGGGACCCGACCGCCGTGACCGACGCAAAAGATGTTGCCGCCATGCCCTTCGAGCAGGCGATGAAGGCGCTGGAAGAGATCGTCGCCCGGCTGGAGAAGGGCGACATCGGGCTCGAGGATTCGATCGCCGCCTACGAGCGCGGCGAGGCCCTGAAGAAGCGCTGCGAGGAATTGCTGAAGCAGGCGGAGACGCGGATCGAGAAAATCCGCCTCGGCGCCGACGGCAAGCCGGCAGGGACCGCGCCGTTGGACGTGGAATAGGGACTAGCGGCGCGCTTTCGTGTACGCGCCCTCAAAGGTGACGGCGCTGCCGGCGCCGACGCAGCCTGCGTCGTGAACGAGCAGCAGCGGGCCGACCAGCGCCAGCTTCACCCGGCAGACGCCTTCGCCCGCCTTGGCCGGATCGACCGGCCGGCCCTTGTCGTCGACCGCGAATTCCAGCATCGGGCCGGAGGCGGCCACCTTCGCCTTGAAGGCGCCGGAAAAGACCGGCCCACCGCCCTGAAAGACCAGGCGGGCGTCGATGGCGAGCCTGTCGCCATCCGCCTTGATGGAGACAAATCGGTCTTTCTCGCCCCAATAGCCGACCCAGTCCTTCGCGACGGGCTTTGCCCCACATTTCCCAAGTAAGGCGCTGATTTCGCTGTCCTGACCATTATATTTCCTATATAAAACATGGTGTTGAAGGCTGCGAGGGGCGCGTTTCATGGATCACCCAGAGGGTGCGGGCTTGCAACGGGCAGATCGGGTGGATTTCGACCCTCGCGTGCGGCTGGAATTTCGCGGCACGCAGCTCAGTTCCGACGGCGGCCTTCTGGTGATGCGCGAGCTTGATGACGCGCTCGGGTTGTCCGATTTGGCGTCAGCGGCGCTGCGCGATACTCGCTCTGGCAAGAACACGGTCCATCGGCTCGACGGCCTGTTCCGGCAATCAGTCTTTGGGCGGCTGGCCGGATACGAGGATGTCAACGACGCCAACCGTCTCGCCTGCGATCCGGTCATGCGCCAAGTTGTCGGCGGCAGAGCGGTCGATGCACAAGCGGCCTCGGCATCGCAGATGGGACGGTTCGAGACCGAGACGCTGGCTCTGGCCGGGAACCGTGCCGCGCTGGCCGACCTGAACGGGCAATGGATCGACCGGTTCCATGACCGTAACGGGCTGAAGTACATCGTTCTGGACATGGACAGCTCGGTCAGCCCGACCCATGGCGACCAGGAAGGGTCCGCCTGGAATGGCCATTTCGACTGTAGCTGCTATCACCCCAACTTTCTGTTCAACCAGTTCGGGATGCTGGAACGCTGCGCCCTGCGCCATGGCAACGTCCACAGCGCCGATGGCTGGCGTGATGTTCTCGACCCCGTCATTGCGCGCTACGCGGAGCGCGACCTTGGTGGCAGGTTCTTCCGGGCCGATGCTGCCTACGCGATCCCGGCGATCTATGAGCGATTGGAAGAAGCGCGGTTCTTCTACGCCATCCGGCTGCCCGCAAACGCGGTCCTCAAGGACAAGATCGCGCATCGGCTAACGCGCCCTGTCGGGCGGCCGTCACTGACCAAGGTCAAGCGGTTCTTCGAGGAATTCGAGTATCAGGCGGCGTCCTGGGACAAGGAACGCCGGGTGATCGCCAAGATCGAATGGCATCCGGGCGAACTGTTCCCGCGTGTCGGCTTCATCGTCACCAACCTGCCGATGGAGCCGGACTGGGTGGTGCGGTTCTACAACCAGCGCGGCACCGCCGAGCAGCACATCAAAGAGGGCAAATACGCCTTTCGCTGGACGCGGCTGTCGTGCCGGAAGTTCCGCGACAATGAGGTGCGGCTGCAACTGCACGCCCTGGCGTACAACCTGGCCACCTTCTTGCGCTGCATCGAGCTGCCCGAGGCCATGGCCGACTGGTCGTTGACCAGCCTGCAACTGAAGCTGATCAAGATCGGGGCACGTGTGGTCCGTCACGCCCGCACCATCACCTTCCAGCTGGCCGAGGTCGCTGTCACCGGCACGATGGTACGCGCCATCCTCGCCGCTATCCGCCGATTGCGAGCGCCACCGCTATGCGCATGATCGCGATCCACGCTCAAACTGAACGAAAGCGGCTGGACAGATCTGTCCGCTGCGCTGAAAAACGCCGCCCCTGGGCAAGGAAACAGCGGCTTCGCGGTCTGATCCGTCCAGATCCAGCAGTCTGCGCGACCGCAGGTGCCGCTTGCGGCAGAAAATCCTTGTCTAGCGCTCGGATACAGGCGATCTTCACCTCAAACGCCACGCCACTTGGGGAATGCAGGGAAAGTGGTCTGGCCAGCAGGATTTGAACCTGCGACATCCTGCTCCCAAAGCAGGCGCGCTACCGGGCTGCGCTATGGCCAGTTATCGGGTTGATGGGGGTCAGGCCGCTGCCTTATTGGGCCGCAGCTGTGCAAGGCGCATCCAGCGCAGATGGCCGTTCTTGGCCACGAGCGCTGACATTTCGCCGACGAAAATGAACGTTTCGCGAATCTCGCGGACCGTCCAGCCGTCGGCGCCGAGGCGAGTTGCGGTCACGCGCTCGCGGGCAGTCGAGGGAACGAGTGTGACGAGGTCGCCGGCGTTCATCACATGCATCCTTGTGAAGGCAGGGCGGAGCGATTGTCGCAAATCGTCGCGCCGGGGAGTTCGCCGCGCTCGATCATAGCTTGAACGAGCAGGCAATTGTCGCGCACGCGGTTGAGGAGGTCGATAGCTTCCGGGCCGACCGGCATGGCTACAATGACGGGGTCTGCAAACATTTCGCGGACGCCGCGGGCATCGAGCTTGGCCAAGTGCTTGTCGCGCCAGGTGCGGATGGCGTCGGCCGCGCCGGTCTTCAGCGTCGTGCCGGTTTCCGGGTCGTAGGCGATCGCCACTTCCTGCGAGCCGTCGCAGACATGGCGTTCATCCGTGCCGTTGATGAGCCAGACGTCGCCGAATTTCATCTGGTACATGGCTTGCCTCGTTGGAGGTCGATTTGCTTTCGCTGGCCGATCCTAGACGAAAGTCGGTTTGCAGGAGCAAGCCGCGCCGACGGCAGCCAGCCCTGCGTCGTCCGGCCGGATTTCGGCTGGAAGCCGACGCAGGTCGCCGTGCCCGAGGTCTCGCCGGCCACGACCGCATCGCCCGGCAGCAGATAGGCGCAGCCCTTGCCGGAGCAGGCGCCTGCGGCCTCGGGCGTCGCGCCGAACTGCGCGCGGCCCTCGCCGACGACGACCGAGACGCCGCGAACCTGCGACAGGTCGTCGGAAAATTCGCAGAGACCGGCCGCGCCGGCCGTCGAAGGCGCCGACAGCGCGAGCAGGGCGGAAATCGACAGGGCGCGAAAATTCATGCGAACCTCCATTTTCCCCGCTTTTGCGGCGCGCGCGGCGAAACGTCTGTGCGCTGGCGCGCCCGCCCGCTTGCGCGCAGCGGCGCCGGCCCCCAAATTACCGCCGAGACATGGGCGCGGCGCCTGACGGGCTGCGCCGGAATGGGCTTGTAGATATGCGAAATCCTTACGACGTCCTGGGTGTTGCAAAGACCGCGAGCGCGGACGAGGTCAAGAAGGCCTTCCGCAAGCTCGCCAAGAAGCACCATCCCGACCAGAACAAGAACGACCCCAAGGCGCAGGAGAAATTCGCCGAGGTCAATTCCGCCTACGAGATCATCGGCGACGCGGAAAAGCGCGGCCAGTTCGATCGCGGCGAGATCGGTGCCGATGGCAAACCGCGCGGCTTCGAGGGCTTTGGCGCGGGCGGCCCCGGCGGCTTCCGCCGGCAGGCGGGCCCGGGCGGCGCCGAACATTTCGAGTTTAATTTCGGCGGCGGCGGCGGACCTTTTGGCGGCGGCGGGGGCGGCGGGTTCAACGCCGGCGACATCTTTTCCGAACTGTTCGGCGCGGGCCGCGGGCGCGGCGGCGGCGGCCGGGCAGGCCCTGCGCCGAAGGGCGAGGACTTTGCCGCCTCGGCGCTCGTTCCCCTCGCCGAGGTGGCCCGCGCCGGGAAGGTCAATGTCGTCCTGCCGAACGGCCGCACGCTCGAGGTGAAGATTCCGAGGGGCGTCGAGGACGGCCAGCAGATTCGCCTGCGCGGCCAGGGCCAGCCGAGCCCCTATGGCGGCGAGCCCGGCGACGCCATCATCACCCTGCGCTTTGCGCCCCATCCCCTGTTCAAGGTGGAGGGCCGCGACCTCAGGCTGAACCTGCCGATCACGCTTTACGAGGCGGCGCTCGGCGGCAAGGTTGACGTCCCGACCCTCGCCGGCAAGGTGGAGCTCACGATCCCCGCCGGCTCCTCGTCGGGCCGCAGGCTGCGCTTGCGCGGCAAGGGGCTGGAATCGGCGACCGGCGTGCACGGCGATCTCTATGTGACGCTGCAGATCGCGCTGCCCGAGGCGGCCGATCCCGACCTCGATGCCCTCATGCGCCGCTGGCGCGACCAGCGCGCCTACGATCCCCGCAAGAACCTGGGCTGACGCCCCGCTTCCGGCGGCTTATCGCGGGCCGCCGAGTTCGGCGACGATCGCGTCGAGCCGGTTTCCCGGCGTTGCGCCCGCGAGCGCATAGTCGAAGCCGGCGAGGCTCCAGGCGCGCGCCGAAACGCCGCCGGCGGAATAGGCGCCGGGGCTGCGCGCGCCGGGTTCGGCGAGCAACGCCACGAGATCGCCGGAGGTCAGGCGGTACAGCAGGAAGGCGGCGTTCTCGCCATGCGCGGGCAGAACGCGTCCGCCGAGCAGCCGCGCCGCCGCGATCACCGGCGGCCGCGCCAGCCCGGTGCGCTCTTTCAGCCATTTTGTCAGCCCGGCCATGTCGCGCGCGTCGACCTCGACCGGGTGGTGGGGGTCTTGCGCATAGGTCCGCCACGCCTCGACCGCGCGGCGGGCGAATTCGTCCGAGACGGTGGCGACCTCGACAAAGATCGGATCGGTCGGGATCGGTCGCGCCGTCATGCGTTGCACGAACATCGCCAGCGCGCCCGCCGCAAGCGCGCCGGCGACGAAAGTGGCGGCCATCGACAGCGTGCGCCTGCGTCGCCGCCGCGCGCGAAAATCCTCGATCGCCGGCGTCGGCGGCAGGGTCAGCGGCGCGTCGGATTCGCCGGCGCGGAAGGCGAGCGTCACGCGTTCGCGCGCCGGCGGCGGGAAGGCGCGCTGGATCGCGTCGTTCTGAGCGCGCCAGCCATCGACCCGCACCCCGTCGCGCGGATGTTCGGCGAGCCAGACGGCGACCGCCAGCGCGCGCTCGTCGCCCAGCTGGCCGTCGACGAAAGCATGCAGTTCGGCCTCGCTGACGCGGCTCGCGCCGGTCATTTCACCACCCGTAGATGGCCGCCGCGCGTCGCAACGCCGGGCTTGGCGCCATCGAGCCGGGCGCGGGCCCGCATCAGGCGAGACACGACGCTGGAGACCGGCAGGTCGAGAATACGGGCGGCGGCGTCATAGCTGTAGCCGCCCAGCGCAACGATGAGCAGGGCCTCCCGCTCGTCGAGCGGCATGACGGAAATTTGGCCGGCGACCGTCGCGTCCCGCCGCTCCGCATCCGGGACTGCGTCGGCCGCGTCAGGCGCCCGTCCGTGCTCGCGCACCCGCCGCCGGTTGAGGCGCACCAGTTCCGCAAAGGCCCGTTCGACGGGATCTCCTGCCAGGCGGTCCGCCGCCGCCACCCGCGCCGTCGCGGTCTGGACCAGCGCATCGGCCGTACGCGCCGCGACCGGGCCGACCAGCGCCCGCGCAAAGCGGCGCAATTCCGAACCGCCTTCGTGCAGCGCTTCGATTTGCGGCGAGGATTTACGTTCTTCGGACATGTTCGGAGACGCCGGGGGCCACATTCGGCAACCATTTGTTAAGGATAGGGCGGCGGCCGCGCCCGCGCCAGTCAATTCGTGCGCCTGTGGACGCCGGCGCCGCAGGGTCCGGCCTTTGTCCCCACGCCCTTGCGCTTGCGCACGGCGCCCATTAAACGGCGGACATGATGGGCGTTGTCACGCCCGAGTGCTCTCTCCGGTCGGACAAGATGACGTCGCAAACGACACCCCAAGTCCCCACGATCTCGGGCGTGCTGGCAGGCAAGCGCGGCCTCGTCATGGGCCTGGCCAACCAGCGCTCGATCGCCTGGGGCATTGCCAAGGCCGCGCGCGAGGCCGGCGCCGAACTCGCCTTCACCTATCAGGGCGACGCCCTGGAAAAGCGCGTGCGCCCGCTGGCGCAGGAGCTCGGCGGCCATGTCGTCGGCCAGTGCGACGTCACCGACGAAGGCGAGCCTCGACGCGGTCTTCGCCGAGGTCGAAAAGCTCTGGGGCAAGCTCGACTTCGTCGTGCATTGCATCGCCTTCTCCGACAAGGACGAGCTGACGGGCCGCTACATCGAGACGACGGCCAAGAACTTCAACACCTCGCTGTTCATCTCGTGCTATTCGTTCACGGCTGTCGCGCAGCGCGCAGAGAAGCTGATGGGCGACGGCGGATCCATGCTGACCCTGACCTATTACGGCGCGGAAAAGTGGATGCCGCACTACAATGTCATGGGCGTCGCCAAGGCGGCGCTCGAGGCGAGCGTGCGCTATCTGGCGGCCGACCTCGGCGAGAAGGCGATCCGCGTGAACGCGATTTCCGCCGGCCCGATCAAGACGCTCGCAGCGTCGGGCATCGGCGACTTCCGCTACATCCTCAAGTGGAACGAATACAACGCCCCGATGCGCCGCACGGTGACGATCGAGGAAGTCGGCGAGAGCGCCGTCTACCTGCTCGCCCATGTCGCGCGGCGTGACCGGCGAAATCCTGCACGTGGACGCCGGCTACCATGTCGTCGGCATGAAGAACCCGACCGCGCCGGATATCACGAAGGAAGGGTAGCGGCAGGATACCCGGGCGCGGTTTGACGCGCCGCGGGATTGCCCCGTGGCGCCGATGCAGTCCGGTTGAACGATGCGGAATGCATCGCGCGCGAACACTGGTACTAACCGGCGATGCCGATCAGGGAGGCCGCTGTCGGTAAGGTTCATGTCGAACCGGATCAGGCCTTCCCGCCTTTGCCGATCGATGCAACCTCCCGTCCATCGGGGCAACTTGCCTCGATGCGCCAGCATTTCACGCTGCGAGACCCGGTTGGCGTCGCCACGAGTTCCTCGCTCTCTTTGCGTTTGCATTTCGTCGGCGACAATGCATCCGTCCTTGAATGGCGGGTGGGGGGACAGATCGACGTAGCCTAGGGACGAGTGGCCGCCCAAACCTGCCGACCAGGGCGCGAGGAGCAGCCCTGAAGCCCCACATGACTCGCCAATCGAATATCCTGCCTGCCTCAAAGTTTGCCTGAATTGCAGACGAACCGTCGCTTCCGGTTCTTGAGACCGATAGGCGGCCCTGTTGCACGTCGGCGGCGCAGGTCGCGAGTCCCGTCGCCTTCAGGTCAAGCGTCTCGGCCGGAAATCGCCTTGCGGCCCATATCGCGCAACGGACCGAAGCAATTCTCCGTCATTTCACTGCTCCAGACCGCTTCGATAACGCCGCCGTCCTGCTGCGCGCGGGCAAGCGAACGGCGATCGTCCCTCTCTCGCCGAGGGCCAGCTGCTGCGCGACCCCGCCGCAAAATAGATATATCGATGTGTCTCGTCCGCAGGCCAGGCCACCGGCGGAGTCCAGCGCGTTCGTTCCGCCTTCCGGCATGACTTGCCCCCGTCCGTTTGGCGCTGCCTCATCCGGACGAACCAGGTCGCTCGTCCGCCACCACTCGCCGCACGAGAGCAATGCGCCGTCGACAGCCGCCTTCGATTGTCGCAATTGCAACTGAATTCGACGAAGCAGGCGTCGCCAATCTCAAATAGACCTCGACAACTGGCGTCTTGCCGCCCCAACCGGCCTCAGCCTGTTCTTCGCGGCGCTTTCGACAACCGCCGGCAAGTCTGGCGCACTGACGGAAATCACGCTCGGATTTCGCCGATGGGCTAGCCATCTTCAGGTGAGAAAAATTTTGGCGGCCAAGTCTCGCCGGGCTTGAATGGCACTTTGCAATCAAAGCGGGCCATCAACGCTTCCTCCAATATTGATTGCGGCGTTTCATCATTGAATACGAAGGTTGCGATGGTTCAAAGTCAAATCTCGGCCGCCGGAGCCGGTACTTTGTGAGTTGTGGTTCAGGAATTTCAATTCGTCCGCGGCATGGCCGATGCAGCAATCCCGTAACCTTAAGCCCGCCTTAACCCGATCCGCGTAACTCTCACCCTGCGGAGCCATGCCGGCTCCCGGTGTTGCAGAGTTGAGTATGCGCATGTTCGAGTTTCAGACCATTCTCCTGCAGGCGATCGCCAACCGGCCGGATGCGCCGGAAATCCGGGCCTGCATCTATCGCGAAATCGGCCTGGCCGCCGTCGCCGCCGAATTCGGCTTTAACCTTTCCGACTTCGAGCCCGCTCTCCCGCCTTCACTGGGCCGCAATGACGCCCATATCGCGGACCAAGAAAGAGCAGCCTGAGATCGTCTCGGGCGGCAGGCCACGCGTCGCCGGATGCGCGGCGCGGAGTCTTGGCATGATCACCCGTCGGGCATTGCTGCAGGGCGCCGGAGGCCTTGTTCTCGGGTCGACCGGACTTGCGAGCTATGCGGTCGCGGTCGAACCGGGCTTCATGCTCGATGTCACGCGCTATCGCATCACGCCGCGCACATGGCCGGCGGGGCTTGATCTCAGGATCGCCATCATCGCCGACATCCACGCCTGCGAGCCGTGGATGCCGGCTTCGCGCATCCGCCATATCGCGGAAGTCGCCAATTCGTTGAAACCCGACCTCGTCGTCCTGCTCGGCGATTTCAACGGCGGCCATCGCATGGTGACGGGCCCCGTGATGCCGCAGCAATGGGCGGAGGCGCTTTCGGTTCTCGAAGCGCCGCTCGGCGTTCACGCCATTCTTGGCAATCACGACTGGTGGCACGGCCCGCTGCCGCGCATGCGCGGCGACGGCGCCGAGAGCATCCGCCGCGCGCTGAAGCACATGAAGGCCACGGTGCTCGAAAACGACGCGCTGCGGCTGGCGAAGAATGGCAAGCCCTTCTGGCTCGTCGGCCTCGGCGATCAGCTCGCCCATCCCCTCGGACGCGCACGCTTCAGGGGCGTCGACGATCTCGACGACGCGCTGGATCAGGTGACCGACAAGGCGCCGATCGTGCTGCTGGCGCACGAGCCGTACATTTTCCACCGCGTGCCCGACCGCGTCGCCGTTACGCTGTGCGGCCACACCCATGGCGGCCAGGTGAACCTGCCGATCGTCGGCCCCTTCACCGCCAACCGCCGCTTCGGCGCCGATCTCGTCTACGGCCATGCCGTGCACGGCGACCGCCACATCGTGATCTCGGCCGGCCTCGGCACCTCGATCGTGCCGGTGCGCTTCATGCGCCCGCCCGAGGTCGTGGATCTCGTGATTTCGGGACCGCCCGTCGCGACCGCATAAAAAAAACGCGGCCGAAGCCGCGTTTCTTGTCGCGATTGTCGCCTCGGTCAGAGAACGACGACCTTCGAATTCATCTTCACGCGATTGTACAGGTCGATCACGTCGATATTGCGCATGCGGATGCAGCCGGAGGATACGGACTGGCCGATCTTGTCCTCTTCGTTCGTACCGTGGATGCGGTACAGCGTGTCCTTGTTGCCCTGGTACAGGTAGATCGCGCGGGCGCCGAGCGGATTGTCCGCGCCGCCGGGCAGGCCGCCGGCGGCGACGACGGGCGCAAGATGCGGCCAGCGCTGGATCATGTCCGCCGGCGGATGCCAGCGCGGCCATTCCTGCAGCGAGCCGACGCGGGCCGTGCCGGTCCAGCCGAAGGCCTCGGCGCCGGTGGCTACGCCGTAGCGGATCGCCTTCTTGCCGGGCAGGACGAAGTAGAGGAACTTGGACTTGGTGTCGACGACGATCGTGCCGGGCGGCTGGCCGGTCGGATCGGCGACCTCGTAGCGGTTGTAGTCGGCGCCGACTTCGTAGCGCGGCACCATGGCGACGAGATCGGCGTCGCGCGTCGACAGCTTCGGATCCGGCACGCGCGCGTAGTTGCCGTTGCATGCGCTCAGCAGCAGCGCGCCAGCGATTGCGACAAAAGCGAGTCTCATCCCGGTCCGTCCCGACTGAATCAAATTGGAATTGCGGCCGATCAAGGCCATTAGGCGATTGATTACCATATTCATCGCTTTGGTTACGAAATTCTTTCCTTGCGTCGCCGCATGGCGCAGGAATGCGGCGTCCTGTTGCCATTTTACGACACATGTCGCACTGGACAGGGTCTTCGCCGGGCGCGATGTTTCACGTCAATGACGGCAATCGACTGAGCCCGCGAAGTCGAGGATCGCCACGTTCCGGGGTGAAATAGGTCCATTGAGCACGCTGTTTGTATCGCATCGCTCGTCTCTCGCGCATGACATGGGGCCCGACCATCCCGAACGGCCGGATCGCGTCCGGGCGATCGAACGGATTCTGGAAAACGAGCGTTTTCAGACACTGCTGCGCGAACAGGCGCCAGTCGGCGACCGCGAATCGATTCTGCGCGCCCACCCGGAGGCCTATATCGGCGCGCTCGAACGCGCCGCGCCGGCTGAAGGTCTGGTGCAGCTCGACGGCGACACCGCCATGTGTCCGGGCACGATGGAGGCCGCGATGCGCGCCGTCGGCGGCGCCTGTCTGGCGGTCGACGAGGTCATGCAGAAGATCGTCGCCAACGCCTTCGTCGCCATGCGCCCGCCGGGCCACCACGCCGAGCGCGCGACGCCCATGGGCTTCTGCTTCTTCAACAATGCGGCGGTCGCCGCCCGCCACGCACAAAAAGTCCACGGCGCCGAGCGCGTCGCGATCATGGATTTCGACGTCCACCACGGCAACGGCACGCAGGACATCTTCTGGTCCGACCCGACCGTGATGTACGCCTCCACCCACGAAATGCCGGCCCTATCCGGCACGGGCGCGATCAGCGAGCGCGGCGAGCGACAATATCGTCAATGCCGCGCTCTACGCCGGCGCTGGAATTCCGGCATCTTCCGCGAGTCCATGAAATCGCCATCCTGCCGCGCATCGAGGCCTTTTCGCCCGATCTCGTCATCATCTCCGCCGGCTTCGACGCCCACCGCCTCGATCCCCTAGCCAATCTGAAACTGGTCGAAGCCGATTTCGCCTGGGCGACCCGCAAGCTGATGGACATCGCCGAGCGCAAGGCGAAGGGGCGAGTCGTGAGCCTGCTGGAAGGCGGCTACAGCCTCGAAGGACTTTCACGCTCGGCTGCGGCGCATGTGATGACGCTGATGGGCGTGTAGGCGCAAAATTCACTTGTTCCCATAATGGGAACGTGTTAGTCTTTCCGCTGTGAGGATCATCAAGCGATCGACGCTCGTCGCCTTCTGGATCGTGCATCCAGAGACGCGATCGTCGCTCGAATACTGGCTTCGTGTGACGTCGGCCGCGCATTGGAAAACGTCTGCCGAAGTCCGTTCCAGTTTTCCGAAGGCGTCGGTCCTCAACGCAGAGTGCGTGCGCTTCGACGTCGCGGGCGGAAATTACAGGCTCATCGTTGCGTTCCGCTTCGACCTGCAGATTGCCTGGGTCAAGTTCATCGGAACGCACGCTGAATATGATGCAGTCGATGCGTTGACCGTTTCCCGGTATTGATTGCGGAGGAAGATATGAGCATCAAGCCGATCTGCACCGACGCCGACCATGCCGCCGCGGTAGCGCGCATGGAACAGCTCTGGGATGCAGCGCCGGGCTCCGCTGCGGCTGCCGAACTCGACGCGCTCGCGACGCTTGCAGATGCCTATGAAGCGCGGCAGGTCACTATCCCGCCCGCGCGCCCGGTCGAAGTCTTGCGTTACGCCATCACGGAGATGGGCCATACTCAGGCGGAACTCGCTGCGATCCTCGGTTCGCGCTCACGCGCAAGCGAGGTGCTCAACGGCAAGCGCGAACTGACCGTCGACATGATCCGCAAGATTTCGGCGGCGTGGCGCATTCCGGCGGAGTTGCTGATCGGCGTGGAAGATGCCGCTGCGGCTTGATCTCCCTCACCACGCCGCCATCAAATGCTCCAGCCGGCGCAGCGTGATCGTCGGCTTCCACTGCGGATTGTCCATGTCCGCGAGCCGCATGTTCGGCAGCCGCGTCGCGAGCGCGCGAAACGCGATTTCGCCCTCGAGGCGAGCGAGCTGAGCGCCGAGGCATGTGTGGATGCCGCCGCCGAACGACAGGGGCCGCACATTCTTGCGCGTGATGTCGAGCTTTTCCGCGTTCTCGTAGGCCTCGGGATCGCGGTTGCCGGCGCCCAGCAGGCAGATCACCTCATCGCCGCGCTTGATCTGCTGCCCGCCAATCTCGACGTCGACCGACGCCTTGCGGCTCGTCAGCTGCACCGAGGAATCGTAGCGCAGCAATTCTTCCACGGCGCTCGCGGCGAGCGATGGATCGGCGACGAGCTTGTCCCATTGATCGGGATTGCGATGCAGCGCCAGGAGGCCGTTGCCGATCAGATTGCTCGTCGTCTCGTGTCCCGCCGCAAACAACAGCGAGATATTGGCGAAGAGCTCGTCCTCGCTCAGACGCCCGTCCTTTTCGTCCTGCACCTGCAACAGCGCGCTGGTCAGATCGTCGCCGGGCTCCTTGCGGCGGCGTTCGAACAGCTTTGCGAAATAGGCGCGGCCAGCCAGAATATTCGCGTTGACCTGATCGAGTTCCGCCTTCGTCATCGGCGTCGGGTCGATTGCGCGGCCGGACACGCGATAGCCCGACAGGAACTGCTCGCGATCTTCCTCTGGGATTCCGAGCATGTCGCAGATCACGATGACCGGCAGTTTGTGCGAAAAGTCCTCGATGACATCCATCTTGCCGCGCGACGCCAGCGCATCGAGCAGACCGTCGACGATCTTCTCAATCTGCGGCCGCATCTCCTCGACGCGTCGTGCGGTAAAGGCCTTGGCGACGAGGCCGCGCAGGCGCGTATGGTCGGGCGGGTCGCGCAGCAGCATGGAGCGGCCGAGTTGCTTGTAGACCGGCTCCTCGCGCAGCGCGCCGCGATTGCGCGGATCGGAAATGTTCCCGTCGAAATCGTGCGAAGCGCTGGTCTTTCAACAGCCGCGCAATGTCGTCGTAGCGGGTCAGCACCCACACGCCCATCGGCGATTTCCACACCGGCGCGCGCGCGCGCAGCATGGCGTAGGCGGGATAGGGATCGCGCACGAAGGCCGGATCCATCAGATTGAACATGGGTTGCGGCGCGTTCATCGCGTTTCTCCTCCCGCTATGCGCCCGAATTTAGTACTGCCCGCATGACTTGACGATAGGCGTCGCGCCGGCGTCAGACGCCTTCCACGCCCGCGATCTCGATGCCGAAGCCCGACAGGCCGACATAGGTCATCGGCGTCGACGTGCGCAGCATGATCGAGCGCACGCCGAGATCGCGCAGGATCTGCGCGCCCAAGCCCACGTCGAGCCATTGTCGCGTGCGCTTCTGTTCGGAATCGTCGTCGCTCGCGCTCACTACGTTGGCCGGCACGCCGGCCGTGCCGTCGCGCAGATAGACGAGCACGCCGCGCCCCTCGCGCTTGAAGCGTTCGAGCGTGCGGCGCAGTGTGTCGGAAGCGCCGAAGGCGTCGCTCAGAATGTCGGCGCGATGCAGGCGCGCGGGCACTTTCTTGCCGTCGCCTATCGCGCCGTGCACCAGCGCGAAATGCTGCACGGGGTCGAAGGGCGTCGTGTAGCAATAGAGCGTCATTTCGCCGACGAAGGTCTTGACCTGCCGCACCGCCACGCGCTCGACCAGTTTTTCGCGCGCCTGACGGTACGAAATCAGGTCAGCGACGGAAATGCGCTTCAGATTGTGCTTCTCGGCGAAGGCGTCGATCTGCTTGCCGGCCATGACAGTGCCGTCGTCATTGGCGAGTTCGCAGATCACACCGACCGGCGGCAGGCCCGCGAGCCGGCACAGGTCGACGGCGGCCTCCGTATGGCCCGAGCGCATCAGCACGCCGCCCTCGCGCGCGATCAGCGGAAAGACGTGGCCGGGCCGCACGAAATCGGAGGCGCCCATATTGCCGTTGGCGAGCGCGCGCACCGTATTGGACCGCTGCTCGGCGGAAATGCCGGTGGTCAGCCCGTGCCGCACGTCGACCGAGACGGTGAAGGCCGTGCCGAGCGGCGCGTCGTTTGCCGCGACCATGGGCTGCAGATGCAGCCGCCGCGCTTCGTCGAGCGGCAGCGGCGCGCAGACGATGCCGCAGCAATTGCGGATGATGAACGCCATCTTCTCCGGCGTGCACAGCGAGGCGGCCATGATCAGGTCGCCCTCGTTCTCGCGGTCGTCGTCGTCGGTGACGATGACGATTTCCCCGCGCGAGATCGCCTCGATCGCTTCCGTCACGGAGGTCGCGACATCGTGCGCCGGAGCGCCTTCGCTCACGTCATTGGCCGCCATGGTGGGCGCGGGCGAGCCGAGATAGTCGCCGACCAGCTTGAGTTCGCGCACCTTCAACTCGCGCTTGCCCTGCAGCAGGCGCGTCACCTGCGCCCGGTCGATACCGAGCGCATCGGCCAGGCCCGCCTGCGACAGGCCAGGCTTTTCCAGCCCCTTCCTGATCCATTCCAGGATGTTAGATTGCCCGTGCATGCGCGCCTCCATGAGTCGTTTTATGAGATTTACGCAACATATCGTCAAGCGCGCTGTTGCGATTTTCGCCACGTCGCTTCTCGGAGGCCTCGCGGCCACGGGCGCGGCGGCGGCCGATCCCGCCTGCGTCGCCGCCAGGCATGGCGATACGCCTTTCACGATCTGCGCCTTCAATCCGGCGAGGTCCGACATTCGGACATTCTGGCGCGACGCCAATGGCGACGCCTATGGCGGCTTCGACCGCCTGGCCGAGGATGTTGCGGGCAGGGGCGGTCGGCTGGTCTTCGCGATGAACGCCGGCATGTACCAGCCCGACCTCTCGCCGGTCGGCCTCTATGTCGAGAAGGGTCAGGAAGGTCATCCGGTCAACCGGCGGGCGGGCGCCGGCAATTTCGGTATGCTGCCGAATGGAATCTTCTGGGTGCGCGGTCCGTCGGCCGGCGTCACCGAGACGCGCAAATTCCTGGCGCAGAACATCCGCCCGGACTATGCGACCCAGTCCGGCCCGATGCTGGTCATCGGCGGCAAGATCCATCCCAAGATCAAGCCGGACGGCGTATCGGAGAAGACGCGCAACGGCGTCGGCCTGTGCGAGGACGGCCTCGTGCGTTTCATCATCGCCGACGCGCCGGTGACCTTCTTCGCCTTCGCCAACCTGTTCGTCGAGCTGAAATGCCCGGACGCGCTGTTCCTCGACGGCTCGATCTCCGCGCTCTACGCGCCCGACCTCAAGCGCAACGACGGCTGGAAATCGATCGGGCCGATCGTCGGCGTGGTGGAAGGGATGAAGAAGGAGCGGTGAGCGCGCGCCTGCGGCGCGACCCGCGGGCTCGCAATAAAGCTGTCGTTTTCCGTCTGTCGCCGCCCTTGGCGCCGCCGCCGACGAACGATCCCGCTATCCCACCTGGCCGCGATGGCGCAGGAACTGGTCCGCCAGCACGCAGGCGACCATGGCTTCGCCGACCGGCACGGCGCGAATGCCGACACAGGGGTCGTGGCGGCCCTTGGTGAGAATGTCCGCTTCATGGCCCGCGCGATCGATCGTGCGGCGCGGCGTCAGGATCGAGGAGGTCGGCTTGACCGCGAAGCGCGCAACGATGGGCTGGCCGGTCGAAATGCCGCCCAAAATGCCGCCGGCATTGTTGGACAGGAACAGCGGCTTGCCGTCATTGCCCATGCGCATCTCGTCGGCGTTTTCCTCGCCGGTGAGTTCGGCCGAGGCGAAGCCGGCGCCGATCTCGACGCCCTTGACGGCGTTGATCGTCATCAGCGCGCCGGCGATCTCGGAATCGAGCTTCGCATAGATCGGCGCGCCCCATCCTGCCGGCGCGTTCTCCGCGACGATCTCGATGACCGCGCCGATCGAAGATCCCGCCTTGCGGACGCCATCCAGATATTTCTCCCATTCCTGCGCCGCGACCGGATCGGGGCAGAAGAACGGATTGCGCGAAATCTCGTCCCAGTCCCACCGGCTGCGGTCGATCTTGTGCGGTCCGACCTGCACCAGCGCGCCGCGCACGGAGACGCCCGCGACCACCTTGCGCGCAATGGCGCCGGCGGCGACGCGCGCCGCCGTTTCGCGCGCCGACGAGCGTCCGCCGCCGCGATAGTCGCGGATGCCGTATTTCGCCTCGTAGGTGAAATCGGCATGGCCCGGCCGGAACTTGTCCTTGATGTCGGAATAATCCTTCGAACGCTGGTCGACGTTCTCGATCATGAGCGCGATCGGCGTGCCCGTCGTGACCTGTTTGCCGGAAGCCTCGTCGATGAACACGCCCGACAGGATCTTCACCGCGTCCGGCTCCTGCCGCTGCGTCGTGAAGCGCGACTGGCCGGGGCGGCGCTGGTCGAGAAAGCCCTGGATGTCGGCTTCCTCGAGCGGGATCATCGGCGGGCAGCCGTCGACCACGCAGCCGAGCGCCTTGCCATGGCTCTCGCCGAAGGTCGTGACCCGGAACAGATGGCCGAAAGTGTTGTGCGACATGCCAAACCCTTCGTCGCACCCTGTGCGACATGGAACGCCTTGTGTCGCGCTGGCCGCCCCCGTCAAATCGCCCGAGGCTGGCTCGCGCGCGGGCGCGGGCTAGATTGGGGGATGGAGGCGCCCATGCGCAGACGTGAATCTGTCCTTGCCCTCGCTGCTTTCGCAGCGCTCGCCCTGTCGTCCGCGGCGCCCGCGCGCGAGGCGACGCCCATGCCGCAGCTCCTCGAAAATCTGAAGAAGATCAAATTGCCGCCCGGCTTTTCGATCAGCCTCTACGCCGCGGGCCTGCCGTCCGCGCGCCAGATGGCCTGGGGCGACAAAGGCGTGCTGTTCGTCGGCTCGATGGACGCCGGCGCCGTCTACGCCGTGACGGGGCGCGACGGCGGACGCAGCGTCCGAACGGTCCTGAAGGACCTGGCCATGCCGACCGGCCTCGTCTTCCGCGACGGCGCGCTCTATGTCGCGGCCGTCAATCGCATCTTGCGCTACGACGGCGTGGAAGACCGGCTCGACGCCATGCCGGCGCCGAAAATCGTCTACGACGACCTGCCGGCGAGCCGCCATCACGGCTGGAAATATCTGGCTTTCGACAGGGAAGGCCGGCTGATCTTCGGCGTCGGCGCGCCCTGCAACATCTGCGATCCGCCCAAAGGAACGGCGGAAGTGCGTCGTCTCGATCTGAAGACCGGCAGGGCGGAGACTGTCGCGCGAGGGGTGCGCAATACCGTCGGCGGCGATGTCGATCCGCGCTCCGGCCGCTTCTGGTTCACCGAGAACGCGCGCGACTGGATGGGCGACGACATGCCCGCCGACAAATTGAACATGATTGCCAAGGAGGGCGCCGAATACGGCTTTCCTTACTGCCATCAGGGTGACACGCCCGACCCGAAATTTTCGGCAGGCCGCGCGTGCGGCGAGTTTGCGCCGCCCGTTACAAACCTCGGCGCGCATGTCGCGCCGCTCGGCATGAAATTCTACACGCGCGCACAATTCCCGCCGGACTATCGCAATTCGATCTTCATCGCGGAGCACGGCTCGTGGAACCGCAGCGTCTATAGCGGCGGGCGGATCGTGCGGATCGTCGCGAGCGCCGATGGCAGGTTCGAGAAGGAAGAGGTTTTCGCCGCCGGCTTCCTGCAGGGCGCGCGCTCCTACATCGGGCGTCCCGTCGACATCCTGCCGGACCGGGACGGATCGATCCTCGTTTCCGATGATTACGCCGGCGCAATCTATCGCATTTCTTATGGGAAGTGAGCGCCGCGATCAGCGCCCACGGCGCTTGGCGAGCTCCATCCGCACGACTTCCAGATTTTGCGCCGCCGTGTCCATTTTCGGATTGAGCCGCAGCGCCTGCTCGTAGTCGGCGATCGCGCGGCGCAGGTCGCCCATTGTTGCGATAGGCGGCGCATAAAAAAACCTCCGGCGCGTTCGGCGGGAACGGCAATCGGGCCGTTCCCGCAACGCAGCCGGACGCTAGACGTCCGGCGACGCGCCGACCGTGCAAAAAGGCACAGTCCACGCTGGTTTGCAGGCCGCCGTCAGCCCCGCTTCAACTCCGGATGCACGGTCTTGCCGAGGATGTGCGAGTCGTGGCCGATCACGTGATCCGTCGTGCCGACGATCAGCGGATCGGGCGTGCGCACGATGCTGTGATCCTTGTTGGGGTAGGGCAGCGACGACAGGAAGTGCGACATGCAGTTCACGCGCGCGCGCTTCTTGTCGTCCGACTTCACGATCGTCCAGGGCGCATCAGCCGTGTCCGTGTAGAAGAACATGGCCTCCTTGGCTTCCGTGTAATCGTCCCACTTGTCGAGCGAGGCGCGGTCGATCGGCGAGAGCTTCCACTGCTTCAGCGGATCGTGCTCCCGCGACTGGAAGCGGCTCCTCTGTTCGTCGCGCGACACCGAGAACCAGTATTTGAACAGGCGGATGCCGGAGCGCACGATCATGCGTTCGATTTCCGGACACTGCCGCATGAACTCGAGATATTCCGAAGGCGTGCAGAAACCCATCACGCGTTCGACGCCCGCGCGATTGTACCAGGAGCGATCGAACAGGCAGAGTTCGCCGGCGGCCGGAAACTGCTGGATATAGCGCTGGAAGAACCATTGCGTCCGTTCGCGCTCGGTCGGCTTTTGCAGCGCGACGACGCGCGCAGTGCGCGGGTTCATATGTTCCATGAAGCGTTTGATCGTTCCGCCCTTGCCGGCGGCGTCGCGCCCTTCGAACAGGACGATGATCTTCTCGCCGCTTTCCTCGATCCAGCGCTGCGCCTTCAGCAATTCCTGCTGCAGGGCGATCATGTGCTCTTCGTAGGGCTTTACGCGCATGCGCTGCGCATAAGGGTATTCACCGCTTTCGAAGAGCTTGCGGATCAGGATCGGGTCCTGCCGCATCGCGCCGATCGACTGATGTTCCCGCGGCGCCTCCTCGGCCCTGGCGTGCTTGTCTTTATCCCTGGCCTTGCCGTCCTTCGATTTCTCGCCCTTGTCCTTGTGATCTTTATTGTCCTTGTGATCCTTGTCGCTCCTGGCGGCAATCGGCGTGGCGGCCGGAATGGCGGGCTCGACCGCCGCGCCCAGATTTTCCTTCGTTTCCTCGTGCATCATCCGCCAGCCTCCTGACAATCGATTGCCGCGGAGACTGGCAAAAGCGCCTTGCGTCCGCCTTGATCGGCCGCAACGGATTTGCAGAAAGTATCCGGTCTGCGTTCTAAGCCGCGGCGGCGGTTTGTTTTTCGTGCGCGCGGGGCTCGGCCGGCGCGCCGATCCACTCCGAATTGGCCGGTATGGATTCGCCCTTCATGACCAGAGTCAAAGGGCCGAGTTGGGCGAAATCGCCGACCTGTGTGTCGTAGAGGACGGTGGAGCCTGCACCCACCGTCACGCCCTTGCCCAGGTTCACATTGCCGACCTTCATCACGCGGTCTTCGTAGAGATGCGTCTGCAGCGCGCACAGCGAATTCAGCGCGCAATAATCGCCGACCGTCACGCAGTCGAATTCGGTGATGTCGGTCATGTCCATGTAGACGCCCTTGCCGAATTTCGCGCCGAACAGGCGCAGCGTCCACGGCAGGAAGGGCGTGCCGCGCAGATGGTCCAGGAAGACGCGGCCGGCCAGCCCCCAGTACATGACCGCGACCGCTTCCGTGCGCATCGCCCAGAACGACCACATCGGCTGCACCTGCGGCTGGTAGCGGCCCATCGTCGCCCATTTGATGCCGATCACCACGGCGGTCATCGCCACCGAAATAATGACGGACGAGGCGATGAAATAGAACACGAAGGCGCCGTAGTGACGGTCGAGGATCGTCTGCCCGAACCATTGCACGGCCCAGGTGCCGAAGGTGATGTAGAGCATGGTCGGCAGAGAGATGTGCACGGCCTCGAAGATCGCGCGCATCGCCTTCTTCCACCACGGCGGCTCGTAGGTCCAGTTGGCGCCGCCGCCGTCGAATTTCTGCCGGACCGGCAGCTTGATCGGCGGCGAGCCGAACCAGGTGTCGCCTTCCGACATGAGTTCATTGGCCGGCGGCTTGGACTTGATGCCGATCAGCGCGCCGGTCGGAATGTTGGCGCCCGGCGGCACGACGCCGTCATTGCCGACGAAGACGCGCGAGCCCGTCTTGACGCTGGCGAGCGTCATCCAGCCGCGCCTGATGTCCTCGTCGCCGAGCACCACTTCGTCGGCGATGAAGCACTTGTCGCCGATGTCGACGATGTCGTAGCGGCCCGACAGGTTGGTCGAGATTTCTGAATCCTTGCCGATGCCCGCGCCCATCAGGCGATACCAGGTGCGCATGTAGATTGTGGCGAACAGCGACGACAGCGTCTCGAGAGTCACTTCAGTTGTCAGCGCAACCGCCCATTTGCGGACGTAGAACCAGGAATGGATGGAGTAGACGCCTTCCTTCACGCGCGGCAGCACGGCCCAGCGCACGAGTGCGATGAAACCGACGGTGAGGATGACCAGCGCGAACGACGTCGGCCAGGCGAAGAGCGGAATGGCGGCGAGGTAATAGGTGCGGTCGACGATGTCGAGCCACGAGTCCATCCGGTCGAAGACCCAGAAAGCCGGGAAGATCGGCAGGAGCCCGAGCGGCGGGATCACCAGCAGCAGCAGCGTGTAGACGAACGTGTGCAGCGTCCGGCGGCCGGGCGACGCGGTCGCCTGCGCCGGCAGTTCGCTCTCGTCGACCTCGCCCACCTTGCGCGCGGGCGAGCCGTCCCAGATTTCGTGCGCGCCGATCTCAGTGCCCGCCGGCACCGAAGTCAGGTCCTTGAGTTCCGCGCCCGCGCCGATGACGCAGCCGTCCTCGATCACGCAGGACGTGCCGACATAGGCGTCGGCGCCGATGTCGATGCGCCCGACGATCATCTCATTGCCGACGACGCGCACGTTGGCGAGCTTCAGCTTCGTGCCGAGCGAAGCGCCCGCCCCGATGCTCACGAGATCGATCGCGCCGGCGTCGACCTCGCTGATGATCGCGTCTTCGCCGATCTTCGCGCCCATCGCCGAGAGATAGAGGCGCATGATCGGCGAGGCCTGGAACCATTTGACGTGGCAGAGCGCGATCAGGTGCTGCGCCAGCCACCAGCGGAAATAATAGGTTCCCCACAGCGGATAGCGGCCGGGTTTGGTGCGTCCGAGCAGCAGCCATTTGCCCGCGATCGAGATCAGGATCGTCGCCAGATTGATGCAGAGGTAGACGCCAAGCAGCGCGACGATTTCCGACAGCAGGCTGGCGTCGGGATCGGTCAGCAGCATGTAGCTGACGAAGACGCCGAGCCATTGCGCGGTCATCAGGCCGAGAATGAAGGGCAGGGCGATCGCTTGCGCCAGCCCGCACAGGAAGCGCCGTAGGAACGGCGGCGGCTCGAAGGAGAGATCGCGCGCCGGGCCGGCGGCGTCGGCCTTGCCGTCGAGATGTCCGGCGATCGCGCGCAGGTTGCGCAGATTGTAGACGTCCTGCAGCGTGATCGAGGCGAGACGCGGCGTCTCGCGCACAGCGGAGACGAAACGCGCGGCGAGCAGCGAATGGCCGCCGAGATCGGTGAAGAAATCCGCGTCGAACGGCACGGCCTGCGGCGGCAGCGTGCGCTTCGCGGCGTCCAGCAGCGTGGCTTCCGTCTCGGTGCGCGGCTCTTCCTGCTCTTCGACGGGGGCGGCGGCTTTCAGCTCCGCCTTCTTGAGCAGGTTGCGATTGACCTTGCCGGACGGCAGCTTCGGCAGCGTCTCGAGAATCTCGTAGCGCCCCGGAACCATGTAGGCCGGCAGGTTGGCGCGCAACTCGCCGCGCATCGTCTTGGCGTCGAGTTCAATGCCCTTGTCCGAAGTCAGGAAGGCGACGAGTTCGTCGATGCCATCGACCGCGCGCAGCACGACGGCGGCCTGCGACACGCCGGCGAGATCGGTGAGCTTCGCCTCGATTTCGCCGAGCTCGACGCGGAACCCGCGGATCTTCACCTGGTCGTCGATGCGGCCGCGGAAATTGATGTTGCCCGCCTCGTCCATCACCACGGCGTCGCCGGAGCGGTAGAGGATCGGGTCGGCGTGGCCGAGGCCAAAGGGATTGGCGACGAATTTTTCGGCCGTCAGTTCGTCGCGCTTGAGATAGCCCTTGGCGACGCCCGGCCCGCCGATCAGGAGTTCGCCCTCGATGCCGCGTTCGAGCAGGTTCAGCGCATCGTCGCAGACATAGGCCGTGTAATTGGGGATCGGTCCGCCGATGGTGACGGGCTTGTCGGGCTCGACGACGGAGGCGGTCGCGACCACGGTCGCTTCGGTCGGCCCATAGGAATTGAAGATGGTACGGCCGGGCTTGCACCAGCGCGCCGCGACAGCCGGAGGGCAGGCCTCGCCGCCGAGGATGATGATGCGCAGCGTCGGCGCGTCCTTCGGCATCATCGCGAGCAACGTCGGCACCGTATCGAGCACGGTCACGCCGGCGTCGTCGAGAATGTCGGGCAGCTTGTCGGCCTCGCCCATGATCTGCGGCGTCGCCACGAACAGGGTCGCGCCGACCAGATAGGGGATCCAGATCTCCTCCATCGACAGGTCGAAGGCGACGGACGCGCCTTGGAAGACAATGTCGCTCGGCAAGACGCCGTAGAGTTCGTTGGCGGACCGCAGATAGTGGCAGATGTTGCGCCCGGTGATGACGATGCCCTTCGGCGTGCCCGTCGAGCCGGACGTGTAGATCATGTAGGCGGGATGATCGGGCGTCGCGCCGAGCGCGCGCGCGTCGACCGGGCTCGCGTCTGCGGGGTCGACGATCGCCTCGTCGATCAGGATCGGGCAGGGCATGTGCCCTTCCGCCTTCAGCGCGAATTCGGCCGAGGTCAGCAGGCCCTTGGCCTCCGCGTCGGTCAGACAGACCGCGATGCGGTCGACCGGCGCGTCAGCGTCGAACGGCAGCCAGGCCGCGCCCGTCTTGGCGATGGCGATCTGCGCGATCAGCAGTTCCGGCCCGCGCGCCATCCACAGACCGACGACGTCGCCCGGACGCACGCCCCGCGAAATCAGCGCGCGCGCGATGCCGGTCGCTAGCGCGTCGACTTCCGCATAATTGTATAGGCGCTCGAGAGTCTCGAGCGCGGCATGGTTGGGCCGATGGCGCACTGTGTCGGCGAAGATTTCCGCCAGCAGCTCGTCGCGCAGATGTTCGGGCGCGATGCGGCCGACCAGCACGGCCTTGGGAGGCTCGGCCGGCGCGGGGGCAGTCGCGTTCGGGGCGGCGTCGGCGGAGGCTTCCGCCACGGAGGTCTCGATCTCGTTCATCCGGTCCGGCTGTTGTCTCTTACGCCTGTTCCTGCCCGGTCGCCGCGAGCCGGTTGTTCCCCCGGGGTCCGGACGTCGGCGCGCGCTTTCCGCCGCCATCCTCGCCGCGCGTGGCTTAGCACAAGTCTGGCGCCGGTCCTATCCCGCGCGGCGACTGAACATGCAATGAACGCAGGTCATATCCAGCGCCCGCGCCCGTCTGTGAAGACGAGCAGGCGCCCCTGATGGATCGGCATGCCCGGAGTGTCCTCCGGCTTCACGCCGCCGATCAGCGTCATCAGCGCGCGCGCCACGCCGCCATGGGCGGCCACCACCGTAGGACCGGCGATTTCATCGAGGAATGCGCGTACGCGATCGGCGACATCGGCGTAATTTTCGCCTCCCGGTGGCCGGAAATGCCAGAAGTCCGACTTTCGCGCGGCGAAGCCGCCGGGATCGCGGGCGCCGATTTCCGGCCAGGTCAGATCCTGCCAGGCGCCGAACGAAATCTCCATCAAACGCCCGTCGCGCTTGAAATCGTCCTCGGGAATCGCCAGCGCGCGGCGCGCGAGAATCATCGTCTCCGAGGCGCGCGACAGCGGCGAGGCGAACCAGCCTGGCGTGTCCAGACCGATCCCGTGCGCAGCCAATGCCTCGCCGAGTTTGTGGCCGGCCTCGACCGCCTGTTCGCGCCCGCGCGGCGACAGCGGCGTGTCGAGTTGGCCCTGGATGCGCCCTTCGGCGTTGTAGAAAGTTTCGCCGTGCCGGAAAAAGAAGAGCGGCGTCGCAGGGTCGAATGCCATCGGGCGTTCCGTTTGTCTGTTCGGAACGCCTCTCAAGCATATCGCGCCCGCTGAGGCAAAGGCTCACGCAATGCCTGCGCCGGGCCTCAGTACTGGCTGCCGCCCTGCTGCGCCGGCTGTCCCTGCCGCTGCCGCCTGGGCGCTTTCTTCTGCTCCTGCCGCGCCGTGGGATGCCGCGTGACCGAGGTCGCATTGTAGCGCTGGCTCATCGGATTGATATTGCCGGCGGATGCGACCTGCGCTTGCGTGCCGAGGACGCCAGCCGCGACGAGAAACGCCAAAGCCTTCATGAGCCCCTCCCCATAGCGCCGCGCCATGCCAGGCCAGCGCTTCGGACCAAACTAGAACCGGCAACCGCGCGATCAAGCATCGCGGGGGGTGGCGGTCTGCGGCGCTTGCCGGCGATGCCGCCGCCTGCGAAAAAGGCGGGCAAGAGCGCGTGTTCGACGCGCCGGTGGGAACGCTCATGTCGCAACAGAATCTGATCTCGCAAAGCGCCAACTCTGTCGTCGCCAAACTGAAGGCAGGCGAGATCACGCCGCACGATTGCCTCGATGCGCTGGAGGCGCGAATCGGCGAGGTCGAGCCCAAGGTCAACGCGCTGCCGATCCTCTGCTTCGATCGCGCGCGCGCCCATGCGGACGCCTTGATGAAAAAGCCCGCCGCCGAACGCGGCCTGCTCGCGGGCCTGCCGGTGCCGATCAAGGACCTGTCCTGGGTCAAGGGCGTGCGCTCGACCTCCGGTTCGCCGCTCTTCGCCGATTTCGTGCCCGACGGTTCCGACATCGTCGTCGACAAGGTCGAGGCCGAGGGCGGGATCGTCTACGCCAAGTCGAACACGCCGGAATTCGGCGCGGGCGGCAACACCTTCAATCCGGTCTTCGGCATCACCCGCAATCCCTGGAACACCGGCCGCACTCCGGCCGGCTCCTCGGGCGGCGCGGCGGCGGCGCTGGCGTCGGGCACGGCATGGCTGGCGCATGGCTCTGATATGGGCGGCTCCCTGCGCAATCCCGCGAGCTTCTGTGGCATCGTCGGCATGCGCCCAACGCCCGGTCGCGTCGCCTCCAACAATCGCGCCATCGTCGACCAGACGCTCGGCGTCCAGGGCCCGATGGCGCGCACGGTCGAGGACCTCGCGCTGCTGTTCGACGCCATGTCGGGCGAGGACCGGCGCGATCTGCTATCGAAACCGCGCCCCGCGCAGAGCTTCCTGTCGGCGGCGCGCTCGGGCTGGCTGCCGAAGCGCGTCGCCTATTCACGCAACCTCGGCATTACGCCGGTCGATCCCGAGATCGCCGAGATCACGGCCAAGGCCGCCCGGCGCTTTACCGAGGCCGGGGTGGAGGTCGTCGAGGCCTCGCCGGACCTTTCGGGCGCGCACGAGTGTTTCCGCGTCCTGCGCGCAAGAAATTTCGCGACGGCGCTCGGCCCGCTGGTCCTGCAGCACCGCGAAAAATTCAAGGAAGACATCATCTGGAACGTCGAGGACGGGCTGAACCTGACCGCCGACGAGATCGCCCGCGCCGAACGCCACCGCACCCAGCTCGCCATGCGCATGGACGCCTTCCTGCGCGACTACGACCTGTTGCTGTGCCCGGCCACAGTGGTGGCGGCTTTTCCGGTCGAGCAGCGCTATCTCACGCATTGCGACGGCTACGAATATCCGAATTACATCGAATGGCTGTCGATCGCCTATGGCCCGACGCTGTGCGGCGTGCCGGCGATCTCGCTGCCCTGCGGCTTCACAAGGGAGAAACTGCCGGTCGGCCTGCAGGTGATCGCGCCGACCAACGAGGACGGCAAGGCCATCGCCGGCGCGCGGGCGCTGGAGACGATTTTGGGGCTCGATACGCTGAAGCCGGTCGATCCGCGACCCCCGGCATAGGCGGCGGACCGGGGCTCTACGCCCTCTTCGCCTTCCCCGGCGCGCTCTGGCCCGCCTCGCTGGCGCGCACCAGATCGCGTGAGGAGATCAGCAGCCGCTCGAATTCGGCGAGTTCGCCGGGCGGCATGCGTCCCAAAGTGTCGTCGACGAAGCCCTGCTGCGCCTCAATGCCCTTCTGGGCCGCGATCCGGCCGGCAGGCGTCAGGAAAATGGCGTGCGAGCGCCGGTCGCTGGCGATGGTGCGGCGTTCCACCAGACCCGCGGCGGCCAGCCGGTCGATCAGGCCGGAAATATTGCCTTTGGTAACGTATAGGCGCTCGGCCAGGTCCTGCTGGCTCAGGCCTTCGCGCTCGGTCAGGGTCGTGAGCACGTCGCACTGGGCGATGGACAGACCGACGGCTTTCAGGCGATTGGTCACCGCCAGTCGAATTCTCGTCTCGAGCCGGACGAACCGGAACCACACCCGGGATGCGTCAGTCAATTTCAGGCCGCTCCAGCGATTCCCCCTCGGCAGAGGCTAGATATTTGCTCCGGCGACGGCAAGCAGCCTTTGGCCGCGCCCGGCAGGTCTTGGATTCTGGAGGCGGCCTCTAGTAGAAACGGACAACGCTACGCGGCGCCGGGAGCGCTGGCGGGCCACGAAACATTGTTTGTAGGGAGAAACGATCATGCTCGGATTGATGCAGGACTGGCCGCTGCTGCAGCACAAGATCATCGACCACGCCGCGCTTCAGTACGGCGACCAGGAGATCGTGACGCGCTCGGTCGAAGGGCCGATCCATCGCACGAACTACCGCGAAGTGCGCGGCCGCGCGCTGCGCGTCGCCCAGCGCCTCGGCATGGACGGCGTCAAGCTCGGCGATCGCGTCGCCACGCTCGCCTGGAACACCTGGCGGCACCTGGAGGCCTGGTACGGCATCACCGGCGTCGGCGCGGTCTATCACACCGTCAACCCGCGCCTCTTCCCCGAGCAGATCGCCTGGATCGTCAATCATGCGCAGGACCGCGCGATGATGCTCGACCTGACTTTCGTGCCGCTGATGGAGGCGGTGCAGGACAAGTGCCCGTCGATCGAGCGTTACATCATCCTGACCGACAAGGCGCACATGCCGGCGACCAAGCTGAAGAATGCGGTCGCCTATGAGGAATGGCTCGCCGAAGCCGACGGCAATTTCAAATGGGCCGAGTTCGACGAGAACACTGCCGCCGGCCTCTGCTACACATCGGGCACGACCGGCGATCCCAAGGGCGTGCTCTATTCGCACCGCTCCAACGTGCTGCACGCTCTTCAGGCCTGCATGAAGGACACGCTGTCGGTGTCGGCGCAGGATTCGATCCTGCCGATCGTACCGATGTTCCATGCCAACGCCTGGTCGCTCGCCTTCTCCGTGCCGCTCGCCGGCGCGAAATTCGTCATGCCCGGCGCCAAGCTGGACGGCGCCTCGGTCTATGAACTGCTGGAGGCCGAGAAGGTGACCTTCTCCGCCGCCGTGCCGACCGTGTGGCTGATGCTGATGCAGCACATGCAGGCCAACAAGGTGGAGCTGCACACGCTGCAGCGCGTGGCGATCGGCGGCTCGGCCTGTCCGCCCTCGATGATCGAATTCTTCGAGGCGCGCGGCGTCACCGTCTATCACGCCTGGGGCATGACCGAGATGAGCCCGATCGGCACGATCGGCGCCATCAAGCCGGCGCTCGGCGGCCTCGGGGGCAAGGATCTGCTCGCCATCAAGTCGAAGCAGGGCCACGCCATCTTCGCGGTCGAGATGAAGATCACCGACGACGAGGGCAACCAGCTGCCGTGGGACGGCGTGAAATTCGGCCGCCTGAAGGTCAAGGGCCCGGCGATCGCGCGCCGCTACTTCAGGCGCGAGGACGAGGAAATCCTCGACGACGAGGGCTTCTTCGACACGGGCGACGTCGCCACCATCGACCCGAACGGCTACATGCAGATCACCGACCGCGCCAAGGACGTCATCAAGTCCGGCGGCGAGTGGATTTCCTCGATCGATCTCGAAAACATCGCGGTCGGCCATCCCGATGTGGCGGAAGCCGCGGTCATCGGCGTCGTCCACCCCAAGTGGGACGAGCGCCCGCTGCTCGTGATCGTGCCGAAGGAGGGCAAGCAGGTCGATCGCGACGCCATGCTCAAATACATGGACGGCAAGATCGCCAAATGGTGGATGCCCGACGACGTGCAGTTCGTTCGCGAAATCCCGCATACGGCGACCGGCAAGATCAACAAGCTGAAGCTGCGCGAGGAATTCAAGGAATACAAGCTGCCGTCGGCGTGAGAGAACAGGCGCTGGCGCGGATCTGAGAGCAGGGAGACGCGATGCGGCGCATGATCGTCGAGGAGCCGGTGTCGCAGGCCGCCGTGTGGAGCCTGCGGCTGTCGGTTTTCGCGCTGGCCGTGGCCGCTGTCGCGGTCGTGGTCACGCGCTTCCGGCTCGTCGACGTGCCGGCGGGGCTCGCCGTCTTCGGCTCGGCCATCCTCATCGATTGCCTCGTGCTCCTGCTCGCGGGCACGGCGGCCGCCATCGTCTGGCGGACGGGGCGGCGCGGCCTGTCCTACGCGCTCGGCGGCGTCGTGCTGGCTCTCGCGCTTCTCGCCTTCCCCGGCTATCTCGCGATCCAGTCGTTGCGCCTGCCCGTGCTCAACGACATTTCGACCGATATTGCCGACCCCCCGCAATTCTCGCTGTCGCGGATCGCGACCGAGGCGCGCGGCGGCCGCAATCCGCGCGCGCGCACGACGGCGGAGCGGCAGGCGCAGCGCGCCGCCTATCCCGGCGTTCAGCCGATCCTGCTCGAGCTCGAAGGCGACGAAGCCTATCAGCTCGTGCTGAAAGCCGTGCAGGCGCTCGGCTGGAAGATCATCGACCAGTCGCCGCCCGGCGGCCGGGCTGGGCTCGGCCATATCGACGCCGTCGCGCGCACGCTGATCATGGCATTTCCCGACGATGTCACCATTCGCGTGCAGCCGCTGGCCGGGCAGACGAAGCTCGACGTGCGTTCGGTCTCGCGATACGGACGCAACGATTTCGGCGTCAACGCGCGCCGCGTCGAGCGGTTTGCGGAGGAGCTGCAGACGCAGCTGGACGCCAAATGATCTTGCGAATTCTGACTTTCGTTTTCGCGCTGTGCGCGATGGCCGAGGCCGCGCGCGCCGACGACGCGACCTTTCGCGCCTGCGTCGACAAGGCCGGCGCGGACGAAACGGCGCTCATGCGCTGCAGCGACGAGCGCGTGACGCGCGCCAATGCGGCGATGGATGTCGCCTGGAAGGCGGCTCTCGTCGATATGCCCGGCGAAGCCGCCAAAAAGGCGCTCGCCGAGGAACAGGCGGCATGGATCGCCTACCGCGAAAAATCCTGCCTCGGATTTCTGTCGAGCGACTTTCCGCGCAATGTCGGCGCAGTCAGCTTCGCCGTCTGCCGCGCCGACGTGATCGCGGCGCGCACCAAATATCTCAAATACCTCTCGGATAACTAGCGCATATCCCGCAAGAGTTGCAGACTCTTGCAACGAGGATATGCGACGGCGGCGGCAAGCTGGAGCGCGTCGTGCGCTTTCGTAAAAGCGTGACGCGCCGCTAGCTTGCGCGGCGATAGCGCCCCTGCACGGTGATCGGCCCTTCGGCGATGGCGACGCCGCGCGTGACGAGATCCTCCATATGCGCGAGCACGCTCAGCGCGGCCGCATTGACGAGGCGAGGATCGAGCCCGTCGTAGATGCGCGCCACCATGTCGGGGATCGTTTCGTCGCCGGCGTGCAGGCGGCGCACGATCGCCGCCTCGCGCTGACGTCTGT
The DNA here is from genome assembly GCA_020638135.1 of Methylobacteriaceae bacterium. Classification (GTDB taxonomy): domain Bacteria; phylum Pseudomonadota; class Alphaproteobacteria; order Rhizobiales; family Beijerinckiaceae; genus JAJXWB01. The sequence goes on along the minus strand of JACKJE010000005.1, from coordinate 4,879 downwards.
GCGCTGCGAGCGCCCGCAGATAGCGTTGCGGCTCGGTGACGGGGCCGCCGTGGCCGGGCCAGAACAGAGTATCGTCGCGCGCGCGCAGCTTGTCGATCGAGGCCATGTAGTCGGTCATGTTGCCGTCGGGCGGCGCGACGATCGAGGTCGACCACGCCATGACGTGGTCGGCGGAAAAGATCGAGCGCTCCTGCGGCAGCGCGAAGCACAGGTGATTGCTCGCGTGGCCGGGCGTCTCGATCGCCTCGAGCGTATAGCCGTCGCCTTCGATCCGTTCGCCGTTCTTCATCACGCGTGTCGGCGCATAGGAGAGGTCGTGCGCGGAATCGAGTCCGCTCTCCGGCCCGTCCTTGGGAACGAAAGGCGCGCAGCCGATGATCGGCGCGCCCGTGCGTTCCGCCAGCAGGGCCGCGCCCGGCGAATGGTCCTTGTGGGTGTGCGAAACGACGATCCAGGCGATGCGTTCGCCCTTCAGCGCATCGATGATCGCCTGCGTATGCGCCTCGTTCTCGCGCCCGGGATCGATCACCGCGACATCGCCGCGCCCGACGATATAGGTGCAGGTGCCCGTGAAGGTGAAGGGCCCGGGATTGTTCTCGACCAGCCGGCGCACCAGCGGCGAAATCTGCTGGATTTCGTCGGGCTTCACGTCGAAGGCGGTCGAATGGATGAGCTTGTCGTCGGCGTCGGTCATGGCGTTTCCGTCTGTTGAAGCGCAACCATCCGGGTTGGGTCGGCAATGTCAACCCGAGCCCTCGGCCCGAGAGGTTGACATCATGTGCAAACCGACCCCATGCCCCTCATGCTGAGGAGCCCGCGCAGCGGGCGTCTCGAAGCATGGGCGTCTCGAAGGATGAGGGCCCGAATTTTCGACTGGCCTCCGCAACCACATGCTTCGAGACGCGATGCTGCGCATCGCTTCTCAGCATGAAGGTAGCCAGCTCACTGGAAATTCCGCCCCTTCGGCAGCGCGCCGCGCACGGCCGCGCCGTCGCCGGCGAACAGGTCGGGCGCCGCCTGCTTCTCGCGCGGGCGTTGCGGGCGAGGGACTTCGTCTGCGCACGCGATCTTCGACAGGAGCGGCGTCAAATCCTCGATATGATCGGCGATGATGTGGATGACGCCGGATTCGTTCTGATACTTGCCGCTGATCGCCACGAAGCGCGCGCCGATCACGGTCGCGCGCAATTTCTCGAACAGTTTCGGCCAGACGATCGCATTGGCCACACCCGTCTCGTCCTCGATCGTCATGAACACCACGCCCGAGGCCGAACCCGGCCGCTGGCGCACCAGCACGAGGCCCGCGACCTTCACGCGCGTCTGGCGCATCGTCGCAAGGTTCGCATTGCGCATGATTCCTTTCGCGTCGAGCTCGCGCCGCACGAAGGAAACGGGATGGGCGCGCAACGAGAGTTTCAGCCGCCGGTAATCCTCGATCACTTCTTCGCCCGGCGGCATCGGCGGCAGGTTTGCGTCGGGCTCTGTCGCGCGAAACGAGAGGGGACGCAGCAGCGGCAGGTCGTCCTTGTCGCCGGCGCGATTGAGCCCCTGCACGGCCCACAGCGCGTCGCGCCGCGTCAGTCCGAGCGACGCGAAGGCGTCCGCCCCGGCGAGCAGTTCCAGCGTCCGCGTCGAAAGGCCGGCGCGCAGCCACACGTCGCGCACGGAATCGTAGCCGCGCCCGCGTAACGCGACGAGCTTGTGCATCTCCTCTTCCGCGAGGCCGGAGACGAGCCGGAACCCGAGCCGCAGCGCATGATTGCTGCGAATGTGCAAAGCCATGTCCGCGTGGCGGGGGTGGAGGCGGTCGGCGGAAACCTCGCCCTTCGAGACGCGCTGCTGCGCAGCGCTCCTCAGGATGAGGTTTCCTCCCCCCTCATCCTGAGGAGCGCCCGAAGGGCGCGTCTCGAAGGGTGGCCGGGTTACAGCCTCCAGCGTGCAATCCCAGTCGGACGCGTTGATGTCGGGCTCGCGGACCTCCACGCCGTGCTCGCGCACGTCGCGCACGATCTGCGCCGGCGCATAGAAACCCATGGGTTGCGAATTGATCAGCGCGCAGCCGAAGACATCCGGGTAATGGCATTTCATCCAGGCCGAGACATAGACGAGCCGGGCGAAGGAGGCTGCATGGCTCTCGGGAAAGCCGTAGGAGCCGAACCCCTCGATCTGCTTGAAGCAGCGTTCGGCAAAGTCGCGCGGATAGCCGCGCGCGACCATGCCCTCGATCATCTTGTCCTGGAAATGGCCGATCGTGCCGACGCGTTTGAAGGTGGCCATGGAGCGGCGCAGCTTGTCGGCCTCGTCGGGCGAGAAACCCGCCGCCACGATGGCGATGCGCATCGCCTGCTCCTGGAACAGCGGCACGCCGCAGGTCTTCGCGAGCACGGCGCGCAATTCATCCTTCACATAGTCGACGGGCTCCAGCCCCAGCCGCCGCCTGAGATAGGGATGCACCATGTCGCCCTGGATCGGCCCCGGGCGCACGATGGCGACTTCGATGACGAGATCGTAGAAGCAATTCGGCTTGAGGCGCGGCAGCATGGACATTTGCGCGCGGCTCTCGATCTGGAACACGCCGATCGTGTCGGCGCGCGAGATCATGTCGTAGACGGGCTTTTCGTCGGGCGTGATTGAGAGATCGACCTTTTGTCCGTAGTGCCGCTCGATCAGCGCGAAGCCCTTGCGCAGCGCGGTGAGCATGCCGAGCGCGAGCACGTCGATCTTGAGGATGCGCAGGGCGTCGAGATCGTCCTTGTCCCATTCGATCGTCGTGCGCCCCTCCATTGCGGCGGGCAGGACCGGCGTGATCTCGTCGAGCCGGTCGCGCGTGATGACGAAGCCGCCGGTGTGCTGCGACAGATGGCGCGGAAAGCCGGCGAGTTCGTGCGCCAGCTCGATCGTTTTGGCGAAGCGGGGCTCGCTCGGGTCGAGGCCCGCGCGCGCGCCGGCGTCTTCGCCCGGCGCTTCGCCGCGCCCCCATACCGAACGCGACAGCGCCGACAGCACATCCTCGGAAAAGCCGAAGACTTTTGCCGTCTCGCGAATGGCCGAACGGCCGCGATAGCTGACGACGGTCGCCGTCAAGGCCGCGCGCTCCCGTCCGTATCGTTCGTAGATATAGGCGATCACCTCCTCGCGCCGCTCGTGCTCGAAATCGACGTCGATGTCGGGCGGCTCGCCGCGCTGCTGCGAGATGAAACGCTCGAACAGCAGGCCGTTCTCGACCGGATCGACCTCGGTAATCCCGAGGCAATAGCAGATGGTCGAATTGGCGGCCGAGCCGCGTCCCTGCGCGAGAATGCCCCGCGAGCGCGCGTAACGCACGATGTCGTGCACGGTCAGGAAATAGGCGGCGTAGTTGAGCGCGGCGACGAGCTTCAATTCGTGGGCGATCATGGCGACGACGCGCGGCGGAACGCCGCCGGGATAGCGGAGCTTCGCGCCCTCGGCGGTGAAATATTCGAGCGCCTCCTGCTCGCTCGCAAAGCCTTCGCGCAATTCGGAGGGATATTGGTAGGCGAGTTGATCGAGCGAGAAATCGATGCGCGCGAGAATGCGCGCGCTTTCCTCGACGGCCCCGGGCGCATCGGCGAACAGCCGCGCCATTTCGCGCGGGCTCTTGAGGCGCCGCTCGGCATTGCGGCTGAGCAACCGGCCGGCATTGTCGAGCGTCGTGCGTTCGCGGATACAGGCGAGCACGTCGGCGAGTTTGCGCCGCTCCGGCGCATGCATGAGAACGTCGTTGATGGCGACGAGCGGCAGGCCGGTTGCGCGCGCAAGCTGCAGCCGCCGCGCGAAATCGCGCCGCATATGCGCGCCGTAGGCGGCGGTCAGCGCCAGCCACAGGCGGTCGGGCGCGGCCTGCTTCAGACGCTGCAGCAGCGGCGCCGCCCCCTCCCTTTCCCTCCCCCGCATGCAAACCGACTGTTGGCGGTTCGCGCTTTTGGCGTCGAAGTCGGCAAAAGCCGACTTCGGTTTGGGAGAGGGGACGACATGCAATCGTGGTCTCGGATCAGGATGAAGTGATGAATCTGCCCCCTCTCCCGCGAAGCGGGGGAGGGCCGGGGAGGGGGCCTGTGGCGTAGACAAGATCGACTTGCCGCACGCCTCGATCTCCTCGGCGCTTGCCGACGAGCGCTCCATGACGATCAGCAGCAGGCCTTCGTTCCATTCCAGGAGATCGTCGAGCCGCAGCAGGCTCTTGCCTTTCTGCGCGCGCATGTTGGCCTGCGTCAGCATGCGGCAGAGTTTTGCCCAGGCGGGCCGGTCCTGCGGATAGGCGATGATGTCGGGCGTTCCGTCCTCGAATACGAGCCGCGCGCCGGCCACGACCTTGAAGGCGCCGATGTCGTCCCGTAAACCGCCTGTTGGCGGTTTACGCATCAAGCCATGCTCGCGCGCGAAAACATGGGCGCGCACGACGCCGGCGACCGAATTGCGGTCGGCGATTCCGATGCCTGCGTGCCCCAGCGCGGCGGCGGTCGCGACAAGCTCCTCCGGATGCGACGCGCCGCGCAGGAAGGAGAAATTCGTGGCCGTGGCGAGTTCGGCGTAGGTCACCCGAACACTCCGTGCAAAAACCAGCGCGGCTGGGACGTCTCGCGGCCGAACAGGCCTTCGCGGTAGAGCCAGAAACGGCCGCCGCTCTTGTCCTCCACGTGGAAATAATCGCGCGTGAAACCGGCGTCGCGCCACCATTCCGGCGCGATGCGCTCCGGGCCTTCGAAAGCCGCGATCTCGTGCGTCGCGCGCCGCCATTTGAAGCGCAGCGGCGGCCCGTCGGGCACGGCGGCGATGGCGTCGACGGGTTCGGGCTTTTCGAACAGGCGCGGCGGACGTCCCAATCCCACGTCCTCATGCTGAGGAGGCGGCGTCAGCC
>JACKJE010000049.1 GCA_020638135.1 Methylobacteriaceae bacterium | reverse complement strand
CTAAAGCACCCCGCGATTGCGCAACTCCGCCGCCAGATCCATCCCCGGCGCATACAGCACGCCCGCCATCCCTAGTCTCTCGCCCGCCGCGATATTGCGCGCGACATCGTCGACGAACACCAGCTCCCCCGGCGCCCGGCCCGTTCGCGCGAACAGAATCTCGTAGATGCGCGGATCGGGCTTGGTCACGCCCTCGCGCCCGGACACGACGATCGCGTCGAATTCGTCGAGGAAAGGATGGATCGCGCGAGACAGATCGAATTTTTGCGCGGGATAGTTCGTGAGCCCGTAGACCGGCCGCCCCTGCGCCTTCAAGGCGCGCATGAGGCTGAGATTGTCCTCGATTGCGCCGTCGAGCGTCTCCAGCCAGCGCGTGTCGAACAAAGCCAGTTCGTCTGCAAATTCCGGAAATTCTTTCGCGCGTATCGCAATCGGCGCGGCGAAATCATGGACGCCATCGATCGACTGTATCCACGCGAGCGAGCAGGCCTCGCTCAAGAACCGCTCCATCCGCGCTTCGTCGACAAAGACCTTGCGATAGAGATGGCGCGGGTCCCAGCGCAGCAGGACATTGCCGAGATCGAACACCACATCCTTCTTCGCCACCTGCGCGACCCGCATTGATCGTCAGCGCCGACATGGCGCATAGTCTCAGCCAACATAAGCGGAGGAGCGCATGGGCGCGAAGGCCTTTTTCTTCGATGTCTTCGGCACGGTCGTCGACTGGCGCGAGGGTGTGGCGCGCGAGGCGCGGACGATCCTGCATCCGCTCGGCCACGATCTCATCTGGACCGCCTTCGCCGACGCCTGGCGCGCCGAATATCAGCCAGGCATGGAGGAAATACGCTCCGGCCGCCTGCCCTTCGCCAAGCTCGACGTCGTGCATGCGCGCATGCTCGAACGCATTCTGCCGGCTTTCGGCCTCTCGGACATTTCCGACGATACGAAACGCGCGCTCGTGCTCGCCTGGCACAGGCTCGACGCCTGGCCGGATTCCTCACGCGGAATCGCCATGCTCAGGAAGCACGCGCTGGTCGCGCCCGTTTCCAACGGCAATGTCTCGCTGATGGCCGCGCTCGCACGCCGCAACAATTTCCATTGGGACGCCATTCTCGGCGCGGAATTTTCGCGCGACTACAAGCCCAAGCCCGACGTCTATCTCTCCGCCTGCGCCGCCTTCGATCTCTCGCCCGCCGATTGCATGATGGTCGCCGCCCATTCCGACGACCTGGCGGCGGCCGCAGCCTGCGGCCTGCAGACCGGCTTTGTTGCGCGGCCCAACGAGAAAGGCCCGGGCAAGGGCGAGAGCCGGCCGACGGTCGCGGTCGATGTCGCGGGAAACGACATGGTCGACCTCGCGCAGAAAATATTCGGCTGAGCCTTCAGCCGCAGGAAACGCGCAGCACCCTGCCCTTGTCCGTGTGCAGGTTGAGCCGGTCGCCGCGGAATTCCAGCGTATAGGCGCGCCCGCGCATCATCCGTCGCGCCGTGACAGCGCCGGCCGCGATGCGCGCGCGCTCCGCCAGTTCGTCAGAATAGGGCTTGCCCAAGGCAAAGCGCGCCTTGCCGGCGCTGCACGCGGAAGCCGTGGCGCCGGAGGCGCACAGCACAACGATAGCCGCAATGATCCTCATGGCGTCTGCCTCCGCGACGGCCGCAATGCCCTGCGCTATGATAACGCAATGGCGCGCCGATTCTTCACCCTCGATGTTTTCGCGAAGGAGCCGCTGGCCGGCAATCCGCTCGCCGTCGTGATCGACGCTGAAGGCCTCGACGACGCGCAGATGCTGCGTATCGCGCGCGAGTTCAACCTGTCGGAAACTGTCTTCGTCCTGCCCGCGCGAAACCCCGTCAACACCGCGCGCATCCGCATCTTCACGCCGGCGATGGAATTGCCCTTCGCCGGCCACCCCACCGTCGGCAGCGCCGTCCTGCTCGCGTCCTTGCGCGCGCCGGAACTCGCGGGAACGCGCGACCTGACCGTCGTGATCGAGGAAGAGGTCGGCGACGTCAGTTGCACGGTGCGACTCGAAAAGCGCGGCGCGTCCTTCGCTTACTTTCACCTGCCGCGCCTGCCGGAAAAGATCGGCGCGGCCGACGCGCGCACGCTCGCCGACGCGCTCGCGCTCGACGAGAAGGACATCGGCTTCGACGGCCACACGCCGGTCGTCTGGTCCGCCGGCACGCCTTTCTGCTTCGTGCCCGTGTCGGGCCTCGACGCCATTGCGCGCGCGAGACCCGATGCGCAGAAATTGACGCCCGCAGCCGCCGGCGGACGCGGCCTCTGGCTCTATACGCGCGAAACGCGCGAAGCTGACAGCGCCGTGCATGCGCGGATGTTCAGCGCCATGATGCCCGGCCTCGAAGATCCCGCGACCGGCGGCGCGGCGGCGGCTTTCGCTGGCGTCGCGCATGCTTTCGAGAAGCCGGAGGACGGCGAGCATGCGCTCGTCATCGAACAAGGCTACGAAATGGGCCGCCCCTCGCGCATCACGCTCGGCATGAGCGTGCAAGGCGGCGCGCTCGTCGCTGCCACCATCGGTGGCCACGCCGTGCGCGTCAGCGAAGGGACGCTCGCGCTGTGAGCGAGGAAGCCCGCATCTTTCACGTGGCGCGCATCGACGCGCAGGTTGCGCCGTTCGACTGGGATTTCGCGCGCGCGCGCGCGGGCGAAATCTCCGCGCATTGGGCGGGCATGGTCGCCGCAAAGCCGGCTCTTTACGATGGTCGCGTTCTGCTCGGCTGCGACATCGCCCACACGCCGGAGAATGGCGGCGCCTTGCAGGCCAAATATTTCGAGACGGCCTTTTCCGCCTTCATGGCCTGGCGCGATTTCGGTTTTCCGGGCGCGCGCGTGTTCAACGGCTTCGCCATGGCCGCGCTGCGCTCGGCGGACGGCGCCTTCCTGCTCGGTGAAATGGCGGCGCATACCGCCAACGCCGGCAAGTCCTATTTTCCCGCGGGCACGCCCGATCTCGACGATATCGTCGGCGACACGGTCGACCTCGCGGGCTCCGTCGCGCGCGAATTGCGCGAGGAGACCGGCATTGCGGTCGGAGACGGCGATTTCGATCCCATCTGGACCATCGTGCGCCTCGGTCCGCGCATCGCCTGCATGCGGCCCGTTCGCCTCGACATGTGCGCCGAAGAGATTGTCGCGCGCGTCGACGACTTTCTGGCGCGCGACGCCGAACCCGAACTCGCCGGCCTGCGCATCGTGCGCAACATGCGCGATCTCGACCGGCTGAACGCGCCGCAATTCATCCGCGTCTATCTCGCGCACGAGTTCGGCGCGTAGCGCGCCTCACTTGCGCCGGCACACAATTTCCTGCGGCGTACAGGCGATGCCCGGCGTCGAGCAGCCCTCCTTCGTGCAGGCGACGCAGCCGTCGCTCCATTCGGCGCAATCCGCATGATCGCGGCCCCAGGCCTGCACGACGTCCGTCTCGACGCGGACGTCGGCTGGCGGCGCGGGCTCGTCGGCAATCGCCAGGACCGGCGCGACGAGCAGAAACATCAGGAGCGGGAGACGGCTGAGCGGCATGGCTCAGGCTAACGCCTGTGGCGTCGCCAATGCAAAGCGCAACCCGTTCGTGCGCCGGCGCACCGCCCGGCGCGCGCGCCTGCGGCAAGCAGGAAGCGGCAAAGATCGGAGACTTGCGCCATGTCGGAAGAAACGCCGCGCGTCGTAGCGCCCGCCTCTGAACCGCCGCCGTCCAATGCGCCCGCCATCTTCTACATTCTGTCTTTCCTGCTGATCTTGCTCTTCCTTTATCGGCTGCTCACACCGGTGCACGCCATGCCCTCGCCGACCGAGCGCAATCTCACGATGGTCTTCGACGCGCTGATGGTCGTCGGCCTGTTCGGCATGAAGCGTAGCGCGTCGAATGTTCAGGCGTTGTTCTGGATTGCGGCTGCCGCCGGGGTCGGGCTGCTGCTGCTGCGCATGACCGGCGAGATCGGCTTCTGGAGCGGGCACCTGCGCTTCACCTACCTGCCGCGCTAGCCGCCGCGAGGGCGGCAAGGGCCGCCGCATGACTCCTTGCCCGCGCCATGCTAAGCGCGCGCCATGCTGGAAGGACTTCCCCCCAATGGCGCCGCCTGGGTGATGCGGCTCGAGACCGACGAGACGACCGCCCGCCTCGTCGCCGACACGATCGTCGAGACCTTCGACCCCACCGAAACCGCCGCCGCCGCTTTCGAGAAAACGCCCTCGACCGACAGCTGGAAAACGGAGGAATGGGTGGCGGAGGTCTATTTCGGTCCCGAGCCGGACGAGGAGATGATCCGCGACCTCGTGCGCACGGTCGTGGGCGATGCGGCGGCCGACGCGCTCGTCTTCGGCCGCGTCAGCGAGCAGGACTGGGTCGCCGCCTCCCTCGAAGGGCTCGCGCCGGTGCGCGCCGGCCGCTTTCTCGTGCATGGCTCGCACGATCGCAAGGCGCCGCGTGAAAACGATATCGGGCTGGAGATCGAGGCCGCGCTCGCCTTCGGCACCGGCCATCACGGCACGACGCTCGGCTGCCTGAAGGCGCTCGACGCCATCGCCAAGCGCCGCCGGCCGGGCCGCATCCTCGACATCGGCACGGGCACCGGCGTGCTCGCCATCGCCGCCGCGCGCCTGTGGCGCAAGCCCGTTGCGGCCGGCGACATCGATCCGATCTCGACCGAGGCCGCCGCGGCCAATGCGCGGCTGAACGGCGCTTCCCCGTGGGTGAAGCCGGTGACGGCGCGCGGGACCATGCACCCGGCGCTGCGCCAGGGCGGTCCCTACGATCTCATCTTCGCGAATATTCTGGCGAAACCGCTGCGCCTGCTCGCGCCGCAGATCGCCGACGTCGCGTCGCACGATGCGGAACTTGTCCTGTCCGGCCTGCTCGGCCGCGATGTCGCAGGCGTGCTGACGGCCTATGCGGCGCAGGGCTTTGCGCTCGTCGCCCGCGCCGATCTCGACGGCTGGGCGACGCT
>JACKJE010000048.1 GCA_020638135.1 Methylobacteriaceae bacterium | reverse complement strand
GCATTGGCGAGCGTGACATTGCCCGCCTGATAGGCGGACAGGAGGCCGGGCACGCCGAGCACCGAATCGGGCCTGAAGGCGAGCGGATCGAGAAATTCGTCGTCGATACGACGGTAGATCACATCCACGCGCTTTGGCCCCGTCGTCGTGCGCATGTAGACGACATTGTCGCGCACGAAGAGGTCGGAGCCTTCGACGAGTTCGACGCCGAGCTTGTCGGCGAGGAACGAGTGCTCGTAATAGGCCGAATTATACTGGCCGGGCGTCAGCACGGCGACCGTCGGCTCGGATGGCGCGGAATGCGGCGCGACCGAGCGCAGCGAAGTGAGCAGCCGGTCCGGATAATCGTCGACCGGCGCGACGCGATGATCGACGAACAGGTCCGGGAACAGGCGCAGCATCGCCTCGCGATTCTCCAGCATGTAGGAGACGCCGGACGGCGTGCGCGCATTGTCCTCGAGAACATAGAAATCGTGATCGTCGACGCGGATCACGTCGATGCCGGCAATGTGCACCCAAACGTCGTGCGGCGCGCGGAACCCGGCCATTTCCGGCCGATAGCCAGGATTGCGCAGCACGAGGTCGCGCGGCACGATTCCGGCCGCGAGAACCTCCTGTTTCCCGTACACGTCGGTCAGGAACATGTTCAGCGCCTTCACGCGCTGGAACAGGCCCTGCTCGAGCCGGCTCCATTCGCTGCGTGCGAACAGGCGGGGAATGATGTCGAAGGGAATGAGCCGTTCGGCCGCGTCCTTGTCGCCATAGACGGCGAAGGTGATGCCGATGCGCCGGAACAGAAGCTCGGCCTGGGCGCGGCGCGAGGCGAGGATTTCCGGTGGCGTCTCCTGCAGCCAGCGCGCCAGTCGCGCATAGACGTCGCGCGGCGCCGTCGCAGCGCCCATCTCGTCGAAGAAACCCGTGTCGCTCAAGCCCGTCTGCCCCGCGCCGCCAAGATCGGCCGCGTCCTCGAAGTCGGAAACGCAAGGACCATACCATGCGCTAGTCGCAACGGTCTTTGAAGCGCCGCGCAATCCGCAGGCGCCGTCGCCCAAAAACTGGACTGTTGCGCCTCGGCCTTGGGCAGATCCGTCGGCAAGGCGCCGCCTTTCGCGCAATCCCCTTCCCCGCCGCCCGTTTTTCCGCTATGGGACGCCCGCAATGGACCCCGGCCCTTGCGCCGGGGTTTTGTTTTGCGCGCCTGATTGAGCGATTGCGGAGAAAGCGCAAACTATGGCGAACGTTGTGGTGGTCGGCGCCCAGTGGGGCGACGAGGGCAAGGGCAAGATCGTCGACTGGCTGTCGGTCGAGGCTGATGTCGTGGTGCGCTTCCAGGGCGGCCACAATGCCGGCCATACGCTGGTCATCGACGGCGCGGTCTACAAGCTGGCGCTGCTGCCCTCGGGCATCGTGCGGCCGAACAAGCTGTCGATCATCGGCAATGGCGTCGTCGTCGACCCGCATCACCTCGTCGAGGAAATCCGCAAGCTGCGCGCTCAGGGCGTGCATGTCGGCCCGGACAATCTCAAGATCGCCGACAATGTCCCGCTGATCCTGTCGATTCATCGCGAGCTCGACGGCCATCGCGAAGAGGCCTCCACCGAGGGCGTCAAGATCGGGACGACCAAGCGCGGCATCGGCCCCGCCTACGAAGACAAGGTCGGCCGCCGCGCCATCCGCCTGACCGATCTTGCCGAGCCCGACACGCTCGACGACAAGATCGCGCGCCTGCTCGCCCACCACAATCCGCTGCGCCGCGGCCTCGGCCTGCCGGAAATCTCCGGCGCGACGCTGCGCGATGAACTGCTTGCCGTCGCCGGCGAACTCCTGCCCTACATGGACGCAGTCTGGGACATTCTCGCCACCGCCCGGCGCGGCGGCAAGCGCATCCTGTTCGAGGGCGCGCAGGGCGCGCTGCTCGACGTCGACCACGGCACCTATCCCTTCGTTACTTCGTCAAACACGGTCGCCGCCAATGCTGCCGCGGGCTCGGGCATGGGGCCGCGCGCCATCGGCTATGTGCTCGGCATCGCCAAGGCCTATACGACGCGCGTCGGCGGCGGGCCCTTCCCGACCGAGCTGCATGACGAGATCGGTCGCCTGATCGGCGAGCGCGGCCGCGAATTCGGCACCAATACCGGCCGCCCGCGCCGCTGCGGCTGGTTCGACGCCGTGCTGACCCGCCAGGTCGTCAAGACGTCCGGCATCGACGGTATCGCGCTCACCAAACTCGACATTCTCGACGGTTTCGAAACCATCAAGGTCTGCACGCACTATATTCTCGACGGCAAGCCGATCGACCGCCTGCCGGCCTCGCAATCCCAGCAGGCCCGTATCCAGCCGGTCTACGAAGAGATCGAGGGCTGGAGCGGTACGACCGGCGGCGCGCGCTCCTGGGCCGACCTGCCGGCGCAGGCGATCAAATATGTCCGGCGCATCGAGGAACTGATCGACGCCCCTGTCGCCTTGCTTTCGACAAGTCCCGAGCGCGACGATACGATACTGGTTCACAACCCGTTCCAGGATTGACGCATAACAGCGGGAATGGTCTTAAGCGCGGATGGCCGATTACTATCCACTTCTGTCGCGAGCGGTCGGCGCTCTCTCCGACTCCAGCGCCGATGCGCGCCGCTCGATCTACGACCGCGCCCGCAAGGCGCTGATCGGCCAGTTGCAGGCTATTCAGCCGCCGATCGCCGAAGCCGACATCGCCCGCGAAACCAACACGTTGGACGAAGCCGTCGCGCGGCTGGAAGCTGAAATCGCCGGCAAGGCCGCAGCCGAAATCGCCAAGGGGCCCGACACCGCCGAAGCGCCCGAGACGCCGGCTGCGCCGCCGAAGCCCGAGGCAGGCAAGCAAGAGCCGGCCAAGTCAGAGCCAGCCAAGGCCGAATCGGCCCAGGTGGAACCGACCAGGCCCGCGCCGCCCAAACCGACACTTCCGCCGCTGCCGCCCCGGCCTGCCGTGCCGCGCCCCGGCGCCCCGGCCCCCGCGCCTATTCCGTCGGCGCCGCCGAAACCCTTCTCCTTCCGTCCGCCGGAGGCCGTCGAGGCTGAAAAGGCTGCCCGAAAAGCCGAATCTGAAAAGGTGGAGCAGGAGAAAGCCAGGCAGGAGCCGGCTGATGACAATGCGCTCGGCGACGCGGCCCAGGCGGACAACGAGCTCGAAACGCCGCCCGCGCTGAAGACGCCACGGCCGCGCGAGGCGCCGCGCCCCGCCGCGCCGGGCCCTGCGACCCAGAACGGCCGTGGCAACAGGCTGTGGATCGTCGGCGGCGTCGTGGTCGGCGTCGCCCTGCTGATCGCCGGCCTCGCGATCAAGCTGAAGGGCCGTCCCGAGGATCTCGCGCGCCTGCGGCCCGCGCCGACTGCGCCTGCGGAGACGCCGCCCTCCGGCAAGATCGCGGGCCGGGTCGGCGGCGAGGCCCCCTCGGCGCCCGCCGAGAAGACCGAGACAACGCCCGCGCCGACGCCCGCGCAAAACCAGCCGCCGCTGGCGGTCGCCCATCGCGCCGCACTTCTGCTCGAAGCGCCGGAGACCACGGAAAAGGTCAAGACCTACATCGGCTCGGTCGTCTGGCGGCTCGACAATGTCCCGGGCGGGCCCGGCCAGCCGCTCGGCACAGCCGTCCATGCCGACGTCGACATTCCCGACGCCAAGGTGCGGATGACGATCGACCTCCGCAAGAACATGGAAGCTTCGCTCAACGCCTCGCACACGATCGAGATTCGCTTCTCGCTGGGGCAAGGCAGCGTGCTGCCCGGCGTGAAGCAGATCGGCGCGGTCCAGATGCGGCGCGAGGACATGGCCAACGGCGATCCGCTCGCCGGCGTGCCCGTGCCGATCACCGACACCTACTATCTCGTCGGCCTCGCGCGCGGCGACATGGAGGCCCGCAACGAGGATCTCCTCAAGACGCGCGGCTGGCTCGACGTGCCGCTGGCGCTGACCAACGGCCGGATCGCCAAGTTCAGCCTCGAAAAGGGGGCCTCCGGCGACCGCGTCATCAACGACGCCTTGAGCGTCTGGGCGCAGCAAAAGTAATCGCCCGCATACCGGCGACAAAAAAGGCGGCGCTCGCGCGCCGCCTCTTGCGTTTAGGACCGCGCTTTCTCAGCGCGCGTGGGCCTCGATCTTCGCCTTCGGCGACGCAATCTGCGCCGGAGCGGTCTCGAGCCTGGCGACGCCTTCGCGCACCGCGGCCTGCACCTTCTCGAAGGCGCGCACCTCGATCTGGCGGACACGCTCGCGCGACACGCCGAACTCTTCCGACAGCTCCTCGAGCGTCAGGGGCTCGTCGCGCAGGCGCCGCGCCTCGAAGATGCGGCGTTCGCGCTCGTTGAGCACCTTGAGCGCGCCGCGCAGCGCGGTCAGGCGATTGTCGCTCTCCTCGTGCTCGGCGAGGATCGTCTCCTGGCTGGCGCTGTCGTCGACCAGCCAGTCCTGCCATTCGGCCTCGCCGTCGCCGCGCAGCGGCGAGTTGAGTGAGGCGTCGCCGCCGAGGCGGCGGTTCATCTCGGTCACTTCCTGCTCGCTGACACCGAGCTTGCGCGCGATCGCCTTGACGTTCTCGGGGCGAAGATCGCCCTCCTCGAGCGCGGAAATCTGGCTCTTGGCCTTGCGCAGGTTGAAGAACAACTTCTTCTGGTTCGCGGTCGTGCCCATCTTCACGAGCGACCACGAGCGCAGGATGTACTCTTGAATGGCGGCGCGGATCCACCACATGGCGTAAGTCGCCAGGCGGAAGCCCTTGTCGGGCTCGAAACGCTTGACCGCCTGCATCAGGCCGACGTTGCCTTCGGACACGACTTCGCCGATCGGCAGGCCGTAGCCGCGATAGCCCATGGCGATCTTGGCGACGAGGCGCAGATGCGAGGTGACGAGTTTGTGGGCGGCGGCAGAATCCTCGTGCTCGCGCCAACGCTTGGCGAGCATGTATTCCTGCTCCGGCTCCAGGAGCGGAAACTTGCGAATTTCAGTGAGATAACGCGAAAGCCCGCTTTCGCTGGCGATCACAGGAAGGGCAGCAGCCATCTTCTCCTCCGGGGCCCCCGTTGCGGCGGGCCATTGGGCGGCCGCGAAAACGCCGACCGCAACACGCAGATATAGGGCGGGCGGACCGTGGCCGAAAGAGGGCAGACGCCGTCCGCCGCGCGTTAAAAATCCGTAACCTTTTGGCGGCTTTAGGGTTACCGCTCAGCCTGCGTCTCCGCCAGCGCCGCCAGCACTTTGGCGAAATCGGCTGGCGCGGGGCTTTCGAAGGCGAGATCGTCCCCGCTGACGGGATGCGGGAATTCCAGCCGCGCGGCATGCAGCGCCTGCCTGCCGAGCGCTGCGATGGCGGCGCGCGCCGCCTCCGGCAGCAGCTTCTCCTTGGTGCGGAACCCCGTCGCATAGGCGGGATCGCCGACCAAGGGATGGCCGATATGGGCCATGTGCACCCGGATCTGGTGCGTGCGCCCGGTCTCGAGCTGGCAGGCGACGAGAGACGCGACCGGCTTGCCCGTCTTGTCCGCGCCAAACGTCTCCAGCACGCGCCAGTGTGTGACCGCCGCCTTGCCCTTGTCGCCGTGCACGACCGTCATCTTCTCGCGCTGCGTCTGGTGGCGGCCTATTGCCGCGTCGACAAACCCGGTCTTGCGGTCCGGCGCGCCCCAGACGATCGCCAGATATTCGCGCAGGAAGGGCATCGAGCGCCCGTGATCGGCAAAGAGGGCGGTGAGCTTGCGATGCGCCCGGTCCGTCTTGGCGACGACCAGCAGGCCGGACGTGTCCTTGTCGAGCCTATGCACGATGCCCGGCCGCTTCACGCCGCCGATCCCCGACAGGCTCGCCCCGCAATGGGCAATCAGCGCATTGACCAGCGTGCCGCTCTCATGGCCGGCGGCGGGATGCACGACGAGGCCGGCCGGCTTGTCGATGACGATGAGATGGTCGTCCTCGAAGACGACATTCAACGGGATGTTTTCAGGCGCCGGCTCGGCAGGCGCAGCGGGCGGGATTTCGACCGCAACCGTCGCGCCGGCGGCGACCTTGGCCGAAACCGCCCGCGCCGGCGCCCCGTCGATCGCGACGCGCCCCTCCTCGACCAGAGCTTTCACGCGCGTCCGGGAAATATGCGTCTCGACCAGTTCGGGCCGCTCGGCCAGAAACCGGTCGAGCCGCTGCCCGGCATGATCAGGCGCGACTTCGAAGACATGGCGAACGGGCGAGGTCATGCGCGTGGGGATACAGTGGTCGGGCGGTCGCGGCAAACGGTGGCGGTGGCAGCAAGCCGTACGGGAAAGACGGCGCCCTCCTTCTCCCGCAG
>JACKJE010000047.1 GCA_020638135.1 Methylobacteriaceae bacterium | reverse complement strand
GGAAGCGCTCGTCGACGCGCAGGCCTTGGCGACCGAGGAGGCGGCGATCCGCTTCGCCCATGCCGCTGCGCGAACAGCTGCCGGCGCGCCGGCGACAAGGGGGAGGATCGCCGCGCGCGACAAGCGCCGTGTCGCGGACGTCCTGCGCTTCATCGAAACCCATGCGGACGAGGCGCTCGATCTCGATCGGCTCGCGGCGATCGCAGGCGTGAGCAAGTTTCATTTCCTGCGCTCGTTTGCCCGCGTCGTTGGGCTGACGCCCTATCGCTATTTGCTGCTGACACGCCTGCGTCGCGCCGGGGCTGCGATTGCCGCCACCGACCGACCGATCTCCGAAATCGCCTTCGACGCCGGCTTTGGTGATTTGTCGACGTTCAACGCGCATTTCCGAGCCGCGATGGGGGCCAATCCCTGCCGCTGGCGGCGCGAGCGTGGCCAAATTTGACCTGAAAGCCCGCTCTCCCTAGTTTCCGCGGCTTCAAAACCGCAGGAAAATCATGTCCGCCGATCCCATTGCGCCCCAGACCCTCCTCGAAGCCGCCCGCGTCTCGCCGGCCTGGCCGTTCGAGGAAGCGCGCAAACTGGTCGCGCGGCTGGAGAAGCAGCCGAAGGACGAGGTCCTGTTCGAGACGGGCTACGGGCCGTCGGGCCTGCCGCATATCGGCACCTTCGGCGAGGTCGCGCGCACGACCATGGTGCGCCGCGCCTTCGAGGTTCTGACGGAGGGCAAGGTCAAGACGAGGCTTCTCGCCTTCTCCGACGATATGGATGGGCTGCGCAAGGTTCCAGACAACGTGCCCAACAAGGACATGCTGGCTGAGGACCTGCACAAGCCGCTGACGCAGGTGCGCGATCCCTTCGGCACGCACGCGAGCTTCGGCGCGCATAACAACGCGCGGCTGCGGGCGTTTCTGGACGCCTTCGGCTTCGAGTACGAATTCGCGTCCTCGACCGAGTACTACAAGAGCGGCCGGTTCGACGCCGCGCTCCTGCACATGCTCGCACGCTACGACGCCGTCATGAAGATCATGCTGCCGACCTTTCGAGAGGAACGCGCCGGCACCTATTCGCCCTTCCTGCCGATCCATCCCGTGTCAGGCCATGTGATGCAGGTGCCGCTGGAATCGCATGATGCGACGAAGGGGACGATTTCCTGGAAGGACCCGAAGACCGGCGACCTCTACGAAACGCCCGTCACCGGCGGCCATTGCAAGCTGCAATGGAAGCCGGACTGGGCGATGCGCTGGTATGCGCTTGATGTCGACTACGAAATGGCCGGCAAGGACCTGATCGATTCCGTAAAGCTGTCCGGCTCGATCGTACGCGCGCTCGGCGGAACGCCGCCCGAAGGCTTCAATTACGAACTCTTCCTCGACGAGAAGGGTCAGAAGATTTCCAAGTCCAAAGGCAATGGCCTGACGATCGAGGAATGGCTGACCTATGCGAGCCCGGAAAGCCTCGCGCAATTCATGTTCCAGAAGCCGACGGCGGCCAAGCGCCTCTATTTCGACGTCATCCCGCGCACGGTCGACGAATATCTGGGCTTTCTCGACCGATACCCGAACCAGGCGTGGAAGGAGCGGCTCGGCAATCCCGTCTGGCACATCCACAATGGCAATCCGCCGGAAGCCGAGGTCCTGCATCACCCCGGCGAAGGCAATGCGCATGGGACGAGCATTTCCTTCGGCATGCTCTTGAACCTCGCCGCGGTCGCCAACAGCGAGGACGCCTCGGTGCTCTGGGGCTTCCTGAGACGCTACGCGACAGGCGCCTCTCCGGAGAACCATCCGAAGCTCGACCAGCTCGTCGGCTATGCTGTCGCTTATTTCCGGGACTTCGTGCGGCTGGAGAAAAAGTACCGCCTGCCCGACGATGTCGAGCGCGACGTTCTCGCGCGCGTCGCCGCCATGCTCGATGCGCTGCCGGCCGACGCCAGCGCGGAAGGCATTCAGACGCATCTCTACGATGTCGGGCGCGCCACGCCGCGCTATCAGGATTTCAAGGCCAAGACCGCGACGCCGGAGCGACCGGGCGTGTCGAACGACTTCTTCAACATGCTCTACCAGACGTTGCTCGGCGAAGACCGCGGCCCACGCTTCGGGTCGTTCGTGGCGCTCTACGGCGTGCCGGAGACGAAGAAGCTAATCGCAGATGCGCTGGCCGGCGACCTGAAAGCGCGCCACGACGCCTTCATGAAGGCCCGTGAGGATAAGAAGACGGCGTAGGCCACCGCACATACCCTCATGCTGAGGAGCCGCGCGCAAGCGCGGCGTCTCGAAGGATGGCCAAACCGCCTGATCTGGCCATCCTTCGAGACGCGCCTGCGGCGCTCCTCAGGATGAAGGTTTGCACTCCCCCGTACCGCCTCACGGCGTCGCGATCGCAAGATTCTGCTTGCCGTCGAACTGCAGCAGCTGCATCGAGCGGAAGATCGTGTAATTCGACGGATCCGTGCGCACAACCACGCTGTCGCGCAGCATGGGCGGCTTGAAGCCATTGAGCGTTGTAGCCTTGCCGAGAAACGTCTTGCGGGACAGGTCCTTACCGATACGGCGCAACGTTTCGGCGAATATCTCGCCTTCGACATAGGCGGCGACATTGAGCGTATCGAGCTTGTCGCCGGCGGGATAGTGCTTCGCCATGAAGGCGAAATAATCCTTCACGTCCTTGTCGTTGGCGACAGCGGGATCGCTCGGGTCCTTGAACACGGACGAGGAGATCACGCCCTTGGCGAGATCGACGCCCGCGACCTTGTAGGTACGCTCGATATTGGCGGCGGGATAGGCGATGAAGATCTGCGGCTTCCATTTCATTTCGGCCGCCTTCTTCAGCGTCTGGATCGTCTGCCGCGCGGTCGCGCCGATCAGCAGAACGTCGGCCTTCGTGTCGGCGAGGCGCACGATTTGCGAATCGACGGTCGGATCGGTGATGTTGAAAGCTTCGGAAGCTACGACCGACGCCGGCGTTCCCTTCATTTCATCGGTCATCGCGGTCAGATAGGCGCGGCCGTAGTCGTCGTTCTGGTACAGGATCGCGATGCGCGCCTTCGGCATGTGTTTCCTGATCCAGCGCGCATACATCGAGACTTCGATGTCGGTCGCTGGCAGTCCCGCGATCGACCAAGGGAATTCCTTCGGATTGTTCCACGAGGGCAGGGTGGACTGGATCAGGAATTGCGGCGTCTCCTTGCCGTTCAGATATTTCTGCACCGCCTTGGCCGAAGCGCCACCGACCGGCGCGAAGATCGCGAAGACCTGATCGCCCTCGACGAGCTTGCGCGTCTGCTCGACCGTCTTCGGCGGGCTGTAGGAATCATCGACGCTGATAAGCTTGACGGTGCGTCCGGCGACGCCGCCCTTCGCATTGATCATGTCGAAATAGGCGAGCGAGGCGCGGCTGAAGGTCGAATAGGCCGACACGGGGCCGCTCAGCGGCGCGGTCTGGCCGATGGTCACGCTTGTCGACGTGACGCCGGGATCGTCCGCGCGGGCAACCGACGCGCCGAGACCGAATGCAAGGACGGCGGACGCGAAAAGACGCGCCGCTTTCAGCGACGGTGTGTTCATGGCAAGGACTCCCTCTCAATCCCTGATGTAATTGCCGGCTTCGAATTCCACCGGCGCAGCGTTCGGGTCGAAACTGACCCCGATCGGATCCTCGCCGCGCGAAATACGGTCGAGTTGGTCGTGCAGCATGCGCCGGATCATCACGACGCCGCGGTCCGATTGCACGAAACGTTCTTCCGAATGGATCGTGATCGGCCCCTGGCCGACTTGCGCCTCGTAGTCGCCGGGGAATTGCTGATGCTCCTTCTCGCTCAGCTCCCACCAGAACTTGCCGTTCATCTTCGAGCGCATGCGGCCGATGTCGCCCTTCTGCTTGACGCGGCCTGCGACGTAGATGCGGAAGGTTTCGTCGTCGATCGGTAGAACCCAGCCGATCGATTCGACACGCGCATATTGCGCGACGCGTGGATTGGGAACGACGCGCAGCGTCGGCAATGCGGCTTCGGTTACGCGATAGAAGGTCTTTCCGTTCTCCGCCTTGCGCGTCGAGCGCACCGTCACGCCGCGCGAAGACATTTCGAACGTCACCTGCGGCATGGGCGCCATGGTCTGCGTGAACTGCGCGCCGGAGAAGGAGCCGTGCAGGATCGGCACGTGGAAGGGATCGACCACGTTCTCGTAGTGCTGCAGCCAGTTGCACGGGATGATGACAGGCCCGCCGCCGCCGAGCGACGTATCGTCGGCCTCTACGAATTCGCCCTCATCCATGTTTTCCAGGCACTCGTAACGCGGCAGCACGGGCTTGCGGTCGGGTGGGCCCATATAGGCCCAGATCATGCCGTAGCGCTCTTCGACCGGATACCAGGGCTGGCGCGCCGCCTGCTTGAACAGGCCGCCATCCGGCTCGCAGGGCTGTTCGAGGCAATGGCCCTGCGCGTCGAACAGCCAGCCGTGATAGCAGCAGCGAATGCCCTGCGGCTCCACCTTGCCGTAATAGAGGGTGGTGCCGCGATGGCGGCAGCGCGCGTGCAGGAGGCCGGCGCGGCCCGCGCCGTCGCGAAACAGCACGAGATCCTCGCCAAGCGCGCGTACCTTCCTGGGCACATTGGCGGCGTCGCCGACGAGGCCGACCGGATGCCAGTAGCGGCGCAGCAATTCGCCCATCGGCGTCCCGCGCCCGACCCGCACCAGCTCGTCCTTGATAGTCGCCGGCGGCAGCTCGTAAGCCGTGCCCTCGTCGCGCGCGACGCGTTCGTCCATGGCGTTCTCCCGGTGTCGCGCCCGCTGCGTCGGCGCGCGCGTCATTGGGAAAAGTCTAGGCAAGTAGTTGCCGTTGTCAACTATTGCATTCGCGCGACGCATCTGGTCCGGTGCGGCATGACCGTCGCCAGATCCGCGTCCGATCCGCAGCCCGCGACGCCGGTCGACGCCTTCGTCGCGCGGCGCGTTCTCATCCTCTCCAACGTGCTGCGCCGCGCTGCGGCTCTGCGCTACCGCCGCCTGCTCGACATATCCGTCGGCGAGTGGGGCGCGCTCGCCGAACTCGGCCTGCGTGCGCCCTGCACGCTCAACGAGCTCGCGCGCGGCCTCGCGCTCGACAAGACGCGGTTGAGCCGCACCGTCTCCGCGCTCGAAAGACGCGGCGTCGTGCAGCGTCGGGTCAATCCGCGCGACAACAGGGAGACGCTCATCAGCCTGACAAAGTCGGGCGTGCGCGCCTATGGGCGCATGATCGCGGCGGCGCGGGCGACCAATGACGCCCTGCTGGCTCCGTTCTCCGCAGACGAGCGCGCCCAGCTCGAAGCGCTCGTCGACCGCCTGGCGCTTCGCGCCCGCGAAATTCTCGCGCATGAACAGGAAGGCATGCTTGATTCAGGCCGTTGACTTGCGTCCGCGATCCGGGAAAGCGGTGGGTCCATGCGCTACGATCTGATCGCGGGCCTGTCGGTCGCCGGCCTCCTTCTGCCCGAGGCGGTGGCCTATTCGTCTATCGCAGGCCTCGCGCCGCAGCATGGGCTATTCGCGGCGGTCGTCGGTCTGTTCGTCTACGCGGCCGTCGGACGTTCGCGCTTCGCCATCGTCTCGCCGACCTCCTCGTCCGCCGCCATTGTCGCCGCCTCGGTCCTTTTCTACTCACCGCAGGCTCATCGCGATGCGCTGGCTTTCGGCGCCGTCCTGCTCGCAGGCGTCTTTTTCGTGATTGCGGGCGCGCTCGGGCTCGGGCGGCTGTCGAATTTCATATCGCGCCCCGTCCTGCGCGGCTTCGCGTTCGGCCTCGCGGTCACGATCGTCGCGCGACAGACGCCGGCAATCCTCGGGCTCGACGGCGTTTCGGGAAATCCTTTCGTCGTTCTCGGCGCGGTCGCGCGCCGCTTCGCCGACTGGAACATGACGAGTCTGTCGGTCGGCGCCGTCGCGCTTGGCGCGCTGCTGGCGCTGCGGCGCTTTCCGCTCTTGCCCGGCGCCTTCATCGTACTCGTCGCCGGCGTGCTGCTGTCTTATGGCCTCGACCTGCCGGCGCGTGGCGTCAAACTCGTGGGCGCGATCGATATGGTTCCGGCATGGCCCGGCCTGCCGGACCTCGCCTGGCGCGAGTGGACGCGGCTGGCGGAAGTCGCCGCGCCGCTCTTTCTCATCATCTATGCCGAATCCTGGGGCTCGATGCGCAATCTGGCCTTGCGTCACGGCGACTGGCTCAATTCCAATCGCGAATTGCTGGCGCTCGGCGCGGCGAACGTGCTGTCGGGGCTCGTGCGCGGCATGCCGGTCGGCGCCGGCTTTTCGGCCTCCTCCGCCAACGAGGCCGCCGGTGCGCATTCGCGGCTCGCGGGCCTTGTCGCCGGGCTTGCGATGATCGTGCTCGTCGCCGGCGCCGGAACCTCTATCGCGCGATTGCCGCAACCCGTTCTCGCGGCGGTCGTCATCGTCGCCCTCCTGCATCCGCTCGATCCCGCGCCGCTCGCGCGCCTCTGGCGCATCGACCGCGACCAGTACATAGCGCTCGCCGCAGCGCTCGGCGTGATGATCCTCGGCGTCGTCGACGGCATGATGCTGGCGGCGGTTCTGTCGATCGTCGCTGTTCTGCAGCGCATGTCGACGCCGAAGGTCGTGGTTCTCGGCCGGCTGAAGGACAGCCACGATTTCATCGAGACGACGCA
>JACKJE010000046.1 GCA_020638135.1 Methylobacteriaceae bacterium | reverse complement strand
ATCCATGTCGAGCACGGAAGCGAGGTCGTTCACATAGGGCGTGATGTAGTCACGCCGCTTGACGAAATCGGAGGCGAGCGCGCGCGCCAGCGTCACGCGCTTCACGCCGGCCATGCCGGCCGCCAACATGGCGTTGGCGTTCTTCTCGATGACGGCGGTCACGTCGCCGTCGGCCGGCCCGCCGTTTGGCGGATTGTATTTGAACCCTCCGTCTTGCGGCGGATTATGCGAAGGCGTGATGACGACGCCGTCGGCGAGATGCGCCGTGCGTCCCCGATTGTAGGCGAGGATGGCGTGCGAGACGACGGGCGTCGGCGTGTAGCCGCTCTTCTCGTCGATGACAACGGTCACGTCATTGGCCGCAAACACTTCGAGCGCGCTGACGAGCGCCGGCGCGGACAGCGCATGCGTATCGGCGCCGACGAACAGCGGCCCGTCGATCCCTTTCGCGCGTCGGTAATCGCAGATGGCCTGCGAGGTCGCGAGAATGTGGTTCTCGTTGAACGCCGTATCGAAGGCCGAGCCGCGATGGCCCGAGGTGCCGAAAGCGACGCGCTGCGACGGCTCGGCCGGATCGGGCTTGGCCGCGAAATAGGCTGTGACGAGGCGTGAAACGTCGATCAGGTGGTGCGGGTCGGCGATCTGTCCGGCGCGCGGGTCGATATTGGCGGCCATGCGTGATTCCTTCAGGCTTCGGCCCCGAAAGGACCGCAAGCAGGCCGCCGATGCAAGCGCGCCGGCGCCGCAGGGCGAACGGAAGGTTACGCGCGCCCGCTCGCCTTAACGCTTCATCGCCGCATAGGCCTGCCGCTTGAAATCGAAAAAGAACGGGTTCCAGAAGGCCATGTAGCGCTGCGCCATGACGACGCCCGCGACATTCTGGCGTGGGTTGATGAACCAGTGCGTGCCGGCCACCCCGCCCCACTGGAATTCGCCAGCCGCCGACGGCGGATCGAGCGGACCTGGCTCGGCCGTCACCGCGCCGCCGAGACCGTAGGCCTTGCCGGGCATCGCGCCCAGCATCGCAAAGCGGATCCACTGGCCGCCCGGCAACTGGTTGCGCATCATCTCGTCGATCGTCTCGTCTTTGAGCAGACGAGGCCCGCCCGGCAGCAGCGCGCGTATAAGCGCGATCATGTCCGACATCGTCGTCACCAGCCCGCCGCCCCCCGAGAGGCGCGGAAGCGGCTGGAGATAGGCGCCGGGATAAGGCGAGTTCTCGAGTTTCGTCAGGCCGGGCTTCGTGGGATCGAGCAGGTCCGCCCCTTTGTAATAGCCGACGAGCCTGTCCTGCTTTTCCGGCGGCGCATAGAAACCGGTGTCGACCATGCCGAGCGGATCGAAAATGCGCGCCTTGATGAAGGCGTCGAAAGCCTGGCCCGAGACGACTTCCACGAGCCGCCCCAGCACGTCGGTGGCGACCGAATATTCCCAGTTCTCGCCGGGATGGAAGATCAGCGGCAGCTGCTCCAGCTGATCGATCATGTCGGCCAGCGGCGTCAAGGGATTGAGAACCTTGCGCGCGTTATAGGCTGTGAAAATCGGCGTTCCCGGATCGAAAATGCCGTAGCTCAGCCCCGCCTGATGCGACAGGAGATCGCGCACCGTGATCGAACGCCGCGCAGGCTCCGTGTCGCCGATATCGGCCGCGCCCGCCTTCAGCACGCGGCGGTTGCCGAGCTGCGGAATGTAGGCCTCGATCGGATCGTCGAGCCGCAGCTTGCCCTCCTCCACCAGCAGCATGATCGCGCAGGACGTGACCAGCTTGGTGTTGGAGAAGGCGCGAAAGATGTGGTCGAAGCGCAACGGCGCCTGCGTCTCGCGATCGGAAAAGCCCACCGCCTGCATGTCGACGATGTCGCGCCCCTCGAGCAGCGCCCACGACACGCCGGCGAGAATGTCGCCGTCGACATAGCGCTGCATGGCAGCGCGCACGGCTGCAAAATCGTAGTTCGACTTGATGGCGACGTGTTCGTTCACGGCGCGTCCTCCCTGAATTTGGCGACGAGTTTATGGGGGACGAAGACCGGAGCCAATACACGAATCCTCATCCTGAGGAGCGCTGCGTAGCAGCGCGTCTCGAAGGATGGCCGCACCGCGCATAATCCGGCCATGCTTCGAGACGCGGGCTCCGCCCGCTCCTCAGCATGAGGAATCGTGAAAACGCTCGCCTACGCGGGAAATCCCGCAAACACGCCATTGAGCTCTTTCGACGGCATGCCGCCGGCGAGCGGCGTGAACGAGCCGTCCCGAAGCTCCTTGGCGGCGGCGACGGTCGCCGCCCAGCCGACGCGGGCGAGCGCGCCGCCGATACTGATCCGCCGCACGCCGAGATCGGCGAGTTCGGCGAGCGTCATGGTCGGGTCGATCGCCAGCACGTTGAGCGACTTCGGCGCGACCGCCCGCGCCATCGCCGCAATATCTTCGCGCTTGCGCACGCCCGGCGCATACAGGCAATCGGCGCCGGCGTCCGCGAAGGCGACAAGGCTGTCGATGGCGCGCGTGATTTCGTCCGGCTCGATCAGCAGGATTTCCGTGCGCGCGACCAGCAGGACATCAGCGAGGCTGTCGACAATCGCGGCGCGCGCCGCGCGCAGCCGTTCGAGCGCCATCGCCGTGTCGTAGAGCCGCCCGCGCTCGAGATCGCGGTCTTCGATGGAAAGCCCGGAGACCCCCGCCTCGATCGCGAGCTGCACGCTCTCGGCGACGCCCTCGGGCGTGGCTGCGAAACCGGATTCGAAATCCGCATTGACCGGCACGTCGACGGCGGCGGAGAGCAGCGCGAGATGCGCGAGCGCGGCGGCGCGGCTGACGCGATAATCCGGCTGGCCGATCGTCCAGGCGAAGCCCGCGCTCGTCGAGGCGAGCGCCTTGAAACCGAGATGCTGCAGCATGCGCGCGCTGCCGGCGTCCCACGGATTGGGAATGACGAAGCATCCCTCGGCATGCAGCGCGCGAAACGCCGAGCGTTTCTCTTCGGTCGTCGTCATCGGCTGTCCTCCATGGCTCAAGATAGCGCACCGACACGCGCAAGCGAATCGGCGCCGGGACCGCCGGCCTCCGGCCGGCACATGCCGCGATGTCCCAACGCCGATTGATTGCGGCCGAAGGCTCGCGGTCCCGGCTGTGTTCTAGCCCCGCCGCGCCTGCGCCTTGGCGAGCGCCGCGGCCAGCGCGCCGCCGGCATCCTGCTTGCGCTCGGGCTGGCGCGCGAAACGCTCCTGGCCGCGCGTCATCTGGTCGCCCTGCCGCTGACCGGGCTTGCGCGGTTCGGCGGCGTCATCGAGCCGCATCGTCAATCCAATGCGCTTGCGCGGAACATCGACGTCGAGAACCTTCACCTTCACGATGTCGCCGGGCTTGGCGACTTCGCGCGGGTCTTTCACGAAGTTGCGGCTCATGGCGGAGACATGCACCAGCCCGTCCTGATGCACGCCGACATCGACGAAGGCGCCGAAGGCCGCGACATTCGTCACTACGCCCTCAAGGATCATGCCGGGCTTGAGATCGGAAATCGTCTCGACGCCTTCCCTGAAATCGGCGGTCTTGAAAGCCGGACGCGGATCGCGGCCCGGCTTCTCCAGCTCCTTGAAAATGTCGACCACGGTCGGCAGGCCGAAGGTCGCGTCGGTGAAATCGGCGGGCTTCAACGACGACAGGATCTTGGAATTGCCGATCAGCGTCGACACGTCGGCGCCCGCCTTTTGCGCGATGCGCCGTACGACCGGATAGGCTTCCGGATGCACGCCGGAGCGGTCGAGCGGGTCCTCGCCGCCATTGATGCGCAGGAAGCCGGCCGACAATTCGAACGCGCGCGCGCCGAGGCGCGGCACTTTCTTCAAAGCCGCGCGATTGCGGAACGAGCCCGCCTCGTTGCGATAGCTGACGATGGACTCCGCAAGGCTCTCGCCGACGCCCGACACGCGCGCCAAGAGTTTGGCCGACGCCGTATTCACGTCCACGCCCACCGCGTTGACGCAGTCTTCCACGACCGCGTCGAGCGAGCGATTGAGCTTGTGCTCGGCGACATCGTGCTGGTACTGGCCGACGCCGATCGCTTTTGGCTCGACCTTTACGAGTTCGGCGAGCGGGTCCTGCAGGCGCCGCGCGATCGACACCGCGCCGCGCAGCGTCACGTCGAGCTCCGGCAGTTCGGCAGCCGCATAGGCGGACGCCGAATAGACGGACGCGCCGGCCTCCGACACCACGACCTTCGTCGCCTTGATCTGCGGATGCTTCTTGAGGAGATCGGCGACCAGGCGATCCGTCTCGCGCGACGCCGTGCCATTGCCGATCGCGATGAGGTCGACATTGTGCCGGGCGCACAGCGCCGCGAGCGCGGCGAGGCTCTCGTCCCAGCGTCTCTGCGGTTCGTGCGGATAGATGGCGGTGGTCGCTGTCACCTTGCCGGTCGCGTCCACCAACGCGACTTTCACGCCGGTGCGGAAGCCGGGATCGAGCCCCATGGTCGCGCGCGCGCCGGCGGGCGCGGCCAGCAAGAGGTCGCGCAGGTTCGCGCCGAAGACCCGCACCGCCTCGTCTTCCGCGTGAGTCCACAGCCGCAGCCGCAGGTCGACCGCGAGTTGCATCTCGATCTTGGTGCGCCAGGCCCAGCGCACGCAATCGACAAGCCATTTGTCGCCGGGACGACCGCGGTCGGACACGCCAACGCGCGCAGCAATCGCGAGTTCATACGGGCCGGCAACGCGCGAAGCAGGGTCGGCCGCGGGGTCCGCGACCATGCGCAGGTCCAGAACTTCTTCGCGCTCGCCGCGCATGACCGCGAGGATGCGGTGCGAGGGCAGCTTTGTCAGCGGCTCCGAGAAATCGAAATAGTCGGCGAATTTTGCGCCGGCCTCGGCCTTGCCGTCGCGCACCTTGGTGGTGAGGACCCCGCGCTTCCAGAAGTCTTCGCGCAGACGGCCGATCAGTTCGGCGTCCTCGGCGAAGCGTTCGACCAGAATGGCGCGCGCGCCTTCCAGCGCCGCCTCCGGCGTCTCGACGGCTTCCGCCTTCACGAATCCCGCCGCTTGCGCCTTCGGATCGCGCTCGGGATGAGCCATCAGCGCGTCCGCCAGCGGCTCCAGCCCGTTCTCGCGCGCGATCTGCGCCTTGGTGCGGCGCTTGGGCTTGTAGGGCAGATAGATGTCTTCCAGCCGCGCCTTCGAGTCCGCCGCGTTGATCTGCGCCTCCAGCGCGGCGTCGAGCTTGCCTTGCGCCTTCACGCTGTCGAGGATGGCCGCGCGCCGCTCCTCCAGCTCGCGCAGATAGCGCAGGCGCTCTTCCAGATTGCGCAATTGCGTGTCGTCGAGCGCGCCGGTCGCCTCCTTGCGGTAGCGCGCGATGAAGGGAACGGTCGCCCCGCCGTCCAGAAGTTCGACTGCGGCGGACACCTGCCCCGTGGCGACGTTCAATTCCTCTGCGATACGCTGGCTGATCGATTTCATGGGCAGACCCGACTCGAATCTTTGGGGAGGCAAGTCGTAGGCGCCTCACGCGAAGGGGTCAAAATCGCCTGTGGACGATTCCGGTCGCACAAAAAGGCCGCGAAATAACCACGCCTTAACCGCGGCGGGTTAACCCTAACGGCAGTATTGCGTGTGCCTGGAACCTTCTCATGACCTTCGACGCCTGGATCGCCAAGATGCTCGACGCCCTCAAGGACGAGAGCGGCGGCAAGCCGGAGGCCCGGCGCAAGAAGCAGCGCAACACCAATCCGGTCATGATCCGCGAGGTGGCCGCCGACGGCCATCCGCAGCGCCCGCCGCTGCGGTTCGTCGAACCGCCGCGCCTGGGGCCCGCGCCCATTCCGCCGCCCGCGCCGGCGCCGCCGCAGACCTTCATCCCGCCGGGCCCGCTGGTCGCCATGGGCGCGTCGCTCGACATGGCCATGGCGCGCGTCGACAAGGCGACCGCGAAGGCCTCGAAATCCGTCGAGAAGGCCGGCCGCCTGTCGCCGCGCCCCGGCCTTGTCGCCAAGACCGCGACGGGCGACATCCGCTTCGCCCGCTCCTCGGCCGCCGAACTCGAACGCCGCAAGGAGGACTTGCGCCGCCTCGAGGCCGAGCGCCGCGCGCAGGACGAGGCCGATGCGGCCGCGCGCGTGGAGCGCCAGAGCCGCAAGCCCGGCTGGGTGCGCTTCACCCGCACGCCCGATCGCAAGCCGAAGAACCCGGCCGAGGCCGCCGCCGAGACATCGGCGGAGATCGTCGCCATCCTGCCGGCCGAAGCGCCGCTGCAGGCGGTCGCGCAGGCCGCCGACGCGGTCGCCCAACAGGGCCTCGCGACCGTCGCCACGGCGCCTGCGATCGAGCCGCTCGCCGCCCAGCCGGTCGAAATCGCCCATGCGACGCCGCGCCCGCTGATCGAAATCCTCATTCCCCGCTCGCCGGAAATGGCGCGCACCGAATTCTTTCTCGGCGACGCCGCGCAGCGCGTGGTGATCGAGGAATTCGACGCGCCGGATTTGCGCCGCGCGCCGCCCATGCCGCGCATCCACCCGCGCGAGACGCCGGAGCCGCGCAACGAATTACAACGGCTGGCGGCGCTTCTGGTGTTCGGCGCGTCGAACGATATCGATGACGACGATGACGAGGATGTGCGCGTCGCGCAGTTGAGAGAAGTCCCGAAAGCGCCTGCGCCGGAGGTTCGCGAGCAAAAACGCCGCGTGCGCGTCAAGGCCGGAACGCAGGCGGCGCCTGTCGCCCCTCAAACCGTCATTGCGAGCCCGACAGAAGTCGACTCTAGCCGACTTCGTCTGGAAGCGAAGCAATCCAGGGGCCG
>JACKJE010000045.1 GCA_020638135.1 Methylobacteriaceae bacterium | reverse complement strand
GCTCGGCGTGACCAAGGAAGTGATGCTGACGGATGCGGACGGGCGCTATTGCGGCTCGGTGCTGGTCGGCGACATCCACGCCGCCGAGACAGATCCGATCGAACCTATCGCCAAGCTCGCCCACCAGCAGAAGGCGTATCTGACGCCGCGTGCGACCGTGAAGGATGCGCTCGACATGTTCGCCGCCGAGGAGGCCGACGTGCTCGCCGTCGTCACCGACGATACGAACCGCCGCGTGATCGGCCGCCTATCGGAAGCCCATGCGCTGCGTCGCTACGGCGAGGAGCTGGAAAAGCGTAACCGGGCGTTCGTCGAGCGCTGAGCGCGCGCGTCAATCGTTCGCGTCGACATCCGTGAAGAGAAAACCTGACGGCGTCTTCGTGAAGGTGAAGATGCTTTCGCCGCAGAATATAAAGAAACTGTCGTTCCCCTCGCCGTTGCGATCGTAGGCGGCCTTCTTTTTCTGAAGGCACGCGCGATTCTTCGCGGTGAGGAATTGCGGATAGGCCTTCGCCCGGAATTGCGCGGCGTCGGAATTGGCCTTGTCGCCCATGAAGGGCAGTTTCGTCATTCCGGCGATGGCTGCCGAATCGTGGGCCTTCAGCGCCGTCCGGAATTTCGCGATGAAACCGTCGAACGCCGCCTGGGTTTCGCGCGGCGGGGTCGGATTCTTCGATGCTTGCGCCAGCGCGCTCGCTGGCGCGAGCAGCATCAGGGCGACAAGGGTTCGGGACAGGACATTCATCGGCGCGGCCTCGCATGCGGCTTGAATCTGAATTCGCCCCGATCCTGCGCGGGCATTCGCCGATCTTCGGTGTTCTATCGCACAGGATCACTTCGCCTGGCGAGAGAGACCAGGGACCGCCGTCGCGCCGCGCTCAGATCGCGCGCTGGTTGACGCGCTTCGACAATTGCTCCGCGCTCTCCTTGCGTTCGGAATAGCGGTCCACGAGATAGTCGGCGCGGTCGCGCGTCAGCAGCGTGAATTTCATGAGCTCTTCCATCACGTCGACGAGCCGGTCGTAATAGGGCGACGGCTTCATGCGGTCGTCGTCGTCGAATTCCATGAAGGCTTTCGCGATCGACGACTGGTTGGGAATGGTGACGAGGCGCATCCAGCGGCCGAGAATGCGCAGCTGGTTGACGGCGTTGAAGGATTGCGAGCCGCCGCAGACCTGCATGACCGCCAGCGTCTTGCCCTGGCTTGGCCTCACCGCGCCGAGCGACAAAGGAATCCAGTCGATCTGCGTCTTCATCACGCCCGTCATCGCGCCGTGGCGTTCGGGCGAGCACCAGACCATGCCCTCGCTCCACGTCACGAGATCGAGAAGTTCTTTCGCCTTGGGATGATTTGGACCGGCGTCGTCGACAAGCGGCAGGCCGTGCGGGTCGAAGGTGCGGGTCTCGGCGCCGTAACGCGCCAGAATTCGCGCGGCCTCTTCTGTCGCGAGCCGGCTGAACGAGCGCTGCCGCAGCGAGCCGTAGAGCAGCAGAATGCGCGGCGCGTGCGTGGAGATTTGCGGCGCGAGCAGTTTTTCGCGGTCGATCGGATGGAAGGAGGCTTCGTCGATCTGGGGCGTGGTCTCAGGCATGGCGGTCGCTTCCCGTCGCGTCTGCCGCGGCCGGCGTCTTTCGCTCGTACCACTCCTTGCTGCCGTTCACGATCCAGACGACCGTCAGCATGACCGGCACTTCGATCAGTACGCCGACCACGGTCGCGAGCGCGGCGCCGGATTCGAAGCCGAACAGCGAGATGGCCGCGGCCACGGCCAGTTCGAAGAAATTGCTTGCGCCGATCAACGCAGACGGGCCGGCGACGCAATGCTGTTCGCCGCTGATGCGATTGAGCAGATAGGCGAAGCCCGCGTTGAAATAGACCTGGATCAGGATCGGGATCGCCAGCAACGCGAT
The DNA here is from genome assembly GCA_020638135.1 of Methylobacteriaceae bacterium. GTDB lineage: Bacteria > Pseudomonadota > Alphaproteobacteria > Rhizobiales > Beijerinckiaceae > JAJXWB01. The sequence goes on along the minus strand of JACKJE010000045.1, from coordinate 4,945 downwards.
GATCGCGGGTTGTTTCAGGATCTGCTCGCCCTGAAAGCCGAACAGCAGAACGAGGGTCGCGAGCAACGCGATCAGCGACAGAGGCTGCAGCTTCGCCAGCGCGGCCGCAAGCGCCGCCTCGCCGCCCGACGCCAGCAGGGCGCGCCGCATGATCTGCGCCGCGATCACCGGGATCACGATGTAGAGGACGACCGAAAGGACCAGCGTATTCCAGGGCACCGTGATGGCCGAGAGGCCGAGCAGCAGGCCGACGATGGGCGCGAAGGCGAAGACCATGATCGTGTCGTTGAGCGCGACCTGCGACAGTGTGAAATGCGGCTCGCCTTTCGTCAGGTTGCTCCAGACGAACACCATCGCCGTGCAGGGCGCGGCCGCGAACAGGATCAGGCCAGCGATGTAGGGAATTGATCTGGTCGGCGGGCAGCCAGGGCGGAACAGATGTCCGACGAAGAACCAGCCGAGCGCCGCCATCGAAAACGGTTTGACCGCCCAGTTGATGAACAGGGTGACGCCGATGCCGCGCCAGTGGCGGCGCACTTCGCCGAGCGCGGAAAAGTCGATCTTGACCAACATGGGAATGATCATCAGCCAGATCAGCACCGCGACCGGCAGATTGACCTTTGCGATCTCGATGGCGCCGATGGCGTGAAGGCGCCCGGCATGAAATGGCCGAGCGCGACGCCCGCGACGATGCAGAGGGCGACCAGAGCGTGAGGAAACGTTCGAGTCGACATCAGACTTTTTCTCCAGACGCGCCTTCCATGCCGCCGATCTCGCCGAGCTTCTTCTGCAACGCCATCTGATCGAGGCTCTTCATCGGCAGCGCGATGAAGGCGCCGATGCGGTTGCGCATGTAGCGGAAGAGCTTCCGCGAAGGCGCGTTCCTTCTCGATGTCGGTTCCCTCGACGGCGGCGGGTCTCGATGCCCCAATGCGCGGTCATCGGCTGGCCCGGCCAGATGGGGCAAGCTTCGCCAGCCGCGCTGTCGCAGACCGTGAAGACGAAATCCATTTTCGGCGCGCCGGCGACAGCGAATTCGTCCAGCTCTTCGAGCGATAGCCGTCAGCCGGATAATCATGAAGCGGCCAGCGTCTTCAGCGCGAAGGATTGACGATGCCCTTGGGCTGGCTGCCGGCGGAAAAGGCGTTGAAGCGGCCAGCGCCGTCCTTGCGCAATATGCCTTCGGCAGAACGGGCGCGCCGTATTGCCGGTGCACAGAAACAGCACGTTGAAGATGCGATCAGTCATCAGTTCGCTTTCGGTGGGCAGCAGGGTGCGAGGTCGGCGATCAGCGGCGCGCAGATTTCGTGCGCCCGCCACAGCAATCGTTGAGCAGGAAGAGAATGGTCTCGCAAGCGCGCGAGATCGGCGCGATAGATGATCGAGCGGCTCTGGCGCTCGCCCGCGACGAGCCGGCCTGCGCCAGCGTCGCCGGATGCGCGGACATGGTGTTCTGCGGGACGCCGACGAAGGCGCGCGAGTTCGCCAGCCGGAACGCCCTCAGGCTCGCAGGCCACCAGCAGACGGAACGTCTGGAGGCGTGTGGTTGGGCGAGGGCGGCGAGGGCCGCCAGCGTCTGTAGATCATCCATATATCCAGAATGGCGGATATATGTGACGGTTACAAGACAGCGAAAGGTCAGGCTGCCGATCGGCTTTCGCGGTCAGATCGGCGCGCGCGTGCGCTACGATCGACCAGGCGGAATGGAGGAACAGGCCAGCGATGCCTGCGGCGACGATCAGGTCCAGCCAGACCGAACCGGTCCAGGCGACGAGGCCGGCAGCGATCACGACGGCGAGATTGCCGATGGCGTCGTTGCGGCTGAACAGCCACACGCGCGCACGTTGGCGTCGCCCTCGCGGTGGGGATGAGAACGACCGCCGCCGCGACATTGACCACGAGCGCGATAATGCCGAGCGCGCCCATCAGACCCGCCTCGGGCGCGTGCTGGACGAAGACGCGGTAGGCGGTCGTCGCCAGCACGCCATGCCGAGCAGGCCGAGAAACACGCCTTGCAGCAGCGCGGCTTGCGCGCGCCCGCAAACCCCAGCGGATCGCGATCAGGCCGAGCAACGAAATGGCGCCGTCGCCGAGAAAATCAGCGCATCCGCCTCGACCGCCTGCGAGCCGGCGAGCAGCCGCCGACGATCTCGATAAGGCCATAACCGAGATTGAGGATGACGACGATCCACAGCGCGCGCCTGTAGGCCGGCGCGACATGCGCTGATGGCGTTGCCTCGCCTTCGTCCTCGATCGGTCGAGCTTGTAGCCGATCGCGGTCACAGCGCGCTCGATCTCGGCGTTGCATCTGCGGATCATCAGTTGCAGCGTCATGATCTGCGAGGCGATCGACTTGCGCATCGCGCACGCCCGCGACTCCTCGCGCAGCAGTCGAGACCTTGCCGCGCAATGCGCTGATCCATGCCGGTCACGCGGTAGCGACGGCACTCCGTCAGGCGTCGCGATCGTTCATGGCGAAGGCTAGCCGCCAGCCATTTCGCCATGTCTTCAGGCTTCGGCAGGCCGCCGGCATGGACGACCTTGCCGTCGATCACCACGCCCGGCGTCGAGGCGATGCCGAATTTCGCGATGTCGACGAAGTCGGTGACCTTTTCGAGTTCGATGTCGATCGAGTTTCTTCGCTTCGGCGTCGCCATGTCGGCGGTCGCGATGCAGCGCTTGCAGCCGGAGCCGAGGATCTTGACGTTTTCATGGGTCTGCCTTTCAGGAGAAGAGGGCGTTGAAGAGATAGCCGACGGCGACGATGCCGAGCGCCGACGCCAGCGAAAACGGCGATCAGGCGCAGCGAGAGAACCTTGCGCAGGATGATCATTTCCGGGAAGGACAGCGCGATCACGCTCATCATGAAGGCGAGCACGGTGCCGAGCGCCGCGCCCTTGCCGAGCAGGGCCTCGACGACCGGGATGATTCCCGCCGCGTTGGAATACATGGCACGCCGAGCAGCACGGCCGCCGGCACGGACCACCACTGGCCTTGCCCATGATGGCGCGAGCAGATCGTTCGGCACATAGCCGTGGATGAAAGCGCCGGCGGCAATGCCGAGATGATCCAGCCAAACGCGGCCGACGATGTCGCGCACGGCCTCGAGGCCAGCGTGGATGCGGTCGACGATCGTCTGCTGGTCCGGCGGCAGGTCGGCCTCGCCAGCGCGCAGGCTCGCACCCATTCCTCCAGCCAGCCTTCGAGATGCAGGCGGCCGATGACCAACCGGAGACGATGGCGATGGCAGGCCGAAGCGAGATAGATCGCCGCCACCTTCCAGCCGACCAATGCGAACAGGCCGAGCGCGACCTCGTTGACCATGGCGCTGCGATCAGGAATGAAAGTGACGCCGAGGAGCACGCCCGCCGAGACAGAAACCGACGAACAGAGGCACGGCCGAGCAGGAACAGAAGGGCGTGAAGACGCCGAGAATGGCGGCTGCGACATTGCCGACGCCCTCGCGCCGTCCCGCGAGCAAAGCGCGTGCGCTCCGGCGAAAAGAAGCTGCGCGACGCCCATGCCGAAGACGACAGCGTCAGCAGCATCAGCACTTTCGGCGTGTCGTAGACGAAGAAGCGAAGGCTTCCGCGATATGGCTGCCCGGCGCGACCGGCAGTTGGGCGACGAGCCAGGCCGAGACGGACTCGAGCTGCGCATAGAGCGCGAACCAGCGGGCGACGCGGCCAGCGTTGCGGCGATCCATGTCGCCGACGACGCCAGGGCGCTGCGGATGGGTGGAAAGTCCGAAGCTCATGCCGCCCTCCGCTTCGGCTCGGCCACGGCCGCCATCACGGCGTCGAGGATTTCTCGCGCAGATGGTGCGAGGTCAGGCGTGAGGCGATAGCGCACCCATTGCGCGTCGCGGCGGTCGGCGACCAGGCCGACGGCCTTCAGCGCGCTCATGTGCCGGCTCATGCGCGACTGGCTCGCCCCGAGCTTGGTCATGAGTTCGCACACGCAATGCTCGCCGCCATCCCAGAGGATGCGCAGCGCCGCGAGACGGGTGGGTTCGGCGAGAGCGGAGAGAAAGGCGACCTGATCTTCCATGCCACCTTGATATGCGGTCGGGCGCATATGCGCCATGGCGCATGTTGTCGCAGCCAACGGGCGCTTCCCGGCCAAGGGCCATGCGACACAATTCTAATTGAGGGGCCGGCGCGAAATGCGTAGTGGTGGCGCCGGTCAGAATTTTGCCCGCCCTTCAGGCGCGGCGACGCAGGCGAGGAAGCCCGAACATGTCGAATCTCGAAATTGTCTGGACGAAGGTCGATGAAGCCCCGGCGCTGGCGACCTACTCGCTGCTGCCGATCGTGGAGGCCTTCGTCGGCGCCGCCGGTGTGAAGGTGAAGCTGAAGGACATTTCGCTCGCCGGGCGCATTCTCGCGAATTTTCCCGAGAAGCTGACAGATGCCCAGAAGATCGGCGACGAACTGACGGAACTCGGCCAGCTCGCGCTGAAGCCCGAAGCCAACATTATCAAATTGCCGAACATTTCCGCCTCGATCCCGCAGCTGCGCGCCGCGATCAAGGAATTGCAGGCCAAGGGCTACGCCGTGCCGGACTATCCGGAGAACCCGGCCAATGACGAAGAGAAGGATATCAAGGCGCGCTACGCCAAGGTTCTGGGCTCGGCCGTGAACCCGGTGCTGCGCGAAGGCAATTCGGATCGCCGCGCCGCCGGCGCCGTGAAGCAGTACGCCCGCAACAATCCGCACAAGATGGGCGCGTGGAGCGCGGACTCGAAGTCGCATGTCGCGCATATGTCGGGCGGCGATTTCTATGGCTCGGAAGTCTCCACCACGGTTCCCGCCGCGACCAACGTGCGCATCGAACTCGTCGGCGCCGACGGCAAGACGACGGTCCTGAAGGCGAAGACCGCGCTCGACGCCGGCGAAGTGATCGACGCCGCCGTGATGAGCGCCAAGGCGCTGCGCGCCTTCTA
>JACKJE010000044.1 GCA_020638135.1 Methylobacteriaceae bacterium | reverse complement strand
GCCGCTCGCCTGGTTGCCGATCGTCACGATGGTCGTCTCGGCGCTCTACCTCAATCCATCGGACCTCTTCCCGAAATCGCTGGTGATCTCGGCGATCACTGTGACCCTGTGTTCGCTCTGGCCGACTTTGATCAACACGGCGCTCGGCGTCGCATCGGTCGACAAGGATCTCGTCAACGTGTCGAAAGTGCTGCGCCTGCCGACCTCGACCACGATCCGCAAGGTGATCCTGCCGTCGGCGCTGCCTCTCATCTTCACGGGATTGCGCCTGTCGCTCGGCGTCGGCTGGATGGTGCTGATCGCCGCCGAAATGCTCGCGCAGAACCCTGGCCTCGGCAAGTTCGTCTGGGACGAATTCCAGAACGGATCGTCGGACTCGCTGGCGCGCATCATCGTCGCGGTGCTGACCATCGGCATTATCGGCTTCCTGCTCGACCGGCTGATGCTCGCGCTGCAGACCGCCTTCACCTATTCACCGACGCGCTGAGGAGGGGAACTTGGCCTTTCTCGAACTCAAGAACGTCAGCAAGGGATATGGCGTGGGGCCGCAGCGCCGCGAAGTGCTGAGCAACGTCAATCTCGCGGTCGAGGAGGGCGATTTCGTCGCCATCGTCGGCTTCTCGGGGTCAGGCAAGACGACGCTCGTGTCGCTCATCGCCGGCCTCATCGAGCCCGACACAGGCGAGGTTTCCGTCAAGGGCGCCAGAGTCGGTGGCCCCGGTCCCGATCGCGGACTGGTGTTCCAGTCCTATTCGCTAATGCCCTGGCTCACCGTCTTCGAAAACGTGGCGTTGGCGGTCGATTCCGTCTTTGCCAAGGAAAGCAAGGTGGAGCGCGCCGCGCGGACGCGCCGCTACATCGAGATGGTCGGCCTGTCGCATGCGCTCGATCGCCGGCCGGCTGAACTGTCCGGCGGCATGCGCCAGCGCGTGTCGGTGGCGCGCGCTCTGGCGATGAGCCCGCAGATACTGCTGCTCGACGAGCCGCTGTCGGCGCTCGACGCGCTCACCCGCGCCAAGCTGCAGGACGAGATCCAGGAAATCTGGCGCAGCGAGAAGAAGACGGTGCTGCTGATCACCAACGATGTCGACGAGGCTTTGTTGCTCGCCGATCGCATCATTCCGCTCAACCCGGGGCCGCGCGCGACGCTCGGCCCGTCCTTCGCGGTCGACATTCCACGGCCCCGCGACCGCTCCGCGGTCAATTCGGATGAAGCCTTCAAGGCGCTTCGCGCGAAGATCACTGACTATCTGATGGGCGTCGGCGACCGGCATGTCGGGGAGGGCGAGGGCCTGAAGGCGCCGACGCTGACGCCGATCACGCAGCTGCCGGACGCCTACTTAAAGGCGGCGCATTCGCCGATCAGCAAGAATTTTGTCGATTTCTCGCAGGTCACAAAGGTCTTCGCCACGCCGAAAGGCCCGCTGACCGTCGTCGACGGATTCAATTTCAAGATGAACAAGGGCGAGTTCATCTCGCTGATCGGTCATTCCGGCTGCGGCAAGTCGACGGTTCTGTCGATGGTGGCCGGCCTGCAGGATGTGTCGAGCGGCGCCATCGTGCTCGACGGTCGCGAAGTCGGCGCGGCGGGTCCGGACCGCGCGGTCGTCTTCCAGGCGCCCTCGCTCATGCCGTGGCTGACGGCGCGCGACAATGTCGCGCTCGGCGTCGACCGCGTCTATCCGAAGGCCAGCGCCAGGGAGCGCAACGACGTCGTCGAATATTACCTGTCCCGTGTCGGGCTCGCCGACTCGATGGACCGCAAGGCGTCGGAAATGTCGAACGGCATGCGCCAGCGCGTCGGCATTGCGCGCGCCTTCGCGCTCTCGCCGAAGCTGTTGCTGCTCGACGAACCCTTCGGCATGCTCGACAGCCTCACGCGCTGGGATCTGCAGGACGTGCTGATGGACGTCTGGAAGCGCACGCAGGTAACCGCCGTCTGCGTCACGCACGATGTCGACGAGGCGATCCTGCTTGCCGACAAGGTGGTGATGATGACCAACGGACCGAATGCGCGCATCGGCTATGTCATGAAGGTCGATCTGCCGCGTCCGCGCAGCCGCAAGGAATTGCTCGAACACCCCGACTACTACCGCTATCGGCAGACGCTGCTCGACTTCCTCGAAGCCTATGAAGGCGGCGCGAATCCGGACCCCGACCGGCTGGCCGCGCTGGAAGGCGCGCCCGGAGCGGTCACGGAACGCGCTGCGTAAGAGGGCTGTCAGCGCCGGCGCTGCGGCTCTGGTTTCGTCTATTCGAGGAACAAGACGAGATGAACGTGAACGTACAAATCGCGCCTTCTGACACGAAGGAGAAACGCGCCTTCATCCGCGCGACGGAAATCTGGAAACCTGCCGCCGATGGCCGATCGCTGGAATGGAGCGCTGGGCTTTATGGCGCGCTCAGCGGGTTCGAGGCCCTCGCGAAACAGACGAGCTTTGGCTTTGGCGAGGGATTGCCGGGCAAGGCCTGGGCTGAGCGGCGGCCAATCGTGCTCAAGGACCTTGTGCATTCCTATTTCAAGCGCGGCGAGGCGGCGCAGGAGGCGGGCCTTACCTGCGGCGTTGCGCTTCCGATCTTCGGCGGCGACGATCTGAAAGCGGTCGTCGTCTTCTTCTGCGGCGGTGATGATCAGCAGATCGGCGCGCTGGAAGTCTGGCATGCGCCTGTCAACGCTTGGGAATTGGCGCTATCTGACGGCTATTACGGCGCGGCGGAAGTGTTCGAATGGACCGCGCGCCATGTCAGCTTCGGCAAGGGCGTCGGCCTGCCCGGACTTGCCTGGTCGACAGGCGCGCCTGTCATCATGGAACGCCTCATTGCGCCTCGCTTCCTGCGCTGGGAGAAGGCGGCGGAAGCAGGCATTACGCGTGGCGTCGCCATTCCATGCCCGGGCGCTTCGGATGGCGTCTGGGTGCTCGCCTTCCTCTCGGCGCTGCGGACGCCGATCGCCATCCGTTGCGAGCTATGGTCTCCGGACGGCGCTGGTTCGCTGCAGCCGACAGCCGGCTATTGCGAGCGCGAGCCGCATCTGCTGCAACGTCTCAAGCTCGCCCGTATCGCGCCGCGCGAGGGCGTGATCGGCAAGGTCTGGGCCAGCGGAACGCCAGCCATCGCCACGAACCTGTCCAATGAGCCGACGATACTCGCCAAGAGCGCGATTGAGCGCGGCCTCGGTCAGATGATCGCGCTCCCGGTCTTCAGCGGCGATGCGGTCGTCTCCGTGCTTGCCTGGTATCTCTAGAGCCGCGCCGGGACACGACGAATGCGCCGATTGTCGGGAGCTGGCGCGCGCCTTCATTCGCCTGGCGGCCCCGTCGATTGCGGGGCCGTCTGGCCCGTTCGCACGAGCGGGCCGCCGCGAATGGCGCCTGGCGTAGACCGCGGGGAACCCCGCCGGAACGGGCCCAGATCCCGCCAATCGCGCAACATTAAATCTATGCAATAATCCGAATGTGATTGATTGACGTCAATGCCGGTCCGATCCGGGCGTCGATGTTGATGATCGAAGCCGCTGTTTGCCGTTGTGGAGGCGCCCGTGCCGCCGCGCGCCAGCGCGACCGTGGCGCGTTCGAAAGGCGACGACATGTCCAGGAAGATTGTGTTGGGCGCGGCAGCGGTCCTAGCGGCGGCGCTTGTCGCTGGCGGCGTCTATGTGGTCCGGCACAGGCCCCTGACGCTGACGGTCGCGCAGGTCGAGAAGAACGTCCCCATCCGGGTCTTTGGTCTCGGCACGATTGAGGCGCGGGTGATTTCCAAGGCGAGTTTCGACGTGGGCGCGATGATCGTCGAACTCGACGCCGACCACGGCGATGAGGTGAAGAAGGGCGACATACTCGCGCGACTTGTCGCCACGGAGCAGGAGGCCAAGGTCGCGCGCGCGCGTGCTGCGTCGCGGAGCGCGCAGGCGGCGATCTTGAAGGCGCAGACCAACGTGGAGAAGGCGAACGCCGTGCTCGCGCAAAAACGCGAGGTCAACCGCCGCAAGCAGGCCCTCGTCGGCCGCAGTGTCGTTTCCGAACAGACCGCGGAAGAGGCGCAACGCGACGAGGATGTCGCCAAGGCCGATCTCGCCGTGGCGCAGAGCGAGGTCGAGGTCGCCAAGGCGCAATTTGCAGACGCCTCCGCGCAGCACGACTATGAAAAGACCATTTTGTCCCGATACGTGCTGACCGCGCCGTTCGACGCGGTCGTCGTCGACCGCCTGCGCGAACGCGGCATGGTGATCAAGGCGGGCGACCCGGTCTTCACGTTGATGGAGCGCGGTTCGGGTTGGGCGCTCGCCTATATCGACGAGTCGCGCGCCGGACAGATCGCGCTCGGACAGCACGCGACCGTGCGCCTGCGATCGCTGCCGCGCGAGACTTTCGACGCGAAAGTGGTCCGCATCGGCATCGAAAGCGACCGCGTCAGCGAGGAGCGGCGCGTCTACGTCAAATGCGAGCGCTGTCCCGCCAACATCCATCTGGGCGAGCAGGCCGAAGTGCTGATCGATGTCGCCACGCTCGGCGAGGCGCTCATGATCCCGGAAGCGGCGGTGCGAGGCTTCGACGGCCGCGCCGGAAACGTCTGGACCATCGAGGCCGGCAAGCTGCAACAACGGCGCGTGCAGTTCGACCACCGCACCAATAACGCAAGGCTCGAATACGCCAGCGGCCTGCCTGACGGCGCCCGCGTCGTCGTCGAACGGGTCGCTGCGGGATCTGAGGGCAGGGCGGCTGAGCCCCGGCAGGAGCCGGCGCGATGAACCTCGCCTATCGCGACGTCCGCCACAACCTCGGGCGCTTCCTCCTCACCTGTCTCGGCCTCGGCCTGCTGCTCGGCGTCGTGCTCGCGATGATCGGCATCTATCGCGGACTCGTGGTCGAGGCCCTCACGCTCGTGCAGGGCATGAAGGCGGATGTCTGGGTGGTCGAGGCGAATACACAGGGCCCGTTCGCGGAAGCTTCGCGCATCCCCGGCGGCGCGCGCGAGGCGGTCGCGCGCCTACCGGGCGTCGCCGCGGCTGGAAGCCTGACCTTTCAGACGGTCGAGGGTGACAGTTCCGGTCAGAAGGTCCGGCTGATGACCATCGGCTACGAGCCCGACAGGCCCGGCGGGCCCGCGAACCTGATCGCAGGCCGCGCGATCGGGCGCAGCCACTACGAACTCGTCGCCGACGTCGGCAGCGGCTTGCGGCTCGATGATCGCGTGCGTCTTGGCCGCAACCTGTTTCAGGTCGTCGGCCTTACGAAGAACCAGGTCGCATCCGGCGGCGATCCCGCGGCCTGGATCACGCTCCTCGATTCCCAGAGGCTTCAGTTCGATCTTGCGCCGCCGGCCGCGCGCGTGCAGATCGCGCGCGGCATGGGCGCGGCGGATCGCGACATCGTCAACGCAGTCATTGCCCGTCTCGATCCGGGAGCGGCGGCTGACGAGGTCGCGACGGCCGCCCGGCGCTGGAAGCACCTGTCCGCAATGACGAGCGCCGAGCAGGAGACGATACTCACACGATCGGTGGTCGACCGCGCCCGACGGCAGATCGGCATGTTCACCACGATCCTGCTGGTCGTCTCGGCGGTGATCATCGCGCTGATCATCTATACGATGACCATGGAGAAGCTGAAGCAGATCGCGACCCTCAAGCTGATCGGCGCGCCGGACCGCAAGATCGTCGCCATGATCGTGCAGCAGTCGCTCGCGCTCGGCATGATCGGTTTTTGCGCCGGCGCGGCGCTGATCATGATCATCAAGGACGCCTTTCCACGCCGCGTGGTTCTCGAACTCGACAATCTGCTGACGCTCGGCGCGATCGTTTTCGCCGTGTGTCTCGTCGCCAGCGCGCTCGGCGTGCGCGCAGCGCTGAAGGTCGATCCCGCCACCGCGCTGGGAGGCTGAAATGCCTGCGCCCATCATCGAACTGCGCGACGTCTCGAAACATTTCGGCGAGGGCGACACGCGGGTCGACGCCCTGCGTTCGGTGTCGCTGTCAGTCGCGCCCGGCGAAGTCATCGCGCTGCTCGGGCCGTCCGGTTCCGGAAAGACGACGCTGCTCAACGTCATCGGATGCATTCTCGAGCCGTCGAGCGGCTGGGTACGCCTCGACGACGAGGTGATCTACGACGGCAAGATGTTGCGCCGGGACTTGCGCCGGCTCCGCCTCGAAAAGATCGGTTTCATCTTCCAGTTCCACAATCTTTTGCCCTTCCTCGACGCTACCGACAATGTCGCGGTGGCGATGGAACTTGCGGGCAAGAGCGACAGGGATGCGCGGCGCGCTGCTGGCGAACTCCTAGACTATCTCGAAGTAGGCCGCCGCGGCGCCGCGTTTCCGGCCAAGCTGTCGGGCGGCGAGGCGCAGCGCGTCGCCATCGCGCGCGCGCTCGCCAACAAGCCGCGCATCATCCTCGCGGACGAGCCGACCGCAGCGCTCGATTCCAAACGCGCCGGCATTGTCATGGACCTGTTGCGCAAACTGGCGGCCGAACAGCAGACGGCGATCGTCGTCGTCACTCACGACGAGAAGATTTTCGATCGCTTCGATCGCATTCATCATCTACGCGACGGGCAGATCGATCCGGCGGCCTCCAGCTCGACGTAGCACGGGCGTCGCCTGACGCCGGCGGCGCCCGGCGCCGCAGCATGAGCGTCGGAGAGCCGCCCGCGGCGGATTGAATGCTGGTCTAGAAACGGGTGGCGCGGCGAACCGTCAGCCGAATGCTGGGTCTGCCGGGCCTTCGATCCGGTTCAGGCGCCGGTGCGCAGGAAAATGCTGGTTCTCCCCGCGCCGTCGAAGCCAACGACCGCGTAGACGCCCGGCGGTCCGTCCATCCCCGGCGAGCCCTCCGGCATGCCCGGCAACGCCAGCCCCCTGAGCGCCGGCCGCTCCGCAAGCAGCTTGGCGATCGCAGGCTCGGGCACATGGCCTTCGATCAGATAGTCGCCGATCTTCGCGGTGTGGCAGGACGTCAGATCGGCTGGCACGCCGAAGCGGATCTTGACAGGGTCCATGTCTTCGACTGCTGTTACATTGACCCGGTAGCCCTTGGCGCGCATGTAGTCGATCCACCCGCCGCAGCAGCCGCAATAGGGGGATTTCCAGACATCCACCGAGACGCCGTCCGCCGCGCGCGCTGGGCTGCGCACGAGCGTCCCCGCGCCGAAAGCCGCCAGCGCCGCGATCAACGCACGCCGCGAAACTGCGCCATCCCTCCTCGTCGCAGCTGCGGTGATCAGGCTCCCCCCACGGATCGCGACGTGCCGCATTTTCTTGCCCTCGCTCGACGATTGCGCGACCTGATGCTTAGCAGCGCGCCTGCGTCGCGCCTTGACCCGCGTCAATACTTCATTCCTGCGCTCGCGCGCATTGACGTCTGCGCGAACGGCTTGCCTGGGGTGTGCTTGACAATTGATAAGGAGAACCTGCGCTCGAGGCTGAAAAGTCCCTCACGCCGGCCATGGCCAGGCGACAAGTTCGGAGGGCGCGACTCATGAATC
>JACKJE010000043.1 GCA_020638135.1 Methylobacteriaceae bacterium | reverse complement strand
GCTCGCTACGCGAGCGCCACCCTCTCCTGCTCCGCGGGAGAGGGGGAGTCTCCGGCGCCGCCCCGCGCCAACGGCGAAATCCGCGCCGAATTCGTCGCGCATGGCGCCCGCACCCGCATCGGCCGGCTTTACGAGACCGGCGGCCTGCGCCTGCGCTTTCCGAAGGCGCGTGAAATCTGCGAGGGCGTGATCGTCAATACGGCGGGTGGCGTGGTCGGCGGCGATCGCGCGCAATTGGCGTTCAGCGCCGCCGCCGGCGCGCGCGTTGTTCTCACCACGCAATCCGCGGAAAAAGTCTACCGCGCCGACGGTCCGCCCGCGCGTATCGAGACGTCGCTGACGCTCGGCGCCGGCGCCGCGCTCTACTGGCTGCCGCAGGAGACGATCCTGTTTAATCGCGCCGCGCTCGCCCGTTCGTTGGATGTCGACATGGCCGCCGACGCAAGTCTCGTCGCCTGCGAAAGCGTCGTCTTTGGCCGCCTCGCCATGGGCGAGAGCTGCGTCGCCGGCGAATTTCGCGACCGCTGGCGGGTGCGCCGCGCCGGCAGGCTGATTTTCGCCGAGGATACGAGCCTGCACGGCCCCGCCGCGCTGCTCGACCGGCCCGCGATCGGCGCCGGCGCACGCGCGCTCGCCACGCTGCTCTACGTCGCCCCCGACGCCGCTGCGCGGCTCGACGAATGCCGCGACGCGCTCGATGGCGCGCCTTGCGAATCCGGCGTCAGCGCGCTCGATGGTTTCCTCGTCGCGCGCCTCCTTTCGCCCTCGCCAGAAAGTCTGCGGCTGGCTATCCTGTCGTTGTTTTCACACCTGCTGGGCCGCGCCGCGCCGCGCGTCTGGCAATGACAATCAGAAAAGATCTGCGGAGCCTTTCCGATGAACCTGACGCCGCGTGAAAAAGACAAGCTGCTGATCGCCATGGCGGCCATGGTGGCGCGCCGCCGTCTCGAGCGCGGCGTCAAGCTCAACCATCCCGAAGCGGTCGCGCTCATCACCGATTTCGTCGTCGAGGGCGCGCGCGACGGAAAAAGCGTCGCCGAGCTGATGGAAGCCGGCGCGCATGTCATTACGAGCGAGCAGGTGATGGACGGCATCGCCGAAATGATCCACGACGTGCAGGTGGAAGCGACCTTTCCCGACGGCACGAAACTCGTGACCGTGCATCATCCGATCCGTGGACCGCATTCGAAACTCACGCCCGGCGAGATCGTCACGCCCGAAGGCGAGATCGAGATGAACGTCGGTCGCGAGACGCTGACGCTCACCGTCGCCAATACCGGCGACCGGCCGATCCAGGTCGGCTCGCACTATCATTTCTTCGAGACCAATCCCGCGCTCAAATTCGAACGCGACCGCACCAGAGGCATGCGCCTCGACATCCCCGCCGGCACGGCCGTGCGCTTCGAGCCCGGACAATCCCGCGAGGTTCGGCTGGTGGCGATTTCCGGCAAGCGCGAAGTCTATGGCTTCCGCCAGGACGTGATGGGCAGGGTCTAGAAATGACGATCGGGCATTACGCGGGCTCCTGCCAATGCGGCGCCGTGGCCTTCGAAGTCGACGTCGATCTCGACAATACGATCACGTGCAATTGTTCGCGGTGCCGGCGCCTCGGCGCCGTATTCGCCTTTGCGCCGAAAGAGTCGTTCACGCTGACATCCGGCGAAGGCGAACTGACCGAATATCTGTTCAACCGGAAGCAGATTCATCATCTCTTCTGCCGTACCTGCGGGATCGAGAGTTTCGCCTTTGGCGCAAAGCCCGACGGTTCGCAGATCGTCGCCATCAACGCCAATTGCCTCGACGACGTTGATGCTCGAGCCCTTCCCTCGAAATCCGTCGACGGCAAGTCGCTCTGATCGGGAGTCGTCCATGACCAATGCTGCCCGCACCTCGCTCCCTCGCGCCGCCTATGCCGACATGTTCGGCCCCACCACCGGCGACAGGGTGCGCCTCGCCGACACCGACCTGTTCGTCGAGATCGAGCGCGATTTCACGACCTATGGCGAAGAGGTGAAATTCGGCGGCGGCAAGGTGATCCGCGACGGCATGGGCCAATCGCAGGCATCTCGCGCGCAAGGCGCCGCCGACACCGTCATCACCAACGCCGTCATTCTCGATCACTGGGGGATCGTGAAAGCCGACGTCGCCATTCGCGACGGCAAGATTGCGGCGATCGGCAAGGCCGGCAATCCCGACATCCAGCCGCACGTCAATATCGTCATCGGCCCAGGCACCGAGATCATCGCCGGCGAAGGCAAGATTCTGACGGCAGGTGGTTTCGATTCGCATATCCATTTCATCTGCCCGCAGCAGATCGAGGAAGCGCTGATGTCGGGCGTCACCTCCATGCTCGGCGGCGGCACGGGGCCGGCGACCGGCACATTCGCCACCACCTGCACGCCCGGTCCCTGGCACATCGCGCGCATGATCGAGGCCGCCGACGCCTTTCCGATGAATCTCGGCTTCGCCGGCAAGGCCAATGCCGCGCTGCCGGCCGGCTTGGTGGAACAAGTTGAAGGGGGAGCTTGCGCGCTAAAACTGCACGAGGACTGGGGAACGACGCCGGCCGCGATCGACTGCGCCCTGTCGGTCGCCGACGATCACGACATCCAGGTCATGATCCACACCGATACCCTCAACGAAAGCGGCTTCGTGGAGGACACGATCAAGGCCTTCAAGGGCCGCACCATCCACGCCTTCCACACCGAGGGCGCGGGCGGAGGACATGCGCCCGACATCATCTCGGTCGCGGGCCTGCCCAACGTGCTGCCGTCCTCGACCAATCCGACGCGACCCTTTACCAAGAACACGCTCGACGAGCATCTCGATGCGCATGGTCTGCTGCCATCATCTGGATCTGTCGATCTGGAAGACCTTGCCTTCGCCGAGAGCTGCATCCGCAGGAGACGATCGCGCCGAGGACATTCTTCACGACATCGGCGCGCTTTCGATGATGTCTTCGGATCTGCAGGCCATGGGCCGCGTCGGCGAGGTCGTCATCCGCACCTGGCAGACTGCCGACAAGATGAAACGCCAGCGGAAACCTGCCGGGCGAGGAAGGTAACGACAATATGCGCGCCAGGCGCTATGTCGCGAAATAACGATCAACCCGGCGATCGCGCATGGCGTGTCCGATTATATCGGCTCGGTGGAGGCCGGCAAGCTCGCCGATCTCGTTCGTGGACGCCGGCCTTCGGTGTGAAGCCCGATTCATCCTCAAGGGCGGCATGATCGCCGCTGCAGCGATGGGCGATCCTAACGCCTGATCCCGACGCCGCAGCCTGTGCATTACGCCGATGTTCGGCGCTTATGCCGGCGCGCGCGCGCGACTCGCTCACCTTCGGTCGCAGGCTGCTCGACAAGGGCTTGCAGTCGAAGCTCGCAATCTCTCGTCTGCTGGTCGCGGTCAGGAACACGCGCTCCGGCATTTCGAAGAAGAGCCTGATTCACAACGACGCCACGCCGAAGATCCATGTGATCCCGAAACCTATCGCGTGACGGCGGACGGGTGTTGCTGACCTGCGAGCCTGCAGACAAGCTGCCGATGGCGCAAAGATATTTCTGTTTTAATCTGACGAGCCGTCCTCCGTCTTGAGGAAGCGCAGCGACCAAGCAATCCGAGCCGGGTCGCGCTCTGGATTGCTTTGCCCGCTCGCGTTGACGGCAGGAGAAGACACAATGCTGCTCATTCTCGGAAGGGCGTCATCCGCCCGGATCGCCGCGAGGCTCTTTCGTCGCCGCTGCGCGCGAACAGATCGTCGAGACGCGCAAGGAGCTGGGCTGCATTTCTACGATTTCTATGAGAGCCAGACTGGAGCCGAACACGTTCGGTGTTCAACGAGCGCTGGAAATCGAAGAGCGATCGACTTCATTTCCAGACGGAGCACATCAAAGTTCATGAGCGTGCTCCTTCTGCGTCGCCGAGCCGCCCGTGATCGAAGTCGTCGAAGTCGCGAAAATCGGGCCGCTCGGCGGCTGATGCGCGGGCAATAAGAGAGTTGAGGAACATGATCTACGTCGTCGCCACGATCGCCATCGCCGGAGAAGGCGAGAGACGTTCGTTGCCGCCCGCATCGCCATCGCGGCGACGCAACAGGAGAAGGGCTGCATCGGCTACGACCTGCACGAAAGCGTGACCAAGCCGGGGAACCCAGCGGCCCGGTCGAGCTGGGAAAATCGCGACGCTTTAACGGCGCATAAGAACGCCGAGCATTTCAAGGTCTGGCGCAAGGCCGGCGCGGAAGGGGATTACGTCGCGCAGGATCGAGATCATTTCCGACGGCAAGGTGGAGACGCTCTGACATACGACGGCGGCGCGCGCATCGAGGTGAAGGCGGCAGGCCTCTGGCGCGATGAGGCGGTCGACACGGTCGTGCTCGATTTCGACGATCGCCATCGCCGCCGCATCGCCATGAAAGGCATTCGCGGCCTTCGAATTCCTGCTCGACCTGCCCGAGGCGATCGCGTTGCGTTCCGGCGACGCACTGGCGCTTCGAGGACGGCCGTCTCGTCGAAGTCCTCTGTCGGCGCCTGAGCCTTGCCGAAATTCTCGCGCGCGATCCCAACATCTCGTGCGCGTCGCCCGGCATCTCGGCAACTGCCATTTGCCGGACGCAAGTTCTCGGCGGTGCTGCGCATTCGGCGCGACCATGTGATCGCCGACATGGCGCGCGGTCTCGGCGCCGAGGTGAAGGAAATCGAGGCGCTTCGACTCCAGAGGGCGGCCTATGCGCAGCACGTCGCGATGCACGGGCACGATCATCACGATCACGATCATGATCGCGGACATCATCGGATCATGACCATTGCGGCTGCGGGCACGACCATGGCCACGATCATCTCACGATCGATCACGATCACGGCCACGCGCATGGCCACAAGCACGACTGAAATCCGCCGCGAGCAAACGTGTCGTCCGACATCCTCCTGACGATCTGGCTGTCGCCGTCCTTCCCGGTCGGCGCCTTCGCCTACAGCCACGGCCTCGAATGGGCGGCTGAGACAGGCGACGTGCGCGACGAGGCCACGCTCGTCGCCTGGCTGAAAGATCTCGTCGAACACGGGGGCGCGCGCGCCGACGCCATCCTGCTCGCATCGACCATGCGCGCGACATTCGCGCGCGACGCCGACGCATTGCGCGAAATCAACGAACTAGCGCTCGCGCTCGCGCCGTCCGCCGAGCGACGTCTGGAGACCGCGCAGCAGGGCAGGTCGTTTCACGCGGCGATCGCGGCCGCGTGGTCGAAGCCCGGCGTCGATTGGGCGAGCGACATCCTAGCCGACGAAATCGCTTACCCCGTGGCTGTCGGCATCGCCTGCGCGGCGCACGATATTCCGCCGCCGCGCGCCTGCGAAGCTTTCGCGCTCGGCTTCGTCGCCAATCTCGTCTCGGCGGCGGTGCGCCTCAGCGTGATCGGCCAGACGCAGGGCCAGCGCGCGCTTGCCGCGCTCGCCGCCTCCGTCGCGGCGCTCGGCGCGAGAGCGGCGGATACCCCGCTCGACGATCTCGGCGCAGCGTCCTTCCGCTCGGACATCGCCTCCATGCGCCACGAGACGCAATATTCCCGCCTCTTCAGGAGTTGAACATGGCCTCGCTCAATGGACCCCTGCGCGTCGGCATTGGCGGGCCCGTCGGCTCCGGCAAGACGGCGCTGATGGAAGTTCTCTGCAAGAGATTGCGTGAAAGATACGAGATCGCGGCGATCACCAACGACATCTATACCAAGGAAGACGCGCGCATTCTCACCGAAGCCGGCGCGCTCGGCGCCGATCGCATCATTGGCGTGGAGACCGGCGGCTGTCCGCACACCGCGATCCGCGAGGACGCTTCGATCAATCTCGCGGCCATCGCCGACATGCGAAAAAAGTTTCCGGACCTCGACATCATTCTCGTCGAGTCGGGCGGCGACAATCTCGCCGCGACCTTTTCGCCGGAACTCGCCGATCTCACCATCTATGTCATCGACGTCTCGGGCGGCGAGAAGATTCCGCGAAAAGGGGGACCGGGCGTCACGCGCTCCGACCTGCTCGTCATCAACAAGACCGATCTCGCGCCTTACGTCGGCGCCTCGCTCGAGGTGATGGCGCGCGACGCGAAGACGCAACGCCGCGACCGACCCTTCGTGATGGCGAACATGAAGAAGGGCGAGGGGGCGGAAGCGATCGAACGGTTTATTCTGGAGAAGGGCGGGTTGGCGTAGCAGCCGCGTAATGCGCCGCCGTCATTGCGAGGAGCGGAGCGACGAAGCAATCCAGAGCCGAGACGCGACTCCTGGATTGCTTCGCTTTGCTCGCAATGACAGAATCCGCGCCATGAAGAAGCTCGACCCGATTCCCCCCGGAGAAATTCTTCTGGAAGAATTCCTGCGTCCGCTCGGCGTGAGTCAGAACCGTCTGGCGCGCGACATAGGCGTTCCGGTCAGTCGCATCGCAGGAATCGTGAAGGGCGAGCGCGCGATTACGGCGGAGACCGCCCTTCGTCTTGCCGCCTATTTCGGCACATCAGCGGAAATGTGGCTGGCGTTGCAGGCCGACTACGACCTGCGCGTTCTGCGGCGTTCGTCGGCGCGAGAGATCGCGAAGATCAAGCCGCTCGCAGCCTGACTACCGCCCCACCAGCTCGCGCGCGACGATCATCCGCATGATCTCGTTCGTGCCTTCGAGAATCTGGTGCACGCGCAAATCGCGCACGATCTTCTCGAGGCCGTAATCGGCGAGATAGCCGTAGCCGCCGTGCAATTGCAGCGCGCTGTTGGCGATCTCGAATCCCGCGTCGGTCGCGAACTTCTTGGCCATGGCGCAGAGCCGCGTCGCGTCCGGCGATTTCTGATCGAGCGCGCATGCCGCGCGCCACAAAAAGGTGCGCGCAGCTTCGAGATCGATCGCCATATCCGCCAGCTTGAATTGCAGCGCCTGGAATTCGGCGAGCGTCTTGCCGAAGGCCTTGCGCTCGCCCATGTAGGTCACGGCCTGGTCGAGTGCGGCCTGCGCGCCGCCGAGCGAACAGGCGGCGATGTTGAGCCGACCGCCGTCGAGACCCGCCATGGCGATCTTGAAGCCGATGCCTTCCGGCCCGATGCGGTTGGCGACGGGCACGCGGCACTTGTCGAAAATGACAGCGCGCGTCGGCTGCGCGTTCCAGCCCATCTTCTTTTCGTTCGCGCCGAACGACAGGCCCTCCGCGCCGCCGGGCACGACGATGGTCGAGACGCCGCGCGCGCCATCGTCGCTCGTGCGCGCCATCACGACATAGAAGTCGTGCGGATTGCCGGCGCCGGAAATGAACTGTTTTTGCCCTGTCAGCACATAGTGATCGCCGTCGCGTTCCGCGCGTGTCCGCAGCGCGGCCGCGTCGGAGCCTGCGCCCGGCTCCGTCAAACAGTAGGAGGCGAGCTTCTCCATCGTGCACAGATCGGGCAGCCATTTGTGGCGCTGCTCGTCCGAGCCGAAATTGTCGATCATCCACGCGCACATATTGTGGATGGAAATATAGGCGGCGATCGTCGGGCAGCCCGTCGCCAGCGCCTCGAAGATCAGCGCGGCGTCGAGGCGCCCGAGGCCGGAGCCGCCGACGTCGTCCCTGATGTAGATGCCGCCCATGCCGAGGGCTGCCGCCTCGCGCAGAGTGTCGACCGGGAAATGCTTCGTCTCGTCCCATTCGAGCGCATGGGGCGCGAGTTTCTCGCGCGCAAAGTCGAGCGCCATGTCGCGGATCGCGACGCGGTCTTCGCTGAGGTCGAAATTCAAGGGCGCCTCCCGTCTTTGCCTTTCCCTAGCAGAAAACGGGCGGCGGAAAACGCCAAACGGCGGGAGGCGGCTGTGTAGGAATGCCGCT
>JACKJE010000042.1 GCA_020638135.1 Methylobacteriaceae bacterium | reverse complement strand
TTTCGGGCGACCGCGCATTTCGAACAAGACTTTCAGGTCTCGAACCGCGGAATGCGCCACGTTTCGCTTGCCGCGCCCGCCATCCATTTCTTCCAGGCCGGCGTCGCCATCACCGCGTCCATATAGGCGCGCGTCGCGGCTGACACTTTCGGCTGGTAGACGTCGAAGCGGCAGACGACCGGCGCATACATGGCGTCGGCCGCAGAGAATGCGCCGAACAGGAACGGTCCGCCCTGCCCGAATTTTGCGCGGGCGTTCGCCCACATGGCCTCGATGCGCGCAATGTCGGCGAGCGTGTCCACTGAAAAATCGAGCGGGCCCTTCGGCCGGTGAACGACCATGCCGCACTGCTGGCGCAGAGCCTGGAAGGACGAGTGCATCTCCGCCGACATCGAACGCGCCAGCGCGCGCGCCTTTTCGTCGCGCGGCCAGATCGCGCGGTCCGGGAACTTCTCCGCGACATATTCGCAGATTGACAGCGAATCCCAGATCGTCACGTCGCCGTCGATAAGCGCCGGAACCTTGCCCGACGGCGTGTAATTGAGGATTTGCTCCTTCGAGCCCTCGACATAGAGCGGGATGACGACTTCCGAAAAGGCAATGCCGAAGGCCTCGAGCAGCATCCACGGCCGCATCGACCAGGACGAATAGCTCTTGTTGCCGATGACGAGGGTGAGCGCCACGACGTCAACCGCCCTTGCGCGCCTTGGGAACCCAGGCTTCCGTCGGTCCGCCGGCCTTCTTCCAGGCGCCGTAGCCGCCCTCGATATGGGCGACGGGCTTCAGCCCCATCCTCTTGGCCGTATGGGCCGCAAGCGCCGAGCGCAGCCCGCCCGCGCAAAAGAACACGAATTTCTTGTCTTCCTTGAATTGCGGCTTGGCATAGGGGCTTTCGGGATCGATCCAGAACTCCAGCATACCGCGCGGGCAATGGAACGTGCCCGGCACATGGCCTTCGCGCTCCATCTCGCGGGGGTCGCGCAGGTCGACGAAGGTTATGTCGTCGCGTCCGAGCAGCGGTATCGCCTGCTCGACCGTCAGGGTCTCGATCTCGGCATTCGCCTCTTCGAGCAACTTCTTGATTCCGACCGTAATCTCTTGCGCCATCGGGGCCTCCTGCCACAGATTGAGGGGAGCGCGCCGCAAAAATCAACTGCGCGCGCCCTCAATGCGGCCGCGCCGGCCTCAACGGCCCATGCGATGGCCGCCGCCCGTCTGCGGCCCCAGCGTCGACCGCGGCGTCCGGCCCTGGTTCGGATAGGGAATCGGTTGCGGCGAAGGCGCGGCGGCCTTGCTCGACGGACCGGCCGCGTTGACCGGCGCATGGGTCCGCTTGCCCGACGCCATGCCGGTGGAAGCGTCGCGCGCAAACGCCGCGCCGCCCCAGAGCGCCACGGCGAAAATTCCGATGCCGATCGCAAATCCCTTCATGGCGCCGTCCTCCCCGAATTTCATAACCTGCGGCTATGAGTTAGAAAATCAAGCGCGCCTGTCGAGCCGGCAGGGGTATCGATCGGATCAAACCTCATGCTGCCCTATTCGGCGGACGCAGCCGCGCTCCTCGCCTTTCTCGTCGCCTGGATCGGCTACGCCCATTTCGTCAAACGACGCCACAACCAGCGTCCCGGGCTCAACGCGCTGATGAATGCGCAACGCGACGCCTGGATGCGCGAAATGGCGCGGCGCGACGTGCGCATCGTCGACACCGCGATCACCTCGACCCTGCAAAACGGCACGGCCTTCTTCGCCTCCACCTCGCTGATCGCGATCGGCGGCGCTGCCACCGTTCTGCGCTCGACCGACGACGTCGTGCGCCTGTTCGCCGAGCTGCCCTTCGCGCCCGCCATTTCGCGCGGCCTGTGGGAAGCGAAGACGATCGGCCTGATGGCGATCTTCGGCTACGCCTTCTTCAAGTTCGGCTGGGCCTATCGGCTCTACAATTATTCCGCGATCCTGATCGGCGCGACGCCACCCGCCGCGTCGCCGGACGCCGAGGCGCGCGAAACGGCGGCGCGGCGCGCGGCCGGCATGAGCACGGTCGCCGGCCGCCATTTCGCCGACGGCCAGCGCGCGCTATTCTTTTCTTTCGCCTATCTCGGCTGGTTCCTCGGCCCGCTCGTCTTCATGCTGACGACCGCGCTGATCATGGTGGTCATCTACCGCCGCCAGTTCCATTCCGACGCGCTCGATGCTCTCGGCGACATCTCGGACGCCGACCCGGAATCTTGACGAAGCGGCAGCGCGCGCGCATCACGCGCCATGCCTCAGACAAAAGATTCGAGCGCCGACGCCGACCGGGTCGCCTCCGCGATCTTCGCCGAGATCGCTGCGCACGGCGCGACAAAGACGATTTCGCCGGAAGACGCCGCCAAGCGAATCGCGCACGAACGCGGCGAGGACGATCTCGGCTGGCGCAAATGGCTGCCGCGCGTCCGCGCCACGGCCAAGGGTCTGGCTCGCGAGGGTCGCCTCGTCATCTATCGCAAGGGCAAGCCGGCCGACCCCGACGACGTGAAGGGCGTGATCCGATTGGGCCTGCCGAGAAGCGATTGAAGCGTCACGGCCCGGGCAGCAGCGACGCGCTCTTGCCGCTGAGCCAGTACGACACGAGCCCGATCCACTCGTGCGTTGCGCTCTGCAGGATGTAGGTCGCGTCCATCGGCTTGCGCAAGCCGACGAAATCGCCGGGCACGCCGCCGGTCTGGTAGTCGACGGGATAGGGGATCACGTCGAAGCCGATCTTGCGGAAAATGCCGACCGAACGCGGCATGTGCATCGCCGAGGTCACCAGCAGCCAGCGCTCGCCGGCTTTGGGCTGCACCAGCTCCTTGGTGAATACGGCGTTCTCCCAGGTGTCGCGCGATTTGCTCTCGAAACTCATCCGCTCGTCCGGCACGCCCAGCGACCGCCAGAACATGCGCGCGACATCGGATTCGGTCCATGCGGCCGGCGTCAGGCGACCGCTGCCGCCTGAAAAGACCAGCCGCGCATTGGGAAAGTGGCGCATCAGCGCGACCGGCTCCGTCAGTCGCTCCGCCGCATTGTTCAGCGCCGGCATGTTGCGCGCGCGCGTGACGCCTTCGTCCATCGCGCCGCCGAGCACGATGATTCCCGTCGGCGCGACGCCGAGATCGGGCTGCGGGAATCGATCTTCCAGCGGTCGCGCGAGGAAGGCCGAAATCGGCGTGATTGCGAAGACGAGGACGACGAGCGCCATCACGGTCGTTACGATGCGCCCCACGCGCGCCCAGCGCGTCCAGAGCAGCACGACGCCCACGATCAACAGTTCGATGAAGATTTGCGGCGCTTCCGCCATTACGCCGAGCGTCTTTGCAATCAGAAAAAACACGGCGGCTCCATTCCCCGCGGCTCGTATGGCCTCACGCGTCCCAGCGCGCCCAGCCCATGTCGACCATGCGTCCGTCGGCGCGCCGCAACGCGGAAATCGCCGCCATGTCCGCATCATCCAGCGCGAAATCGAACACGCCGAAATTGTCGCTGATATGGGCAGGCGAGCCGGAGCGCGGAATGGCGGCGACACCCTGCTGCACATGCCAGCGCAGCACGACCTGCGATGGCGTGCGACCGAGGCGCCCGGCGATCGACGTCAGCGTCGGATCGGCCAGCAACCCGCCCTTGCCGAGCGGCGAATAGGAAACGAAGGCGAGCCCATGCCGCTTGCAGGCGGCGATGACCGCGTCCTGATCGAGGCGCGGATGATATTCGCACTGGTTGGCGACGAGCGGCTCCGTCGCCAGCGCCACCGCCTGTTCGAGCAGCGCGGTCGGAAAGTTCGACACGCCGATATGGCGCGCAAGCCCGCGCCGGCGCG
Organism: Methylobacteriaceae bacterium; assembly: GCA_020638135.1. Lineage (GTDB taxonomy): Bacteria > Pseudomonadota > Alphaproteobacteria > Rhizobiales > Beijerinckiaceae > JAJXWB01. Next base: position 4,020 of record JACKJE010000042.1, on the reverse strand, counting down.
CGTTGCACAGTGCGCCGATCGAAGCCTTCAGCGGGATCGCGGCATTCGGCCAGTGGATGAGCAGCAAATCGACGGCGTCGAGGCGAAGATCGCGCAAACTCGCCTCGGCGGAACGTTCGAGCGCGCCCGAGCCGATATCGTCGCGCCAGACTTTCGTCGTCACGAAGATGTCGTCGCGCAGCAGGCCCGAGGCGCGCAAGGCTTCGCCGACCGCCTGCTCGTTGCCGTACATGCGCGCGGTGTCGATGTGGCGGTAGCCGGCCGCCAGCGCCGTTTCGACGGCGGCGACGCAAGCCGCGCCGCGCAATTGCCAGGTGCCGAAGCCGAGCGCGGGAATGCGCGCGCCATTGGCGTCGATGACGATCTGCTTCGTCATGCGCCCTCCAGCGGCCGCCGCGCCCAGATGACATGCCCCGCCGCGCCGCTCGGCGCCTGATCCCGCGGAACGCCGAAGAACCGGACGGCGATCTCCTGGCTGTTGAAATCCTCCTGTTCGGTCATGCCGAACGCATGGAGGTCCCGGGACAATTCTTGCGGATCGAAAAAGCCGACAATGGGCTCGCCGACCGCCGCGACGCGTTCGAGCAATTCCTGATGAAAGGCCTGCGCCTCGCCCCGATCGCGTTCGGCGGCCTCGGTGTAGTCGAACACGACCTCGCCGCCCGGCGTCGCCGCAATCGTGCGCAAGGTCGTCATGGCGGCTTCACGCGTCAGATAGGGCGCGACGCCGAGCCACATGAAGAATATCGGCGCCGCCCGATCGGCACCCGCCCGCAACAGCGCCTCGGCGAGATCGTCGCGTTCGAAGTCGCAGGGCGCGAAGACAAGCGACGGCGCCTGCGCGCCCATCGCGGCGATCCGCTCGCGTTTCCACGCCTGCGTGGCGGGATGATCGACCTCGAAGACGCGCAGCCCCTCGGCCGCATGGGGATTGCGCAGGCCAAAAGTGTCGAGCCCTGCGCCCAGAACGACGACTTGCCGGACGCCGCGCGCGACCGCCGCCGCGATCCTGCGCTCGGCGAGGCGCGATCGCGCCGCGATGAACAGCCGCATCCGCCTGCGCCGCTCGTCGCCGCCGTCGCGTTCAGCTGCTTCCTCGGGCGTTACGCCGAGGATCGCGCAGGCGAAAGGGTCCTGAAATACGAGGCCGCGCTCCAGCGTCTGGTGGGCGGCGCGATGGAGGGCCGCGCCGAGCGCGGTGCGGCTGAACTGGTCTTCGAGCATGACAGGAACCGGCGAGTGGCAAGCAGCGAGCCGGGTCAAGTGGGTCGCGCGCCCGGCCCCTACTGGCTACTAGCAATTGGTTTGCCGCTCAATTGCTCGCCAGCCATTTCTGCCATTCGGCGGGCGAACCGTGGAACACGTTGCGGTCGACCTTGCCGACGATGCCCGGCACCGCGCCGTCAGACTGATATTGCCAGAAATGCCACTTGCGCGAGCCGTAGCGGACATGCGGGCGGTGCTTGGTCGAGCGCACCCAGATCGGATATTCGCTGAGCGCGCCATCGGCCAGGATCGCCTCGTAGAAATCGACCGTCGTGTAGATGATCGGCCGCTTGCCGTAGTGGCGCTCCATCTCCTGGAGCATCAGCTTCATCTCGGGGATCGCCTGCTCGGGATAGATGGTGCGCTTGCAGGTGCGCGAGGTCGGCGTCGCCTCCACGTCCAGCACCGGCGGCAGCGCATCCGGCTCACGCGGCACGTTGGACGTGAACCAGGCCATTTCCTCCTGCCAGGGCCGGCACCAATAGACGAAATGGTAGGCGCCGCGCGGCACGCCGGCCGCCTTGGCGGCGGCCCAATTGTCGCGGAACTTGCTGTCGACCAGGTCGGCGCCCTCGGTCGCCTTGATCCAGGCGAATTGCACGTCGGAATTGGCGACCGACTGCCAGTCGATATTGCCCTGGTATTTCGAGACGTCGATGCCGTGGATCTCGAAGTCCCTGCTGTGGTCGAGCGCCTCGCTCGGCTTCACCTTGTGGGTCGGCGCATAGGATATGGCCGAGGATCGGAACCGCGGCTTGCCGGAAAGCTGGGAATCCACGCCCGAGCCGCAGCCGGCCAGCGAGGCGGAAAAGGCGAGCGCCGCAAGAACGCGCAGCGGCAGGCGAAGGTCGAAGTTACGCATCATCGGCGCAAATTAGCCCTGTCCGGGTAACGAGTCGTTAATGCGCGGTCCCCAGCTGAATCTCTGCCGGGCGCATGCTTATTTTAGCCCGAAATAGACGGTCGCGAAGCTCAAAAACGAAAAGTACCCGACGATGTCGGTCACCGTGGTGACAAATGCCCCGGAAGAGACGGCGGGGTCGATTTTGAAGCGGTCGAGGGCCAGCGGCACCAGAATGCCGCCGAAGGCCGCCGCCACCAGATTGGTGAGCATGGCCGCCGCAATCACGAAACCGAGCGCCGGCAGGCCGAACCAGAGCGCTGCGCCGATGCCGGTCAACACGCCGAAAGCGAGGCCGTTGAGCGCGCCGACCAGAAATTCGCGGAAAATGATCTTCATGGCGTTTGCCCGCGACATTTCGCGCGTCGCCAGCGCGCGCACCGCCACGGTCATGGTCTGGGTCGCGGCATTGCCGCCCTGGCTCGCCACGATCGGCGCGAGGATCGCCAGCGCCACCATTTTCTGCAATTCGCCCTGGAAGATGCCGAGCACAGAGGAGGCAAGAAAGGCCGTCGCCAGATTGATGAACAGCCAGACGAAGCGCCCGCGTGCGACCGAGAAGATCGGGTCGCTCAATTCCTCGCGCCGGCTGACGCCGCCGAGCGCCTTGATGTCTTCGTCGGCAGCCTCCTGGATGACGTCGACGATGTCGTCGATGGTGATGACGCCGACGAGCCGGTCAGCCTCGTCCACGACAGGCGCCGAGACGATGTTGTAGCGCTCGAACATGCGCGCCACTTCTTCCTCGTCCTCGCTCACGCGCACATGCCGGCGGTCCTGCATGATCGCGTCGAGCGGCGTCGAGCGCGGCGTGCGGGCGAGCTTGTCGAGAAAGACATTGCCGAGCAGGCGGTGGCCGGGATCGACGACGAAGATTTCGAAGAAATTGTCCGGCAGGTCCTCCTGGTCGCCCTCGCGCAGATGGTCGAGCGCCTGCCCGGCCGTCCAGAGGGGCGGCACGGCGACCAGCGTCGTCTGCATCAGGCGGCCTGCCGATTTTTCCGGATAGTCGAGCGAGCGCCGCAGCGCGGAACGCTCGACCGCCGGCATGGCCTGAAGGATTTCTTCCCGATCGGACCGGTCGAGGTCTTCGAGCAGCGCGACCGCGTCGTCGTGTTCGAGCTCGCTGACGCCTTCGGCGACCGTTTCGGTCGGCAACTCCTCGAGAATTTCGTCGCGGACGTGCTCGGGAACCTCGGTCAGCGCGGCGAAATCGAAGGCGTCGCCCAGGAGTTCGACGAGGCGCGGCCGGCTGTCCGCATCGAGCGCTTCGATGAGGTCGCCCATGTCGGCTTCGTGCATCTCGCCGGCAAGCTCGATCAGGCCGTCCTTGTCGCCGGCCGTGATCGTCTTCTCGACCGAGGCGACGAATTCGGCGCGCAACGCCCCGTCCTCGTCGCGGAAGGGCCAGGCGGCGACTTGATCGCCTGTCGTTTCGTCGGTCTTGTCGGCCATGGATCACCGCAATACGCAAGCTCGCGGCGCCACTTAGACCAGATTCGGCCGGGCTGGCGATTGTTTTCGCAGTGCCGCGTCACCCGGTCCCGCTCAGTAGTCGCCGCTGCCGACGAGCGGATGAATGCCGCCGAGATCGGGCTTGCGCCGCCTGACCTTGCGCGCTTTCGCCCTGGGGGCCGGCTTGGCCTTGGCCCGTTTGGCGACGAGGGTGACGCTCCCCGCCGCCGGCGCAAGGGCAAGCGATCCTGGCCGGGCTGCGGGAATGGCGAGCGCGACGGGCGCGCCGAGCGCCAGGGTCAGGAACACAGCAATAAATACGCGCATGAAATTACCCTCGGGCCTCAGGCGCCGCCCGGCGAGCCTAGCACGAGGCGCCGCGCCGAGGGCAAGGCTCA
>JACKJE010000041.1 GCA_020638135.1 Methylobacteriaceae bacterium | reverse complement strand
CGAACCCCGGGACCGGAACAACGCATCACGCCGCCTGCGCGGCGCGCACGATTACTTGAGCTCGACCTTGGCGCCGGCCTTTTCGAGCTGGGCCTTGATCTTGTCGGCGTCGTCCTTGGTGGCGCCTTCCTTGACGGTCTTCGGCGCGCCTTCGACCAGGTCCTTGGCTTCCTTGAGGCCGAGACCGGTGATCGCGCGCACTTCCTTGATGACTTCGATCTTCTTGTCGCCGGCGGCGGCGAGCACGACCGTGAATTCGGTCTTCTCTTCGGCCGGAGCGGCGGCGCCGCCGCCAGCGGCCGGAGCAGCCGCAACCGCGACAGCGGCCGCAGCCGACACGCCCCACTTCTCTTCGAGAAGCTTGGCGAGTTCGGCGGCTTCCAGAACCGTCAGCGACGACAGTTCTTCGACGATCTTTTCGAGATTGGCCATTGGTTCAGTCCTTCAGATAGGTTCGATTGGCGATATTGCAAATGCCGGCCGTCAGGCCGCGTCTCTATTGGCATAGGCCCCGAACACGCGCGCGAGCTTGGCCGCGGGCGCCGTCGAAAGCTGGGCCAGCTTGGTCGCGGGAGCCTGGATGAGGCCCACGAGCTTGGCGCGCAGTTCGTCGAGGGAGGGCATGGTCGCAAGCGACTTCACGCCGTCCGGGTTGAGGGCCGTCGCGCCCATGGCGCCGCCCAGGATCACGAACTTGTCGTGGTCCTTGGCGAATGCCACGGCCGCTTTCGGCGCCGCCACCGGATCGTCCGAATAGGCGATCAGGGTCGGGCCCTTCATCAGGGCGCCGATGGAGGCGACGTCGGTGCCGTCGAGAGCGATCTTGACCAGGCGGTTCTTGGCGACCTGGACCGTGGCCCCGGCTTCGCGCATCTGAGCGCGCAGCTTTTGCATCTGGGCCACCGTCAGGCCGGAGTAATGGGCGACGACGACGACCGAAGTCTTCGAAAAGACCCCGTTCAACGACGCTACCGCCTCTTTCTTCTCCGCTCTGTCCACGGTGCTCTTCTCCTTGAAAGCGACAACCGAAATTGTCGCTCCGTTGTTTGCCGGAAATCTTGCGATCGCCGGCGCCGTGTTCCTGTCCTCCTGGAGGACCCGAGGGTCTTCCGTGGATCAGAGGGTTCGAACCAAATCAGGACGCCCCACCCTCTCTGTCGAGACGGCGATTGGCCCTAAAATTCTGCTCTTCCCCGTCTATGCAGGCCGATTCGGCGCTGGCGGCGCCTCACCCGATTAAGCCGCGGGATGCCCCGCGGCGCCGGCAGTCTCGGACAGGATGCGACCCAAAGCGTCAGAAAGCCCGAAGCTCAAGGTCACGTCCGCCGCGCGCGCGACGCCACCCGTTGCGGGAAAACGCCAAGCGTGCGGAAGATGAATTGGAACGGGGCCGCAAAAGGCGTCCAGCCCCGGAGGAGGCCTTTTAGCGGCTTAGTCCGGCCCTGCCAAGTGGTGTCAAGCGGAATTTTTCGTATTGCGCGACCACCGGACACATAGGCGGCCGGGCGCGCGATCAGCGGCCGAAACGAAGCCGGTCGTCCGCCAGCGTTGAAAAACGCCGCCCAAATGCGCGATTGGACCCGCTTGTGATCGAAGCCAGTTTCTCCAGCGACAAATCGTCCGCCTCGCCCGCCGGACGCGACAGGAAGAATTCGGCGTGCATCAGCCCCTCCTCCTCCTTGCCGGCGGTGTCGAGACCGCGCGCGCGCAATTGTCGCAGCGCCTGCGCGCATTCGCCCTCGGAATGGAAGCGGCGCTGGACGAAGGTCACGCCGCGCATCTTTTCGGTCGCAAACCCCTCGCGGTCGAGCAGGCTTTCGAGCGGCGCGAAGTCGAACATGCGCAGCACGAAGGAGGCGATCCAGGGTTTGCGCTCGCCGAAGGCGGCCAGCAGGCGCGCGAAAGTCCTTTCGCCGATATAGCCGATGCAGCCCGTGGATATGATGAGGTCGACGCTGGCGACAACTTCGGCTTCCGCCGGCGTCAGATCGCGCGCTTCCAGATCCGCGACCACGCCTATGTCGAGCAACCCCGCCTCTTCGGCGTAGCGCACGGCGGGCGCCGAAATGTCGAGCCCGACGATTTCGATTTCGTTGGCTGGCCAGGAGGCGAAATAGGCGCGGTCGAATCCCGTGACCGCTTCCGATTCGAGGCCGGCGAATTCGAGTTCGCGATAGCGGCCCGCGACACGGTCGATGTCGAGCGGATATTTCAGCAGCGCTGCATTCACGCCGTAGGAGCAGCCAAGATCGAGCACGCGCAGCCGGCGCCCGCGCGTCGCGGCGAGCGCGGACGCAACCTGACGGAACACCGCCTTCGCAAGGTCCGGAATGACATAATCCAGACCATAAAGCACTCGATAATATTCGCGCGGATCGTCTTGTGTATAAATTGAGTCAAAATTGGCTTTTGATTTATTAAAATCCCGATTATTCGCCAGATTCTTATGTATATTCATTCATTCGGCCTCCGTGCCCGGCCGAGATAATACAAATTGATCTCGGCAACGGCCAAGCTTATCGCTCCGCTCATCGCCTAGCTAACACGGACACAGCTGGATACGAAGCGAAGCAATAGGATGTACTGCCGAGATTGCGGCTCCAAGGCCCGCAAAATTGCAGAAATTTGCGCCTGCAAAAAGATCGAGCCCCGGCGCGGGGCCGGGGCTCGGGCAGCAATTCGCTCTGACGACGCTCAGGCCGCAGACGTTGGCGCGACCGAGTTGACCTCGACCTTCACGCCCGGGCCCATGGTCGAGGAGATCGCCACGCGCTGGATGTAGGTGCCCTTGGCGCCGGTCGGCTTGGCCTTGGAGACCGCGTCGACGAAGGCCTTGATGTTCTCGACGAGCTTGGCCTCGTCGAACGAGGCCTTGCCGACCGTGCCCTGCACGATGCCGGCCTTCTCGACGCGGAACTCGACGGCCCCGCCCTTCGACGCCTTGACGGCGCCGGCGACGTCCATCGTGACGGTGCCGACACGCGGATTCGGCATCAGGCCGCGCGGGCCCAGAACCTTACCGAGGCGGCCGACGAGACCCATCATGTCCGGGGTGGCGATGCAGCGATCGAACTCGATCTTGCCGCCCATCACCTCGTTGACCAGCTCGTCCGCCGCCGACGATGTCGCGGCGCTGGCGGCCTTGGCTTGCTCAGCCTTCGGCTCAAAGCGCGAACACGGCGTGACCTTTGAGCGTGCGGCCTGTGCTGCTCGGCAGGTTGACCACGCCGCACCATCTGGTCGGCGCTTCGGGTCGACGCCGATTCAGGCGGCGATTTCTGACGGTCTCGTCTTGGCCTGGCGCGCTGCGCACCCGCTTCACGGCCTGATCGACGGATAGAGCTTTGTCTGCCTGACGCTGCGGGCCTTGAGGAGACGCTTTCCGTGCATCGGCTTACTCCACCACCCGCAGGCCCATAGCGCGGGCGGAACCTCGATCATCGAGCGACATGGCCGACTCGATCGTCGCGCAGTTCAGATCGACAATCTTCTTCTCGGCGATCTCGCGCACCTGCGCCTTGGTCACCTTGCCGACGACCTGGCGGCCGGGGGTCTTGGAGCCAGAGGCCGGCTTCTTGCCGAGCTTGAGGTTCGCGGCCTTCTTCAGGAAGAAGGAGACCGGCGGCTGCTTCATCTCGAAGGTGAAGGAGCGGTCCTGGTAGGCGGTGATGATGACGGGGATCGGCATCCCCTTTTCCATCTGCTGGGTCTTCGCGTTGAAGGCCTTGCAGAATTCCATGATGTTGAGGCCGCGCTGACCGAGCGCCGGGCCGATCGGCGGCGACGGATTGGCGGCGCCCGCGGGCACCTGCAGCTTGATATAGCCGGCGATTTTCTTCGCCATTTCGCTTCTCCAACGAATAACGACAGGCCGCGTCCGCAAGGACGAAGCCCGCCATCGGTTGCAGTTCGTGGTCGGACATGGCCTCCCGGATGGCGGCCGGGCATGTCTCCCACGTGGATTTTCCTCCCGGCGGGAAGCCGAAAAGAAAAAGCCCTCCAGCGAGGGCTGGGGGGCTTATAGCGGCGCCGCCGGCAAATGCAAGAGTCAGGCGGCCTCGGCGGGCGCGCGCTCCTTGCGCGGCGCGGGCGCATATTCGCCGGGGGCCTGCTCGGGCAGGTCGACCGGCCCGCCGGCGCGCTTCCAGGCGCCGTAGCCGCCGGCCACGTGGCAGACCGGGTCGAGGCCCATGCGCTTGGCGGTATGGGCCGCCAGCGCCGAGCGCACGCCGCCGGCGCAGAAGAACACGAAACGCTTGTCGGAGGCGAAGACCTCGTGGTGCGAGGGACTGCGCGGATCGATCCGGAACTCCATCATGCCGCGCGGAATGTGGATCGCGCCGGGAATGCAGCCTTCGCGGTCGAGTTCGCGTGTGTCGCGCAGATCGATGAAGGCGACGTTCGCGTCGCCGTGCAGCGCCAGCGCCTGCTTGACCGAAATCGTCTCGATTTCCTGCTCGGCCTCGTCGATCAGATCGTCGACGCTGAGAATTGCCCGCTTCGCCATGGTCCCGCTCCGCCTCGATAGGCCGCCGCCTGTCGCGCTAAAAGGCGCAGGCGACGTTTGATGGCAACGAGATGAGGCAAGCCGATCACGAACGCAATAGGCCGGAAAAAATAAGAAAATCAGTATTGAAGCAGCTTCGCGCGGGAGAAATTTCTTGCCGTCGCGAAGGCGCGGGAGAGAATTTTTCTCTCCGGACGTCGCCGGCTCGATGAGCCCGAGCGGAGCGGATTGAATATATCCGGTGTCAGGTATACGTATATCCTCGTGGAGGTATCCGATGGCCTACAGCATCAAGGATCCGGCGACCGACGCCATCATCCGCAAGCTCGCCAAGGCGCAGGGCAAGCCGATCGTCGAGGCGATCCGCGACGCCTGCCAGGCCGCGCTCGACCGCGAGCAGGCGAAAATCCCGCTGAACGAGCGGATCGACGCCATCGTGAGGCGTGTGGCGTCCTATCCGTTGCGCGAGGGCGAACCGTCGCAGACGCACAAGGAGTTTTTCGATGAGATGTGGGGCGAAGACGACCGATGATCGACGCATCGGCGCTGCTGGCCATTCTTCTCGAGGAACCTGAAGCGCGCAACGTCCGGGGCCGCATCGCGAGCGCGGACGGGCCCTTCACGTCCCCTCTGGCGGTCTACGAGACGGTCGCCAGGCTGGTTCGCCTCTACGGGATGAGCCCGCAGCAGGCTGACGCGATCGTGCGCGCGCTGCTGAAGGAGTATGGGGCGAAAGTCGTCGCCGTCGACGATACGATCACGCCGCATGCCCTCGATGCGCTCGACCGCTACGGCCGCGGCCGCCATCCGGCGCGACTGAATTTCGGCGACTGCTTCGCCTACGCCTGCGCGCGGGCGCACGATGCCCCGCTTATCTACAAGGGCGACGATTTCGCTAAAACGGACCTGGCCTGACGCTCAGACCTTCTCGACCTGCGCGAATTCCAGTTCGACCGGCGTTTCGCGGCCGAAGATCGACACGGCGACCTTGAGGCGCGAGCGGCCCTCGTCGACTTCCTCGACCTTGCCGTTGAACGAGGCGAACGGACCGTCGGCGACGCGCACCGTCTCGCCGATCTCGAACGAAATCGACGCCTTCGGGCGCTCGACGCCCTCGGCCACCTGCCCCTTGATCCGGTCGGCCTCGGCCTCTGAGATCGGCATCGGCTTGTTGTCGGCGCCGAGGAAGCCCGTGACCTTCGGCGTGTTCTTGATGAGATGGTAGACCTGATCGGTCAGGTCGCATTTCACCAGCACGTAGAGCTTGCGCTCGGAATTGATCTTGCGGCGCGGCGGGACCTCGATCACCTGCTCAGTCGGCGCAGCACTTCCTCAGACTTGTCGGTAGCAGCCCGCGCTGGGCGGCCTGTTCCGCGGATCGATCGGCAGCCTTCTTCTCAGCAGTGGAATAGGCGTGGACGATGTACCCGGCGGGTGGTCATGTGAGGTCCTGTTGGGCCGGTCAGCGGCCGAGGCTGAGCAGGAAGCCGACGATCAGGCGCAGGGTCTGGTCGACGGTGACGAAGAACAGCGACGCGACGAAGACCATCGCCAGCACGAGGCCCGTCGTGATCAGGGTCTCGCGGCGCGACGGCCACGTGATCTTCGCGCCTTCCGAGCGCACGTCCTGCAGGAACTGAAACGGATTGGCCATAAGCATCTCGTACGGAGTTCGGGCGCTGTATTTTCCGGTCGCTGGCCCCGCCAGACGCCCGATGACGACGCCGCAAAACAATCGCGGCGCGGGACCAGAGGTCGCGCGCCACGAGCCCCTCATAGCCGATCCCAGGGTCTGCGCCAAGAAAAATCGGCGCCGAGCCCCGCTTGACCCCGTGGGGCGAATCCGAAACTCCTGCAGCTGTTCCCGGACGGAAGCCCGCGCATGCCATTCCTGTTCGGGGAGCTCGCCGCGACGCTCCTCGCCTCTCTCGTCCTCGCGCTTCTGGTCGCCTCGGCGGGCGGCTTTCTCGCCGCGAGCCTGGACATGCCGGGCTTTCGCGACGCTAGGGGCGCGGAACGTCTCGGCCTCTCGCTCCTCTGCGGCCTCGCCTGTCTGCCTGTCCTGCTCGATCTCGCCGGCCGCGCCGGCGTCTGGCCGATGGTCGCGGCCGCTTTCGCCTTCGCCGCGCTCGGCGCGCCAGCCCTGCTGCGGGCGCTGGCGCCCGCGCCCGGCCTCGGCGCGATGGCGGGGCTCGTGCTCGTCTGGGCCTTGCTGGTCATTTTCCTGGTCGTCGACCTGCCGACCGCCGACGGCCTTCGGCATTCCCTGCTGATCGTCGACTACGTCAAGCACGCGACAGCCACCTGGGCGATCGAAGCCTCAGGAAATCCACCTTTCAATCCAACGGTTTATTCGCCAGGCGGGCACGCCGCCTATTACTATTTCTTCTATCTGCTGACCACCGTCGACGCCGCGCTGCTGAAGCCCTTCGGCGTCGCCGCCCGTCATGCGGCCTTCGCCGGCGCGATCCTCGCGGGACCGGCGCTGGCCGCCCTCGGCTGGCGGCTATGGACCCGTTCCGGCGCGGACGCGGCCGCCGGTGCTGCGAAGGGCGCGCGCCGCTCGGTCTGGCTCATGCTGGGGCTGCTGGCGACCACCGGCCTCGACATCGTCCCCACCCTTGCGCTGAACCTGATGCGCCACGACTGGCAATTGACGCCCGAGGAATGGAACGAGCAGATCACCTCCTGGTTCGGCAGCGCGCTCTGGGCGCCCCACCACGTGGCCGGCCTCTGCGCGGCTTTCGTCGGCCTGATGGCGCTCACCCGCGCCGACGGCGACGGCGCGGACGCCTTCGGCTGGCGCCGCGTCATTCTCGCCGGCATGGCCTTCGCCTCGATGGCCGGCCTGTCCATCTACGTTGCGATGGGCGGCGCGCTCGCCGCCGCGCTCTGGGTCGGCGCGCTCCTGGTCATGCGCCGAAACGCCGATGCCGCAGCGGCCATCGTCGCCGGAATTCTCGCGCTGGCGCTCGCCGCGCCCTGGATCGCCACCCTGCTCGCGCGTGTCGGCGGCGAAGCCTCGCCGATCGCCTTCGGCGTCCGCCCCTTCCCGATCTCCGACGTGTTCGTGGCGCCGGGATTTTCGCGCGAGGCCCTGCGCGCGGTCTTCGTTCCCATCGGCTACCTCGTCGAATTCGGCATATTCGGGCTCGGTTCCTTCCTGTTCTGGAGAAAAGCCGGCCGCGCGGGCATGGCGACAGACCTCGGCCTCGTGCTGGTTCTTGCGACGGCGTCCTCATTCCTGATCGGCACGTTCCTACGCTCGGCCATTCTGGGCAACGACCTCGGCTGGCGCGTGATGCTGTTTGCGCAGGCGGCGAGCCTCGTGTGGACGCTCGCCGCATTTCGCGCCGGGCTGTTCGCGACGCCCGGCCTGCGCGGCGCGGCCTTCGCCTGCATCGG
>JACKJE010000040.1 GCA_020638135.1 Methylobacteriaceae bacterium | reverse complement strand
CATGGGTTTGCGACCATCCTTCGAGACGCGTCCTGCGGACGCTCCTCAGGATGAGGTTTCGGGAATTTGAGAGAGGAGCCTTTCATGTTCGATCTGACCGGCAAGACAGCCCTTGTCACAGGCGCCTCGGGCGGCATCGGCGCGGCGATTGCGCGCGGGCTTCATGCGCAAGGCGCGACGGTAGCCCTCTCGGGCACGCGCGCGGAAGCGCTGGAAAAACTCGCTGGCGAACTGGGCGGCCGGTCGCACATCCTGCCCTGCAACCTCTCCGACAAGGATGCGGTGGAAAAGCTCGTGCCGTCGGCCGAGGCCGCGATGGGCCAGCTCGACATTCTCGTCAACAATGCCGGGCTCACCCGCGACGGCCTGTTCATGCGCATGAAGGACGAGGACTGGGACACGGTGATCGCCGTCAACCTGACCGCGACCTTCCGCCTCGCGCGCGCCGCCGTGAAGGGCATGATGAAGCGCCGCTGGGGCCGCATCGTCTCGATCACCTCGATCGTCGGCGTCACCGGCAATCCGGGCCAGGGCAATTACGCGGCCTCCAAGGCCGGCATGATCGGCATGTCCAAGTCGCTCGCCGCCGAAGTCGCCTCGCGCGGCATCACGGTCAATTGCGTCGCGCCGGGCTTCATCGAGAGCCCGATGACGGATGCGCTGAACGACAAGCAGAAGGAAGCGATTCTCGGCCAGGTGCCGGCCGGCAAACTCGGGCAGGGCGCCGACGTAGCCTCCGCCGTCGTCTATCTCGCGAGCCAGGAGGCGCAATACGTCACTGGCCAGACGCTGCATGTCAACGGCGGAATGGCAATGATCTGAGGCTCTTGCACTCGTCGAACCTTGCCGTTGGACAAGCCGCGGCTCAGCCTCCAGACTACTGGCGAGCCCAAAGGAAGTATGTTATCGGACGCGCGGAATTTGTCGGGGCGGGACCCGCCGCGACGTTGCAAATCCGGGGCGTTTGCGCTCCAGATGGTCACAGAAGACAAGGACTGAACACATGAGCGATGTCGCCGAGCGCGTGAAGAAGATCGTCGTCGAACACCTCGGCGTCGAAGGGGAAAAGGTCATCGACACCGCCAATTTCATCGAGGACCTGGGCGCGGATTCGCTCGACACGGTCGAGCTCGTCATGGCCTTCGAGGAAGAATTCGGCGTCGAGATCCCTGACGACGCGGCCGAGACCATCGTGACGGTCGGCGACGCCGTGAAGTTCCTCGAGAAGGCGACCGCCGCCTGATCGGCGGCGCTCTTTCGCGTCGAACAACAGCGGGCGTTTGCACATGTCGTCAATGCGTAGGGTCGTTGTCACTGGCCTCGGTCTGGTCAGCCCGCTGGGCGGCGGGGTCGAGACGAGCTGGCGGCGCCTGATCGCAGGCGAAAACGGCTTCGGCCGCATGCAGGGCTTCGAGATCGACGATCTGGCCTGCCAGATCGCCGCGCATGTGCCGCGCGGCGACGGCTCCAACGGCACCTTCAATCCCGACCAGTGGATGGAGCCGAAGGAGCAGCGCAAGGTCGACGATTTCATTCTCTACGCCATGGCGGCCTCAACCGAGGCGCTGCGCGACGCGAACTGGAAGCCCGAGACCTACGAACAGCAGATTTCGACCGGCGTCATGTTCGGTTCCGGCATCGGCGGCCTCTCTGGCATCGCCGACACCGCACTGCTGCTGAAGGAACGCGGCCCGCGCCGCGTCTCGCCTTTCTTCATCCCCGGCCGCCTGATCAATCTGGCCTCTGGCTATGTCTCGATCGAGCACGGTCTCAAGGGCCCGAACCATGCGGTCGTCACCGCCTGCTCCTCGGGGGCCCACGCCATTGGCGATGCTGCGCGCCTGATCGCGCTCGGCGACGCCGATGTCATGGTTGCCGGCGGCGCCGAATCGGCGATCTGCCGCGTCGGCATTGCGGGCTTCGCCGCCTGCAAGGCGCTCTGCACCTCCTTCAACGACCAGCCCTCCAAGGGCTCGCGTCCCTACGACCGCGACCGCGACGGTTTCGTCATGGGCGAGGGCGCCGGCGCCCTGGTGCTGGAATCGCTCGAGCACGCGCAGGCGCGCGGCGCGAAAATCTATGCCGAACTCGTCGGCTACGGCATGTCGGGCGACGCCTATCACATCACCGCGCCGTCCGAAGACGGCGACGGCGCCTATCGCTGCATGACGGCCGCGCTCAAGCGCTCGGGCCTGTCGGCCGCCGACATCGACTATGTCAACGCGCACGGCACCTCGACCATGGCCGACGGCATCGAATTGCAGGCGGTCGAGCGCGTGCTCGGCAATTCCGCCTCCAAGACGTCGATGTCCTCGACCAAGTCCGCGATCGGCCATCTGCTCGGCGCGGCCGGCGCAGCCGAGGCCATCTTCTCGATTCTGGCGCTGCGCGACCAGATTGCGCCGCCGACGCTCAATCTCGACAATCCGGCCTTCGAGACGCCGATCGATCTCGTGCCGCATGTCGCGCGCAAGCGCGAAATCCGCGCGGCCCTGTCGAATTCCTTCGGCTTCGGCGGCACGAACGCCTCGCTGATCTTTGTCGGTCCGCCGAACTGATCCGACCTTTTTTGGCCATAAAGCGAGCTAGTGTCGGTCGCTTGCTGAAAAGCCGCGCAATTCAGGTGGACCGCCGGGTATGAGCACTGTCGAACCGGACAAACGGGAGACCCCGCCGCCTGCGCCAGCCGCAGCCGCGCGCGGCGGCATTTTCTCTCGCCGGCGCAGCCTGAAGAGCCCGAGCGAGGCGCTGCAGCCCGAGGCCGCCCCGCCGCCGCCGGAACCCAAGAAGAAGAAGCGCCGTGACGGCGCCCTGTCGGCTTTCTCCGGCTTCCTGTCGTTCCTCGTCGTGCTCTGCGTCGCCGGCGGCGTCGGCCTCGTGCTGATGCAGCGCAAGATGCGCGAGCCCGGCCCGTTGCCGAACGACAAGGTCGTCTATGTCGCGCCGGGCACGGAAGTGCCCGACATCATCGCGCTCCTCGAAAAGGAGGGCGTGATCGACAATTCCGCGCTCCTCAACATCGAGCTGCTCGTCGAGGGCGCCCGCTCGAAACTCAAGGCCGGCGAATATCTGTTCCGTCAGAACGCCAGCCTGCGCGAAGTGCTGGATACGCTCGTCAACGGCCGCCAGATCCTGCACGCCGTCACCATTCCCGAAGGCCTGACCAGCCAGCAGATCGTCGAACGTTTGCGCGCGAGCGACGTGTTGATTGGCGACCTCAAGGACATTCCCCCGGAAGGCTCGCTTCTGCCCGAGACCTACAAGGTCGCGCGCGGCACCAATGTCCGCGATCTCGTCCGCAAGATGCAGGACAGCGAGAAGAAGCTGCTCGCGCGCGTCTGGGCGCAGCGCAGTCCCGACCTGCCGCTGCGCTCGCCGCACGAGATGCTGACGCTCGCCTCGATCGTCGAGAAGGAGACGGGCAAGGCCGACGAGAGGCCGCGCGTCGCTGCGGTCTTCATCAACCGGCTCCACAAGCGCATGCGCCTGCAATCCGATCCGACGATCGTCTACGGTCTGGTCGGCGGGCGCGGCACGCTCGGGCGCGGCATTCTCGCCTCCGAAGTCCAGAAGTGGACGCCCTACAACACCTACGCAATCGACGGTCTGCCGCCGGGCCCGATCGCCAATCCCGGCCGCGCCGCGCTCGAAGCCGTCGCCAATCCCTCGCGCACGCAGGAGCTCTACTTCGTCGCCGACGGCACGGGCGGCCATGTCTTCGCCTCCTCGCTCGACGAGCACAATCGCAACGTCGTGCGCTGGCGCCAGATCGAGCGCGAAAAGGGAGCGGCGACCAATGTCGACCGCGCTATCGGCGCGCCGCCGCCGGCGCCGCCCGCCGTCCGTCCCGGCCAGCGCGGCGAGGCGGAGCCCGCCGCGAATTTTGGCCGGCTCGCCGCGCTCGCCGACCCGATGGATGTGGCGCCCGAGCCCAGTCTCGCGCCCGCCGAAGCCGTGAAAGCGATCGACCGCGTCGCGCCGAATCTGACGCCGGCCGACGAACTGAAGGAACTCGCCTCCTTCGCGCCGCAGCCCTGGACGCGGAACAAGCCGCTGTCGAACGTCCAGTTCGAGGCGCCCGCCCAGACCGCACAGGAGAACCCGGCGCAGGAACCGAAGGGCAAACTGGTCGCCAGTTTCGACGACCCCGGCATCAAGGTGCGCGGCGTCGACGGCGACGACACGCTCGACGGCCCGATGAACGATTCCGGTTCTCCGGAACTCTATCCCGTGCCCGCAAAGACGCTCGCCGAACAGCGGGCGCAGGCGGCCAAGCTTGGATTGCCACAGGCGGCCCCGGGGACGGCTGACGCGGCCGCCGCGCCGCCGGCGCCCGTCGCCGGCCAGCCGCGCAAGCCCGTCGCCTTCGACGCGTCGGAAGGCACGGCGCTCGATCCGTTGCGGAACAAGAGCTGGGATCTCAATACCGCCAAGAGCGTCTCGAACGCGCTCGCCTATCACTGATCCCGCGTCGCAGGACTACTTACTGCGGCTTGATGATGGAAAATCCCTGCAGGTCAGGATGATCGCAGGTGAGCATGGTCGGCTGCCTATTTATGTCGACCCACGTCAGGCAATAGTCGGGGCGCCCCTTGATCCGCAGGGGCGCGCCCCAGGTGACCGCATCGGCCGCCTTCTTCAGGTCGTCGGCGAACGTGGGCGGCAATTTGTCGGTGACGCCCTTTATCTCGCCGATCGCTTTCCGCAGTTCGGCGGCCACGGTTTCCAGCGTCGCGTTGACCAGCGCGACATTGCCCTCGACGCAATCGAGCCGCTCTTTCACGGCGTTGATGCCGCTGCACGGCTTCAGTTGTGCAGCCAAGCCTGAAGAGGCGGGAAGCAATACCCCGATCGCGACGATCATTCCAAAGTTCTTTTGCATGACGAATTCCCCCGGTTTTCGACTTGTCGATACTGGGACATGAAAGTCGCTAGCCCTGTGAGGCCTCTCACAGCAGGCCGTCGGATTTATCCTTCGCGCGGGTCAGGCTTCGGACTCGGCAAAGCGCGCGGATGGTGATCTAAGAACGCCCAGATCAGGTCGGGGCGCGCATGGCCATTCACAGCATGACGGGATTCGGCAGGGCGTCCGGCCATTCGGGCGCCTGGGGCTGGGCCTGGGAAATCCGCACCGTCAATTCCAAGGGCCTCGACCTGCGGCTGCGCCTGCCGCCGGGCTTCGACGCTGTCGACATCGAGGCGCGCGCCGCCATTTCCGCCGCCCTGACGCGCGGCGCCTGCCACGCCACGCTGACGACCACGCGCGAAGGCGCGGCCGCCGACATCCGCATCAACCGGGCAGCGCTCGACGCGCTGATCGCGCAACTCGCCGACGTGCCCCTCAACGCCAATGTGAGGCCGGCCTCGCTCGACGGGCTGCTGGCCCTGCGCGGCGTGGTGGAAACCGGCGAGGCCGAGGACGACGAGGCCGCGCGCGCCGCGCTCGCGAAGGATGTTCTTGCAGGGCTCAAGACCGCGCTCGTCGCGGTCAGCGCCATGCGCCTGTCTGAAGGCGCGGCGATCGGCGATGTCCTGGCGCAGCGCATCGCGCGCATCGCCGAACTGACGCGCCAGGCGGAGGAAACGCCCGGCCGCGGCGCGGACGCGGTCAAGGCCCGCATCGCCCGCCAGATCGAGGCGCTCGGTCAGACGCAGGGTCTCGATCCCGCGCGCCTGCATCAGGAGGCGGTGCTGCTCGCCTCGCGCGCCGACATCCGCGAAGAACTCGACCGCCTGCACGCGCACACGCGCGCAGCGAGCGAACTCTTGCAGAAAGGCGGCGCGATCGGCCGTCGTCTCGATTTTCTCGCGCAGGAGCTCGGCCGCGAATCGAATACGCTCTGCGCCAAGTCGAACGACGCGGCGCTGACCGCGCTCGGCCTTGAAATGAAGGTCGAGGTCGAGCAGTTCCGCGAGCAGGTCCAGAACATCGAATGAGCCGAGTGCAATGAGCGACCCGACCGACAGCGCCAGTCAGTTCCAGCGGCGCGGCCTCATGCTGATCCTGTCCTCGCCCTCGGGCGCGGGCAAGACGACGCTGACGCGCATGCTGCTGCAGGCCAGGGACATCGACCTGACCCTGTCGATATCGGTCACGACGCGCGCGCGACGGTCGAGCGAGGTCGACGGCATTCACTACAATTTCATCCAGCGGCAGCAATTCGAGCGCATGCGCGACGCCGGCGATCTGCTGGAATGGGCGGAAGTCCACGGCAATTTCTACGGCACGCCGCGCTCCCCCGTTGAGGCGGTGCTGCGCCAGGGCCGCGACGTTCTCTTCGACATCGACTATCAGGGCGCGCAGCAGGTGCGCGAGAAGGCGCAATCCGATGTCGTCACCATCTTCATCCTGCCGCCCTCGATGAAGGAGCTGCGCGCCCGCCTCGAGCGCCGCGCTGAGGATGCGGCCGCGACAATCGAGAAGCGCCTGGAAAACGCCCGCAACGAAATCCGCCGCTGGGCGCAGTACGACTACGTCCTCGTCAACGACGACCTGCAGCGCACCTACGAGGAATTGTTGCAGATACTGCGTGCTGAACGATTGAAGCGCGCGCGCCGACAGCACGGCGTCGAGGCCTTTGTGGCGAAGCTGCTGGCGGAATAGGTCAGGCGCGCGCCTTGCTCTCCTGCGCGAGAGCGTCTGCGATCACGTCGCGCATTTCCTGCGCCGCCGCCAACGGGGCAAGCTTGACCGAGCGCCCGTCCTTGAGCCGCAGAACGACCGCCTGAAGTTCGATGTCCCTGTTCATTTCGCGCGGCACGCTGGTCGTCTCGATGTCGACGTTTTCGATCTCGCTCCACGCCAGCCGCGTCACACCCTGCAAGAGACGGCTGTAGACGATGCCTGTCTCGCTGACTTCGAGCGTCGGCAGGCCGCGCTTCCAGGAAATGGCTGCGAGCGTCGCGAAGCCGAGGCCCGCCAGCGCGACGATGGCGCCGATCAGTGGCGCAATCGCGCTCGGCGCCTTCTGGATCATCATGACGCCGACGCCGATCGCGCCGACGCCAATGGCGACCGCGAGCGCTCTCTTCGGGCCGCCCATTCGAAACACGATCGGCAATTGTGTGGCGCTCATCCGGGTCTCCCCCGCGCGGCACTATCGCCCATCCCCGGGGCCGCGCGGGTGTTCAAACGCACGCGCCAGACCGACAAAGCCGTCGACATCGACTTCCTCCGCGCGCCGTGTCGGTTCGATGCCGGCGGCGCGCAGCAAGCCCTCCGCGTCGCCGCCCGGCGCAACGCCCTTCAGCGATTGCCGCAGCATCTTGCGGCGCTGGCCAAACGCCGCCTGCGTGATCGCGAGCAGCGCGCGCTTATCGCATTCCATTGGCGCTGCGCGCGGGCGCAGTTCGACGATCGACGACGTCACCTTCGGCGGCGGCGTGAAGGCCGAGGGCGCGACGTCGAACAGGATGCGCGCCTGCGTGCGCCAGCCGCAGAGCACGGCGAGGCGGCCGTAGTCGGCGCGTTCGGCCGGCGTCGCGACGATGCGTTCGGCGACCTCGCGCTGGAACATCAGCGTCAGCCGATCCCAGGCCGGCGGCCAGACCTCGGCTTCGAGCCAGTTGGTCAGCAGCACTGTGGAGATATTGTAGGGCAGGTTGGCGCAGATGCGCACGGGACTGCCGCTCGCAAAACGCGTGCACAGCGCCTGCATGTCGACGTCGAGCGCGTCGCCCTCGATCACCTCGAGCCGTCCCGGATAATGCGCCGAAATTTCCGCAAGCGCCGCAAGACAGCGCGCGTCGCGCTCGATCGCGACGACGCGTTTCGCGCCTTCCGCCAGCAGAGCGCGCGTGAGGCCGCCGGGGCCCGGCCCGATCTCGATGACGGTCGCCTCGTCGAGCGGCCCCGCCGCGCGCGCAATTCGACGCGTCAGATTCAGGTCGAACAAGAAATTCTGGCCGAGCGCCTTCTTCGGCGCGATGCCGAACCGCGCGACGACGTCGCGCAGCGGCGGCAGGCCGTCGGTCATGGCGAGAAACCGTCATGGCCGGGCTCGTCCCGGCCA
>JACKJE010000004.1 GCA_020638135.1 Methylobacteriaceae bacterium | reverse complement strand
CGCCTTTTCGGCGAACAGCGGCCAGTTAGAGGCGGGATCGACGACGACCGCCTCGAGCTTCTTGCCGAGCAGGCCGCCCTTCTTGTTCTGCTCCTCGATGAGCATCAGCATGACATCCTTCAGCGTGGTCTCGCTGATGGCCATCGTGCCAGAGAGCGAATGCAGGATGCCGACCTTGATCGTATCGTCCGCAGCCTTGGCGCCGAAGGCCGACAGGGCGATCGCCCCGCTGACGGCCATACCGGCGGCGCGCATTACAAATCGCCGAGTAAAGGACATACGCTTTCCCCATCGTGATGCGGGACCGTTCGTGCGGTCCAGGTTCTCGTCCGGCTGGACGCGTCCCGGGGTTGCAACCAGCGTGCCAGATGAGCAATTCGTTGGAATCCAAGGACGATCTGCCGAGAAACTGACTCTTTCGGCCCATTTTTCGGCGCCCAAGGGGGTTTTCGGTCGCATTTCACGCTACGGCGCCCATGCCTGCAGCTTATGCAGCACAAAAATTCATCAACGTATGCACACCAGCTTAAATCTTGGGCGCCGCGCGATGAGGCTGCGATGATCGAAATCGTCCCCGGCCTCTATCTCGACGAGCGGGATCTCGAAGAGCGGTTCGTGCGCGCCGCGGGGCCCGGCGGGCAGAACGTCAACAAGCTGGCGAGCGCGGTCGAGCTGCGGTTCGACCTGTGGAATTGCGCCACGCTCCCGGCGGAGGTGCGATGGCGAGCGTCGCAGATCGCCGGCCGTCGACTCAACAAGGAGGGCGTGGTCGTCATTCAGGCGCAGCGCTTTCGTACGCAGGACGCCAACCGTCGCGACGCGATGGCGCGGCTGGCCGAACTGATCGCCACTGCCGCCGAGCCCCCGGCGCCGCCCCGCAAGGCGACCAAGGTGCCGAAGTCGCAGAAGCGCGCGCGGCTCGACAGCAAGCGCAAGACGTCCGAGCGCAAGGCGGGCCGGCAGCGCCCGCGCGGCGATGACTGAATCTTATCCATAGCGCGAGATGGCTGCGGGGTGTGGCCGCGTCTCTACAGGCGGGCGCGAGCGCACGTTGTAAGTTCGGACGATTCTCCCATCTGTGGGAAAAGGCTCCAGGTTCGCGACATGACCGTGAAACCGTCCCGCCACTACGAAGACCCGGCTGCGGGCGCGGCCCATATCATCACGCGCCTGGCGATCGCGCTTCTGCTCATCGTCACGCCGATCGCGTCGGTCGGCACGCGCACCGCGATCTACGTGCTGGCGCCGGTCGGCGTCGCCCTGACCCTGGTCGCCTGGCTGCTCGAGCCCGGCTCGCGCGGGCCGCGCCAGCTGCGCGCCGCGATCTTTTCGCCGACCGGGCTGATCGCGGTCTTTCTCGGCTGCTGGGCCCTGATGTCGCTGATCTGGACGCCGTTCGGCTCGGGGCCGTCGGAGCGCTTCGTCAAATCGGCAAGCACGTTCGTGCTGGCGGCGGTGGCCGCCGCGCTGCTGCCCGAGCGCACGCGGACCTCCAATCTCTATCTGCTGCCGATCGGCGCCGCGGCCGGCGCCATCGCCATCATTGTGCTCGCGGTCTTCTCGAAATCGCCCTCGGTGCATTCCGGCGATCCGGAAGTCTCGCTGATGGCGCGCGCCGCCTTCGGCCTCGCCCTGCTCGTGTGGCCGGCGCTCGGCGCGCTGATCGTCCGCGAGAAGCCGAAATGGGCGATCGGGCTCGCCGTCATCGTCATCGTCTCCGAGCTTTTCGCCGGCGTGCCGCTGGCGCTGGTGGCGACCGCGCTCGGCGCGCTCGTGTTCGCGGCGGCCATGGTCGACAAGCAATCGGCGGCGCGCTGGACGGCGATCACGGGCGCGGCGCTGTTCCTGATCGCGCCGGTCGTCGCGCTCATCGCCTACGCCACGATCAAGATGACGCCCGCCAGCCCGATCCTGTCGACGCTGGTGTGGGGCGCCTATCTCGTACACGACGGCGTCCATGCGCTGGTCGGCCATGGCTTCGACGCGGCGCGGCTCGGCGTCGCCATGGGCTATCTGCCGCCGGCCACACCGCGCTCGCTGCTGTTCGAGACCTGGTTCGAACTCGGCTTCGTCGGCGTCGTCGCCGCCGCGCTCTTGTGGGCGCAGGTCGTGCGCCGCGCCGGCCGCTCCGGATCGACGCTCGCGCCCTTCCTGCTCGCCGGCCTCGCCTCGGCCTATATCATGAGCGCCTTCGGGCTCGGCGTTGCGCCAGTCTGGTGGGTCACGCTGCTGGCGCTCGCGGGCCTCGCCTTCGCGCTGCTGCAGCACGGCCATGGTCGCGCGCAGCGGCCGGGCGTGTCGGACCTGCCGCCGGGCGAATAGAGCGCGTCACGGCCAGCTGAATATCATCTCGCGAATGCCCTGCATTCGGGTTGCGCGATCTTCTGGGGCAATCGGGCGACCGAAGGCGACTTCGCCAATGAATGCGTAGTACAGCAACATGGCGCGCTCACGCGCGCGTTCCGCCGGAACGCCCGCGCGCGCAATGATCGATTGCAGATGCGCGATCCGAATTTCGTCGATCCTGACGATGACTTTATGGACCGCGTCGTCTGTCGCCGCCCATTGGCGCAGGGCTACCTCCAGCCCGACATTCATCTCGCCAATGCGGGCGACCACGCTCGCCAGGATTTCCTGAGGCTGACCGCCGACAGCTTCCACATTGTCGATGACCGACGTGGTCTGCATCGCCTGCCAGGCTTCCAGAAGCGCCTGCAGCAGAGCGTTTCTGTCCTTGAAGTGCCAATAGAAGCTGCCTTTGGTGACGCGCAGGCGTCTGGCAAGTCGTTCGACGCGCACGTTGTCGATGCCGCCTTCGGCTGCGGCCTCGATCGCCGCAGCTATCCATTCCTTTCGCCCGAGCTGTTCCGCAGATTCTTCCATACGCTGCCGTATTGACTTTTCCGAATCGTCCGATAGGATTTGCCATACTGTACCGTATGGAGCGTGAAATGAACACAACTGCAGTGAGTTGTACCGCAGCGCTCGCGCTCCTCCAATTCGGCATGGGTTGGCCGATCTCGACACTTCGCAACAGCCGCAAACAGTACATCGGCTATTCAAACGAACCGACCGACCTCCTGCACAAGGCGGTGCGCGCGCATGGGAATACATCGGAATATTCCGCGCTTCTGGCGGTCATGTTCCTGTATCTGGGAAGCCGCAACCCGGCCGACTGGATGATCTGGTCGATAGTGGGCGCCACCATCTGCCGCTATCTGTATGTGATCGGAATGATCGCATTTCCGACCATGGCCAAGCCAAACCCCGTTCGCTTTGTCGGCGCCGGCGGGACATACACGTTCGGCCTGGCGCTCGCCTATGCGATGCTCGTCGCAGGATGACATCGACGCTCGGTTCGCTTTCCCGCCGTCGAGCCGGGCGGCGCAAGACAACTTACCGCCCCCGTGTCGACTTCTTCTTCGCCGGGGGCCGCTCGTCCTCCGGCGGGGCGGGCGGCAGGATATGCGCCGCAATCGTCGAACTGCGGGCTTCCGTGTAGATCAGCGCGCAATAGCCGTGCTCGGTCTCGCGCTGGTAGCTGCGGCACAATTCCTCGCGCCGCGAGGAAAAGGCCGCCTGCTCGTGCGCGATCCGCGACACGAGCGCGCGATCGTGGCCCGCCGACCTGATCCAGCCCTTGAACTGCTCGCGCATCGCATGCTCGGCGCGATTGCGCTCCTTCTCGATCTCCTTGGCGCGCTTGGGCCCGATCTCGTTGGCCGGCTGGCCCCACAGGCCCGCGGGATCGACGCGGCAGTCGGCGGCCTTGAATTCGCAGGCGCCGCCTTCGCGCACGACATTGACGGCGCCATTGAAAATATCGACCGCGAAGGGGCAGGCCGGCAGGTCGAGCGCGTAGCGCGTCACGCCGGTCGCCTTTTCGGCGGGCGTCAGCGCGATCGGCTGCGAGGACAGGTCGACCTCGCACCGCTCCCCGACACGCGAGATCAAGTCGCCCCTGAGCTTGAGCTTCACGACCTGCAGGTCCTTTCCGGACCGCTCGAATTCGATGATTCCGAACGCGCCGTTCTGCATCAGCGGCCGGCCGACCACCGTATCGTCGGAGGGAACTTTCGGCGGCGGCGGCGGCTTTCTCGGGCCGGCTTTCTTCGGCTGCGCGGTCGCGGCCGGGCCGGAGACCGTGCCGGCCGGCGCGGGCGTAAAGGCGCCCGGCAGTTGCAATTGCGCCTGGGCCGGGGCCGCCAGGGCCGCCGCGCCGAGAAGCGCCGCAATCACGCGTGGCGTCGTAATGCTCTGAAATAAGAAGTTCATCAAACCCGATGCTGCTTTCGCCGGTGCGCGCCAAGCCAGCACAAAACGCCGCGAGCCGCAAGACGCCCCGCCTGACGGCGCGCGCTTGACCGGTTTCGCGCGCCGGCCCTAGATGCTCGCAAATCAAGAGATGCCAGCGAGGAGCGCGCGCCATGAACGTCCACACGACCAAGTCCGGCTTCCAGTGGGACGATCCCTTTCTGCTCAGCGACCAGCTGACCGAAGACGAGCGCATGATCCGCGACACCGCGCACGCCTATGCACAGGACAAGCTTCAGCCGCGCGTGATCGACGCCTATCTCAACGAACAGACCGATCCCGCGATCTTCCGCGAGATGGGCGAGCTGGGCCTGCTCGGCGTCACCATCCCCGAGGAATATGGCGGCGTCGGCGCGAGCTATGTCAGCTATGGACTTGTCGCGCGCGAAGTGGAGGCGGTGGATTCCGGCTATCGCTCGATGATGTCGGTGCAATCCTCGCTCGTGATGTATCCGATCTACACCTACGGGTCGGAAGAGCAGCGGAAAAAGTATCTGCCTAAGCTCGCCAGCGGCGAATTCATCGGCTGCTTCGGCCTGACCGAACCCGACGCCGGCTCCGATCCCGCGGGCATGAAGACGCATGCGGAGAAAGTGTCGGACGGCTATCGGCTGACCGGCTCGAAAATGTGGATTTCCAACGCGCCGATCGCGGACGTTTTCGTCGTGTGGGCGAAATCTGCGGCGCATGGCGGAGAAATCCGCGGCTTCGTGCTGGAGAAGGGCATGAAGGGGCTTTCCGCGCCGAAGATCGGCGGCAAGCTCTCGCTGCGCGCCTCGATCACCGGCGAGATCGTGATGGACGGCGTCGTGGTTCCCGAGAGCGCGCTCTTGCCGAACGTGTCGGGCCTCAAGGGGCCATTCGGTTGTTTGAACCGCGCGAGATACGGCATTTCCTGGGGCGCGATGGGCGCGGCGGAGGATTGCTGGCGGCGCGCGCGCCAGTACACGCTCGACCGCAAGCAGTTCAAGCGGCCGCTCGCCGCCACGCAGCTCGTGCAGAAGAAGCTCGCGGACATGCAGACCGAGATTTCGCTCGGGCTTCAGGCGTCGCTGCGCGTCGGCCGTCTGATGGACGAGCATCGCGAGGCGCCGGAGATGATCTCGATCGTCAAGCGCAACAATTGCGGTAAGGCTCTCGACATCGCGCGCGCTGCGCGCGACATGCACGGCGGCAACGGCATTCAGGTCGAGTATCACGTGATGCGCCACGCTCAGAACCTCGAGACCGTGAACACCTACGAGGGCACGCATGACGTGCATGCGTTGATTCTGGGACGCGCGATCACGGGGCTGCAGGCGTTCTTCTGAGGACGGGTTCGGCAGTCCCCGGCATCCTGTCCGCTTCATACGAGCCATGCGCAGACCGGGCCATTGCGGCGGCTGTCGCCGCATATGACTTTTGCGTATCCTGCGCGCCCCGACCGAAGCCAAAAGGCGCCTCAAGGACATGACCGAACCTCTCGCCGGCATACGCGTACTCGAACTCGCCCGCATTCTCGCCGGTCCCTGGGCGGGACAACTGCTCGCCGATCTCGGCGCCGACGTCGTCAAGGTCGAGCGCGCGCGCGAGGGCGACGATACGCGGCAATGGGGTCCGCCCTTTGTCGAGAGCGAGGAGGGCGAAAAGCTCGGCGCGGCCTATTTCTACGGCTGCAATCGCGGCAAGCGCTGCATCGAGGCGGATTTCGACAGCGAGGAAGGCCGTGCGCTGGTGCGCCGTCTCGCGGCCAACGCGGACGTCGTGATCGAGAATTTCAAGGTCGGCGGTCTCAAGAAATTCGGGCTCGACTACGAGGGCCTGAAGAAGGTGAAGCCCGATGTGATCTATTGCTCGATCACCGGCTTCGGCCAGACCGGCCCCTATGCGCCGCGCGCGGGCTACGACTTCCTGCTGCAAGGCATGGGCGGCATCATGCATGTCACCGGCCAGCCCGACGGGCCGCCGACCAAGGTCGGCATTTCCATCGTCGACATTTTCACCGGCATGTATGCGGCCAACGCTATCCAGGCCGCGCTGATCCGGCGCGAGCGCACGGGCGAAGGCGCCTATATCGACTGCGCGCTGATCGACAGCGTGACGGCGGTGCTCGGCTTCCAGGCGCTGAACTATTTCGTCGGCGGGACCGCGGGCAAGCGCATGGGCAACGCCCATCCCAATGTCACGCCCTATGACGTCTACAAGGTCGCGGACGGCGACATCATCATCGCCACCGCCAACAACGGACAGTTCAGGAAGCTGGTGAATGCGCTCGGCGCGCCCGAGATGGCGGATGACCCCTTGTTCGCCGAAATGCCGTCGCGCGCCGTCAATCGCAAGGCGATGGACGAGAAGCTGAATGCGCTGACGAGCAAGTTTTCGCGCGCCGAACTCTTGCCGAAACTGGACGCGATCGGCGTGCCCGCCGGGCCGATCAACACGATCCCGGATGTGTTCGCCGATCCGCAAGTGATTCACAGGGGCATGCGGATCGACCGGCCGAATCCAAAGGCAAAAGGCGGCTCCACGCCCGGCGTGCGCTCGGCGATCATGATCGACGGCAAGCCTGCCGCTTCGCCCCGCCATGCGCCGGCGCTGGGGGAACATACGGCAGACGTGCTGGCGGATCCGCGCTGGGGCGGCGGCAAATGAAGCCACAATCCAACCTCCGCACGGGCGGGCAAATCCTCGTCGACCAGCTCGCCATCCAGGGCGTGAAGCATGTGTTCTGCGTGCCCGGCGAATCCTATCTCGCTGTGCTCGACGCGCTGCACGATTCCTCCGTCGAAATCACGGTGTGCCGGCAGGAGACGGGCGCGGCGCTGGCCGCCGAAGCGACGGCGCGGCTGACCGGGCGGCCGGGCGTCGCCTTCGTCACGCGCGGACCGGGCGCGACCAACGCCGCGCATGCGATCCACATTGCGGAACACGATTCCACGCCGCTCATCCTGTTCGTCGGGCAGATCGAACGTTCGATGCGTCAGCGCGGCGCGTTCCAGGAAATGGATTTCAAGGCCTTCTTCGGCTCGACCGCCAAATGGGTGTGCGAGATCGACGACCCCGCACGAATCCCTGAAATCGTCTCGCGCGCCTTTCACGTGGCGATGCAGGGCCGGCCCGGCCCGGTCGTAATCGCGCTGCCCGAGGACATGCTGGTCGAGACGGCGGAAGCCGTCGACGCCGTGCGCGTGGAACCCGCGCCGACATGGCCCGGCCTGACGCAGATGGCGGACCTGCAGAAGCTGCTGTGGGCTTCAAAGGCGCCGATCGCCATTCTCGGCGGCGCCGGCTGGAGCGCGAAGGCGGTCGACAGCTTCGTGCGCTTTGCAGAACGTTTCGATCTTCCGATCGCAACCTCGTTCCGTCGCGCCATGCTGTTTCCGAACGCGCACAGGAATTTCGCGGGCGAAATCGGCATCGGCCCCAATCCGAAACTGCTGGCTCGTGTGAAGGAAGCGGACCTCGTCCTGCTGGTCGGCGGCCGCATGGCGGAAATGCCGTCGCAGAGCTACACGCTGTTCGAAATCCCCGTCCCGCGCCAGACGTTCGTGCATGTGCATGCCGACGCCGACGAACTGGGCCGCGTCTATCACCCCACGCTCGCGATCAACGCGACGCCGCAGGCGTTTTGCGCGCAGCTCGAAAGCGTGCAGCCGCCGAATTCGGTCGCCTGGGCGGGCGCGGCGGAGACAGCGCATGCCGATTATCTCGCGTGGACCGAAAGCGCGCCGCAGATTCCCGGCGCGATGCAATTTGGTCGCGCACTGACGGCGCTGCGCGAGAGGCTTGGTGACGATTTCATCGTCACCTCGGGCGCCGGCAATTACAACACATTCGTCGGTCGCTTCCTGCGCATTCCGAAATTCGGTTCGCAGCTGGCGACGACGTCGGGTTCGATGGGCTATGGCGTGCCGGCGGCGGTGGGCGCCAAGCGCGCCTTTCCGGACAAGACCGTCGTCAGCTTTGCCGGCGACGGCTGTTTCCTGATGAACGGGCAGGAATTCGCGACCGCCGTGCAATATGATCTGCCGATCGTGTTCGTCGTCGTCGACAATGGCATGTACGGCACGATCCGCATGCATCAGGAGCGCGAATATCCCGGCCGCATCAGCGGCACGGTTCTGAAGAACCCGAATTTCGCGGATTACGCGCGCGCCTTCGGCGGGCACGGCGAATTCGTGGACAAGACGGAAGATTTCATGCCGGCTTACGAGCGCTGCGTCGCCTCGGGCAAGCCGTCGATCATCCATGTGAAGATCGATCCCGATGCGATCACGCCGGCGACGACGCTGACGAAAATTCGCGAGGCGGCGCTGGCGAAGAGGTAACAACCTTCATGCTGAGGAGCGGCGCGAAGCGTCGCGTCTCGAAGCATGGGGTTGCGGCCATCCTTCGAGACGCGCCTTTCAGGCGCTCCTCAGGATGAAGGTCCGAGTTTTCGGTCAGGCTCTCAGGATGAGGATTCTTTGGATGCCCTACTTCTTCACGACCGTCGCAAAAATCTTCTGCGCGACCTTCCACGTTCCGTCCGCCTTCGCGAAGACCAGATAGTCCGTGAAATAGAGCGGCGGCAGTTGGCACTTCACCTTCACGAAGGCCGTGTCCGGGCCGGACTGATCGAAGACCAGAATGCCGTCGTCGCGCGCGGAGCCCTTGGATTTCGCGCTCTCGCGCTTGCGCACGTTGTCGAGCCATTGATCGCGCGTCCAGACGACGAGCTTGCCCTCCTGCGCGAAGGTGAGTTCGCTGGTCGGATGAAAGATCGAGGCGAGCTTGTCGGCGTCGCCTTCATAGAGGCCGTCGAAATAGGTCTGGACGGCTTGTTCGATCGCGGCCTTGTCGGTCGACATGTGTTCCTCCCGTATTTCGTTCTTGCGTCATGACCGGGCTCGTCCCGGCCATGACGGCAGCGCCAAACCTACGCAGCCGCCTCCAGCCGCTTCGACACCATTTCGCGCAAAGCCAGCAAATCCTTGGCGAACAGCCTGATGCCGTCGGACAGTTTTTCCGTCGCCATCCTGTCCTCGTTGAGCAGCCAGCGGAAGGTCTTTTCGTCGAGGTCCATCTTCGCCGGCGCGGCGCCGGGCTTTTCGGCGAACAGTTTCTGTTCGAGCGCGCCCGTATCCCTCGACAATTCCTCGAGCAGCTGCGGCGAGATGGTGAGCTTGTCGCAGCCCGCCAGCGCCTCGATCTCGCCGGCGTTGCGGAACGAGGCGCCCATCACGACCGTGTTGAGGCCGTAGGTCTTGTAATAGGCGAAGATCTGGCGGACCGAGACGACGCCGGGATCGGTCTCGCTCGAATAATCCTTGCCGGTCGACGCCTTGTACCAGTCGAGGATGCGGCCGACGAAGGGCGAGATGAGAAAGGCGCCGACTTGCGCCGCGGCCACCGCCTGCGCGAGCGAGAACATCAGCGTGAGATTGCAGTCGATGCTCTCCTTCTGGAGAATTCGCGCAGCCTCGATTGCCTTCCCATGTCGAGGCGAGCTTGATGAGGATGCGCTCGCGCCCGACGCCGCGCTTCTCGTAGTCGGCGATCAGCGCGCGCGCCTTGGCGACCATGGCGTCGCGGTCGAAGGAGAGATCGGCGTCGACTTCCGTGGACACGCGGCCGGGAACGATCTTGGTCAGCTCCGCGCCGAAATTGATCGCGAGGCGATCGGTGATGCGGCTCGTCACGCCATGATGGCTGCGGCCCCAGACGATCGCCTCGTCCACCAGATGCTTGTACTGCGGCATGCCCGCGGCCTTGAGGATCAGCGTCGGATTGGTCGTGCAATCCGTCGCGCCGAAGGCGCGGATCGAATCCATGTCGCCGGTGTCGGCGACGACGGTCGTCATCTTCTTGAGTTGTTCGAGCTTGGAGGTCATGCGGCTCCCCTTCGGGCGGATCATATCAGATGAATTGGCGGGCGAGGCGATGCGTCAAATCGCCGATGAAATCATGCACCAGACGCACGCGGGCGAGATCGCGTACATCGTCGTGGGTTACGATCCAGTATGCGCGCGTCACGCGCCGGTCGGGCAGGATGCGGACGAGGTCGCCCATGTCGCGGACGGCGTAGTCGTGCAGCACGCCGACGCCGGCGCCGGCCCGCACCGCCTCGATCTGGCCGAGCATGCCGGCGCATTCGAATTTCGGGTTCTGGGCGAGGCCGAAATCGCCGAGATAGTCGAGCGCCGGGCGAAAATGAGGTCGGGCACATAGGCGACGACGCGCACGCCCGCCAGATCGCCCCTGGCCAACGCCGGGCGGGTCTTCAGGAACTTGCGGGACGCATAGAGGCTCAGGCTGTAGTCGGTCAGTTTCTTGACCGTCAGCCGGCCTTCGACCGGCCGGTCGATGGTGACGGCAATGTCGGCCTCGCGCTTGGCGAGCGAAAACGCGCGCGGCAGCGGCACGAGTTGCACATTGAGGCCGGGGTGCTCGTCCATCAGCGCGCCGAGATGGCGGGCGAGCACGAAGGTGCCGAAGCCGTCCGGCGCGCCGACGCGGACATTGCCTGATACCGCGACATCGGCGCCGGACAGCGCGGCCTGCGCGCGCAGCATTTCGGTCTCGATCTTCTCGGCGCTAGCCAGAAAGGTCTCGCCGGTCGCGGTCAGGGCACAGCCGTTGGTGCGCCGCTCGATCAGTTTCACGCCGAGCGCCGTCTCCAGGGTTGCGATCCGGCGGCTGACGGTCGCATGATCGAGGCCGAGTTTTTTTGCGGCGCCGAGCATCTGTCCGGTGCGGGCGACGGCCAAAAATATCCGGGCGTTGTCCCAGTCGAGCATACGAAGACTTGCACAGCGGTTGCGCGATATCGCCGATTGATATGCGAAAAATCGTGAACGATAAAGAGCGCCGAAAATAGGAGAGGACCATGGCCAAGGAATTGACCCATTTCATCGGCGGCAAGCACGTCAAGGGGACGTCGGGCCGCTTTGCCGACGCCTATCAGCCGATGACCGGCGAGGTGATTTCGCGCGTGCCGCTCGCCTCCAAGGCGGAAGTGCGCGCAGCGGTGGAAAATGCGCTCGCCGCCCAACCGGCCTGGGGCGCGACCAATCCGCAGCGCCGCGCCCGCGTGCTGATGAAGTTTCTCGAACTGGTCGCGCGCGACATGGAGCCGCTCGCCGAACTGCTGGCGCGTGAGCACGGCAAGACCATTCCCGACGCAAAGGGCGACATCCAGCGCGGCGTCGAAGTCATCGAATTCGCCTGCGGCGTCCCGCATCTGATGAAGGGCGAATATACCGACAGCGCCGGCCCCGGCATCGACATCTATTCGATGCGCCAGCCGCTCGGCGTGGTGGCCGGCATCACGCCGTTCAACTTCCCCGCCATGATCCCGATGTGGAAATTCGGCCCGGCGATCGCCTGCGGCAACGCCTTCATCCTCAAGCCGTCCGAGCGCGACGTCGGCGTGCCGATGAAACTTGCCGAACTGATGATCGAGGCGGGCCTGCCGGCCGGCATTCTCAACGTCGTCAACGGCGACAAGGAAGCCGTCGACGCCATTCTCGACGACCGCGACGTCAAGGCGGTCGGCTTCGTCGGCTCCACGCCGATCGCCGAATACGTGTACACGCGCGGTTGCGCGGCCGGTAAGCGCGTGCAGTGCTTCGGCGGCGCCAAGAACCACATGGTCATCATGCCCGACGCCGATCTCGACCAGGCCGTCGATGCGCTGATCGGCGCCGGCTTCGGCTCGGCCGGCGAGCGCTGCATGGCGATCTCCGCCGCCGTCCCGGTCGGGAAGGGCACGGCCGACGCCCTGATGGAGCGCCTGATTCCGCGCGTGGAAGCGTTGAAGGTCGGCCCCTCGACGGATCTGTCCGCCGACTACGGCCCGCTGGTGACGGCCGAAGCGCTGCAGCGCGTGAAGAACTATGTCGACATTGGCGTGAAGGAAGGCGCCAAGCTCGTCGTCGACGGCCGCGACTTCAAGATGCAGGGCTACGAAAACGGCTACTACATGGGCGGCTGCCTGTTCGACGACGTGACCAGGGACATGCGCATCTACAAGGAGGAAATCTTCGGCCCCGTGCTCTCCGTCGTGCGTGCGCAGGGCTACGAGGAAGCGCTGAAGCTGGTCAACGATCACGAATACGGCAATGGCGTCGCGATCTTCACCCGCGACGGCGACGCCGCCCGCGATTTCGCGGCGCGCTGCCAGATCGGCATGGTGGGCGTGAACGTGCCGATCCCGGTGCCGATCGCCTATTACACGTTCGGCGGCTGGAAGCGCTCGGGCTTCGGCGACCTCAACCAGCACGGCCCGGATTCGATCCGCTTCTACACCAAGACCAAGACCGTCACGTCGCGCTGGCCCTCGGGCGTCAAGGACGGCGCGAGCTTCGTGATCCCGACGATGAATTGATCGCTTGCAATTGCATGATCGCGTTGCGCTGACGCGATCTCGCCAGAAGGGTTGCCCGATGCGATGCTGCAGCGTCGCATCGGGCTTTTTCGTGAACGGTCCCTTCCCCGAATTCAGGAGCGCGGCGGCGTGACCGCATCCGAACCCTCGCGCGCTTTTCTCGTCGCGCGCATCGGCGTCGCGCAGCTCGTCGGCTATGGCGGCAGCTATTACCTGCCGGCGATCCTCGCCGCGCCGATCGGCCGCGAGCTCGACCTGTCGCCCAACTGGACCTTCGCGGGTCTGTCGCTCGCACTGATCGTGTCGAGCTTCATCGGGCCCGCCGTCGGGCGGTTCGTCGATCAGGGCGGCGGACGCTCGGCGCTGGCCGCCGCCAATGTCGCCTTCGCGCTCGGGCTCGCGCTGCTGGCGGCCGCGCACGGCCTGGCGCTGATGGTCGCAGGCTGGCTCCTGATCGGGCTCGGCTGCGGCCTCGGCTATTACGAGACCGCCTTCGCCGCGCTGACGCGGCTGTATGGCGCATCGGCGCGGCGGTTGATTTCCGGCGTCACGCTGATCGCCGGCTTCACCTCGACCGTCTCGTGGCCGCTGATGGCCTGGCTCGAGGCCGAAATCGGCTGGCGCGGCGCGTGCCTGTTCTGGGTCGCGGCCAATCTGCTGATCGCCCTGCCCCTCAATCTGTCGCTGCCGCCGCCGAAGCCGACGCCCGCGCGCAACGCGGCGCCTGACGAAGACGGCGCGCATGCGCTCGTGCTCGACGCGACGGCGGAGCGGCGCGCGATGATGGCGATCGGGCTGATGTTCACGGCGACCGCGATCGTCAGCTCGGGGCTGTCGGCGATCATGCCGCGCCTTCTGGCGCATTTCGATGTGTCGACGACGGCGGCGATCGCGGCCTCCGCGCTGATCGGTCCGGCGCAGGTCGTCGGACGGCTCGCCGAAATGAGCTGGCTGAGCCGCTACCATCCGCTGCTGTCGGCGCGGCTCGCGACACTGTTCCTGCCGCTCGGGACGATGGTCTTTGCCGCCGGAGGCGCGGCCTTCGCCATACCGTTCACGATGCTCTACGGGCTCGGCAACGGCATTCTGACGATCGCGCGCGGCTCATTGCCGCTTTCGATCTTCGGTCCGGCGGGCTACGGGCGGCGCGTCGGCCTGCTCTCGGCGCCGTCGCGCATCGCGGCGGCGATCGCGCCGGTGGCGGTCGGCGTCCTGTTCGACGCCTCGCCCGCCGCCGGGCTTGTCGTGACGGCGGCGTGCAACCTGACCGGCTTCGCCGCGCTCTTTATCATTGCCGCGCGGGCGCGCGGCTGATCAGCCCCTGCCCGCGACCTGGTGATAGACCCACAGCACGACGACCGAGCCGACCACGGCGACGATCAGGCTGTAGATATTGAGCCCGGTGACGCCGGCTGCGCCGAAGAAATTGAAGATGAAGCCGCCGACAACGGCGCCGATCACGCCGAGCGCCACATCGAGAAGAAATCCCTGCCCGCTCTTGTTGACGATCTTAGACCCGACGAAGCCGGCGATGAGGCCGAGGATGACCCATGCGATGACAGACATACGCGTTCTCCAACCCGGCCGGCGCGGAAGCGCTCCGGCGTGGAGCGGAATGTCGTGAGACTTTCCACAAAACGCAAGTGACCGGCGACATCGGTCGCGAAAGTCTTTCACATGCTAGTCTTGTCTTGGCCGCGATCCGACACGACATTGTCCGTCGCGGACGGCCAGGCCGCGATTGATCTGGTCCAGTGTCGATTTATTAGCGCCGCCAAGCCAAGCGCATTTGCGACGCCGCTGAGCAAGGGAGAGCAATATGGGATTCTTCGACGACGCAGTGCGGGACGCGGTGCCCGGCGGCAGCCTCGCCAAACCGATCGCCATCGCCATCGGCGCGCTTCTGCTCAAGAACATGCTGACGCGCAAGGCCGAGCCAGAGCCTGAACCCGCGCCTGCGCCATCGCCCTCCCTGCCGCCGCTCGGCGGCGACGGCGGCCTCTTGGGCGGCCTCGGCGATCTCGTCTCCAAATTCGAACGCGCCGGCCAGGGCGGCACGATCGGCTCGTGGATCGGCTCGGGCCAGAACCAGTCGATCCAGCCGGGCCAGCTCGGCTCGACGCTCGGCCAGACGACGATCAGCGATCTCGCCCGTCAGGCCGGCGTCAGCGAGCAGGACCTGCTCAACGGTCTCGCGCAGGCGCTGCCCGGCGTGATCGACAAGCTGACGCCGCGCGGCCGCCTGCCGACGGCCGATGAATTGACGGCGCGCTGAGCGGCGCGCTACGGCGAACAATCGATCCGGCGGCTTTGGCCGTCGGATTTTTTTTGGGCCGCCGGATTTTTTTCGAAAATCGTCAGGCCGCGCGCGCGGCGGGCGCAGGCGCAAGAAGGCCGGCGGCGGTCAGCACCAGCGCCTTGGTGTAATCCTTGGCGCGCGCCGGCGAGCGGCGGAAGCGCGCGATGATGACTTCCGCGATCTCGTCGATCACGGCTTCGTCGGCGTCCTCGACGATGTCGGCCTGAAGACCGGCGCCACGCGCCAGGATAGCGAGATCGCGGCGGCTCGCTACGGCGCCATGCGGCAGGTTGGACAGCGCGCAGCGCCACGCACGCCAGTGCAGATCGGCCAGCGTCTTGCCAGCGCCTGATTCGCGGGCCGCCGCGCCCCAGAACGCGGACAGGCGATCGCGCGCAAGCGGCTCCGCCCACAGCAGAATTTCGGCAGCAAGCCTTGCATGATCAAGACGCACGGTGGGGGGCCCGTCGGTGAAATCAACGATTGCGAATGATCGTTGATAGCACATTCCTTGAGCACATTCCGGCGCGTCGGAAAATTTTTCGGGAGGAATGCGGGGACAAAAAAAAGCCGCCGCGCGAGGCGCGGCGGCTCGTGACTGTCGCAAGTGGCGTTCGCTTATTCCGCGGCGATGCGCAGCATCGGAGCGGCGTCGCGAACCTTCTCGTCGACGTGCGGCTCGAACTTCACGAAATTCTCTCGGAACATGCCGACCAGCTTCTTGGCGGTCTCGACGAATTCCGCCTTCGAATGCCAGGTCTTGACGGGATCGAGGATATGCGGCTCGACGCCCGGCACCGAAGTCGGCACGGCCAGACCGAAATAGGGATCGGTGCGGAAGTGCTCCTTCGACAGCGAACCGTCGAGCGCGGCGCGCAGCAGGCGGCGCGTCACGCGGATCGGCATGCGACGGCCGACGCCGTACTTGCCGCCGGTCCAGCCGGTGTTGACCAGCCAGCAATCGACATGGTGATGGGCGATGAGATCGCGCAGCAGATTGCCATAGACCGAGGGATGGCGCGGCATGAAGGGCGCGCCGAAGCAGGTCGAGAAGGTCGCCTGTGGCTCGGTCACGCCCTTTTCCGTGCCGGCGACCTTGGCGGTGTAGCCCGACAGGAAGTGGTACATGGCCTGGCTCGGATCGAGTTGCGCGATCGGCGGCAGAACGCCGAACGCGTCGCAGGTCAGCATCACGATGTTCTTGGGATGATGCGCGCGCCCCGTCAGCGACGCATTGGGGATGAAGTCGAGCGGATAGGCGATGCGCGTGTTCTCGGTCTTCGAATCGTCGTCGAAGTCCGGAATGCGCGAGATCGGGTCGAGAACCACATTCTCCATCACCGTGCCGAAACGCTTGGTGGTGGCGAAGATTTCCGGCTCTGCCTCTTCGGACAATTTGATCGCCTTGGCGTAGCAGCCGCCTTCGAAGTTGAACACGCCATCCTTCGACCAGCCGTGCTCGTCGTCGCCGAGCAGCGTGCGCTCGGGATCGGCCGACAGCGTCGTCTTGCCGGTGCCCGACAGGCCGAAGAACACGGCGGAGTCGTTCTTGTCGCCGACGTTCGCCGAGCAGTGCATCGGCATGACGTTGTGCGCGGGCAGGACGAAGTTGAGATAGGTGAAGACCGACTTCTTCATCTCGCCGGCGTAGCTGGTGCCGCCGATCAGCACGATCTTGCGCGAGAAGTCGATGGCGATGACGGTCTCGGAGCGGCAGCCGTGGCGCTTGGGATCGGCGCGGAAGGACGGCAGGTCGACGATCGTCAGCTCCGGAACGAAGGCGGCGAGTTCGTCGCGCTCGGGGCGGATCAGCATGGTGCGGATGAACAGCGAGTGCCAGGCGTATTCGGTAAAGACGCGCGTCTTGACCCGGAACGTATGGTCGGCGCCGCCATAGAGATCCTGCGCGAACAGCTCCTTGCCCTTGGCGTGGGCGATGAAGTCGGCGAGCAGCGTGTCGAAGTTCTCCTTCGACATCTTGCCGTTGTTATCCCACCAGACGGTGTCGGCGGTCAGCGCGTCGTCAACGACGAACTTGTCCTTCGGCGAGCGGCCGGTGTGCTGGCCGGTCTCGGCGACGATCGCGCCGCCGGACGCCAGAATCCCCTCGCGGCGCTGCATGGCCTCCTCGTAGAGGAAGGGCGCCTCAAAATTATAGGCGACGCGCGCAAGGTCCTTGAAGCCGAATTTGTCCGCGCCATAAGCGGGATTGAAATCGCCCAGCTGTGTCATGCGTTTCTCCCGATCGGTCGGGGCCGCGCGCTTTTTGGAATCGCGGTCCGGACGCATCGTGTCATATCAGCGAAAGTGCCGCGACGTTTAGTGCGCGCGCCGCGTCAGGGCAAGATGTCCCGGGCCGGTTTGGGGCGACATTATCAACAGCGCGTTACAATTCCGGGCCGGATTGCTCGCCGGCGGCGCGCGATTGCCTGGCCAGGGCCACTAGAATTTCACGCAGGGCGCCCGCTGTTGCAATGCGGGATGGGAAAGCGATTCGCGAAGTCTTGTCGCCGGCTGCGAGATCGAGGCCCTCGGGGTCGAGGCCCGTGGCATGCCAGCGCGCGTCCGGCTGGCCGTCGAGTTTCGCGGCATAAAGCCGCAGCGCGTCGGCGTGGTCGGCGTTGAGATGGCCGACCGCATTCGCCTCGGCGGCGACCAGATCGTCGGCGCCGGCGAGATCGGTCAGGATCGTCGCCGGCTCGAAATCGGCGGCGCGCGCGAAGCCGCCGTTGAGATGGAAGCCGACGGGCGTCATCCGCCAGAACGAGAAATCGGCGAAATCCGCATAGAGCGCCGATTTGGGGTGGCGCGCGAGAAAGCGGGCGCGCAGCGCCGGATCGCCGTCGCGCGCCAGCAGGCCCGAAACGGTCAGGCGGGGATGGGCGAGCGGATCGCCCTTGCCGGTCTGGGCGAGCAGGATCGAGGCCTGCGGCCGCGCCTCCAGATTGCGCGTGTGGGCGGCGAGTTTCGACATCAGCAGGATCGGCGCGCCGTCGTGGGCCGTGGCGACGTTGACCAGAGTCGTGAAGGGATTGCCGGCAGCGTCGAGCGTGGCCAGCGCGCCGGCGCGGATGGAGCGCAGCAACTTCTTCGATTCCGCGACGAATTCGCGGACCTGCTCCGGCGATGGCCGCAGGATTCTGGGCGTTTCTGTAGTCACGGGGTCGCTTTCCGGCAGGTTCGCGCCTATATGTTGGACCGAACTTGTCGCATTTTGGCCTGAAACGGCCAAGACATTCCGCCCGCGCGCCGCCGATCGGCGCCATTCAGGCCGCATTCCCCGCGCGCGGCCGAGATTGACCGGGCGTCACGCTGCGGACTGCGCCCAGTTCCGTCGCGCCGCCCCAAGGACCGAGGACTTCACGCTTCATGCCGACCATCGCTCTCGTCGACGACGACCGCAACATCCTGACCTCGGTCTCCATCGCGCTCGAGGGCGAGGGCTATCGCGTCCAGACCTACACGGACGGCGCCTCCGCGCTCGATGGGCTGCGCACCAATCCGCCCGACCTCGCGATCTTCGACATCAAGATGCCGCGCATGGACGGCATGGAGCTCCTGCGCCGCCTGCGCCAGAAATCCGACCTGCCGGTGATCTTCCTGACCTCGAAGGACGAGGAGATCGACGAATTGTTCGGCCTGAAGATGGGCGCCGACGATTTCATCCGCAAACCCTTCTCGCAGCGCCTGCTGGTGGAGCGCGTGAAGGCGATCCTGCGCCGCTCCGCGCCGAAAGAAGCGACCACGGAGAAGGAGCAGGAGGTCAAGCTGCTCGAGCGCGGCGCGCTGCGCATGGACCCCGAACGCCACACCTGCACCTGGAACGGCCAGCCAGTGACACTGACCGTCACGGAATTCCTGATCCTGCAGGCGCTCGCCACGCGCCCCGGCGTCGTCAAGAGCCGCAATGCGCTGATGGACGCGGCCTATGACGACCAGGTCTATGTCGACGACCGGACGATCGACAGCCACATCAAGCGGCTGCGCAAGAAGTTCAAGGCGGTGGACGACGATTTCGAGATGATCGAAACGCTGTACGGCGTCGGCTATCGCTTCAAGGAGGCGTGATTGCCGGCGCAGCGCCGCGAAATTGCTGGAATCGCCCTGATTGATGGAGGCGAATGAGCGTCGAAGCGCATAGCGATCCGGTCGCGCGGCCGCTGCGGCGGCTCAAGCGGCTCGTGCGCGTGCGCCAGCTGTGGCGGGCGACGCTCGCGCGGTTTTCCTCCTCGCTGACGCGACGCATCATCGTCCTCAATCTCGGCGGCCTGTTCGCGCTGCTGCTCGGATTCCTCTATCTCAACCAGTTCCGCGCCGGCCTGATCGACGCCCGGCTGCAAAGCCTGCAGATCCAGGGCGAGATCATCGCGGCGGCGATCGCCTCGTCGGCGACGGTGGAGACGGATTCGATCGCCATCGATCCGGAAAAGCTGCTGCAACTCGCGCCTGGCCAGAGCTACGGCCCATCGGACGAGGCCTCGCCCAGCCTCGAATTCTCGATCAATCCCGACCGCATCGGGCCGCTGCTGCACCGCCTCGTCTCGCCGACGCGCACGCGCGCGCGAGTCTACGATCGCGACGGCTACATGCTGCTCGACTCGCGCTCGCTGACCAGCCGCTCCCTGATCGTGCCGTCGGACCTGCCGCCGGTCGGCGGGACGCCGGGCTTCTGGGAAACCATCTGGGCGCATTTCCGCGGGCTGTACGGTTCGAGCGAGCAATCGAGCGTGATCGAGGCGGCGACCAGCGACGGGCGGGCGCTGCCGGAGGTCGCGCGCGCGCTGTCGGGCGCGGCGGATTCGGTGGTGCGCCTCAACAATCACGGCGAGACGGTCGTGTCGGTCGCCGTGCCGATCCAGCGGTTTCGCGCGGTGCGCGGCGCGCTGCTGCTGTCGACGCAAGGCGGCGACATCGACAAGATCATCGCCTCCGAGCGCTGGGCGATCGTGCGCATCTTCCTGGTCTCGGCGAGCGTGATGCTGCTCCTGTCGCTGTTCTTCGCCGGCACGATCGCCGAACCGATCCGCCGGCTGGCGGAGGCCGCCGAGCGCGTGCGGCGCGGCGGCAAGGCGCGCCACGAGATTCCCGATTTCTCCGACCGTTCCGACGAGATCGGCCATCTGTCGGGCGCGCTGCGCGACATGACCGGCTCGCTCTACCTGCGCATCGAGGCGATCGAGAGTTTCGCCGCCGATGTCGCGCATGAATTGAAGAACCCGCTGACCTCGCTGCGCAGCGCGGTCGAAACGCTGCCGATCGCCAAGACCGACGCCTCCCGCAAACGACTGCTCGAGGTCATCGAGCACGACGTGCGCCGGCTCGACCGGCTGATCTCGGATATTTCCGACGCCTCGCGGCTCGACGCCGAACTGGCCCGCTTCGACATGACGGAGGTCGATCTGTCCGCCGTGCTGCAGGCCGTCGTCGGCGTCGCGCAGGGCGTCGACCGCGGCGACGGCGTGCGCGTCGAATTCGATCTGGCCGCCGCGCCCGCGCTGGAGAACGGCCGCAAGCCCTGGCGCGTGCTCGGCCACGATTCGCGGCTCGGCCAGGTCTTCAACAATCTCGTCGACAACGCCCGCTCCTTCTCCGAGCCCGGCGGCGTCGTGCGCGTCAGCCTCAAACCGGCGCGCGGACAGGGAGCGAACGGCGGCCGCGACGGCTACGAGGCGATCGTCGACGACGACGGGCCGGGCATTCCGGCCCACGCTTTCGAACGCATTTTCGAGCGCTTCTACACCGACCGGCCGAACCAGGGCTTTGGCCAGAATTCCGGGCTTGGCCTCTCCATCTCACGGCAGATCGTCGAAGCCCACAACGGCCGCATCCGCGCGATCAACCGGACGGATCCGAAAGATCCGGAGCGGCCGCTCGGCGCGCGCTTCACCGTCTGGCTGCCGGCCGCGCCATGACGCAAACCGGCGAGGCCGCCAATGCGACCGTCCACGGCGTCGCGGTCGCGATCGGCGGGGCGGGCGTGCTGCTGCGCGGCCGGTCGGCGGCCGGCAAGAGCCGGCTCGCCGAGGAACTCGCCGAAGCGGCGCGACGGCGCGGCTGGTTCGGCCGGCTGGTCGCCGACGATCGCGTGCGGATCGCGGCCCATGGAAACAGGCTGGTGCTGTCGCCGCATCCCGCCATCGCCGGCCGGATCGAGCGGCGCGGACAGGGCGTTTTCCCGGTCGATCACGAGGCCGCCGTCGTGCTGCGGCTCGTCGTCGATCTCGTCGACCGGGCGGCCGGCCAGCCGCCGCGGATGCCGGAGGCGCAGGAGACGGTCGCGCTGATCGGCGGGATGGCGACGCCCCGGCTCACGCTGGCGATTGGCGAGCCCGGCGCAGCGCAGGCGATTCTGGAGCGGGTCGAACAGATCGGCGCCTAAAATCGCGGCGCGAGCGCG
Source organism: Methylobacteriaceae bacterium (assembly GCA_020638135.1). GTDB lineage: Bacteria > Pseudomonadota > Alphaproteobacteria > Rhizobiales > Beijerinckiaceae > JAJXWB01. The sequence goes on along the minus strand of JACKJE010000004.1, from coordinate 164,761 downwards.
CATTTCGCTTGCCAAGCGCGTCGCGACGCACAAAATGGCCGCCCGCTGCGCAGCGCCATTGCAGGGGCGGTCCCGTGGGGGCCACGATCGCTTCAGGAGCTTGTCGGCGCGCGCAATGCGTATACAACGGGGCGTACAAACGGGGTCACCTTCTTCACTGCGCTGGCGCGACGCGCCCGGTCGCGAAGAGACAATCAACCAATTCCGGCTAGCCTTTCGCGCTCTGACGCGCTGCGGGCTCCGGCGGCGGCGAATGAACGGTAACGTCTGATGATCGGCATGGTCCTCGTGACCCATGGTTGCCTGGCTACGGAATTCCGCGCAGCGCTCGAACATGTCGTCGGGCCGCAGAAGCAATTGGCGACGATCACGATCGGCGCGGAAGACGATATGGAAAAGCGGCGCGGCGACATCATGGACGCCGTGAATTCAGTCGAATCCGGGCAGGGCGTGATCCTCTTGACCGACATGTTCGGCGGCACCCCGTCCAATCTGGCGATTTCGGTGATGAACGGCGCCAAGGTCGAGGTGGTGGCCGGCATCAACCTGCCGATGCTGATCAAGCTCGCGTCGGTGCGCGACCATTCAAATCTCGAAACCGCCGCCGCGCAGGCGCAAGACGCCGGCCGCAAATACATCCAAATCGCCAGTCGCGTTCTGAGCGGAAAGTGACGATGGACGGATCCGATCAGGAAGACTGCGGCGGCGCAGCCCAATTCCCCGATGGCGCGATCGTGCGCGACATGCCGATCATCAACAAGAAGGGGCTGCACGCCCGCGCGACCGCGAAATTCGTGCAATGCGTCGAGAATTTCGACTGCGACGTCTTCGTGTCGCGCTGTGGCGAGACTGTCGGAGGCACGTCGATCATGGGCATTCTGACGCTCGGCGCCGGCATCGGCACGACGATCACCGTGGCGGCCACGGGCGCGCAGGCCGAACAGGCGATCGAGGCGATCACCACGCTGGTCGCCAACCGCTTCGGCGAGGACGAATAGTTCTGGGACCGCGAGCCTTCAGGCAACCTTGCCTGACGAAATCGAAACCGCCGTGGCGATCTCCGGCAGGCCGTCGCCGAGCGCGGCGGGCCTGCCGAACAGATAGCCCTGCATCAGCTTCACGCCGGCCGCGCGCAGCGACTGAAATTGCTCGTAGGTTTCCACGCCTTCGGCGGTGACCTCGATGTGATAGGCGCTGGCGAGGTGGATGGTGGCGGCCACGATCGCCGCCGACCCCGCGTCGCGCGGCGCATCGGTGACGAAGGATCGGTCGATCTTGAGGCGATCGAACGGGAAGCGCTTCAGATAGATCATCGACGCGAAGCCCGTGCCGAAATCGTCGAGCGCGATCGAGACGCCGGTTTCTCGCAACGCGCGCAGCGTGGCGAGATCGTCTCCCTTGTCCTGCAGCACGACGGTTTCGGTGATCTCGAGTTCGAGACGGCCGGCGCCGAGACCGGATTCGGCAAGCGCCTCCTGTACGACGCGCGCGAAATCGCCGCCGGCGAGCTGGAGCGCGGAGACGTTGACGGCGACGCCGACATGGGCGGGCCAGAGGGTCGCGTCCCGGCAGGCGCGCCGCAGCACCCAGCGACCGAGGTCGGCGATCTGGCGCGTCTCCTCGGCGAGCTGGACGAAGCGCAGCGGCGGGATCGCGCCGAGCAGCGGATGGCGCCAGCGCAGCAGCGCCTCCATGTAGCGGATGTCCAGCGTATCGGCGTCGACGACGGGCTGGTAGGCGAGCTCGAGTCCGTCCTCGGCGATGGCCTTGGCGAGATCGGCGGCGAGCGCGCGCTGCGTCAGGGCCTCCAGCTCCATGTGCAGCTCGAACAGGCGACAGACGCCGGCGCCTTCCGCCTTGGCGGCGTAGAGCGCGAGATCGGCGCGCCGCAACATGTCGTCGGTCGACAATTCCGCATCGTCGATGATCGCGACGCCGGCGCAGGCGTCGATCTCGAGCGTGTGGCGCTGCCAGACATAGGGTTCGCCGACGCTGGCGACGATGTGGGCCGCGAGCGCCTGCGGGTCGACGCCGCCCGGCGCGGGCAGGCCGATGGCGATGGCGAATTCGTCGCCGCCGAGCCGCGCGACGACATGAGCGTGCGGCGCCGCGGCGACGAGGCGCGCAGCGCATTCGCGCAGGATACTGTCGCCGGCCGCGTGCCCATGACTGTCGTTGACCGGCTTGAAATCGTCGAGGTCGAGCAGGATCACGGCGACGGCCGTGTAGGCGCGCCCGATCTCGCTGCGCAATTGCGCGATCGTGTGCAGGAAGAGCGCGCGATTGGCGAGCGACGTCAGGTCGTCGTGCATCGCCATGTGCGCGATGCGCTGGCTCGCCTGTTCGCGCTCGGTGATGTCCTCGTGCGTGACGACGAGGCCGCCGTCGGCGCAGACCGCATGGTTGATGAGAATCGAGCGCCCGTCGTTGAGCACGTCGACGCGGCGGTCGGTGAAGCGGCGCGACAGCGCGTCGCGCTTGTAGGCGGCCGGCGACGCACCGGCAAAGACGCCGTGCGCGCCGCGCAGCTCCAGCACCTCGCGCGCCGACATGCCGGGCGCGATCGATCCGGGTTCGAGCCGATAGAGGCTCGCGTAGCGCGTGTTGCTGACCACGACGCGCGCATCCTTGTCGAAGACCACGAGGCCCTGCGACATGCTCTCCAACGCCACCGCGAAGCGCTGGTTGGAAAGTTCGAGCGCCTGCGATTGCGCACGCAGCGTCGCCTCGTTGACGGCGAGCTTGCGGAACTGGTCGCGCAGCGCACGCATGAGAAAGCCGGCGACGACGAAGGCCACCGCAGTCGCCAGAGCGAGCGCGACCGCCTGTTCGCGCCAATGCGCGAGCGCTCTCGACTTGAGCGTCGAGACGGTCACGACCAGGTCGCTGAACGGCACGGGCCTGAGCGAGATCAGGCGCGCCCTGGCGTCAAAGGCGCTGATCGTCTCATAGGCGCCGCCGCCCGCCGCGAGGGTCGCATAGAAGGGCGAGGTCCGCGGCAGGACCTGGCCGGCCGCGAGCGACACGCCATTGGGATAGCGCGCGAGCACGCGTCCATCGCGCGTGAACAGGGCGTAGCTGCGGCCCGCCATCGCCGAGATCGGCGAATAGGTGCTGACCAGCGCCGTCGGCTTCACGTGCACGCGGACAGCGCCGAGAATTTCGCCGCCGGCGCCCACGACCGGTTTCGATACGTCGACGACCAACTCGCCCGTCGCCTCGCTCACGCGCAGCACGCCGATCCGGGCGCGCACGTCGCGCCCGGCGGCCATCCGGACGACCTCTGCGTCTTGCGCGGCATGGATGTGATCCGCCATGCCGCGCGAGCAGGCCAGCCTGCGGCCCTGCGCGTCGAAGATTTCGATATGGTCGATCGCATCGCGCCTGTCCGCGATCACGGCCAGGATCCCTGTGGTTCGCGGCGCGCCGGCGATCGAGGCGAAGGCGGCGGGCGTGTCGGCCGCCACGGCCGCTTCGGTCTCATTGATCGCGAAATCGATCGCGCGGGCGGACAGCTGCACCTGTTCGGCGAGCATGGCGGACAGGCTGGTCACGCCGTTCCAGGCGTCGGCGAGCGCATTGTCGCGCAACTTCAGGAGCGCGGCCGCGCTGACGCCGGCCACGACGAAAGCCGCTATCGCGGAGACCGCGACAATCCTCTTGAAGCTCGAGCCGAACAAGCGTGCGCTTTCCTACCGGAACTTGGCGGTACCCGGTCAGGATGCGCGGCAAGAGTTGCTAATATATTTCGATTCAGAAAGTTACGTTGCGGGTTACCTTACGGGACGCTTACCCGATTGCGGAAAATGCGCGCGAATGCGCGTCAGGCGGACAGGGATCTGCGCCAGCCGATCAGGCCCGCCGTCGAGCCGTCGAGCCCCGCCGTCGGTCGCGACGCGTCCTGCACGATCGGCGCGAGGCGATTGCACAATTCCTTGCCGAGCTCGACGCCCCACTGGTCGAAGGGGTTGATGTCCCAGATCACGGACTGCACGAAGACCTTGTGCTCGTAGCAGGCGACGAGCCGGCCAAGCGTGCGCGGATCGAGGCGGCGGTACAGGAAGGTCGAGGTCGGCCGGTCGCCGGCGAAGACCTTGTGCGGGGCGAGCGCGGCGATCTCGTCCGCCGACAGGCCCTGACTGCCGAGGATGTCCTCGACTTCGGCGCGCGAGCGGCCGCGCATCATCGCCTCGCTCTGCGCCAGGCAATTGGCGACGAGCAGCGCGTGATGGCCGGCGTCCGCGTCGGTCGGCTCGGCGGCGACCAGAAAATCGATCGGCGCGATATCGGTTCCCTGGTGCAGCAGCTGAAAAAAGGCGTGCTGTCCATTGGTGCCGGGCTCGCCGAACAGGAAGGGCCCGGTCGCCATGTCGACCTGCGCGCCGTCGCGCGTCACCGACTTGCCGTTCGATTCCATGTCGAGCTGCTGGAGATAGGCGGGGAAGCGCGCGAGCCGCTGGTCGTAGGGGATGACGACATGCGTCGCCTCGCCCCAGACGTTGCGCCGCCAGACGCCGAGCAGCGCCATGACGACGGGAATGTTCCGGTCGAGCGGCGCGGAGACGAAATGCTGGTCGATGTCCTGCCCGCCGCGCAGAAAATCCTCGAAGTTTTGCGCGCCGATGGCGATGACGAGCGACAGGCCGATCGCCGACCACATGGAATAGCGCCCGCCGACCCAATCCCAGAAGCCGAAGACACGATCCGGCCGGATGCCGAATTCGGCGACCTTGTCGAGGCGCGTGGAGACGGCCGCGAAGTGATCCGCCACCGCCGCCTCGCCCAGCGCGTCGGCCACGAATTTACGGGCGGACGCCGCATTGGCCATCGTCTCCTGCGTGGTGAAGGTCTTGGACGAGACGATGAACAGGGTTTTTGCGGGATCGAGGCCCACAAGCGTGTCGCCGAGATCGGCGCCGTCGACGTTCGAGACGAAGTGCAGGCGCAGATGCGGGGCGCAGAAGGGGCTCAGCGCGCGGACGGCCATGGCGGGGCCGAGGTCGGAGCCGCCGATACCGATATTGACGATGTCGGTCAGCGCGTCGCCGCGCGCGCCGCGAATGGCGCCGGAGCGGACGGCCTCGGCGAAAGCCGCGACCTTCGCCCGCATGTCGCGCACCTGCGGCATGACATCCTGCGCGTCGACGAGGATCGGTCCGCCGTCGAGATTGCGCAGCGCCATGTGCAAGGCCGGGCGATGCTCGGTCGCATTGACCTTCTCGCCGGAAAACAGGGCCGCGCGGCGCGCCTCGAGCCCGGCGGCGCGCGCGAGCGCCGCCAGAAGCTCCAGCGTGCGGGCATTCGCCTTGTGCTTGGAGAAATCGAACAGGAAATCGCCAAGCCGCAGGCTGAAGCGCTCGAAACGCTCGGGATCGGCGGCGAAGAGGTCGAGCGTGGGCTGATCGGCGATGTCGCGGCGATGATCTTCGAGCGCGGCGAGGGCCGCGCGAACGTCCGGGCGCGTCATATCTGATCCATCTCGGCTGGCAGAATCGGGCTCGCACGACGCTATCGTATCGCGCTGCGCGTTGCGACGCCCGACGCGGGAAAGCGAGACCTTTTTGCAACAACTATGGCCGGATGGACGTCGGGGCCTGTGACAAGCCGACCTTTTTCGGGCGCGGCCATTCCTTTGCCTTAAAATTCGCTTTGATGCGAATCGTCCCCGGCCGTGGCCCGCGCCTCGTAGCGCAATGTTTCTAGACAGGTTCTGCAATGAAGAAATTTCTGCTCGCCGCCACCGCGCTCGTCATGTCCTTCGGCGGCGCCCAGGCCGCCGACCTGCCGTCGCGCAAGGCGCCGCCGCCGATGATGTATTCGCCGGCGCCGGTCTATTCGTGGACCGGCTTCTATGTCGGCGCCAGCATCGGCTACGGCTGGATGGACAAGTTCAACACAGCCGGCCCGTTCGGTTTCGCCCCCGGCGGCCGGATCGCCCTCGCGGATCCGCATGGCGGCGGCGTGATCGGCCCGCAGATCGGCTTCAACTACCAGATCTCCCCCATGTTCGTGGCCGGCGTCGAAGCCGACTGGCAGGGCACGACCGTGGGCGGCGGCGTGATCGGCCGCCGGACGCCCTGGCTCGGCACGCTGCGCGGGCGCCTCGGCGTGACGCCGTTCAACCCGAGCCTGATGGTCTATGCGACCGGCGGCTTCGCTTTCGGCGATCTGCGCATCGGCGCGTTCCCCTTCCCGCCCGGCGGCTCATTCAGCCAGACCGCGACCGGCTGGACGGTCGGCGGCGGTCTGGAATATGCCTTCGCCAACAATCTGTCGGCCAAGCTCGAATATCTCTACACCGACATCGGCGCGAATTTTCCGATCCCCTTCGGCTTCACCGGAACGGCGCAGCAGCGGGTGCACGACCATATCGTGCGGATCGGCCTGAACTACCACTTCAACTCGTTCGGCGGCGCGCCGGTCGTCGCGCGCTACTGAGCCGACCTTGGCTTTTCGGGACGAGAGGCGGCTTCGGCCGCCTCTTTCGTTTGAGCCGCCCTCAATTCTCGCAAAAGGCGCGCAGGCGCGCAGCGAGCGCCGCCTCGTCGGCGAGTTCGCATTCCCAGACGACGAGCGCCCGCCAGCCGAGCGCGGCGAGTTCGTCGAGATGGCGCGCGTCGCGCGCGCGGTTGCGGCCGATCTTGGCGCGCCAGTAATCCGCATTGGTCTTCGGCATGCGCGCGCCGCGCCGGCAATCGTGACCGTGCCAGAAACAGCCGTGCACGAAGATCGCCTTCTTCGCGCCGAGGAAGGCGATGTCGGGATTGCCGGGCACGTCCTTGCGATGCAGCCGGTAGCCGGGTGCGATGGGGCGCAGCAGGCGGCGGACCTTCAGCTCTGCGGACGTGTCGCGGCGGGGCACGGCGCGCATGATGGCGGAGCGGTCGGGGGGCGCGGTCGTCTTCGCGCGCTTCATTCCGCCGCCAGCAGCGGCGCGGCGGGTATTCCCGCAAGCAGCTCCAGTAGGTGCTCGGCGAGGAAGCGCACGGCCGGCGCGACGACGCCGTCGCCGAGAAGATGACAGGCCTCGGTGTAGCCTTTCGGCAGCTTGTAATCCTCCGGCAGGCCCATCAGCCGCGCCGCCTCGCGCCCCGACAGCAGGCGGGCGCGGATGCGGCCGTTTTCGACGATCAGCAGCGATTGCCGGCTCGACCCGCCGGCCGGCGTGCGCAGGCAGCCGGCGAGCCCGTCGAAGCGCACTTCCGCGCGCTGCACGCGCGCGCCATCGGCGTCGCATCGCATGCGCCGGTAGAGCGCGCCGACCATCCTTTCGCGCGACGCCTTCGCCGCCTCGACGCGCGCGCGGTGCAGGGGCGCCATGAGGTCGAGCAGGCGCGCGACCTTCGCCGCGTCGAGCCATTCGACATCGCGCGGTCGCGCCTCGATCACCTGCGCCAGCGCGACGTTGCGGGCGGGCGGCGGCGGCAGGCGCCACCACAGCCAGTCGGCCGCGAGTTCCGGCGGCAGATTGCCGGCGGCCCGACGCAGCGCAGACGACGCCCAGTCCGGCGACGGCGCGGCGGCGAGGCAGGCGGGCGCGATCGCCACGTCGCGATCGACCGCGATCACAAACAGGCGCGGGCGCGATTGCGGGACGAAATGCGCGGCGTCGATCGTCAGCGCGCCGAACCGATAGCCGAGCTGTCGCAGCGCGCGGCAGAGCGCGACGAAATCGGCGCCGCCGTTCGAGGTGAGCAGTCCCACGACATTTTCGAGCGCCAGCAATTTCGGCGCGCGCCCCTGCGCGCGAAGTCCTGCGATCAGCGCGGCGAGGCCGAAAAAGGCGCCGGAGCGCGCGCCGTCGAGCCCCCTGCCCGCGCCCGCCAGCGACAGGTCCTGACAGGGGAAGGAGGCCCAGGCGAGATCAGCGCGGCCGGGAAGGTCGTCCGCCGTCAGCTTGTGAATGTCCTCGAGCCGGAAGTCGCCGGCGCCCCAATTGTCCGCATAAGCGCGGGCCTTGCGCGGATCGAAATCGTTGGCGAACAGGCAGCGCCAGCCGAGGCCGAGCCCCGCGCGCGCCATGCCGCCGCCGGCGAAGAATTCGTAATAAGTCGGGCCGCCCATGCGATTCGCTCCAGGCCGAAGGCTAAGCGAAGCGACGCCGAACGTCAGCCAGCCTCTACACCCGCATCGGCATCAGCACATAGAGCGCCGCAGCGCCGTCGCGATCCTGGATGATGGTCGGCGAGCCGGCGTCGGCGAGACGGAACAGGGCCGTGTCGGAATCGAGCTGCTGGGTGATGTCGAGCAGGTAGCGGGCATTGAAGCCGATATCGAGCGGGCCGGAATCGTAGTCGACCTCCAGCTCCTCGATCGCCGTGCCGGCGTCCGGGTTGGTGACCGACAGCGTCAGCCTGCCGTCGCCGATCGACATTTTCACGGCGCGGCCACGCTCCGAGGAAATGGTGGAGACGCGGTCCACGGCGCGGGCGAAATCGGCGCGCTCGACGGTGAGGCGTTTGTCGTTGTTGGTCGGGATGACGCGCGCGTAATCGGGGAAGGTGCCGTCGATCAGTTTCGAGGTCAGCACGACGGAGCCGAAGTTGAAGCGGATCTTGCTGGCCGAGAGTTCGATCGTGACGTCGGCGTCGATGTCCTCGATCAGCTTCTGCACTTCGCTGACCGCCTTGCGCGGCACGATGACGCCGGGCATGCCGGCCGAGCCTGCCGGCGCCGGGATTTCGACGCGGGCGAGCCGGTGGCCGTCGGTCGCCACGCCGCGCAGCATCGCATGGCCGTCGACCTCGGTCGTGTGCATGAAGATGCCGTTGAGATAATAGCGCGTCTCCTCGTTGGAGATCGCGAATTGCGTCTTCTCGATAAGCTTCTTGAGATCACCGGCGGCCAGCGTGAACCTGTGCGTCATCTCGCCGGCCGAAATGTCGGGGAAGTCGCTTTCGGGCAGGCTCTGCAGGGTGAAGCGCGAGCGGCCGGACTTCAGCAGCAATTGCCCGCCGTCGCTTGCGCCGTCGAGCGAGACCTGCGCGCCGTCGGGCAGCTTGCGGACGATTTCGTAGAGCGTATGCGCCGGCAGGGTCGTGCCGCCCTTCATGCCGACGTCGGCGGCGACCGTCTCGGTCACTTCGAGGTCGAGGTCGGTCGCCTTGAGCAAGAGATTGCGGCCATCGGCCTGCAGGAGAACGTTGGACAGGATCGGAATGGTCGTGCGGCGCTCCACAACGCGATGGACGTGCCCGAGCGACTTCAACAGGGCCGCTCTCTCCAAAGTGACTTTCATAATTCCGATCCCGACGGCGAACTAGGCATGCAGGTCCCGCAAAGCGGGGCGAAGACTTTTGCAAGCCCGACGCGCCGACGCAAGCGGGGTGCTGCGCCGCAATCGGCGGGAAGCCGGATTATCTGTGGATTTGAGTACTTCCGGCCGCCCACAAATTCATGCTGAGCGCCTGCCTCGAAATTCGCCGCCGATCCAGATCCCTCATGCTGAGGAGCAGGTGAAGCCTGCGTCTCGAAGCATGATCCAGCGTTTCGAGCCTCGGCCACCCTTCGAGACGCGCCTTTCAGGCGCTCCTCAGGGTGAGGATTCGAGTTTTCGGTCAGGCCCTCAGGCTTCCTGCCCCGCGCGGCGCTGGCGCTCGCGCGGCTTCACGAGGTCCCAGCGGGTCTTGAAGACGGTGTCGCAGATGTTCGAGGAGCCGAAACCGTCGGAAAAGGACACGTTGCCGCGGCTGTGATGCTCGGCGTGCGCCTTGCTGGAAATGCGGCCGGCGAGGAAACGGGCGAGCGGATTGTCGCTTTTCGCCAGTTTCACGCTGAAATCGTAGCCGGAATGCTCGTAGAGCCCGCCAAAGGCGCCGGCCGTGACCGCGAAGAAGTGGAACGCGAGGTCCGAGCCTGCCGAACCGATGGCGGTGATGGCGATCAGCGGCAGCAGATAGGGCGCGGCGATCTCCATCAGGAAATCGGCGGGGCTCATGAAGCAGGCGCTGATCGAGCGGCTGGCGGTCGTCGAATGATGCACGGAATGGCCGAGCGTGCGCATCAGCGTCGGGCGATGCAGGATCCAGGCGTGCGAGACATATTGCACGAGGTCGTGGCCGATCGTCATGCCGATCAGACCGATGACGAACATGGCCGGCCCGATATGCGCCGGGCCGACGAAGGCGAGCCCCGCCTTTTCCACCAGAACCATCGCCGGCAGCAGGATGAGGACCTGGTTCAGCAGCACGCGCGGCAGGACCTGGCGGTAGGTCCAGCTATCGACCGGGCGCGTCTTGTAGTCGGCGAGCCCGCCCGTGCGGTCGAGCCATTCGAACCACAGGCCGATGCCGTGATAGGCGACCATCTGCACGATCCAGACGAGGACCGACAGAGGCAGCCAGGCGGGAAGGTCTTGGGCTGTCATGGAGCGTCTTCTGGCGCCGCGCGCCGCATAGCGCAAGCGATATGGATCAAAGGCCCGACGCCGGCAAGGCTCGAGCCGGCGGCGCGCCGAACAGATCGAGTTGACGAATTTTCTCAGGCGATTGAATCGCAACGGGATCGACATCGCCGCTCGGGCGCCAGTCGGCGGTGGCGACGAATGGCCCAATCTTGCGGGCTCCGCCGGTCAGCCGGTCGAGATCGACCAGACGGATCGCCGCATGGCGCCGCGCGGCGATGATGCGGTCGACCGCGCGGGCGCCGAGGCCCGGCACGCGCAGCAGCATGTCGCGCGGCGCGCGGTTGACGTCGAGCGGGAAATTTTCGGGATGGGCGATCGCCCACGCGAGCCTGGGATCGGCGATCCGGCCGGAGCGGACTTGTTCGGCGACCGCAATGTGCGTCACGGGAGGCTCCCATTAATTGTTCATGATTTGTTCTAACACAGGTCTCGTGCGGCGCAAGCCCTCGCGCGCCTGCGTAATCGGGGTTATGAGCGGTCAACGGAGGAGACGAACGTGAGCCAGAGCCATCTCGAAACCAATGCGCGCAAGCTGATCGCGCTGCGCGAATCCGCCGGCAAGACCGAACTGCCGGCGCCGCCGGCCGATCTGGCGGAGGCCTACGCGCTGCAGTTCGAGGCCGAGCGCATTCTCGCCGCGGAGAATGGTTTTGCGCCAATCGGCTGGAAGATCGGCGCGACCAACGCCGGCGCGCGCGCGAATTTCAAGCTCGACGACCAGTTCCTCGGCCGGCTGTATGCGCAGATGACGGTCGCTTCGCCCGCGAAACTGCCGGCGACGCCCGGGCTCTATCGCGCCTATGAAGCCGAATTCGTGCTCGAACTCGGCGCCGATCTCGACGCGACGAAAGCGCCGGTCGACGCCGCCGCGGTGAAGGCGGCGACCAGGCGCGTGGGTTGCGCGATCGAAATGGTCGGCGGTTTCATCCCGATGACGCCGCCGCATGGCGCCTCGTCGCTGATCGCCGATTTCGCGGGCTGCGCCAAATGGGTGCAGGGACCGATGACGACGGATTTCGCGAGCCTCGATCTCGATGCGGCGACGGTGGCCTTCACGCTCGACGGCGAGACGAAGGCGCAAGGCAAGGGCGCAGCTGTCGACGGCGGGCCATTCGGCGCGACCGCGTGGCTCGCCAATGCGCTCGGCAAGCTCGGGCGGTCGCTCAAGGCGGGCGATCTCATCACGACGGGTTCCGCGATCGCGCCCTGCCCCTATGCCGGCGACGGCAAGAAAGCGGTCGCGGATTTCGGGCCGCTGGGGAAGGTGGACGTCACAATCGGGTGATCCCGACCGGCGCGCCGCGAGCGAATCTCAGTGCTTGCTCTGAGCCGAGGTCAGTCCCAGCCGCCGGATCAGCCACGGCATCGTCAGCCCCTGCACGAAGATCGAGAAGGCGACCACCGCGAAGGCGACGGCGACGATGACGTCGCGCTCCGGCACGTTGTCCGGCAGCGCGAGCGCCAGAGCCAGAGCCAGCGCGCCGCGCAGGCCGCCCCAGACGAGAACGTGCTGGTAGCGCGTGTCGATCCGCAGGCTCGTCGGAATGAACGCGGCCGACAGCAGGTAGACCGACAGAGCGCGGGAGACGAGGACGAGCAGGATCGCGATCACGGCCGCCGTCGCGACCCTGTCGATGCGCTGATGCGCCTCGTGGCCGCCGATCAGGATGAAGACGATCGAATTCGCCAGAAACGCAACATATTCCCAGAAGCCGATCACATGCTCGCGGCTCGTCTCGGCGATCGAACGCATCATGCCGAAATTGCCAACGAGCAGGCCGGCCGACAGCGTCGCCAGAACGCCCGACATGTGGAAATGCTCGGCGAACAGGAAGGAGCCGTAGGCGGCGATCGTCGTCAGCGTGATCTCGACCAGATGATCGTCGGTGCGACCAGCGATCAGCAGCAGGGCGCCGGCGACCGCGACGCCGACAGCGACGCCGCCGACGATCGTCCAGACGAGCGACAGCGCGATGCCGGACGGCGCCATGCCCTGACCGGCCGCGATGCCGAGCAACAGGGCGAAGGCGACGGCGGCCGCGCCGTCGTTCAGCAGGCTCTCGGATTCCACGATCATGCTGAGACGCCGCTCGACCGACATTTCGCGGAAGGCGGCGATCACCGAGACCGGATCGGTCGCGGCGATCAGCGCGCCGAACAGGGCGGCGCCGATCCAGCTCCAGCCCGCGGCGTAATGCATGCCGGCGGCGACGAAGGCCGCCGCGAGCGCCACGCCGAGGAAAGCCAGCAATGCCGTCAGCGGAAGATCGCGGCGGAAGGCTTTCCATTCGAGCTGCAGCGCCGCCTCGAACACGAGCGGCGGCAGGAAGATGTTGAAGATGAGATCGCGGCTGAGCGGCAGGTCGATCGTCGTCGGCAGCAGCGCCAGCGCAATGCCCGCGATCACCAGACCGACGCTGTAGGGCAGCTTGAGCCGACGCGAGGCGATCGCGACCAGAGACGCGGTCAGCAGGATCAGGCCGAGCGCGAAGATCGAAAATTCCGGCGAGCCGCGAGTCATTCATCCCCCTCTCTCTGCACGTGTCGTGTCGGCGATCTATTTCGTGCCGTACATGCGGTCGCCGGCGTCGCCGAGGCCCGGCACGATATAGCCGTGGTCGTTGAGATGGCTGTCGATGGCGGCCGTCCAGATTTCGACGTCGGGATGTTCGGCGCGCAATTTGGCGACGCCCTCGGGCGCGGCCAGCAGGCAGACGAAGCGGATGTCCCGCGCGCCGCGCTCCTTGACGCGCTCGATCGCGGCGGTCGCGGAATTGGCGGTCGCCAGCATCGGGTCCATCACGATGACGAGGCGCTCGTCGATGTCGTGCGGCGCCTTGAAATAATATTCGACGGCGACCAGCGTATGCGGATCGCGGTAGAGCCCGACATGGGCGACGCGGGCCGACGGCACGAGCTCCAGCATGCCGTCGAGAAAGCCCATGCCGGCGCGCAGGATGGGCGCGAAGACGAGCTTCTTGCCGGCCAGCACCGGCGATTTCATATGCGCGAGCGGCGTCCGGATTTCGATATGTTCGAGCGGCAGGTCGCGCGTGACCTCGTAGGCGAGCAGCATGCCGATCTCGTTGAGGAGCTGCCGAAAGCCCTTGGTGGAGCGGCCGACTTCCCGCATCAGCGTGAGCTTGTGCTGCACAAGCGGGTGGCCGATCACATGCACGCCGTCCATCGATTCGATCTCCCTGCGGATAGGAGAACCTAGAACACCGTGCCGTCGCTGACGATATCGAGCGGCGGCGAACCGTCGGCGCGGCTTTGCGCGGCGATGCGGCGGCCCGCCGCCCATGTGCCGCCCTCCAGCACTCTGGCGAGCGGGAGCTGTGCGGCGGTCAGGTTCAGTTTCGCGCGAACGAGGCCGGCAATCTCGTCGAGCAGCGCGACCGTAAGCGCGCGCCATTCGACGACGAAGAGCGAGTCGACCGTTTGCTGCGCGCGCGCCGCCTCAACATTCTTCGGCGCGAGCGCGCCGAAATCCACGAACAGACCGCCGTTGCGATATTCCGGCAGGCCGGTGAGGCCATCGATGTCGACAACCTCGACGCCCGCGCGCTGCAGCGGCTCGATCAGCGAATAGGACAGCCATTGCGAGAGCTTGTGGAAGGGGATGAGCCCATCGGTCGCATCGTCGGCGCGGATCTGCGGGTGGCGCCACGTGTCGCCGAGCGCGACGCCGGCGAGGCTCAGCCGCGACGGCCAGATCGGGCCGAGATGGGCGAGGACAGCGGCGAGGATGGCGTCGGCGGGAAGGCTCGGCGCCGCGAGAACACCGAACAGCCCGCCCGGCCGCGCGCCATCGTTGCGCGCGAAAACATCCGGCGCGGCGAGGCACGCGCGCCCGAGCCGGTTGAGCAGGTCGACGCGGCCGGCGAGGCCGACCAGCGGATTGTCGCAATGAACCTGGAAGCCCGTCGCAAGCGCGCGCGCGTCGATGGTCGCCAGCCGTTCCGCGTCGGCGCGCAGCGGATCGCTTGCGTCCGCTGAAAACAAGCCGGCCGCGAACATGTCGAGGCTGGCGATCGCAAGACCCTCGGAGCGCGACGAGAGCGCGCCGTCCGCCTCGCGGTAGCGCCAGCGGCCGCCCGCGCCCGCGTCCAGCAGGACGCTGACGATGGCCAGATCGAATTCCGCGCGGGCGCGGGCGGCTGCGTCCTTCCAGGCGCCGCGCGCCGCAATCGAACTCCAGCGATCCCGGCCGCCGGCCGCAAAATGCCGCCAGCGCGCATGAAAGGGAATGTCGAGATCGGGATAATTGTCGCGCATCACGCTCAGTGTGAAATCGGCGACATCAGGCAGTTTCGAGCGGTCGAGACGCCAGTGCGCGAGCCGGTCGTCCTGGCACAGGCGCAGCATTTGTCGCGCACGCTCGCGCACGGCGCGCGCCGAGAGGAGCGCGCGGGCGGCGTCTTCGTCGCGCATCAGTATTTTTCCAGCGGGCGACCGCTCGTGCGCGCGAGATCGTCGGCGCTCGGCGCGCCTTCCGGCGCATAATAACCGGCCGCCTTCTTCGCCTGCATCTCGACGGAGGCGTCGGGCGGAATAAGGCCGTCCGGGATCGGGATGCGCTCGCCGATTTCGATGCCGGCCTTGACCAGCGCGTCGTACTTCATGTTGCTCATCGACACGAAGCGGTCGATCCGCGCGACGCCGAGCCAGTGCAGCACGTCGGGCATCAGCTCCTGGAAACGGGCGTCCTGCACGCCGGCGACGCATTCGGTGCGCGCGAAATAATTGGCCGCGGTGTCGCCGCCCTCCTGTCGCTTGCGGGCGTTGTAGACGAGGAACTTGGTCACCTCGCCGAGCGCGCGGCCTTCCTTGCGGTTGTATACGATCAGGCCCGCGCCGCCCTGCTGCGCCTGGCGCACGCATTCCTCGACGCCATGCGCGAGATAGGGCCGGCAGGTGCAGATGTCCGAGCCGAAGACGTCCGAGCCGTTGCACTCGTCGTGCACGCGGCAGGCGAGCTTGAACCTGCGGTCGCCGAGCCGCGCGGGATCGCCGAACACATAGGCCGTCGCGCCGCCGATCGGCGGCAGGAAGACATGCATGTCCGGCCGCGTGACGAGTTCGGGATACATGCCGCCGGTCTGCTCGAACAGGGTGCGGCGCAGCGCCGTCTCCTCGACGCCGAAGCGGGCGGCGACGCCCGGCAGATGCCAGACCGGCTCGATCGCGATCTTGACCACGGCGACGTCGCCGGTCGCCTTCAGGACGTCCCCGTCGGCTTCCAGCCGGCGCGCGCGCATGGCGTCGGCGATTTCCGGCAGCGTGATTCTCGCGCGCGTGACGGCGATCGTTGGCCGGATATCCAGACCTTCGGCGATCTCCTTTGCGAATACTTCCTGCGCGACATGGCCGAAAGGATCGAGCGACACGATCCTGGCCGGATCGAACCATTGCGGATGCGGGCCGATGGCGGCGGCCGGGTGGGTGTTGGCGAGATCGGGCCGGGCCAGCGGGTTCATTGCGCCCGACGTGACCGCCAGCGCGCGATAGACGCCGTAGGCGCCGCCATGCGCGCCGATGGCGTTGCGGTCGCCCGGCCGGGTCACCGTCGCCACGATCGGCCCGCGTTCGGCCGGATCGCGCGCGCCCCAGACGATCGGCCGGCGGGCGGCCGCGCCCGGTTCGGGGTGCGACGTCAGGCGGATGTGGCCGGATTTGTTCGGCTTGGTCATCGTCCCTCCACGCGCGGCCGCCCGGAGGCCGTCCGCGGGCTCGAGGGAGGGTAAATTCCATTAACGAATAAACTCTTTCCCGAGTCGTGAACGATGCGTTTACGCGACGGGAGTTGAATAGCGACCGGCCAGAGAAAAAACCGGGCGAATGCCCGGATCGGGGAATCTATTCCGTCATGCGGACGCTCGACCTCAAATCTTGGTTCGGATGGTGCGCGCTCGCCGGCTTCGGCGTCGTGCTGCCGATGCTGATTTCGAACAATCCCGAATTCGAGACGACCGTCCGGGTCCTGCGCGCGCTCGGCGCGGCCGGATTCGTCATCGCCCTGGTCGCCCTGTTCCGCTCCAGCGGCGAGGTCATCGCGCCCGACGACGCTGTCTACGCGCCGCCGCCGCCCGCGCCACGGACGCTCGCCGCCAATCCGCTTGCGATCGATGAGGCCGACAAGCCGCTCGCCGAACGACTGGATGCGGCCATCGAAGCGTCGACCGAATATGACTGCAAGGCCGGCGTGATCTACTACCACCTCGATACCTATCGCGAGATCGCGCGCACGCAAGGCGTGGCGGCGGCAGAGGCGGCCATGGATTTCGTGGCCGGCATGTTGCAGATCGTCCTGCGCGATTCGGACAAGATCGAGCGCGTCGAGCGTGGGCGCTTCGTCGTCTGCGTCGTGCTGCTCAAGGACCGGCAGGTGCTGCTCGACGTGGCGCGCCGCATTCGCAAGGCCATGCGCAATATGCGGCTCGAGGCGCTGCGCGGCGCGCCGATCGTGTATGACGAGGGCGTGGCGCTCTATCCGGTGCAGGGCGCGGACGGCGCGGCGCTGATCGCGCGTGCGCGAACCGAATGCGACGCCGCGCATGGCCGGCGCATACGCGAGATCGCGCGCGTGCGCCGGGCAGTCGCCGAACGTCGGAGCGCCGCGTAAACAGGTTCGCGCCGCTCATTCAGACGGCAGAACGAAGGCCTCGCCCGTGGCGACCGGCGACAGGCCGAGATGGCGCGCGATGGTCTGGCCGATATCGGCGAAGCTCGCGCGCCGCCCGACATCGGCGCCGCGACGACCGACGATGAGCCCGAGGATCGGCGCGTTCTCGCGCGTGTGATCCGTGCCGCGCCAGGTCGGATCGTTGCCATGGTCGGCCGAGATCAGCAGCATGTCGTCCTTGCGCAACGCCTGCAGGATCGACGGCAGGCGCGCGTCGAAAGCCTCGAGAGCGGCCGCATAGCCCGCGACGTCGCGGCGATGGCCGTGGTCGGTGTCGAAATCGACGAGATTGACCAGAGCGAGCGCGCCGTCCGGCTGCGCCGGCCATTCCGCGGTCAGCGCATCGACGAGCACGTCATTGTCGGCGCCCTTGATCTCGCGTCCCGTGGCCCGGTGCCGGAAGATGTCGCCGATCTTGCCGAGCGACAGCACGGCGCGGCCGGCCTCCTCGGCCCGATCCAGCAGATTGCCCGGGGGCGGCGGAATGGCGAAATCCTTGCGGTTGGGCGTGCGCTTGAAATTGGCGCGGCTCGTGCCGACGAAGGGCCGCGCGATCACGCGTCCGACATTCCAGCGATCGGCGATCCCGCGCGCGATGCGGCAGGTCGCGTAGAGGCGTTCGAGGCCGAAGGCCTCCTCGTGCGCGGCGATCTGCAGGACGGAATCGACCGAGGTGTACACGATCGGCTTGCCGGTCCTCAGATGCTCCTCGCCCAGTTCCTCGATCAGCGCGACGCCCGGCGCATGGCGGTCGCCGAGAATGCCCGGCAGATGCGCCTCCCGAACGAGCGCGGCGACGAGGTCGGGCGGAAAGCAGGGCCGCGTGTCGGGAAAGGTCCCGAGCCGGCCGGCCAAGGGCGCGCCGGCCATTTCCCAATGGCCGGACGGCGTATCCTTGCCCGATGAAATTTCATGCGCGCAGCCGTGGATGGCGTGCGGCGCGACGTGGCGCGAGAGACCGGGCGGCAGGCGGCCAGTCGAGACCTCGCAAGCGCGGCCGAGACCGAGCGCGTCGAGATTGGGGGTCTTGAGCGGGCCTGCGCGCAATCCAGCGCGATCGGCGGCGGCTGCCGCGCAGGCTTCCGCGATATGGCCGAGCGTATCGGCGCCGGCGTCGCCGAAATCGGCGGCGTCGGGCGCGCCGCCGCAGCCGAGCGAATCCAGGACCAGCAGAATGGCGCGCGGCATTATTGCGCGACCGCCTTGTCCGCGCCGCCGATGGTCTCGATGCGGAAGGCCGCCGCGAAGAGCGCGCGCGTGTAATCCGATTTCGGTTCGGCGAAAATCCCGGCGGCCGGTCCCTGCTCGACCACCTGGCCGTGGCGCATGACGATGAGGTCGGTCGCGAGCGCCTTCACCACCTTGAGATCGTGGCTGATGAACATGTAGCCGAGGCCGCGCCGGCGTTGCAGGTCGCGCAGGAGATCGACGATCTGCGCCTGCACGGACATGTCGAGCGCCGAGGTCGGCTCGTCGAGCAGGACGAATTTCGGTTCGAGCGCCATGGCGCGGGCAATCGCAATGCGCTGGCGCTGACCGCCGGAAAATTCATGCGGATAACGATCCATCGCCTGGGGATCGAGGCCGGTGTCGGCGAGCGCGCGGGCGACGATCTCACGCCGCGCGGCATAGGTGAGATCGCGCTTCTGGACGGTGAGGCCTTCTTCCACGATCTCGGCGACCGACAGGCGCGGCGACAGCGAACCATAGGGGTCCTGGAAGACGATCTGCATGTCGCGGCGCAAGGGTCGCATCTCCTTCGCCTTGAAGGCGTCGATGCGCTGGCCGAGAAAGGCGATGGGACCGTCCGAGCGGATGAGCCGCAGCATGGCGAGGCCGAGCGTCGTCTTGCCGGAGCCGGATTCGCCGACGACGCCGAGCGTCTGCCCCTCGCGCACCTCGCAGGTGACGCCGTCGACCGCCTTGATGTGCCCGATCGTCTTGCGCATGAAGCCGGCGCGGATCGGGAACCAGACGCGCAGGTCGTTCGCCTCGATCAGCTTCTTCGCGGAGGGATCGGCTTGCGGTGGCGCCCCCTTGGGCTCGGCGGCGAGCAGCGCCTGCGTGTAGGGGTGCTTGGGGGCGGCGAAAATGTCGGCGACGGGACCGGCCTCGACGATGCGGCCCCTTCTGCATGACGCAGACATCGTCGGCGATCTTGCGGACGATGCCGAGGTCGTGGGTGATGAACAGCATCGCCATGTTGCGGCGATGCTGGAGATCGCGCAGCAGGCTCAGGATCTGCGCCTGCACGGTGACGTCGAGCGCCGTGGTCGGCTCGTCGGCGATGAAGAGTTTCGGGCAATTGGCGAGCGCCATGGCGATCATGACGCGCTGGCGCTG
This sequence comes from Methylobacteriaceae bacterium, assembly GCA_020638135.1. Taxonomy (GTDB): domain Bacteria; phylum Pseudomonadota; class Alphaproteobacteria; order Rhizobiales; family Beijerinckiaceae; genus JAJXWB01. The sequence goes on along the minus strand of JACKJE010000004.1, from coordinate 145,328 downwards.
GCCGCCGGAGAGCTGGTGCGGATAGGCGCCGAGCCGTCCCTCGGGATCGCGGATGCCGACTTCCTTCAGCCCCTCGATCACGCGCGCCCGCATGTCGGCGCGGTCTGTCGCGCCGTGTTGCGCGAGGATTTCGGCGACCTGCTTCTCGATCGTGTGCAGTGGATTGAGCGAGGTCATCGGCTCCTGGAAGACCATGGAGATTTCCGCGCCGCGCACCTTGCGCATGTCCTCTTCCGGCGCGCGCAGCAGGTCCTGCCCGCCGAACAGGATTTCGCCGGAGGGATGATGCGCGGTCGGCGCGAGCAGGCGCACGATGGAGAGCGCGGTGATCGACTTGCCGGAGCCGGATTCGCCGACCAGCGCCAGCGTGCGGCCGGCCTCGAGCCTGAACGACACGCGATCGACGACGAGCGATTCTTTCGCGCCCGAGCCGAAGGCGATGGAGAGATCGCGGACGTCGAGGAGAGGGGCGGCGCTCATCTGAACGCCTTTCTCGGATCGAAGGCGTCGCGCACCGCCTCGCCGATGAAGACGAGCAGCGAGAGCATGAAGGCGATGACGACGAAGCCGGTGATGCCGAGCCAGGGCGCGTTGAGGTTGGACTTGCCCTGCAGCAGCAGTTCGCCGAGCGATGGCGAGCCCGGCGGCAGGCCGAAGCCGAGGAAGTCGAGCGAGGTCAGCGTCGTGATCGAGGAATTGAGCACGAAGGGCAGGAAGGTCAGCGTCGCCACCATGGCGTTGGGCAGGACGTGCTTGACCATGATCTTGGCGTTCGACAGGCCGAGCGCGCGGGCCGCATTCACGTATTCGAAATTACGCGCGCGCAGGAATTCGGCGCGCACGACATGCACGAGCGACACCCAGGAAAACAGCAGCAGGATGAACAGGAGGACGAAGAAGCTCGGCGTGATGATCGAGGAGACGATGATCAAGAGATAGAGATGCGGCAGCGACGACCAGATTTCGATGAAGCGCTGGAAGACGAGATCGACGAGGCCGCCGAAATAGCCCTGGATCGCGCCGGCGGTGACGCCGATGAACGAGGAGACGATGGCAAGTGTGAGCCCGAACAGGATCAATATGCGGAAGCCGTAGAGCAGGCGCGCGACGACGTCGCGGCCCTGATCGTCGGTGCCGAGCCAGTTCCATTCGATGCCGGCGCAACCGCGGTTCGGCTTGTCCGGCCCCGCCGCGCGCGCGCCGGCCTTTTCGCAGACCTCTTTCGACAGCGCCCAAGTCGGGGCCGAGGGCGCGGGCGAAGGCAGATCGAGATTGTGCGTCGCATAGGAATAGCGGATCGGCGGCCAGATCGCCCAGCCATGCGCGGCGATCTCCTTCTGGATGAAGGGATCGCGGTAATCGGTCATGGCAAGGAAGCCGCCGAATTTTTCTTCCGGATAATCGACGACAACGGGAAAGAGCGTCTCGCCCTTGTAGGAGACGACGATCGGCTTGTCGTTGGCGATGAATTCGGCGAACAGCGAGACGATGAACAGCGTCAGGAATATCCAGAAGGACACATAGCCGCGCCGGTTGGCGCGGAAATTCTCGAGACGGCGGCGGTTGACCGGCGTCAGCTTCAGCCAGCCGCGCTGCTCCACGGTTGGAGCGAGCGGCGCGCCGGATGCTGCTTCGAGAACCGCGCGGTCGTGCACGTCAGACCTCCCGCGTCTCGAAATCAATACGCGGATCGATCCACATGTAGGTGAGGTCGGACATGAGGTTCACCACCAGCCCGAGCAGCGCGAAAATGTAGAGATTGGCGAAGACGACGGGATAGTCGCGGTTGACGATGGATTCGAAGGAGAGAAGCCCGAGCCCGTCGAGCGAGAAGATGGTTTCGATCAGCAGCGCGCCGGTGAAGAAGGCGTGCACGAAGGCGCCGGGAAAGCCCGAGACGACGATCAGCATGGCGTTGCGGAACACGTGGCCGTAGAGCACCTGGCGTTCGCTCAGGCCCTTCATGCGCGCGGTCTGCACGTATTGCTTCTTGATCTCGTCGAGGAAGGAATTCTTGGTGAGGAAGGTCGAGGTCGCAAAGGAGCCGAGCGCCATCGAGGTGATCGGCAGAGCGATGTGCCAGAGATAATCCTTCGCCTTGGCGAACATCGAAAGCTCCGCGAAATTCTCCGATGTCAGGCCGCGCAGCGGGAACAATTGCCCGATGTAGGGGAAGGAGCCGCCGGCGAACAGCACGACCAGCAGGATGGCGAAGAGGAAGCTCGGGATGGCGTAGCCGACGATGACGACCGCCGAGGTCCAGACGTCGAAGCGCGAGCCGTCGCGCACCGCCTTGGCGATGCCGAGCGGGATCGAGATCGAATAGGAGAGCAGCGTCATCCAGAAGCCGAGCGTGATCGACACCGGCAGCTTCTGCGTGATCAGCGTGAGGACCGGCGTATCGCGGAAGTAGGAGCGGCCGAAGTCGAAGGTCGCGTAGTTCTTCAGCATGATCGCGAAGCGTTCCCAGGCCGGCTTGTCGAAACCGAACTGCTTTTCCAGCTCCTTGATGAATTTCGGGTCGAGGCCCTGCGCGCCGCGATATTTCGACATGTCGCCGCTCGGGCTCTGGCTCGCGCCGCCCGATGCGCCGACATCGCCGCCGCCGCCGCCGAAACGCGAGGTCGCGCCCGCGTCCTGGCCTTGCAATTGCGCGATGATGCGCTCGACCGGACCGCCCGGCGCGAATTGCACGACGACGAAGGAAATGAGCATGATCCCGAACAAGGTCGGGATCATCAGGAGGAGGCGTCGCGCGATATAGGCGGCCATCAACGCTGCCCGACGAAGGCGATTTTCTTCGCGCGGGCCTCGTCCCACCACCAGGTCGAGATGATGCCCGGGTTGAATTTCGGCGAGCGCTCCGGCCGGCCGAACACGTCCCAATGCGCGATCCAGTGGGTCGGCTTGTACCAGTGCGGAACCCAGTAGCGGCCGGCGCGCAGCACGCGGTCGAGCGCGCGGCAGATCGCGACCAGTTCTTCGCGCGTCGTCGCCTGCAAGGCCTTGGCGACCAGCGCGTCGACGACGGGATCGGCGACGCCCGTCAGATTGCGCGAGCCGCGCGTATTGGCCGCCTCCGACCCGAACAGGGCGCGCAATTCCTCGCCGGGCGAATAGGCCATCGAGAGACGGCGCGTGATGACGTCGAAATCGAAATCCTCGAGGCGGCGCTGGTATTGCGCGGCGTCGACGATGCGCATGCGCGCGTCGATGCCGAGCAGCTTGAGGTTCTTGATGAAGGGTTGCGTGTGCCGCTCGAGCGCGGAGGAGAAATCGAGGAATTCGAGTTCGATCGGTTTGCCGTCCGGCAGCATCAGGCTCATGCCCTGGCGCCTGCAGCCGGCCTTCGTCAGCAAGTCGTTGGCGCGCTTCAGCAGGGCGCGATCCTGGCCGGAGCCGTCGGTCAGCGGCGGCACGAAGGGTTCGCCGAAGACTTCGTCGGGAACCTTGCCACGGAAGGGTTCGAGCAGCGCCAATTCGCGCGGACCTGGCGGGCCCTTCGCCTTCATGTCGGAATTCTCGAAATAGGATTCCGTGCGCGTATAGGCGCCGTACATCAGGTTCTTGTTGGTCCAGGCGAAGTCGAAGGCGTAGCCGATCGCCTCGCGCAGGCGCGGGTCCTTCAGCGCCGGCCGGCGCGTGTTGAAGAACCAGCCCTGGATTCCGGAAATGTTGGCGTCGGGAATCTCGCCGCGCACCACGCGCTTCTCGCGAAAGGCGGGGAAGTCGTAGCCGGTCGCCCAGGTCGCGGACGTGAATTCCTCGTGCACGGTGAAGGCGCCGGCCTTGAACGCCTCGAAGGCGACCGGGCGGTCGTTGAAATATTCGAAGCGCACGACGTCGAAATTGTTCTGCCCGACATTCACCGGCAGATCCTTGCCCCAATAGTCGGCCACGCGCTCGAAGGCGATGTAGCGGCCGGCCTCGAACTTGCCGACCTTGTAGGGGCCGGACGCCAGCGGCGGATCGAGCGTCGGCTCTTCGAACTTGTGCTTCGAATAATAGGCCGCCGAGAAGATCGGCTGGCGCGCGACGATCAGCTTGAGATCGCGGCTGGCGTTTTCGCCGAGTTTCACGAGCACGGCGTGATCGCCGTCGGCGGTCACGCTTTCGAGATCGCGCAAGGCCTGGCGGATGGTCGGGCGGCCTTTGTCCTTCAGGATCTGCAGCGAGTAGACGACGTCCTTGGCGCTCAGCGGCGAGCCGTCGTGGAAGCGCGCCTCGGGCCGCAGCTCGAAGCGCAGGCTGCGTTTGTCGGGCGAGGTCGCGACCGATTTGGCGACCAGGGGATAGAGCGCGTCACGCTCGTCGAGGCTCGAGGTCAGCAGGCTGTCGTAGACGATCTCGATCCCCTCTGGCGCGTCGCCGGAGAGTATGAAGGGATTGAGCGAATTGAAGGGACCGTAGCTCTCCTGCGAGACGACGCCGCCCTTGGGCGCGTCGGGGCGAACGTAGCCGAAATGCTTGAAGTCGGGCTTTTCGGCGAGTTCGCCGAACACCGACATGCCGTGCAGGACGGTCCAGTCCGATGGCGCTGCGGCGCGCGCATAGTGGCTGAGCGCGCTCGCGCCGACGCCAGTGACGAAGCCAGTGACGAAACCCCGGCGCGTCAGCGGTCCCGTCAGTCCGGTCAAGAAATCCAATCGTGCCTCGCGGTCGAACCGTTTCGCCCGGAAACTGGTGAGATTCCCGGGCGATGTCGCGATGATTCGGCGATTATGGAGGTTTTTCCGGGGCAGGCCACCCCGCGGGCCGGCAAAATGAAAAGAGCCGGGCGAACCCGGCTCTCTCGATCACGCGATGCTGCGCCCGATCACTTGTGTTCGGCGGCCTTCGCGCCGTCCGCGGGCTTGGCGGCTTCGGCCGGTTTGGCCTCGGCCTTCGGCAGCGGAACCGGGCTGTCGGCCAGCGTGCGCAGATAAGCGATGATATCGGCGCGCTTGCCGTCGTCCTTCTCGCCGGCAAAGGCCATCTTGGTGCCGGCAATGTCCTTCTTGGGATCGGCGATGAACTTGTTGAGCTCGTCGAAGCTCCAGTCGCCGCCCTTGGCCTTCATCGGATCGGAATAGGCGAAGCCCGCGACATGCGCCTTCGGACGGCCGACGACGCCGTAGAGCGGCGGGCCGACCTTGGCGACGCCGGGCTTGGTGAAATCGTGGCAGGCCATGCAGGGCTTGACCAGGGATTCGCCCTTCTTGGCGTCGGCCTTGGCGAGCAGCACAGGCAAGGGCTCGGCCGCCGGCTTGGCGGCCGCAGCCTTGCCGCTCGCGGCTTCGCCCGCCGGCAGATCGTAGCCGGCCTTTTTCATGTGGTCCGGCGCATAGAGCACGTCCGAGAACATGCCGAGGCCCATCACGCCCAGCAGCGAGCCAAGCAGGGCGCCCGCCATCTTGTTGATTTCCATGTTCATATTTGCGGCGCTCCGATCCCTGGCGCTGACAATACGCTTGGCCGCCCGCCGGTTGCCGCAGCGGGCGCGCAAGCTGATTACCCGTTTTGCCCGCGCCTTGGCAACAGCCTATAACCTCCCGCAATCTCCGACTTTCCGCCGTCCACATGTCTTGCCCGATCATTATCGTTCCCGCGCGCCTCGCTTCGCGGCGCCTGCCCGCCAAAGCTCTAGCCGACATCGCCGGCCAGCCGATGATCGTGCGCGTGTGGGAGCGGGCGATGGCCGCCGGGGTCGGACCGGCGGTCGTGGCGACGGACAGCGCCGAGATTGCCGCCGCCGTAGGGGCCGCGGGCGGGCGGGCGGTCATGACCGATCCGGCTCACGCCTCCGGCTCCGACCGGATCGCCGAGGCTGTCGCGGCGATCGACCCGGATGGCGCGCATGATCTCGTGGTCAATGTGCAGGGCGACGAGCCGCTGGTGGAGCCCGAAGCGATCCGCGCCGCCATCGCGCTGATGGATGATCCTTTGGTCGATATCGCAACCTTGGGCGTTCCGGCCGAGGCCGCCGAACGCGACGATCCCGACGCGGTCAAGGTCGTAGCCGCCGCGACCGGCCCTGGGCGGTTGCGGGCGCTCTATTTTTCGCGCGCGGCCGTGCCGTGGGGCGAAGGAGCGACCATTCGCCACATTGGCCTTTACGCCTACCGGCGCGCGGCGCTGGCGCGATTCGTGGCGCTGCCGCCCTCGCCGCTCGAGCAGCGGGAGCGGCTGGAGCAATTGCGGGCGCTGGAAGCGGGCATGCGGATCGATCTGGCACTGGTCGACAAGGCCGCCCGCGGTGTAGACACGCCCGCCGACCTCGCGCGCGTGCGCGCGGTTTTCGCCGGACAAGGCAAGAAATGATGAGCAAGCAGAAGATCGCCTATCAGGGCGAACCCGGCGCGAATTCCCATATCGCCTCCGCCGACGTGTTTCCCGACATGGAGCCCCTGCCCTGCGCGACCTTCGAGGACGCGCTGGCCGCCATTTCCGACGGAACGGCGGCGCTCGGCATGATCCCGATCGAGAATTCGCTGGCCGGCCGCGTCGCCGACATCCACCAGTTCCTGCCGACCTCGGGCCTGCATATCGTCGGCGAATATTTCCTGCCGATCCATTTCCAGCTGATGGCGATGAAGGGCGCCGATGTCAGCAAGCTGACCGACGTCTACAGCCATGTCCATGCGCTCGGGCAGTGCCGCCGCATCATCCGGCAATACGGCCTGAAGGCGCATGTGTTCGGCGACACCGCCGGCTCGGCGCGGCAGATCGCGCAATGGCAGAACCCGACACGCGCCGCGCTCGCGCCGCGCATGGCCGCATCGATCTACGATCTCGAAATCCTCGCCGAAGACGTCGAGGACGCCGCGCACAACACCACGCGCTTCGTCATTCTCTCCAAGCAACCGGACTGGTGCGCGCCGCAGAATGGCGCAACCGTGACGTCCTTCGTGTTCCGCGTGCGCAACGTGCCGGCCGCGCTCTACAAGGCGCTCGGCGGCTTCGCCACCAATGGCGTCAACATGACCAAGCTCGAAAGCTACATGCTGGAGGGCGAGTTCACGGCGACGCAATTTTTGGCCGACGTCGACGGGCACCCCGATGATCGCAGTCTGAAGCTGGCGCTGGAGGAGCTTGAGTTCTTCTCCAAGGAAGTGCGGATTCTGGGCGTCTATCCCGCGCATCCCTTCCGGATCGAGGCGCAGAAGAAGGCGGGGTAGGTCAGCCCGTCGCCCGCTGCCCCCGCCTCGCCCGCAAACTGCGCCTCGACCAGCGCGCGATAGGCCGGCTCGCGCGACAGCAGTTCCGCGTGGCTGCCCTTCGCCACCAGCCTGCCGTGGTCGATCAGGCAGATCGAATCCGCCGACAGGATCGTCTGCAGGCGATGGGCGATGACGATGGTGGTGCGGCCCGAACGCAATTCGTCGAGCGCCTTCCTCACTTCGCGCTCGCTTTCGGAATCGAGCGCGGCGGTCGGTTCGTCGAGCACCAAAATCGGCGCGTCCTTGAGCATGGCGCGGGCGATGGCGATGCGCTGCTTCTGGCCGCCCGAGAGGTTCTGGCCGAGTTCGCCGACTTCCGTGTCGTAACCATTGCGGAAATCGCGGATGAATTCGTCGGCGTTGGCGCGCCGCGCCGCCAGTTCGATCTCGTCCTGCCGCGCGCCGATGCGGCCGAGCGCAATATTGTCGCGGATCGTGCCGCGAAACAGGAACACGTCCTGCGGCACATAGGCGATGTTTTCACGCAAGGAGCGCAGCTCGACGCCGGCTATATCCTGCGCGTCGATGAAGATCGCGCCGGCCTGCGGCTTGTAGAAGCGCAGGAGCAGCGCGACGATGGTCGACTTGCCGGCGCCGGAGACTCCGACCAGCGCTGTCGTCTCGCCGGGCGCGAAGACGAGACTGAGATCGTCGAGCGCCGCCTCGCCCGGCCGATAGGAAAAGCCGACGTCCATATATTCGATGCGCCCGGCGCCGACGCGCAGCGCGGGCTGGCCGGAGCGCGGCGCCTCGGTCGCGGGCGTGTCGAGGATCTCGTAGATCATCCGCGCCTGATCGATGCCCGCCTGCATTTCCAGATGCACGCGCGCCAGCCGCTTGCCGGGCTCATAGGCCATGAGCATGGCGACGACAAAGGAGAAGAAGGCGCCGGCGTCGGCGCTCGCCACTGTCACCCGCCAGGCGCCATAGAACAGGATGATCGCAATCGCGACGCCGGCGATGAAATCGGCGATCGGGCTTGCCAGCGCCATGCGCATCGCGGCGCGGTCGGCGGCGCGCGCGACATCGTCAACCGAAGCGCCCATGCGCGCCCGCATTTCGTTTTCGAGATTGAAGGCCTTGACGATTCCGATGCCCTGCAAGGTCTCCTGCAAGGTCTGCATGACGCGCGCGGAGCCGTCGAAGGAGCGGCGCGATAGTTTGCGCACGGCTGAGACGAGGCGCGACAGGCCGAAGCCGGCGAGCGGCATGGCCGCGACCGCGATCAGCGCCAGCGCCGTGTCCTGCACGAACATAACCGCGATCAGGCAGAACAGGGTCGCGGCGTCGCGGCCGACCGAGGTCGTCATCACCTGCAGCGTATCGCGCACGCCCGACGCGGCGATGGTGACGCGCGCCAGCATGTCGGAGGAATGGGTGTCGCGCAGGAAGGCGACGTCCTGGTCGAGCAGGCGATCGAACAGGCGCATCTGCAGGCCCGCGACAATGCGCGCGCCGGTGCGGGCCAGCAGGACCTGCGAGAAATAGGAGGCGAGACCGCGCACGGCGAACAGGCCGGCGACGGCGAAGGAGAGGACGCGCATGGCCCTGAGGCCCTCGGGCTCGACCATCTGATTGAGCACGGGCTTGAGCAGATAGGCGACGAGCGCGGTCGCGGCGGACCCCGCGCACATGAAGACGAGCGCGGCGAAATAGGCGACGCCGTAGCGCCGGCCGTGATCCATCAGAAGCCGGCGAAGGATGGCAAAACTGCTCGCCGGCCGCGTATCGGCCTGTTCGGACAACCCGCCAGCTCCGCGTTCTCGCGCACAGCCCTAGGACCTGAACCGGGCGGGAACAAGGGCGAAATGACGCGGGCGCGCAATCGGGGTCGGGGCGTTGTCGGGTTGCATCAGGGGCTCAGCCCTCCAGCTCCTCGCGCAGCATTTCGAGCTCCAGCCAGCGATCCTCGGCCGCCGCCAGATCGGCGTCGATCTTCGCCAGCGTGGCGGAGGCCTGCTCGAATTTCTTCGGTTCTCGCGTGAAGAGATCGGGATCGGCGAGGATCGCCTGCGCCTTGTCGCGAATTCCGCGCAGGCGCTCCATTTCGGCGGGCAGGTTTTCCAGCGCGTGCTTCTCGTTGAAGCTGAGCTTGCGCTTCTGCTTCGGCTCCTGCCGGGGCTCCTGTTTCGGCTTCGCCTCGGTCTTCGGCCGCTCCATCGCCCGTGCGCCCACGCCGGCGCCGCGCTGGGCGACCATGTCGGAATAGCCGCCGGCATATTCGATCCAGTTGCCCTCGCCTTCCGCGACCAAGACCGACGTCGCGACGCGGTCGAGAAAATCGCGGTCGTGGCTGACCACGAGCACCGTGCCGGGATAGTCGGCGAGCATTTCCTCGACGAGATCGAGCGTCTCGAGGTCGAGATCGTTGGTGGGTTCGTCGAGCACCAGAAAATTCGAGGGCAGCGCAAGGGCGCGGGCGAGCATGAGCCGCGCGCGCTCGCCGCCCGACAGGCGCGAGACCGGCGTGCGCGCCTGCTCCGGCTTGAACAGGAAGTCCTGCATGTAGCCGACGACATGCTTCTTCTTGCCTGATATTTCGACCCAGTCGCCGCCGCCGCCGGTGAGGAAATTGGCGACGGTGTCGGCGGGATCGAGCGCGGCGCGCGATTGGTCGAGCGTCGCCATCTCGACATTGGCGCCGATCTTCGCCTGTCCCGCATCGGGCGCGAGCTTGCCGGTCAGCAGATTGACCAGCGTCGTCTTGCCCGCGCCATTGGCGCCGACGAGGCCGAGCCGATCGCCGCGCAGGACGCGCAGCGACAGGTTCTTGACGATGGCGCGCTCGCCGAACGATTTCGACAGGCCCTCGGCGTCGATCACCAGCTTGCCGGAGAGTTGCGCCTCGCTGACCTGCAATTGCACGGCGCCCTCGACGCGGCGCGCCTCGCGCTTGGCGCGGCGCAGCTCCCCGAGTTCGGCCATGCGGCGCATATTGCGTTTGCGCCGGCCCGAGACCCCGTAGCGCACCCAATGTTCTTCCGCGACGATCTTGCGGTCGAGCTTGTGGGCGGCCGCCTCTTCCTCTTCCAGCACCTTGTCGCGCCAGGCCTCGAATTCGCCGAAACCGCGGTCGAGCCGGCGGGTGAGGCCGCGATCGAGCCAGACGGTGGCGCGGGTCAGATCCTGCAGGAAGCGGCGGTCGTGGCTGATGAGGACCAGCGCGCCGCGCACGGCGGCCAATTCCTCCTCCAGCCATTCGATGGCCGGCAGGTCGAGATGGTTGGTCGGCTCGTCGAGCAGCAGGATGTCGGGATCGGGCGCCAGCGTGCGGGCGAGCGCGGCGCGGCGCGCCTCGCCGCCCGAGAGCTTTGCGGGGTCTTCCTCGCCGGTGAGGCCGAGGCGCTCGAGCAGATAGCGGGCGCGATGGGGATCGTCGGTCGGGCCGAGGCCTGCTTCCGCATAGGCCAGAGTCGTGGCGAAACCGGCAAAATCCGGCTCCTGCGGCAGGTAGCGGATGGTCGCGCCCGGCTGGAAGAAGCGCGTCCCGCCGTCGGATTCCAGCAGGCCCGCCGCGATCTTCAGCAGCGTCGACTTGCCGGAGCCGTTGCGGCCGACAAGGCAGAGCCGGTCGCCGGGCTCGACCGCGAGCTCCGCGCCGGCAAGCAGCGGCGCGCCGCCGAGGGTGAGCGCGATATTCTGGAGATGGAGAAGCGGCGGGGCCATGGCGCGCCGGGTTTGGCCCATCGCGCCGCCGGGATCAAGCGGACACGCTCACGGGAAATTGACCCCGCCGGGCGCAAACTTGAGGCCAGCCGGGCCCGATCCCGCGTAAAGGAAGGCATGACCGCACCGACGACGTCCCCGCATCCGCTGGCGCTATGGCGCGACCGCACGGGCGCGTTTTCCTGGCTGCGCGCGGTCGCGCTGGCGCTCGCCGTGCTGCCGGCCCTGCCGCTCGTCTGGCGGATCGCGGCGTCGGATCTCGGGCCGCGGCCGCTGACCGAAGTCTCGCATGTCACGGGCCTGTGGGCGATCCGGCTGCTTGCCGCCACGATGGCGGTCACGCCGCTGATCGAAATCCTGCGCCAGCCGCGCCTCGTCGCCATGCGCCGGATTCTCGGCGTTTCCGTCTTCGTCTGGATGGTCGCGCATTTCGTCGTCTTCGTCGCCGACAAGTCGTTCGACCCCGGCGTCGTCGTGCACGAGCTTTTCGCGCGCATCTATCTGCTGATCGGCCTGGCCGCGCTGCTGATGCTCGCTGCGCTGGCTGCGACTTCGACCGACGGCGCCGTGCGAAAACTCGGCGCGCAGCGCTGGAAGGCGTTGCACCGGCTCGTCTATGCGATCGTGCTGCTCGGCCTCGTCCACTTCTTCATGCAGTCGAAACTCGACGTGACCGAGCCGACCGCCATGGCCGGCATTTTCGCGCTGCTGGGTTTGCTCCGATTGCCGCGCCGCTTCGGGCGCGCGCTGACGCCGGCGCCCGCGCTGGCGCTTGCGGTCGCGACGACAGCGCTCGTGGCGCTGATCGAGGCCGGCTATTACGCGCTCGCCATGGGGGCGCCGTTCGGCGCGCTGATCGCGGCGGATTTCAGTCTGGAGCTGGGCGTCAGGCCATGCTGGGCGCCGATGGCCGTGGGCGTCGCTTTTGTCGTCGCAGCGCTTGTCGCGCGGATGAGAAAGCCGCAGGGCCGGGAGGCGCGATCCCCGCTCGGCCGCGCCCCGACATGAGCAGCGTGTCGGTGTTTTCGGAGTCTCACTCGAAATTCGCGGCCGACCCACGTCCCTCATGGCGCGCCGCGCGAAGAGGCGTCTCTGACACGTCAGTGGCTCGGCCGCGCCTCGCCACCTGAGTCGGGCGCGACTTGCATTATTTACGTCGATCTCCGGCAAGCCCGGATCGATCGGCGTTGAGGTCCGCTGTCAGCCTCGTAGTACATCGGCATTGAGCACGCGGATTGGCGCGCCCGAGAGATACGCGCTGATGTTCTCGACCGTGTCGCCGTACCAGACCTCGTAGACGTCCCTCGTGACGAAGCCCTGATGCGGCGAGAGCACGACATTGTCGAGGCCGCGCAGCGGATGGTTCGCGGGCAGCGGCTCGATGTCGTAGACGTCGAGCGCCGTGCAGGCGATTTTGCGCGCGCGCATCGCCTCGATCATCGCGGCTTCGTCGATCAGCGGACCGCGCGACGTGTTCACCAACACGGCGTGCTTCTGCATCTGGTCGAATTCGCGCGCGCCGACGATGTGCCTGCTCCTGTCGCCGAGCACGAGATGCAGCGAGACGACGTCGCTGGTGCGGAACAAAGTCTCCTTGTCGACGAGCGTCGCGCCGCTCGCGGCCGCGGTTTCCGCCGTCATGTTCGGGCTCCAGGCGACCAGCTCCATGCCGAAAGCGCTGGCCACGGCTGCGACGCGCGCGCCGATGCGGCCGAGGCCGACGATTCCGAGACGCCGGCCATGCAGCGTCATGCCGAGGCCCGATTGCCAACCGCCCGCGCGCATGTCGCGGTCCTCGCGCGTGACGTTGCGCGCGCCGTCGAGGATCAGCGCGACGCAGAGTTCGACGGTCGCCGGCACCGAGGCGCCGGCCGTGGTGTGCGAGACGACGACGCCGTGCTTGGTCGCGGCGGCCTGGTCGAGCAGGCGCTGATGCAGGCCGGTGACGCAGAGAAGTTTCAGATTCGGCAGGCGCGCGAACAGGCTTTCCGGCCATTCCATGCGCTCGCGCATGGTGCTGACGATCTCGAACCCGCCGAGCTTTTCGACGATCTCGTCCTCGCTCGCGAAGGGCTTGTCGAAGACGGTGAATTGCGCGCCGGGAATGCTCTTCCAGTCGGCGAGCGTGAGCGCGACGTTCTGATAATCGTCGACGATGGCGATGCGGGTCATCTTGTCTTCCTGAAATTCAGAGCGTCAGCACGATCTTGCCGAAATGGGCGTTGGCGCGCATATGCGCGAAGGCGACGTCGGCTTCCGCGAAGGAGTAGACCTTGTCTATCGGCAGGCCGAGCGCGCCGGATTCGACACCGCCCATGAGGTCGGCGCGCATCAGGCGCACGATGTCGCGCACTTCCTGCGCGCTGCGCGTGCGAAAGGTGACGCCGATGTAGTCGATGCGCTTCAATGCATGCAGGTCGAAATCGAATTCGCCCTTCATGCCGCCGAGACGGCCGACATTGACGATGCGGCCGAGCACGGCGGCGGCCTGCATGTTGGCGTTCGCGACATAGCCGGAAATCTGGTCGACGATCAGATCGACGCCCTTGCCGCCGGTCGCCGCGCGCGCTTCCTCCACCCAGTTCGCGTCGCGCGAATCGAGCGCGAGATCGGCGCCGAATTCCTTCAGCCTCGCGCGACGCTCCACATTGGTCGAGGTGCCGATGACGAGACCAGCGCCCATGTATTTGGCGATCTGCAGCGCCATGAGGCCGACGCCCGAGCTCGCGCCCTGCACGAGCACGCTCTCGCCCTTCTTCAGGCGACCGGCTGTCACGATCGCATTGTGCATGGTCTGCAAGGCGACCGGTAGGGTCGCGGCGCGCTCGAAACTCGTTCCATCCGCGATCCTGATCGCGCGGCCGGCGTCGGTCGTCGCATATTCGGCAAGCGCATGGCGCGCCGAGCACATGACGCGGTCGCCGACCGCGAAATCGCGGACGCCCTCGCCCAGGCTCTCGACCTCGCCCGCGCATTCAAGCCCGACGATGGCGCCGGCGCCGCCGACCGCCCCATGCTGGTGGCCGGCCAGCACCAGCAGATCGGCGCGGTTGAGCGCGGCGGCGCGCACGCGCACGCGGATTTCGCCGGGGCCGGGCGTGGGCGTTTCGACCTCGCCGACGGCGGCGCGATTACGGTCGGCGACGGTGATGGCGCGCATAATTGCGTTTCCTGGCGGCAGGCAGGGCGGGATAGGGAAGCTAGCGAGCGGGCCGGCGCCCGGCAAGCGCGGCGCGGCGATAGCTCCATTGCAGGCGCCGCGCGTTGGACCTATGACGCTGACGTCAGAAGAAAGAGCCCGTGCGCATGACCGCCTTCCTCGCCAGCGTCGTCAGCCCCGCCGAAGCGGCGATCGCGCTCGATTGCGGCGCCGACATCATCGACTGCACCGATCCCGCGCGCGGGGCGCTCGGCGCGCCGGCGCCGGACGTGGTCGCCGCGATCGTGGGCGCGGTCGCCGGCGCGCGGCCGGTGAGCGCGGCGGCGGGGCCGCTGGAGCTTGTCGGCGTGCGTCTCTACGCCGCCGTCGAGGCGTTGCGCGCGGCAGGCGCCGATATCGTGAAGGTAGGCTTTGCAGACGACGCCGACGCGCGCGCGAAAATCGTCACGCTGGCGCCGCTGACAGACGACGTGCAAATCGTCGCCGTGCTGCTCGCCGACCGCGAGCCGCCGCTCGGTATGATCGAGGAAATGGCGGCGGCGGGCTTTTCCGGCGCGATGCTCGACACGGTCGACAAGACGCGCGGCCGGTTTCTCGAGACGCTGGACGCCGCCGACGCTGCGGACTTCATCGAGAAGTGCCGGGCGGCGGGCCTCACCGCCGGCGTCTCCGGCTCGCTCGAGGCGCCCGACGTGCCACGGTTGGTGGCGCTGGACGCGGATTTCCTCGGCTTCCGCAGCGCCTTGTGTGGGGCCGGCGACCGGCAGGGCGGCATCGATCGCGATGCGGTCGCCGCCATCCGCGCGCTGATGGACGCCGGCCTGCATGCCGGCGAGGGGCCGCAGCAGACCGACCGGATTTTCGTGCGCGACTTTATCGTCGACGCGAATATTGGCGCCTACAATTACGAGACGAAGAAGCGCCAGCGCATGCGCTTCAATGTCGAGGCGGATGTGCCTCGCGCGAAACGTGTCGCCGACGATTTCGGCGATGTCGTCTCCTATGACGTGATCGTCGACGCGATCCGGCGCATGATCCAGTCGGGCCACGTCAAACTGGTGGAGACCATGGCCGAGGAGATCGCCGCCGCAGCTCTGCGCGACAAGCGTGTGAAGCGCGTGCGGGTGCGCGTCGAAAAGCTCGACATTATCGAAGGCGCGGTCGGCGTGGAGATCGAACGCGAGCAATCGCTCGAGCCGCCGAGGCCGCGCAGGCCGTTTCGCGGCCTGCCCAAGAACGAGACGCAGGCGTGAGCCTGCTGGTCGCGCGCATCGGCGACGGGCTGGCGGTGACGCCGCATCTGAAAGTGTGGCTCGACGCGCTGGCCGCATGGCCGGGCGCGCTGGTGATCGCGCCGGGCGCCGGGCCGTTCGGCGTATCCGCGCGCGGCGCGGCGCAGGCGATGGAGCTCAACGCGGTCGTTGCGCAGAAGATCGAGCTGATGGCGATGGATCAATATGCGGCGGCGCTGGCTGCGGTCAGGCCGTCGCCTGTGGTCGCGGAAACGGAACACGCGCTGCGCGACGCTATCGACGCGCGGCGCATCGCCATCTGGTCGCCTTCGCGCATGATCGCGGCCGCGGCCGACATTCCCGCGACGTCCGAGATTTCATCGGATTCGCTCGTCTGCTGGCTCGCGGGAAAGCTCGACGCGGCGCATCTGCTGCTGATCGAGGATATCGATCCGCCGACGCCGGTTTCGACGGCATGGCTGGCGAAGCGTGCGATGGTCGATGCGCGCTTTCCGGATTTCGCGGCGCTGGCGGGTTGTCCGATCTGGATCGCGGGGCCAGGCGCATGTGTGGGGGCGGAGGATGTGCTCGCGAGCGGCGCAATGCCCGGCGTGCGGGTGACTGCAATGCGTGGGGCTTGAGAGCCCGCGACCGGGTCCGTCATTGCGAGCGCGGCAAAGCAATCCAGGGTCACGGCCGGACTCTGGATTGCTTCGTCGTCTCACTCCTCGCAATGACGGATGAGCGTCACGGCGCGATCTTCACCATCAGCTCGGAATAGCCGTGCACGAAGGAGGAGTAGACGCGCTTCGGCGGCCCCAGCACCTCGATCTTCATGTCGCGCTTCAAAATCTCCTCCCAGAGAATCTTCAGCTGCAATTCGCCGAGGCGATTGCCGACGCAGCGATGGATGCCGAAGCCGAAGGAGAGATGCTGGCGCGGACGCTCGCGGTCGATGATGAACTGATCGGGGTTCTCGATCGAGTCGCCGTCGCGATTGCCTGATATGTACCACATGGCGAGCTTGTCGCCCTTCTTGATCATCTTGCCGCCGACTCCGTATCGGCCAGCGCCGTGCGGCGCATGTAAGCGAGCGGCGTCTGGTAGCGGATGATCTCCGGCACGGCGGATTCGAGCAGCGCGGGATTGGCGCGCAATTGGCGTACTGGTCCGGGTTCTGGTTGAAGAACCAGACCGAGCCCGTCATCAATTGCGCGTCGTGTCGTTGCCGCCGACGATCAGCAGGATGACGTTGCCGAGATATTCGCGCGGATTCATGTTGCGCGTGGCTTCGCCGCTCACCAGCATCGAGATGAGGTCGCCGCCGAGCTCCTTGGCGTTCACGCGCTGGTTCCACAGCTGCATGAAGGCGCCGAGGCATTCGCCGAACACCTGCTCGCGCTCCTCCTCGCTATTGATGAGGCGATCAGGATTGTTGAGGTCGGTGGTCGCGACATCCGACCAATAGGTCAGCTTGCGGCGCTGCTCGAACGGGAAGTCGAACAGCGTCGCCAGCATCTGGCCGGTCAGTTCGATCGAGACCTTGTCGACCCAGTCGAAGGCCTCGCCGCGCGGCAGGCTGTCCAGCGTGTTCTGGATGCGGCTGCGGATCAGGCCCTCGAACTTGGAAAGGTTCGCCGGCGAGACGATCGGCTGCACGATCTTGCGCTGCTCGTCGTGCTTGGGCTGATCCATGGCGATGAACATCGGCAGTTCGAGATCGCCGGTGCGGTCGCGCAGCGTGATGCCGCCGAAGGTGGACGAGGAGGAAAACGCCTTGTGGTTCACCTCGACGGAGACGATGTCCTTGTGCTTGCTGATCGACCAGAAGGGCCCGATCGGGCTGTCCTTGCAATAATGGACCGGCGCATCGCGACGCAGCCGGTCGAAATAATGCATCCAGACGTCCTGCTGGTAGAGTTTGGGATCGGAGACGTTGATGTCCTCGAGCGGCATGCTCTCGGCGAGCTTGGCATGGTCGATGGGCGCATGTTCGTTCATGGTGTCCTCCTGACGAACGCTGATTGTGTGCTGTTGAGTGCGACGCAATTACGGCCGCGCGTTCGAGGCGCGGCCGGGCAATGTCAGTGCTGGCTTTCCGGCAGATGGACGACGAGCCCGTCGAGCGCGCCCGTCACGGTGATCTGGCACGAGACGCGAAGTGTCCTTCACGCTGTCGACGAAACCGGAGCATGCTCGTTTCCTGCTCATTCGGCGCGCCCACCTTATCCTTCCAGGCGTCGTCGACATAGACGTGGCAGGTCGCGCAGGCGCATTCGCCGCCGCAATCGGCGTCGATGCCCGGCACGGAATTGAGAATCGCGCCGCGCATGACGGTTTCGCCCTCCGCCACCTCGACCGCGCGGTCGGTCCCATCATGCGCAACGTAGTGAATTTTCGGCATTTCCTTCGCCCCGGCTCGCTTGTCGTTCGCGGTTCGCGAAAAAGTATAGGGATAAACGGGTTTCTTGCAAAACCCATTTATCCCTATTTCGAAGTGCGAAATTCGGTGGCTTGGGCGACTGCTCGAGGCGGCGCGACGTGGCCGGGGCTTCTCCCCTCCCCCTTGTGGGGAGGGGCGGGGGAGAGGGTCGGGAAATCCCGCGAATTGTGCGGATGATAATTTCGCCGAATTGCCCGACCCCCCCCTAACCCTCCCCCACAAGGGGGGAGGGAATAGAGCGCGGTATCGGCATCAGTACCGATAATGATCCGGCTTGTAGGGGCCCTGCTGGGGCAGGCCGAGGTAGGTCGCCTGCGCGTCCGTGAGCCTGGTCAGCTTCACGCCGATCTTGTCGAGGTGGAGTGCGGCGACCTTCTCGTCGAGATGCTTGGGCAGCGTGTAGACGCCGACCGGATATTCGCCCTTGCTTCGTCCAGAGCTCGATCTGCGCGAGCGTCTGGTTGGTGAAGGAGGCCGACATCACGAAGGAGGGATGGCCCGTGGCGTTGCCGAGGTTCACGAGACGGCCTTCCGACAGCAGGATGATGCGCTTGCCGTCGTTGAACTCGACCTCGTCGACCTGCGGCTTGACGTTATGCCACTTGAAGTTCTTGAGGCCCGCGACCTGAATCTCAGAATCGAAGTGCCCGATGTTGCAGACGATGGCGCGATCCTTCATGGCGCGCATGTGGTCGACGGTGATGACGTCGACATTGCCGGTCGCCGTGCAGAAGATGTCGGCGCGGGGCGCGGCCTCTTCCATCGTGGTGACTTCGTAGCCTTCCATCGCCGCCTGCAGCGCGCAGATCGGATCGATCTCGGTGACGATGACGCGGCAGCCGGCGTTGCGCAGCGAGGCGGCCGAGCCCTTGCCGACGTCGCCGTAGCCGGCGATGCAGGCGACCTTGCCGGCCATCATCACGTCCGGTGCCGCGGCGGATGCCGTCGACGAGCGATTCACGGCAGCCGTAGAGATTGTCGAACTTCGACTTGGTGACCGAGTCGTTGACGTTGATCGCCGGCCACAGGAGCTTGCCCTCCTTGTGCATGTTGTAGAGGCGATGCACGCCGGTCGTGGTCTCTTCGGTCACGCCCTTGATGCTCTCGGCGTTGCGCTTGTACCAGCCGGGGTTGGCCTTCAGGCGCTTCTTGATGGCGGCGAAGAGGACTCCTCTTCCTCGTTGGTCGCCTTGTCGAGGAAGCCGTGTCGCCCTGCTCGGCGCGCAGGCCGAGATGGATCAGCAGCGTGGCGTCGCCGCCGTCGTCGAGAATCATGTTCGGGCAGCCGCCGTCGCCCCATTCGAAGATCTTGTGGGTGTAGTCCCAGTAATCCTCGAGGCTCTCGCCCTTGATGGCGAAGACCGGCGTGCCTGCGGCGGCGATGGCGGCGGCCGCATGGTCCTGCGTCGAATAGATGTTGCACGAGGCCCAGCGCACGTCGGCGCCCAGCGCCTTCAGCGTCTCGATCAGGACGCCGGTCTGGATGGTCATGTGCAGCGAGCCGGCGATGCGGGCGCCCTTGAGCGGCTGGGCCGGGCCATATTCGGCGCGGGTCGCCATCAGTCCCGGCATTTCCGTCTCGGCGATGTTCAGTTCCTTGCGGCCCCAGTCGGCAAGGCCGATGTCGGCGACGGTGTAATCGTTGAAATGCTTGGTCATTGTACGCTCTCTGGCTCTGCTGGTCCGTGGCTTGGGCGGTCCTATAGCAGCGGGAATGAGATAGCGCAATAAACATATAAAGATTTCTTTATGTGATTGACCAGTTTACGTCCGCGATCGTCCGATACATATTCACAGAAACGAATACGATGACGCCCCAAGGCGCCCTCGGGGAGGCAAACCATGACCATCCAGGCCCTGATCTTCGACGTCGACGGCACCTTGGCCGAAACAGAGGAAGTGCACCGCGCCGCGTTCAACCGCGTGTTCGCTGACGAGCGGCTCGACTGGAGCTGGGATGTCGATCTCTATCGCGACCTCCTCAAGACCACTGGCGGCAAGGAGCGGATGCGCGCCTATGCCTCGCAGATCGGCGCCGAGATCGACGATGCGCGTGTGCAGCGCATGCATCTGGCCAAGAACGCGCATTACGGCGCCCTCACGCGGAGCGGGAAAGCGACGCTGAGGCCGGGCGTCGAAATCCTGATCCGGCGCGGCCATGCGGCGGGGCTGAAGCTCGCGATCTGCACGACGACGTCGCGCGCCAATATCGAGGCGCTGATCGAGGCGACGCTGGGCGCGGACGGGTTCACGCTGTTCGACGTGATCGTGGGCGCCGAGGACGCGCCGGTGAAGAAGCCGGCGCCCGACGCCTATCTGCTGGCGCTCGAGCGCCTCGGGCTGCCGGCGTCGGCGTGTCTGGCCTTCGAGGATTCGCGCAACGGGCTCGCGGCGGCGCGCGCGGCGGGCATTGCGACGGTGGTGACGCCGGGCCTCTACACCGCGCACGAGACGTTCGAGGGCGCGGCCGTCGTGCTGCCGTCGCTCGAAGGGTTCGACTGGCGGTTGTTTGCTGACTGAAAAACTTGCGGAGGATGCGCGTCTCCCCTCCCCCTTGTGGGGAGGGGCGGGGGAGGGGGTCGGGAAACCCGACGAGGTTGCGGCGTGACGTCTGACATCTTTCGCAGGATTCCCCGCCACCCTAACCCTCCCCCGCAAGGGGGGAGGGAATCGTCCCTACGGCTTCAGCCGATACCCCGTCCGGAAAATCCACACCAGCAATCCCAGGCACAGCGCGATCACCAGCGTCATGAAGCCGAGGCTCGCCGCGAGGCTCACGTCGCCGCTTCCGTGAAAACTCCAGCGAAAGCCGCTGACGAGATAGACGACGGGATTGAACAGGCTGACCGTGCGCCAGAACGGCGGCAGCATGTCGATCGAATAGAAGGCGCCGCCGAGAAAGGTCAGCGGCGTGATGACGAGCGCCGGCACGAAGTTGAGCTGCTCGAAAGGTTTTGGCCCAGATGCCGATGATGAAGCCGAACAGGCTGAAGGCGACCGCCGTCAGCACGAGAAACAGCGCCATCATCGCGGGATGGTCGATCTGCAGCGGCGTGAAGAAGGCGGCGGTGGCCAGGATGATGAGGCCGATGACGATGGATTTCGCCGCTGCGGCGCCGACATAGCCGACGACGATTTCGATCGCCGACAGCGGCGCGGTCAGGATCTCGTAGACCGTGCCGGTGAATTTCGGGAAGTAGATGCCGATCGAGGCGTTGGCGATGCTCTGGGTGAGCAGCGACAACATGATGAGGCCGGGCACGATGAAGGCGCCGTAAGCGACGCCGCCGACCTCGCGCATGTGCGAACCGATGGCCGAGCCGAAAACGACGAAGTAGAGCGCCGTGGTAAGCACCGGCGTGACGACGCTCTGTAAGAGGGTGCGCCGCGTGCGCGCCATTTCCGCCGCGAAGATCGTGGCGACGCCGCGCAGGTTGAAATGCGGCGCGCTCATGCCTGACTCCCGCAGCGGCGCCGACGAGATCGACGAAAATCTGTTCGAGCGAGCTCTCGCTCATCGCCATGTCCTTGATGTGGACGCCCGCCTCGCCGAGCCGCTGGATGATTTGCGCCGCGCCCTTCTCCGCGCCGTCGGACATGGCGTAGGCGATCTGGCGACCGCCGTCCTCCAGTTCGACATGCCAGCCCTCGAGCGCGGCCGGCAGCGCGCCCAAGGGTTCGGCGAGCGTGAGCACGAGGCGCCGCTTGCCGAGCTTGCGCATCAACGCCGTCTTCTCCTCCACCAGCACGAGGCGGCCGCCTTTCATGAAGCCGACGCGGTCGGCCATTTCCTCGGCCTCCCTCGATGTAATGCGTCGTGAGAATGATGGTGACGCCATGTTCGCGCAAACGCCGAACCAACCCCCCACATGTCGCGGCGCAACTTCGACGTCGACGCCGGCCGTCGGCTCGTCGAGGAAGAGAATGTCGGGCTCGTGCGCCAGCGCCTTGGCGATCATCACGCGGCGCTTCATGCCGCCGGAGAGTTCGATGATCCTGGCGTCGCGCTTTTCCCATAGCGCGAGATCGCGCAGCAGGCGCTCGATATGCGCCTTGTCCTTCGGCTTGCCGAACAGGCTGCGTGAAAAGCTGACCGTGTTCCAGACGGTCGAAAATATGTCGAGCGCGATTTCCTGCGGTACGAGGCCGATCTTGCGGCGCGTGGCGCGATAGTCGCGCAGGATGTCCCCGCCATCGACGCGCACGGCGCCCCGGCTCATCGAGACCGCGCCGCAGACGATGGAAATCAGCGTCGTCTTGCCGGCGCCGTTGGGGCCGAGCAGCGCGAAAATCTCGCCGCGCTCGATCTCGAGATCGATCTCGTGCAGCGCCGTGAAGCCGCCATAGCTCTTGGCCACGCCGGCGATGGAAATGATGGGCAAGCGATGCTCCGCTTCAAAGATAAAGCCGCCGGGGTCGGGCCGGCGGCGGGTACGGGGGAGATATGGGGCGGAAAGAGCGATCAGCAACGCGGGGTACGCTTCCCTCCCCCCTTGTGGGGAGGGGTCGCCACTCGGATCGACGCCCTACACCAGCACCGGCTGCGCGCGCATGCCGGCGGCGGAAAAGATGGCGCGATAGCGCTCGATCTCGCTTTCCGGCCCCGTCGCCTTCAGCGGATTGTCCGAGAGCTTGACCGCCGGCCGGCCCGCCGCCCCGATCACCTTGCAGACCAACGAAATGGCGCGCAACCGGTCGTCGCCGCCGGGATCGCAGCCGAGAAAATCGTTGGTCAGGTTCGTGCCCCAGCCGTAGCTGGCGCGCACGCGGCCGCGGAAATGGCGCGAGGTTTTTTCGATGGAATCGATGTCCATCGCGTCCGAGAAGATCACCAGCTTTTCATGCGGGTCGCGGCCATGCGCGGCCCACCAGGCGATCAGCTCCTCGCCCGCCTCGATCGGGTCCTTGGAATCCGGCCGCGCGCCGGTCCAGTCGGCGACCCATTCCGGCGCGTCGCGCAGGAATTCCGTCGTGCCGTAGGCGTCGGGCAGGAAGACCAACAAATTGCCGGAATAGGTGTCGGACCAGGATTGCAGCACGCTGTAGCGGGAATCGCGCACGCGCTTCTCGTCGGCGCCGGCCAGCGCGGCATAGACCATCGGCAGTTCATGCGCATTGGTGCCGATCGCTTCCGCGCCGATCTCCATGGCGATATGCACGTTGGACGTGCCGGTGAAGGCGTCGCCGATGCCTTCCTGCAAGGCCTCGCAGCACCAGCGCTGCCAGAGATAGCCGTGGCGCCGCCGCGTGCCGAAATCGCCGACGCGCAGCGGGCCTTCCTTCTTCAGGGCGCGCAGGCGCTCGATCTTGGCCCAGAGCTTCGCTTTCGCGCGGGCGTAGAGCACGTCCAGCTCGAAGCGCCCCATGCCGTGCAGCACTTTGCGCGCGCGCAATTCGTTGATGATGGAGAGCGCGGGGATTTCCCACATGGTCGTATACGGCCAGGCGCCGTGGAAGGTCAGCTCGTACTGGCCGTCGCGACGCTCGAGCTCGTATTCCGGCAGCTGGAAATCGGCCAGCCATTCGATGAAGTCCGGCTGGAAAATCTGTTTCACGCCGTAGAACGTATTGCCCGCGAGCCATATTCTTTCGCGCGAGGTGAAGCGCAGGGTGCGGGCGTGGTCGAGCTGCGCGCGCAATTCGCCTTCGGGGATTTCATCGGCGATGCGCACATTGGCTGTGCGGTTGACGATGCCGAAGGTGACGGGAACCTCGCGATGCCGGCGCCAGATCATCTGGAGCATCAGCAGCTTGTAGAAGTCGGTGTCGAGCAGGGTCCGCAGGACCGGATCGAGCCGGAACGAATGGTTGTACGTCCGGGTCGCGATGTCGGTGAAACTCATTGAACGCTTTTAGACCTCTCGGCCCGTTTCCTCTCGAAGGGCCGCGAGCATAAGCGATCGCGCCGGCAAAGCCAAAAGGCCTTGGGAGTCCGGTATTTCCACAAACGTTCCTTAAAGGGTTTCTGGCAGACTGCACGGTCGCAAGGGGACACTCGAAGAGGGTTCCGGACGCGATGAACAGGCTGCCGACGATAGCGATTTCGCTCGGGCTCGCCCTGGGCTCGATCCTGATCTTCATGGGACGCACGGGACGTTTGCCGTTGCCCGACCCCTCGCCCGCCCCGCCGCCGGCCGCCTCGGCCTCGGTCTGCACCTCCAGCTATTTCGGCAACCAGTGCGAGGCGCGCGACACGCGGGCGATCATTTCCGCGCGCAGCGACCGCGCCTATAGCGGACGCGGCTACGAGGCGCAGGTCGCCTTCGTCGGCGTCTTGTCGACGCCCGACCCCGGCAAGGCCGCCATCGTCGGCCTGCGCGCCGAAGGAAAGGTCGTCTGCGTGACCGGCAATGCGGGACTGGCGCGGTCCGCGCGTTTCGAACTGAACTACGGCGACCGCGCCGTGCTCTCGGGGATCATCGACCACCGCGAAGGGCGGACGGTGTTTCTGACGAATTGCGCGTACTGGCGGGGGTGAGGGGGGGTGCATCTTTATTCGATCAATAGTGATACCGGCACTGCGCGATCAGCAGATCGTCGCCCTCGACGCGATAGACGAGCCGATGCTCCTGCGTCAGACGGCGCGACCACCAGCCCGACAGCGCGCCGCGTAGTGGCTCCGGCTTGCCGGTTCCTTGAAACGGCGTGCGCGAACATTCCTTGATGAGGCCGTTGAGGCGGGCGAGCAGTTTGGGATCGGTCGCCTGCCAGTGCAGGTAGTCGTCCCAGGCGTTTGCGGAGAAGACGAGTCTCATAGGCGACCGTCATTGCGAGCGCAGCGAAGCAATCCAGAGCCACGACCCGGCTCTGGATTGCTTCGTCGCTTCGCTCCTCGCAATGACGGGCCCTTCATTCCGCGAGCTTGCGAGCTCTGCCATTACCGGCGTCGAGTTCCGCGATGGATTTCGTCAGCCGCTCGGCGTTCTTCGGGCTGCGCAGCAGATGGGCCGTTTCCTCGTAGCTCGCGAAATCCTCGAGCGAGATCAGCACGGCCGCCGGCTTGCCGCGGTCGCGCGTGATGAGCACGGGCTCGTGATCGTTCGTCACGCTGTCGAGCGTGGCGGCGAGGTTCTTGCGGAGGTCGCTGTAGGAGGTGGAGCGCATGAGATGATTGTACGTGAACGCGTACAAACCTCAACTCTTATGGTTGCGTTTTGCAACTTGGCCGTAGCCAGACTACCATCTTGACCGCGCAGCTTCGGTGTGACGAAAACATGGCTGAGGAAATAATCATTCGCACTTCGGGAGCCGGATGGTTTCAGACCCTTTCGACCGCGTATCGCGAAAAGACGCCTTTTGTCATCATTGACGACGCATCTGCAGGGATCAACTTGTCAGAAGACAATCTACTCTTCACAGGGCTCAAAGTTGGCTTGTCTACAGGTGAGTGGCAACGTGTCCTAGGTTGTCTCGGGGTGAGCGGCATTGGAATTGTAATCATACTTGCCGCAATATTGGACCCCGAGCCTACATCAAAACTCGCAATTCTCACCCTCGGAGGATTAACGATCGCGATCTCAGGAGGCGGCGCAGCACTCTACGTTCTCACTGGAATCAAACCGCCGAAGATTGTGGCCTCATCTGAGGGCTATCGAGCTTCGTGGGGTGACGTAGATTAGAATTCACTCAACCTTCACGAATCCATCTTCAAGGCCGCGATGAACGCCTCCTGCGGTATCTCGACCTTGCCGAACTGCCGCATGCGCTTCTTGCCTTCCTTCTGCTTTTCCAGAAGCTTGCGCTTGCGTGTGGCGTCGCCGCCGTAGCATTTGGCGGTCACGTCCTTGCGCAGCGCGCGCACGGTTTCGCGGGCGATGATCTTGGCGCCGATGGCCGCCTGGATCGGGATCTGGAACATGTGCGGCGGGATCAGCTCCTTCAGCTTCTCCACCATCGCGCGGCCTCTGCTATCCGCGCGCGTGCGATGGACGAGCATGGACAGCGCGTCGACCGGCTCGGCGTTGACCAGAATGTTCATCTTCACGAGGTCGCCCTCGCGATAATCGGTCAGCTGATAGTCGAAGCTCGCATAGCCCTTCGAAATGCTCTTCAGCCGGTCGTAGAAATCGAACACGACCTCGTTGAGCGGCAGGTCATACGTCACCATCGCGCGCTTGCCGACATAGTTGAGGTCGACCTGCACGCCGCGCCGGTCCTGGCACAGCTTCAGGACGCTGCCCAGATAATCGTCGGGCGTCAGAATCGTCGCCCTGATCCACGGCTCCTCGATGCGGTCGATTTTCACGACGTCGGGCATGTCGACGGGATTGTGCATTTCCAGCATATCGCCGTTGGTCATGTAGATCTTGTAGATGACCGAGGGCGCCGTCGCGATGAGATCGAGATTGAACTCGCGATGCAGGCGCTCCTGGATGATCTCCAGATGCAGGAGGCCGAGGAAGCCGCAGCGAAAGCCGAAGCCGAGGGCGGCTGACGATTCCATCTCGTAGGAGAAGCTCGCGTCGTTGAGGCGCAGCTTGCCCATCGCGGCGCGCAATTCCTCGAAATCGGCGGCGTCGACGGGGAAGAGGCCGCAGAAGACGACGGGCTGCGCCGGCTTGAAGCCCGCCAGCGCTTCTGCGCACTGGCGCTTCTCGTCGGTGATCGTGTCGCCGACGCGGGTGTCGGCCACCTGCTTGATCTGCGCGGTGATGAAGCCGACCTCGCCGGGGCCGAGCTTTTCGACATTCTCCATCTTCGGCCGGAAGACGCCGATCCGGTCGATCTCGTAATGGGCGTCGGTGCCCATCATCAGGATCTTCTGGCCCTTCTTCATCTCGCCGTCGATGATGCGCACGAGCACGACGACGCCGAGATAGGGGTCGTACCAAGAGTCGACCAACAGCGCCTTCAAGGGCGCCTTCTCGTCGCCCTTGGGCGGCGGCAGGCGGGTGACGATGGCTTCGAGCACGTCGGGGATGCCGAGGCCGGTCTTGGCGGAGATCGGCACGGCGTCGGAGGCGTCGAGCCCGATCACGTCCTCGATCTGCTGCTTGATGCGGTCGGGCTCGGCGGCCGGCAGGTCGATCTTGTTGAGGACGGGGACGATCTCGTGGCCGGCGTCGAGCGCATGATAGACGTTGGCGAGCGTCTGCGCCTCGACCCCTTGAGAGGCGTCGACCACCAGCAGCGAACCCTCGCAGGCGGCCAAAGAGCGTGAGACCTCGTAGGCGAAATCGACGTGGCCGGGGGTGTCCATCAGGTTCAGGACATAGGTCTTGCCGTCCTTCGCCTTGTAGTCGAGCCGCACCGTCTGCGCCTTGATGGTGATGCCGCGTTCGCGCTCGATATCCATGGAATCGAGCACCTGCTCGACCATTTCGCGCTCGGCCAGCCCGCCCGTCGTCTGGATCAGGCGGTCGGCCAGCGTCGACTTGCCGTGGTCGATATGCGCGACAATCGAGAAATTGCGGATGTTTTCGATGGGGTGGCTGCTCATGCGCCGCGAGATAGCAGCGCCGGCAGGCGAAGGGAAGGCGCGGCGGAGATTTCGTTAACCATCCCGCCCGGCTTGAACGAAAGTCACGCTAAGGCATTAAATCGGCTTTATCTTTTCCATGGTGCTGTGGCGATCCGGCCAAATTTCACTTCGCCTGTGGTGGGCGAGGAGCATCACACAGTGCGTATTGCTTCAAAAATTTTGCCCGTACGGGGGTTTCGCCGCAGCTGCTTGAGGGCCCGATCGGCGCTGACGCGCGCTTTTTCCATAGCCGGCCCCAAGGGGCTGGACGCGGAACTGGAGGCGCGCCTGCGCGCGGCCCAGATCGCCGTGATCGCCCGCCATACCCCGGCGATGATCGTGGTCAACCTGATCAGCGGGCTGATGCTGGTCGCCGCGCTCAGCCTGCAGGGACCGGCATACGCGCCGGCGGCCTGGTTCGCCGCGCTCGCCGCGGTCTGCGCGCCCGTCGCCTTTCGCGTCTACCGGCGCCGCCACAAACTGCCGCCTGCGACCGTCGGCCCCAAGGTCATTCGCAGCGCGACCGTCAATGCCGCCGTGCTCGGCGCGATCTGGGGACTGGCGGCGACGCTGTTCTTCAACCCGGACCAGCACGGCCAGATCATCCTGGTCTGCATCATCGCCGGCATGATCTGCGGCGGCTCGCTGGCGCTGTCGACACTGCCGCGCGCCGTGATCGCCTTCGCCACGCCGATCGTCGGCGGCTCGTTCATCGGCCTGCTGCTCGGCGCCAAGCAGCCGATCGACTATTTCATCGCGCCGCTGCTGACGACCTACAGCGCGGCGATCATTCTCGCCGGCCTGTCGCAGGGCCAGCAATTCGCCGCCCGCGTGATCGCGCAGGCGCACGCCGAGGCGCTGGCGCGGCACGATCCCTTGACCGGCCTGCCGAACCGCGTCGCCTTCGAGAGCGCGCTGGATACGGCCTGCCAGCGGCTCGACAAATACGGCGAGCGCTTCGCGCTGCTCTACATCGATCTCGACGACTTCAAGGTGGTCAACGACCGCTACGGGCATCAGGCTGGCGACCAGCTGCTCAAGCAGATGGCCGGACGGCTCTCGGTCTGTCTGCGCGAAGTCGACATGCTGGCCCGGCTCGGCGGCGACGAATTCGTGATGATCGCGCGCGGCCTTTCGTCCTCGGCCGATGCGGCGACGCTCGCCGACCGGCTGGCGGAAGCCTTCGACGGCGCCTTCACGCTGGAAGGCGGCAGCCTGGAATGCCGCGCCAGCGTCGGCGTCGCGCTCGCGCCGACCGACGGCGCGACGCCGAGCGCGCTGATCAACCGCGCGGACGCGGCCCTTTACGCCGCCAAGCGCGAACGCAATGGCGCGTTCCATCTGTTCGCGCATGGCGAGCACAGGGAGGTGATCGACCGCCGCGCGCTGGCGCAGGACATGAAGGGCGCGCTCAGGCGCGGCGAATTCTTCCTGCAGTTCCAGCCGATCCAGGAGCTGGCGACCGGGCGCATCAAGTCGAACGAGACGCTGGCGCGCTGGCGGCACCCCGAGCGCGGGCTCGTGCCGCCGGTCCAGTTCATCACGATCGCCGAGCGCCTCGGACTGATCCACGAACTCGGCGAATGGATCATGTTCGAAGCGTGCCGCGAGGCCGCGCTCTGGCCGGCGGACGTCGGCGTCGCCGTCAATGTCTCGCCCGAGCAGATCTGCGACGATTCGATCGTGACGATCGTCGAGGCCGCGCTGCGCGCCGCCCGGCTCTCGCCCAGTCGCCTGCATCTGGAAGTGACCGAATCGGCCGTTCTGGCGGCCAATGGCGCGGCGTCGGCGATCGAGCGGCTGCACAAGCGCGGCGTCTCGATCGTGCTCGACGATTTTGGCACGGGCTTTTCCTCGTTCGACCATGTGCGCCGCCTGCCGGCCGTCGGACTGAAGATCGATCGCGCGTTCGTCGCGGGCCTGCCGGAACGCAAGAATCAGGCGATCGTGCAAGCCGTCGCCCATCTCGCCCGCTCGCTCGATCTCGACGTCACCGCCGAGGGAATCGAGACGCCGGCGCAGCTCGGCTTCGTCAAGGCGGCAGGCTGCACGCACGGACAGGGCTATCTGATCTCCCGCCCACAGGACGCGGATACCATGCGCGCGACGCTGGACGTGGAGCGCGCCGCCTGACGCCAAGGCCGCGCTGTCGTAGAATTTAGCCTGAAATCAATGATAAAGCCTCGATCGCGGCGACGCGATCGGGGCGCCTTGGCCGTCTGCTGGCGAATTCGTGACGAAAGGGTCGCACCAGCGCGTCTTGACGGAATCGCAGGGCGTTCCTAGGTTCCCTGCCCGACGCGCGGAAACCTCCGCGCCCCCAAGAGGCTGTTATGGCTACTTCAAAAGTGACGGACGCCAGCTTCGAAGCCGACGTTCTCAAATCTTCCGAGCCCGTCGTCGTCGATTTCTGGGCGGAATGGTGCGGCCCCTGCAAGATGATCGGCCCCTCGCTCGAGGAAATCGCCACGGAAATGCAGGGCAAGGTCAAGATCGCCAAGGTCAATGTCGACGAGAACCCCGGCGTCGCCGGCAAGCTCGGCATCCGATCGATCCCGACGCTGATGCTGTTCAAGGACGGCAAGCTCGCCGCCCAGAAGGTCGGCGCAGCGCCCAAGGGCGAACTGGTGAAGTGGATCAATTCCGCGGTCTGATCCTGCGGACGATCCGAATGCAGAGGGCCGCGCGAGCGGCCCTTTTGTTTTGCTTGTCGGCCCCGGGCGCTTGCCGCATCCTCTGCGCAGGACCGCGCGACAGGAGGATAAGATGACCCAGCAGACGCGCACCCACGTGCAACATGCGCGCGACGCGGCCTTCGATCAGGGGCTGCGCCAGTATTTCGCCTATCGCGATCTCGGCTACGACAGCGCGACATCGGGCAGGTTCGGCGTCAACGTGATCCGCGCCGTGCCGGGCGAACATCCGCACGGCAAGTGGCATCTGCACGAACTCGACTTCCAGTTCGTCTACGTGCTCAAGGGCTGGGTGGAATTCGAATACGAGGATGTCGGGTTCGTACGGCTCGAGGCCGGCAGCACGGTGATGCAGCCGCCGCGCATTCGCCATCGCGAAATCCGCCACAGCGACGACGTCGAAATTCTCGAACTGACCTCGCCCGCCGAGTTCGTCACGCGCGAGGTCGAGGCGCCGCAGGCTGCGGCGGAGTGAGGCGCGATCTCGTCATCACCGCCGCCGTGGCGCTCGCGATCAGCGCCCTGGTGGTCGGGAGCGATCTCTGGACGCCCGAGCCGGACAAGGCGGCGCAGAGCGCGGCCTTCGACGGGTTCGGCCGGCTCGTCTCCTATACCGGAAAGGAAAAAGCCGCCTGCCCCCGGCAGGATCCTGAGGACCGCGGTCATATTCGCGATCGGCCAGTCCAACATCGCCAATTTCGGCGCGACGCGTCTGGCGACGACCCATGGCGCGCGCGTCGTCAATTTCTTCGGCGGCGCGTGCTGGATCGCCCGCTCGCCGCTCTACGGCGCCGACCAGATGCATGGCGAACCGCTGACGCCGCTCGCCGACCGGCTGATCGAATCCGGCGCCGCCGACCGCGTCGTGCTCGCGGTCGCCGCGATCGGCGGTCATCCCATCGCCGATTTCGCGAGCGGGCCTTTGCGCCCGATGCTGGACGACGCGGTCGGCGCGCTCGCCACGCATTACAAACCAACCGCGATCATCTGGCACCAGGGCGAGAGCGACCTCGCGCTCGCGACGTCGCCCGAGGATTACAGGCGCGATTTCGAGGCGATTGTCGCGCGCCTGCGCGCGCAATGGCCGCAGGCGCCGGTCTTCGTGTCCGTCGCCACGAAGTGCCTGCCGATCCTGCGCGACTGGCGCGCGGACAACGCCATTGCGACGGCGCAACGCCAGCTCGTCGATCCCGCGCGCGGCATTTACGCGGGCGTGGATACTGATGCGCTGTTCGCCGACCCGGACAGGTCCGACGAATGCCACATGGCCGGCAGCGGGCAGCAAAAATTCGCCAAGGCCTATGCGGAGCTGATCGCGCGGACACGTGGGCAAAAAGGTCAGTCGAGCGTCGAGCCGTTCAGCGCGAGCGCCGCGCCCGCGAGATAGAGCGAACCGCAAACGAGAATGCGCGGCGGCGTGCGCCAGTGTTCGCGCGCGATCCGCTGCAGCGCTTCCTCGACCGAAGCGGCTTCGCTCGCAAACAGGCCGAGATCGCGCGCAGCTTCCGCAACATCGGCCGGCGCGCGGCCGTAGTGGTCGCCCGACACGGGCACGGCGACGATGCGGGTCGCGAGATCGGTGAAGTGGGCGAGGAAGGCGCGCGCGTCCTTGGTCGCGAGCAGGCCACAGACGAGGACGAGCGGCGCGTCGTGGCGCACGGCGAGTTCGCCCATGGCGGCGGCGGCGACGCGCGCGCCGTCCTCGTTGTGACCGCCGTCGATCCAGATTTCCGCGCCCGGCGGCGCCAAATCGACAAGCGCGCCGCGTGAAATGCGCTGCAGGCGGGCGGGCCAGTCGACGCTCTTCATGCCGTCTTCGAAAGCGTGCGCGGGCAGAGCCGGCGCAACCGCGCGCAAGGTCGCGATGGCGGTCGCCGCGTTCTGATGCTGATGGCGGCCGGCGAGCCGCGGCGCGGGCAGATCGAGCAGGCCGCGCTCGTCCTCGAAGATCAGGCGGCCGTTTTCCTCGCGTACATCGAAATCGCGGCGCGCGACGATGGTCGGCGCGCCGGCTTTTCGCGCGCAACCTTCGAGCGTGCGCAAGGCTTCTTCCGACTGGTAGCCGACGACGCCGGCCGCGCCGCGCTTGAAGATTCCGCCCTTCTCATGGGCGATGCGTTCGACGGTGTCGCCGAGAAATTCGGCGTGATCGATCGACACCGGCGTGATGACGCTGGCTGCGGGATGATCGATCACATTGGTCGCGTCGTAGCGACCGCCGAGTCCGACTTCGAGCAGCAGCCAGTCGGCCGGCGTCTGCGCAAAGAGATCGAAGGCGGCGACCGTGCCGATCTCGAAGAAGGTGATGGGCTCGCCCGCGTTGATACGCTCGCATTTTTCGAGCGCGGCGATCAGCGTTTCGTCATCGACAAGCCTGCCGGCGAGACGGATGCGCTCGTTGAAGCGCAGCAGATGCGGCGAGGTGTAGACATGCACGCGCTGGCCTGCGGCTTCGAGGATCGCGCGCAGGAAGGCGACGGTCGAACCCTTGCCGTTGGTGCCGGCGACATGGATCGTTTTCGGCAGGCGCTTGTGCGGATAGCCGAGCGCGGCGAGCAGGCGCTGCGTGCGGCCGAGCGACAGATCGATCTTGCGCGGATGCAGGTCGAGCACGCGCGCGAGAATGGCGTCGAGGGGAGAGAGAGGTTGCGTCATTGACACGAGACCTCATCCTGAGGAGCGCCGAAGGCGCGTCTCGAAGGATGACCACTGGAGACGCCCTCGTGCTTCGAGACGCGGCTTTCAGCCGCTCCTCAGCATGAGGGCTTCATTGTCGAAATCGACTAGGCCGCATCCGGCTCCTGCCGCGCCGGCTGCTTCGTCATCAACGCGCAGAGACGGGCCAGCGTGGCGCGCATTTCGCTGCGCGGCACGACCATGTCGACCATGCCGTGGTCGCGCAGATATTCGGCGCGCTGGAAGCCTTCCGGCAGCTTCTCGCGAATGGTCTGCTCGATCACGCGCGCGCCGGCGAAGCCGATGACGGCGCCGGGCTCGGCGATGTGGATGTCGCCGAGCATGGCGTAGGAGGCAGTGACGCCGCCGGTCGTCGGATTGGTGAGCACGACGATGTAGGGCAGTTTCGCCGCGCGAAGACGCTGCACGGCGACCGTGGTGCGCGGCATCTGCATCAGCGAGAACATGCCTTCCTGCATGCGCGCGCCGCCGGACGCCGTGAAGATGATGAAGGGCGTGCGCCGCTCGACCGCCGCCGTCATGCCGGCGATGATCGCCTCGCCCGCCGCCATGCCGAGCGAGCCGCCCAGGAATTCGAAATCCTGCAGCGCGACGACGACGTCCTGGCCTTCGAGCTTGCCGGCGGCGAGACGAACGGCGTCCGGCTGGCCGGTCTTGGCGCGGTTTTCCTTGAGGCGATCGGTGTAGCGCTTGACGTCGCGGAATTTCAGCGGATCGAGCGGCACGTCCGGCGTCGGCAGCGCGGTATAGGCGCCCTCGTCGAACAGGCTCTTCAGCCGCGCGTCGGCAGGCATGCGCATGTGATAGCCCGAACCCGGCACGACCCAGAGATTGCCCTCGAGATCCTTGTTGAAGACGAGTTCGCCGCTCTCGGGACATTTGGTCCAGAGATTTTCCCCGGTGTCGCGCTTGAGCATCGACCGGATTTTTGGCGGGACGACGTTGGATATCCAGTTCATGCTGCCGTTTCCCTTCCACGAGCCTCATGCTGAGGAGCCAGTCCGATCTCGGGCTCGCCCGAGATCGGCATCATGCGCAAGTCGGGCAAGCCCGACTTGCGAAAGCGGCGTCTCGAAGCATGGGCCGCCTCATCCTTCGAGACGCGCCTGCGGCGCTCCTCAGGATGAGGGATCGTTATTCCGCCGCGACCTTGCGGCCGGCGCTGACGCCGCTCGCCAGTTCGCGCACGAGCGCGGCGACCGCCTCGACCGTGCCTGATGTCGCCTTGTTATCGGCGTCGAGCGACTTTTTCAGGGCGTCGACCAGCGCCGTGCCGACGACGACGCCATCGGCCTGCGCCGCGATCTGGCGGGCGTTGTCGGCCGTCTTGACGCCGAAGCCGACCGCCACCGGCAATGCGGTGTGGCCCTTGATGCGCGCGACCGCCGCGCCGACCTTGCCATAGTCGGCGATGGCCGCGCCGGTGATGCCGGTCAGCGAGACGTAATAGACGAAGCCCGAGGTATTGTTGAGCACGCTCGGCAGGCGCCGGTCGTCGGTCGTCGGCGTCGCCAGGCGGATGAAGTTGAGGCCGGCCTTCAGCGCGGGCAGGCACAGTTCGTCGTCTTCCTCCGGCGGCAGGTCGACGACGATCAGCCCATCGACGCCGGCCTCCTGCGCGGCGGCGAGAAATTTGTCGACGCCCATCACATAGATCGGGTTGTAATAGCCCATC
This sequence comes from Methylobacteriaceae bacterium, assembly GCA_020638135.1. Lineage (GTDB taxonomy): Bacteria > Pseudomonadota > Alphaproteobacteria > Rhizobiales > Beijerinckiaceae > JAJXWB01. The sequence continues at coordinate 111,103 of JACKJE010000004.1, read as the reverse complement.
AGCACGATCGGCGTGTCATCGTCGGTCTTGCGGAAGTCCGCGACCAGCGCGAGCGTCTTCTTCAGCGTCATGCCCGCCTGCAGCGCGCGCAGACCCGCCGCCTGAATCGAGGGGCCGTCGGCCATCGGGTCGGTGAAGGCCATGCCGATCTCGAGCACATCGGCGCCCGCTTTCGCCATAGCGTGGAACACTTCCAGCGAGGTGGCAGGATCGGGATCGCCGGCCATCAGGTAGGTGACGAGCGCGGCGCGGTTTTCGGCGGCGAGGGCCGCGAAGCGGCGGTCGATACGGGTTGTCATCACATTCCGCCCAGATATTCGGCCACCGCGAAGATGTCCTTGTCGCCGCGGCCGCACATGTTCATCACCATCACGTGGTCCTTCGGCAGTTTCGGCGCGAGCTCCATGACTTTCGCCAGCGCATGCGCGGGCTCGAGCGCGGGGATGATGCCTTCGAGCTGCGAGCAGAGCTGGAAGGCGGCGAGCGCTTCCTTGTCGGTGGCCGACAGGTAGGTCACGCGGCCGACGTCGCGTAGCCAGGCGTGCTCCGGCCCGATGCCGGGATAATCGAGGCCGGCCGAAATCGAATGGCCTTCGAGAATCTGGCCGTCGTCGTCCATCAGGAGATAAGTGCGGTTGCCGTGCAGCACGCCGGGCTTGCCGCCGGCGAGTGAGGCGGCGTGGCCGTTGTCGACGTTCAGCCCGTGGCCCGCCGCTTCCACGCCGTAGATGGCCACCGACTTGTCGTCGAGGAAGGGATGGAACAGGCCGATGGCGTTGGAGCCGCCGCCGATGCAGGCGATGATGGAATCCGGCAGGCGGCCTTCGGCGGCCATCACCTGCTCCTTGGCCTCCTTGCCGATGATCGACTGGAAGTCGCGCACCATGGCGGGATAGGGATGCGGGCCCGCCGCCGTGCCGATGCAGTAGAACGTGTTCTCGACGTTGGTCACCCAGTCGCGCAGGGCCTCGTTCATCGCGTCCTTGAGGGTTCGCGCGCCGGATTGCACGGGCACGACGGTCGCGCCGAGCATCTTCATGCGGAAGACGTTGGGCTTCTGGCGCTCGACGTCGACCGCGCCCATGTAGACGACGCATTCGAGGCCGTATTTCGCGCAGGCCGTGGCGGTGGCGACGCCATGTTGGCCGGCGCCCGTCTCGGCGATGATGCGCTTCTTGCCCATGCGGCGCGCGAGCAAAATCTGGCCCAGCACATTGTTGATCTTGTGCGCGCCGGTGTGGTTCAGCTCGTCGCGCTTGAAATAGACCTTGGCGCCGCCGAGATGCTCGGTCAGGCGCTCGGCGAGATAGAGCGGGCTCGGGCGTCCCACGTAATGGGTGTGCAGATGCGCGATCTCGGCGTGGAAGGCCGGATCGGTCTTGGCCTGCTCATAGGCCGCCTCGAGATCGAGGATCAGCGGCATCAGCGTCTCGGCGACGAAGCGGCCGCCGAACAGGCCGAAGCGGCCGCGCTCGTCGGGGCCGGTGCGGAAGGAATTGGGCGTCTGCTGGTTCAAGGCATCTGATCCATTCGTGTGCGGACAGTCCCCCTCCCTTGCCCTCCCCCGCTCCGCGGGAGAGGGGACGGCCAGCATTCGTGACATGGGGCATCGCCATGCCACGCATCTGCTCCCTCTCCCGCTGTCGCAAAGTCGACTGTTGCCGACTTCGCTAGAAGCGGGGGAGGGGGGAGGCGACGCCGGCTGAAGTGGCCTCTCAGCCGCTCCGTGCGGTTTACGGAAGGCGCCGCCGCCTTCGGCGCGCGGATCGCCCTCGTCCTTCACGCCCGGCGCGCTTTCGACGCCTGACACGTCCGCCCGGCGCGCGGGTGCGGGCGAGGGGCTTCGGCGACATTGGCGGGGGTGAGGCCGCCCGACAGAAGCCAGGGCCTGCCGGGGTCGAAGCCGTTGAGGATCGTCCAGTCGAAGGGCTCGCCGTTGCCGCCGGGGCGGGTGGCGTCCTTCGGCGGCTTGGCGTCGAGCAGCAGCCAGTCGCAGACTGCGGCATAGGCGGCGGCGGCGGCGGCGAGATCCGGCGGGCTCGCTGACGCCGATCGCCTTCATGATCGCCTTGCCGGTGCGCGCCGCGAGCTCAGCGGCGCGGGCGGGCGTCTCGCGCCCGTGCAATTGCAGGATGTCGGGGTCGAGCGCGCGCGCGACGGCGTCGATCAACACGTCGTCGGCGTCGACCGTCAGCGCCACTTTTTTCGCGCGCGCGCTTTCACGAGCGGCGCGAGCGCGGCGGCTTCGGAGAGCGAAATGTTGCGCGGGCTCGGCCGAAGAAAACGAAGCCGACCATGTCCGCGCCGGCGTCCAGCGCGGCGGCGAGGCTTTCGGCCGTCCGGAGGCCGCAGATTTTCACGAGCGGAGACTTGCGCGTCATGGCGACGCAATTCCCTCAAAAGCGCCGCAGGTCAAGGCGATCGATAGAAATCGCCGTCAGGCGGCGTTGCGCCCGGACGGCGGCAGGGCGGCGAGCGAGGCGCGCTCCATGCGGTCCACCTTGTCGCGCAGGTCATTGGCCTGACCGCGCGCCTCGGCGGCTTCGGACTTCAGCTCGCGCGCCTGCTTGCGGAAACGGCCCTGGCGGAACCAGACCGTCATGCCGCCGGCCAGAACGCCGAGCGCGCCGGCCAGAAACAGCAGCAGGAAGAGCGGCGCGGTCAGCTGCGGCCCCTGGATGTCGTTGCCCGGAAACGGGTCGAACGAGACCATCACCAGATGGCGATTGGCGACAGCGAACAGGACGATGAGGATCGCCACCGGCAGGACGACGAGAAGACGGAACAGCGTGCGCATGGGTCTCTATAGAGCGCGGAAGGACGGCCGGCGCAAGCGGCGACTTCAGAGCCCGCCGTCGTTCAGGCGCTCGCGCATTTCCTTGCCGGTCTTGAAGAACGGCACGGATTTTTCCTCGACCGAGACGGGCGCGCCGGTGCGCGGATTGCGGCCGACGCGGGCGTCGCGACGCTTGACCGAAAAAGCGCCGAAGCCGCGCAATTCGACGCGATCGCCCCGCGCGAGGGCGTTGGTGATCTCGTCGAGAATCGCATTGACGATATTCTCGACGTCACGCTGGAAAAAGCTGCGGATTGCGCTTGGCGATGCGCTGCACGAGTTCCGACTTGATCACCCAGGGGCCCCTGTGTAAAAAGCGCCGACAAGACTTGAATGGTCGGCGTTTGCAAAAAAGTTTTTAATTCAATGCCCAACCCTGCCAAATAGCAAGAAGACCGTCAAGCAGCCGGGTCTGGGTCAGGTCGCCCGCCGTCGCCATGGCGGCTGCTAGCCCGTCGAGGCCGACCGCCCCGGCGAGCGCCCGAGCAGGCCGAAGGGTTCTCGATCTTGCGCGGCTTCTTCCAGTCGCGGACCTTCAGCCCCTTGGCCACGCCCTTCTCCGACTCAAGCCAGGCAATGGCCTCGCGCTCGCCGCCGATCCGGTCGACCAGCTTCAGGTCCACGCCCTGCCGCCCGGTGAAGACGCGGCCATCGGAGACTGTCGCAAGGCCGGCGTCGTCGAGCTTGCGCCGCTCCTTGACCAGACCTTTGAACCAGTTGAAGGAATCCGCGATCATGGCGGCAACCGCCGCGCGCGCCTCCGGCGTCGCGGGCTCGTAGGGATTGGGCGCGGCCTTGAGAGGCGAGGACTTGATCTCCTCCATCTTCACGCCGACCGTATCCATGAGCTTGGCGGCATTCGGCATCTGCATCAGCACGCCGATCGAGCCGACCATGGAATTGCCGCGCGCGACGATGATGTCGTCGGCGCCGATAGCGCGGCGATATAGGCGCCTGACGCCGCCGCGCCGTCGACGACGGCGACCGTCGGCTTCTTCGCCGCGAGCCGCCGCAGTTCGTCGTAGAGGGCTTCTGGCGCCGGTGGTCGTGCCGCCGGGGCTGTCGATCGACAGGATGGCGGCGCGGGCTGAGGAAGAGGCGGCGACGTCGCGCACGACCTTCAACAGGTCGCGATCGTCCTTGATGACGCCGGTGATGCCGCACCGCGCGCGATATGCGCGGCGGCATGCGAGCGGTCGCCGGCGAGCCGCCAGCCGGCGACGACGATGGAACGGCGACGAACAAGGCGCCCAGCGCGGCGATGCGCCAGAACGAGAGCTTGCGCGTCAGCAGACGGCGTTCGAGGAGATATTCGGGCGGGGCGGAACCATGGCACCTCTGATTCGGTGGTGAGGCGCGGAGGCTAGCTTCCGGCGCGGCGCCGAACAAGGCAAGACGGGTGCCAGAAAAAGCCCGCGCGGATCGCTCCGCGCGGGCCTTGTTTCTTCAGGCGAAGAAGAGGCTTATTCGCCCTTCTTCTCGCGGGCCTTGAGGGCCGCGCCGAGAATGTCGCCGAGCGAGGCGCCGGAATCGGCCGAGCCGTACTGGGCGATCGCTTCCTTTTCTTCGGCCACTTCAAGCGCCTTGATCGACACGCTGATCTTGCGCGCCTTGCGGTCGAACAGGGTGACGCGGGCGTCCACCTTCTCGCCGACGGCGAAACGCTCGGGGCGCTGGTCGGCGCGATCGCGGGCGAGTTCCGAACGCTTGATGAAGGCGTTCAGGTCGGTGCCGACGATCTTGACCTCGAGGCCGCCGTCCTTGACCTCGACGATCTCGCAGGTCACGACGCCGCCCTTGCGCAGGTCGCCGCCTTCCTCGCCGCCCTTGGCGGACTGGAACGGATCGCTGCCGAGCTGCTTGATGCCGAGCGAGATGCGCTCCTTCTCGACGTCGACGTCGAGAACCTGAGCCTTGACCATCTCGCCCTTCTTGAAGTCGTCGATGACCTGCTCGCCGGGACGGTTCCAGTCGAGGTCGGAGAGATGGACCATGCCGTCCACGTCGCCTTCCAGACCCAGGAACAGACCGAATTGGTCTTGTTCTTGACCTCGCCCTCGACCTCGGAACCGATCGGATGCTTCTCGGCGAAGGCTTCCCACGGGTTCTGCAGGGTCTGCTTGAGGCCGAGCGAGATGCGGCGCTTGACCGGATCGACTTCCAGCACCTGCACGTCGACTTCCTGGAGAGGTCGAGACGATCTTGCCGGGATGGACGTTCTTCTTGGTCCAGGACATTTCCGAGACGTGCACCAGACCTTCGATGCCGGGCTCCAGCTCCACGAAGGCGCCGTAGTCGGTGATGTTGGTGACGCGGCCGTGCAGGCGGGCCTGCAGCGGATATTTCGCCTCGATGCCGTGCCAGGGATCTTCCTGCAGCTGTTTCACGCCCAGCGAGATGCGGTGCGTCTCGTGGTTGATCTTGATGACCTTGACCTTCACCGACTGGCCGATGTTCAGCACTTCGGTCGGGTGGTTGACGCGGCGCCAGGCGATGTCGGTGACATGCAGCAGGCCGTCGATGCCGCCGGAGGTCCACGAACGCGCCGTAGTCCGTGATGTTCTTCACGACGCCCTCGATCACCTGACCCTCTTCGAGGTTGGCGACGATCTCGTGGCGCTGCTCGGCGCGGCTCTCTTCCAGAACGGTGCGGCGCGACACGACGATATTGCCGCGGCGACGATCCATCTTGAGGATCTGGAAGGGCTGGGCGACGCCCAGGAGCGGGTGACGTCGCGGATCGGACGGATGTCGACCTGCGAGCGCGGCAGGAAGGCCACGGCGCCGTCGAGATCGACGGTGAAGCCGCCCTTGACCTGGTTGAAGATGACGCCTTCGACCTTCTCGTTGGCCTCGAAGGCCTTCTCGAGCTTGACCCAGCTCTCTTCGCGGCGGGCCTTGTCACGCGAAATGACGGCTTCGCCCAGCGCGTTCTCGATGCGCTCGAGATAGACTTCCACGGTGTCGCCGACTTCCCGGGGGCCGGATCCCGGCCGTGGCCGGTGAATTCCTTGAGGGCCACGCGTCCTTCGGTCTTCAGGCCGAGGTCGACAACGGCGACATCCTTCTCGATGGCGACGACCTTGCCCTTGATTACCGAACCTTCGAAAGCTTCGTTCTCGCCGTAGCTTTCCTCGAGCATGGCGGCAAAATCATCGCGCGAGGGCGCGCGTTCGTGCGTAGCGGACATATGTTCTCCTAAGGGGCCCAGACGGGCGGGCGCCGGCGGGGTTTGTGTTGCGGGTGCTCGTTTTCGCCGACGGGCGGTCGGGCAATCAGCCTTCGACCCCACCGTGTGAAACGGGCCGGCGCGGGCCGGCGAAACCAAGCGGCTCAAGCGAAAAGCCGCCCGGGCCGAAGCCCGATGTGCTTTTCACCCGAGGGCATATAGCTGGGACTGACCGACAGAGCAAGAAATCTTGTCGAACATCGCCGAATCATCGGCGTACAGACCATTGACACCTAACTGTCAGAAAAATATTTTTGATGCCGCTTACGCGTATGCGCCGAAAGGCGCATGGCCCGGTGTTTCGCTAGGTCTAAGTTTATTGCGGAGTTCTGCGGACTCGGAAGATGGCGACAGCCCATCGCCCGGGGACGCTCCGCTCGATGGTCTGTCGCCATCTTCCGAGTCTCAAAGGTAAGCGCTTGTTACCATTTGCAGATGAATTTGATAATGCCGGCCTCCACGTAAGAGAGCCATTTGTTGTAATACTTCTATGCGGCGGTCCTACAGGCAATTTGAATGATCCGATCCCGAAATCTCTCCGAGATGCTTTTCTCAAAATCATTGAATTTCCTGCGCTTAAGAATGCCGACCTAATTCAAGCTGAAGAAGTAACTTCACAGTTTGATTTCTTTGACCATTATACCGATATTCTTATATTTGAAACTGATTTAGCTCAAATCGTTGAATTGATCATACTATTTTGCGAGAGCGAGGGAAGCGTCTCTGAGCTTGCTGCGTTTGCCTTCATTCAAGAAATTTATGAGAGGCTGTTCGTAATTGTCAGGGAGAACGACTGGAATCAAAAGTCTTTCATTAAGCTCGGACCGTTGCGTCGAATCGAATTGAAGGTCGGACGTGACGCGATCCACGTCATCGCCGATGGGGACATCGGATTGCGAAACAGGGATGCTTCCGCAGTTGATAAGAACGCACTGCGAGACTTGCTCGATTCTCCTTTGCAGGTGCGATTGTCGAAGCCACGCGAACCGACAACCTTCGATCCTTCCAGACCCGGACACGTCATTAAGCTGATTGTCGGCCTTATTCAAGAATATGGCGCGCTTACAGGTCCTGAAATCATGGGACTCCTGACAAGGTTTGATGTGCACTCAAGCCCCGAGTCCGTCCGCGGATATTTGCTTTGCGCTCAAGCCGTCCGCTGGATCAAATCGGTGTCTCGCGGCTCTCACGACTACTTCGTTCATACCGGCCGCGGCGAGGACGCCGCCACTTTTCGTATGAAGGAAGGCGCTCGCGAAAAGAACAAGATGAGGCGAAGACTGGCAATCCGCGAACACTGGAAGAGTGTCGACGCGGCGCGGCACTCGGCCATACGTGTCGGAGCCGGACGGCTATGATTAGGGTCCCAAGCCTCTTGGACCTTCTGATCTTGGAGACCGGGCTCGGTGAACGAGATGTACGTGCCATCGCAGCAACTGCGCCGATAAGATACAAGACGTATGAAATAGAAAAAAGAAACGGCGGCAAGCGCCTAATTTCGCAACCTGCGCGTGAGCTTAAGGCGCTTCAGCGAGTGATCGTCAATGAGGTTCTGGACAAACTTCCGGTCCACCCGGCTGCTACCGCCTATAGACCCAGCCTCTCAATAAAAGACAATGCAAAACCACACACTGTCTCAGGGGCAATTTTAAAACTGGACTTTAAAGATTTCTTTCCATCTTTACGAGAGGTCGATTGGGAATCGTACTGTAAGCAACACAATATTTTTGAAACTCCTGAAGACATACATCTAAGTTCGCGTATTCTCTTTCATAGAAAGAAGACTGCCTCGACACTACGACTCGCCATAGGTGCTCCGTCTTCGCCGACATTATCGAACGTGCTCATGTTCGAATTGGACACTCACATCTCAAAACTCGTCGCAAGTGATGGGATAACATACACACGGTACGCCGACGACATGACCTTTTCTGCTCCCCGCGCTTGGAATTTGGTCGGAACGCTACGGAAGGTTCGAAAGCTGCTACGCGACACCGCGTCACCTAGGCTGCAGCTGAATACCGACAAAACCGTTCTGGTCACAAAGAAGTATCGACGGGTCGTAACGGGTTTAGTGATTTCCGACGATCAGCGAGTGTCACTTGGACACGAACGCAAACGTTTGCTTCGCGCTGCAGTTTACCGATTCATCCAAGGCAAACTCTCGATTAGGGAACAAGCTAGGTTGGCTGGGAATCTCGCTTTCGCATATTCGATTGAGCCGGAGTTCATACAGCGCCTTGAGGATCGTTATGGTACGTCGACGATTACTGACATCAAGCGCGCACCGCGCCTGCTTCAAAGTTCGGGCGACAATCAGAACCGGTAATTGACCGCCGCGCCGCCGCCGACCGGTTCTTTCTTGCGCACGGGATAGGGATTGCCGGCGACCGCCGGCGGCTTGCCCATGGCGACGGGATCGGCGCCGCTCACCGACATCTGGTCGTTGATCACAACGTCGTCGGGGATTTCCCGGCGCACCGCACGGGCCGAGGGCGTGGGCAGGTTCTTGCCGTCGTCCTCCCAGGCGCAGACGGGATCGCCGGGATAATTGGCGCGCGGGCAATCCAGCCTGGAGGCAGCCTTCGCCGCCGGCGTCGATCCGGCCTTCGCAGGCGCCGACTTTTCGGCCGCCGTCGCGCCTGCGCAGGCGAAAACCAGCGCAGCGGCGACGGCGAGATAAAGTCCGGTTTTCGGGCTGGCCAGGAACATGCGCCCATAAAGCGCGCAATCGCGGCGAAATCCAGTCCGATCTGTGCGCGCCCGCGCTTTGCCGTCCCGCAGCAACGCTAGACTTCGCGCATGAAGAGCAACCGGCAGAAGCGCGACGAACTGCAGGCCCGCAAGGCGACCAGGCGCGCGAAACAGGCCGCCGCCGAACGCCGGGCGGCCGAGGACAAGCGGCAGGAGGAGCGACGCGCTGCAATCGCGCGCGGAGCGGTTCCGGTAGACCTCGCCAAGCTCGCGCCGAGCCACAGCGCCTGGTCGACGCCCGATTTCGTGCAGCGCGGCTGGTACGAACCGCGCCCCTTCGTCTGCGCGGGCTGTGGCTCGAATGAAGTCTGGACCGGACGTCAGCAGAAATGGTGGTACGAGATCGCCGGCGGCGACCGTTTCTCGGGACCGAAGCTCTGCCGGCCATGCCGGGCGAAGGAGCGCGCCCGCAAGGCGCAAGCGCGGCGTGTTCATCTCGAGGGACTGAAGAACAAGACCGCGCCTGACGCCGGGTGACGGCGCAAACAGCGCCTGGTCAGTCGCCGTCCGCCCGCCCGAGCGGGGCGCGCGAGACATCGTTGTTGCCCTCCACCAGCTCGCCGACGAGGCGCATGAAGAGCTTGCGGTCCGCAGCCGAAAGCGGCTTCAACAACCTCTTTTGCGTGGCGACGACGGCCGGCTCGATCGCGTCAAGCAATTGCTCGCCAGCCTGGGTGATGTGCAGGAGCTTCACGCGGCGGTCTTCGGGCGAGGGACGGCGATCGACCCAGCCCTTCGTCTCCAGCCGTTCCAGCACATTGCCGAGCGTGGAGCGGTCGAAGGCCACGGCCGACGCCAGCCGTGTGGCGTCGACGCCGGGCTGGCGAGCGATTTCCGACAAGCAGGCGTATTGCACCGGCGTGACATTATGGGCGGCGCATTCCTCCATGAAGATCGCGACGGATATCTGATGCGCGCGGCGGATCAGATGGCCGGGCATGGAGTGGAAGTCTTCGCGGTTCGCCATGGCGATCCTTATACCGCGATTCTCGCCTCACGCGCGCGAAGACCCGCCGTGACCGATCGGCGCGGGGGCGAGATCGACGATGCGGTCGAACAATGCTGCATATTCGCGGTTCGGACCGGCGAAGGGATCGAAATTCGCGGTGAAGGCCCTGTCGATCTCCGCCCAGTCGTCGGCCTTCAGATCACGGCGCGCGAGGGGAAGGAGTTCGTCTTCTTCCGTGTTCAGATGGCGCCAGTTGAATTCGAGATAGCGTGTGGCGCAGTCCCGGAATTGCGCGAAGGCGCCCTGCCCCAGCCCCTGCCAGCGCACCAGCGCATGTTCTAGTTCACGGGTCAGCGCGTAGCCCTCGACATGCTCCTTCTCGAGCCGGTCGATGATAACGCCGGCATCGGGCGAGCGCAGCTTCATGCGCGCGAACAGATGATCGTCCTCCTTGGGATGGTGCACGATCTCCGGCACGTCGGCGATATAGACCATCATGGCCGACAGGAGCTGGAAGTCCGGCTGGAAGCGGCCGGCGGCGACGCCGTCGACGATTTCGCGCAGGGCGTTGAGGACGGAAGCGAGCGCGCGATGCTCGCCACGGATGATGTCGATGGATTTCGGCATTTGCGCCTCACACGCTCAGATAGGCGTCTTGCGCCTGCTTGTCGGATTCGAGCGCGTCGCTGTCGCCGGACCAGACGATCTCGCCCTTTTCGACGATGTAGTGCCGGTCGGCGAAGCGCAGGAGCGCGTCGACCTCCTTGTCGATGACGATCATGGCGAGGCCGGTCTGCTTCAGCGCCTCGAGCTTATTCCAAATCTGCTGGCGGATCAGCGGCGCGAGGCCCTCGGTCGCCTCGTCGAGCACGAGCAGGTCGGGATTGGTCATCAGCGCGCGGCCAATCGCCAGCATCTGCTGCTCGCCGCCCGACAATTGATTGCCGCCGTTCGCCAGCCGCTCGGCAAGGCGCGGGAAAAATTCCAGGACGCGTTCGAGCGTCCACGGTTCGCGCGCATCCGCGCGCCTGATGCCGGCCATGACGAGATTTTCGCGCACGGTGAGATTGGGGAAGATGTGGCGGCCTTCCGGCACGAGGCCGAGCCCCGCATGCGCAATGGCGTGCGGCTGACGGCCGTCGGTGCGGGCGCCCTTGAAATGGATTTCGCCGGCGCTCGGGCGGAGCAGGCCCGCCAGGCAGCGCACGGTCGTCGTCTTGCCCATGCCGTTGCGGCCGAGCAGCGTGACGACCTCGCCCTTCGCCGACCACGAAAACTCGGTCCGAACAGCACCTGGCTGCGACCGTAGCCGGCTTCGAGTTTGCGGACGTCGAGCAGCATGGCGTCAATGCCCGAGATAGGCGGCGCGCACGTCGGGGTCCGTGCGGATGACCTCGGGCGCGCCGGTCTTGATGATATGGCCGGCGACCAGAACGCTGATGCGATCGGCGAGCGAGAAGACGGCCTGCATGTCGTGCTCGATCAGGATGATCGAATAATCCTTCTTCAAACGCGCGAGCAGTTCCGTCATGGCGACGCCGTCCTTGCGGCCCATGCCGGCCATGGGCTCGTCGAGCAGCAGCAGTTTCGGCTGCTGCGCGATGGCGATGGCGAGTTCGAGCTGGCGCGCCTCGCCGTGCGAGAGATCGCGCGCCAGCGTTTTCGCGCGAGAAGCCAAGCCGACCGTTTCCACCGCCTCCTGCGCGGGCGCGACAAGCGCGGGATCGCGGCGCGCGTTCTTCCAGAAGCGGAAGGAATGGCCGAGCCGCGCCTGCACCGCCAGCGCGGCGTGATCGAGCACGGAGAAATCCGGCACCAGCGAGGTGATCTGGAAGGAGCGCGCAATGCCGAGACGGGCGCGGCGGTGCGCCGGTTCTCCGGTGATGTCGGCGCCATTGAGCGTGATCGTTCCGGAATCCGGCGCGAGCATGCCCTGCAATTGCGAAATGAAAGTCGTCTTGCCGGCGCCGTTCGGTCCGATGATGGCGTGGCATTCGCCGCGCAACACTTCAAGCGAGAGATCGTTGGTGGCGCGCAGTCCGCCGAAACTCTTCATCAGGCGGTCGACGAGGAGGATGACGTCAGCCATGCGTCGCCTCCTCGCTTCCGCGCGAAAAGATCGTGCGGCCGAGATCGGCGAGGCCGCCACGCAGGCTGACGACGATCAGCACGATCAGCAGGCCGAAGACGAATTGCCAGTGCGTCGTCCATGAGGACAGCACGAGTTCGAGCACGACGAAGGCGGCTGCGCCGATTGCCGGACCCCAGACGACGCCGACGCCGCCGAGCACGGCCATGACAACGAGATCGCCCGAGCGGTCCCAGCCCATGTCGACGGGCGAGATGAACTGCTGGCCAGCGGCGAGCAGCGCGCCGGCGACGGCCGTCAGCACGGCGGAGATGACGAAGGCGGCGAGACGATAGAGCCAGGGATCGACGCCGACCGCGATGACGCGCGTTTCATTCTTCGAGGCGGCGCGCAGCACCATGCCGAAGCGGCTGTCGACGAAGCGGCCGACGAGCAGCAGCGTAATCGCGAGGACGGCGAGCGCGAGATAGAAGAAGCGGTAGCGGTTCGAGACGTCTAGAGGCCCGAGCGTGATCGTGCTCATGATCTGCAGGCCGTCGTCGCCGCCGTATTTCTGCAGCGCGATCGCGCCGTAATAAAACATCTGGTTGAAGGCGAGCGTGATCATCAGGAAATACGGCCCGCTGGTGCGCAGCGAAATGGCGCCGACGATCGTTGCGATGATCGCGGAAACGAGAATGGCCGCGGGCAAGGCGATCGCAAGGTCGGATGTGCCGGGCAAGAACCACAGCGGCTCGGCGTTGAAATCATGCCAGGCCAAAATGCCGACGACATAGCCGCCGATGCCGAAGAAGCCGGCGTGGCACAGGCTGACGAGGCCGCCGTAGCCGACGACGAAATTGAGCGCGACAGCGGCGATGGCGAAGACGACGACGCGGGTCGCGACCTTGACGATGAAGGGATCGCCGAGGCCAAGCGCGATCATCGGCGTCGCCGCGAGCGCCGCCAGGATCAGCAGCGTCGGAATGTTTTCGCGCAGGCGCGAGAGATTGGTCGCGGGCTCAGCCATGGGCGGGGAAAAGGCCCTTCGGCCGGAAAGCGAGGATGGCCGCCATCATGACGAAGATCGCCATGGAGCCGAGCGCGGGCGTCAACAGCACGCGGCCGAGCGTGTCGACAATGCCGACGAGCAGGGCCGCGACCAGCGCGCCGCGAATTGAGCCGACGCCGCCGATGACGGTGACGACGAGCGCGAGGATGAGGATGGGTTCGCCCATGCCGACCTGCACCGACAGGATGGGGCCGGCCATGACGCCCGCAGACCCGCGAGCGCGGCGCCCGCGCCGAAAAGGGCCGCGAAGACGAGCGGCACGTTGACGCCCATGGCGGAGGCGATCGGGCGGTTGCTCGCGCCCGCGCGCACCACATGCCGATGCGCGTGCGCATGATGACGAGATAGAGCAGGCCCGCGACGATGAGGCCGACGATGAGAATGGCGAGCCGGAAGGCGGGATAGGGAATGCCGAAAATGTCGACATGGCCTGAGAGCGCCGGCGGCAAGTTCATGCGCAGTGGCGGTCAAGCCGAAGACCATGCGGGTGGCTTCATTCAGCGCGAGAATCGAGCCGAAGGTGACGAGCACCTGGTCGAGGTGATCGCGGCCATAGAAGCGGCGCAGCAGCGCGCTCTCGAGCGCGAGGCCGGCAACCGCGGCGGCGAGCGGCGCGGCAAGGATCGCGAGCAGGAACGAGCCGGTCGCCGCCTGCGTCGCGCCGCGCCGGCGAAGGCGCCGATCATGTAGAGCGAGCCGTGCGTGAGGTTGACGAAGTTCATGATGCCGAAAACGAGGGTAAGCCCCGCCGACATCAGGAACAGCATCACGCCCAGCTGCACGCCGTTGAGCAATTGCTCTGTGATCAGCGAGAGGTTCACGTCGGAATGTCCTAGCAACTAGCCGTCATTGCGAGCGCAGCGAAGCAATCCAGAGGCGCAACCCGGCTCTGGATTGCTTCGTCGCTTCGCTTCTCGCAATGACGGGTATGCGCCCGTCAGTTCGCCATCTTGCACTTATCGACGTAGGCGTCCTTGTGGTCGCTGTCGATCTTTTCGCGCACGGCCATGACCGGGCGGCCCTTGGCGTCCTTGACGATCTCGGTCAGGTAGAAATCCTGGATCGGATAGTGGTTCGTGTTGAACGCGAACTTGCCGCGCACGCTGTCGAACTTCACCGTCTCCAGCGCCTTGCGGAAGGCCGCCTTGTCCTCGATCTTGCCGCCGATGCTCTTGGCGGCGGCGTCGATCAGGCGCGCGGTGTCATAAGCGTCGGCCGCGTTCGGCGAGGGGATGCGCTTGTACTTGGCCTCGAAGGCCGCGACGAATTTCTTGCTCGCGGGATTGTCGAAGCTCTCCGCCCAGAAAGCGGAGGCGAAGGCGCCGACAGCAGCGTCGCCGATTGCCGGCAGTACCGTCTGGTCGAGCGAGAAGGAGGGACCGTAGAGCGGGATCGTCGCCTTCAAGCCGGCCTGATTGTACTGCTTGACGAAATTGATGCCCATGCCGCCGGGATAGAAGAAATAGACGCCGTCCGGGTTGGCGGCGCGCACCTGCGCGATTTCGGCGGCGTAATCGAGCTGGCCGAAGGTGGTGTAGACCTCGCCGACGATCTGGCCCTTGTAGAAGCGCTTGAAGCCCGCGAGAAAATCCTTGCCCGCCGGATAGTTCGGCGCGAGCAGGTACATTTTCTTCACGCCCTTCTTCTGCAGATAGACGCCCATCGCCTCCGACGCCGTGTCGTTCTGGAAGGACGCGGCGAAGAAGTGCGGATGGCACTGCGCGCCCGCATATTGCGATGGGCCGGCATTGGAGGAAATGATGAAGGCGCCGGCGTCGAGCACGGGCTTGGCGACGGCGAGCATGACGTTCGAGAAATTGACGCCGGTGATGATCTGCACCTTGTCGCGCTCGATCATCTTGTCGGCCGCCTGGCGGCCGACGTCGGGCTTGGCCTGATCGTCGCCCTGGATGACCTCGACCGGACGGCCGCCGATCGTCTTGCCGTTTTCCTCCAGCGCGAGATTGAAGCCGTCGAGCAGCTCCTGGCCGAGCTGGCCGGCGGGGCCGGAGAAGGTCGACAGGAAGCCGATCTTGACGGGATCTGCGGCAAAAGCTGCGCTCGACAGAAGCGACAGGACGAAAGCGGACGCGGCGAGTTTCTTCATCGATTTCTCCCTCTGATATTCGGTCTGAGCCGTGTGCGAGTCGCGCTTCTTATTTCTGCGGCGGCGCGATCGTGATCGAGATGTTGGCGATTCCATCGACGCCGCCCTCGATCTTGTCGCCAACGACGATCGGGCCGACGCCCGCGGGCGTGCCGGTCATGATGACGTCGCCCGCCTTCAGGCGCAGCGAGCGCGAGGCGAAGGCGATTATCTCCGGCACGTTCCAGATGAGATCGGCGATGTCGGCGTCCTGTTTGATCGCGCCGTTGACCGACAGCCAGATGCGGCCCTTCGACGGGTGTCCGATCTTGGAGGCCGGCTGGATCGGCGAAATCGGCGCCGACTGGTCGAAGGCCTTGCCCCAGTCCCAGGGACGGCCGAGATCGCGGGCGGCGAGCTGCAGGTCGCGGCGGGTGAGATCGATGCCGACGGTGTAGCCGAAGACGTGATCGAGCGCCTTGTCTTCGGGAATCTCGAAGCCGTCCTTGCCGATGACGACGACGAGTTCCATCTCGTAGTGGAAATTCTTCGTCTCCGGCGGATAGGGCACGGCCGAACCATCGGGCACGATCGCATCGGCCGGCTTGGTGAAGAAGAAGGGCGGTTCGCGCGAAGGATCGCGGCCCATTTCGCGCGCGTGCGCCTCGTAATTACGGCCGACGCAGATGACGCGGCGGACAGGAAAGCGGTCGTCGCCGCCGGCGACGGGAATGGACACGACCGATGGCGGCGGAACGACGTAATTCATCTGCACTTCCTCGCTTGGCGCTGACGCCATACTGAACCGAGGCGAGCATAGCCCTGCGCCGCGCGGGCGCGATAGAGCTTTCCCTCCCCCTCGTTCTTCGTTATTAGACATAATACTGATATTCAGACGTCTGTCAATCTGCGAGTCACATTGACCGCGCGGCGCGCGCTTAAGCAGGATGACGGCGAGGGAGGACAGAATGCGGCTTCATGGCTATTTCCGCTCGGGCGCGGCCTATCGCGTGCGCATCGCGCTCAATCTGAAGGGCATGAGCGTCGAGCATGCGTTTCGCCATCTGCGCAAGGGCGAGCAGCGCGCGCCTGACTATCTCGCGCTCAATCCGCAAGGCCTTGTGCCGACGCTCGAACTCGACGATGGAACAAGACTGACGCAATCGCTCGCGATCATTGAGTGGCTGGACGAGACGCATCCGGCGCCGCCGCTGCTGCCTACCGATCCCCTGCAACGCGCGCGCGTACGCGCTTTCGCTTTCGCCATCGCCTGCGACATTCATCCGGTGCAGAACCTGCGCGTGATCGCCGCCGTGCGCGCGATCGGCGGCGAGGAGGCGGCGCAGGCCTGGGCGAAACGCGTCAATGCCGAGGGCCTGGCGGCCTGCGAGAAACTGATCGCGGACGAACCCGGACCGTTCTGCTTCGGCGACAAGCCGACGCTGGCCGACATCTGCCTCGTGCCGCAGCTCGGCAATGCGCGACGGTTCGGCGTCGACGTTGCGGCCTATCCGCGGCTGCTTCAGGCTGAAGCCGCATGCAAGGCGCTGCCGGCGTTCGCGGATGCTGCGCCGGAGAAGCAGGGGGACGCGGAGTAATTACCGCGTCGCGGCGAGCCATTCCTTCGCGCGCGCTTCGGGGTTCGGCGCACGCACGATGTCGGTGACGACAGCGGCGGAATCCGCGCCCGCCTTCAGGCACAGCAGCGCGCGTTCGAGCGTCAGCCCGCCGATGGCGACGAGCGGCCTGTCGCCGATCAGCTTCTTCCATTCGCCGATGCGATCGAGGCCCTGCGGGTCCCAGGGCATTTCCTTGAGCAGCGTCTCGTAGATCGGCCCGAGCGCGACATAATCGGGATCGTACGAGAGCGCGCGATCGAGTTCGGCGTGATCATGCGTGGATATGCCGAGGCGGATGCCGGCGTTGCGGATCGCCTTCACATCGGCGCTGTCGAGATCGCCCTGGCCGAGATGGACAAAATCGCAGCCGGATTCGATCGCCGCCTGCCAATAGTCGTTGACGATGAGCTGCGCGCCCGCCGCGTCGCAGGCGAGGCTCGCGCCTTCGATCTCGGCGGTGACGTCGCCGTCGCTCGCCTCCTTCACGCGCAACTGAATCAGTTTGGCGCCGGCGCCGACGAGACGGCGCACCCAGTCTGCGGAATCGACGATGGGGTAGAATTTGTCGAGGGTCATCGAAACTTTCCCGTCAGCTCCTTCTCCCCGCCTGCGGGGAGAGGGTGTTACATTCGTGTTTCGGTTAGCTCACCTGAACGCCACGCCAAACACAGGCGTCGAGGGCGCGGCCATGTCGCGCGGCTCCATCGGCGTAGCGAGCCAGGCTTCGCGGCCCGCAGCGACCGCCAGTTTGAAGGCATGCGCCATCGCCACGGCGTCGCCCGCTTTCGCAATCGCCGTATTCAGCAGCACCGCGTCATATCCCATTTCCAGCGCCTGCGCGGCATGCGAAGGCGCGCCGATGCCGGCGTCGACCACCAGCGGCACATCCGGAAAATGCGCGCGCATGGCCTTCAGGCCGAAGACATTGTTGAGTCCGCGTCCCGAGCCGATTGGCGCGCCCCAGGGCATCAGCACCTTGCAGCCCGCGCCGAGCAATTTTTCGGCGACGACGAGATCCTCGGTCGTATAGGGAAAGACCTCGAAACCGTCTTCGCTGAGGATGCGCGCGGCTTCGACGAGGCCGAAGACGTCGGGCTGCAGCGTGTCGTCCTCGCCGATCACTTCGAGCTTGATCCAGGGCGTGTCGAAGACTTCGCGCGCCATCTGCGCGGTCGTGACAGCTTCCTTCACCGTCTTGCAGCCCGCTGTATTCGGCAGCACGCGCACGTTCATAGACTTTATGAGATCCCAGAACGAACCGCCCGCGCGTGACCCGCCGGCCTCGCGGCGCAGCGAGACCGTGACGACCTCGCAGGCGGACGCGCGCACGGCGTCGGCGAGGATGGCCGGGGAATCGTACATGGAGGTGCCGACGAAGAGGCGCGAGGAAAGTCTCGTTCCGTAGACCTCCAGCGCATCGTCGGGGGCGCGCGCGACATCTTTCATCTTCAGCCTCCCTGCCGGGGCGTGAGTATCTCGACTTCATCGCCCTCGGCAATCCTGGTCGCGGCGCGGTCCTTCTTGCGCACGAACGCACGGTTGAGCGCGGTCGCGACCGTCTGTTCGGCATAGTCGAGTTCGGCGAGCAGGCTTTCGAGATCGGACGCCTTGACGTCGCAGTCGATTCCATTGACGCGGATGTTCACTGCATCAGCTCCGGGAAATGCGCGCCCTTCATCACTACGTCCGCCGCGCGTGCGGCGAGCGCAGGCGCAAGCAGGAAGCCGTGGCGATAGAGGCCGTTGATGGCGAGAGTCCTGTCGCGCAATGTCAGGCGCGGCAGATTATCGGGATAAGTCGGGCGCACGTCGCCGCCGACTTCCACGATCTCGGCCTCGGCGAAGGCCGGGCAGATCGTGTAGGCGGAGCCGAGCAGCTCCATCATCGAGCGCGCGGTGATGCGGCCGGGCTCCTCGTTCTCGACCATCGACGCGCCGACCATGAATTCGTGTGGGTCGGTGCGCGGCACGATGTAGACGGGCCGGCGCGGATGCAGCATGCGGATGGGACGCGCGAGCGACACATCCTTCGTGCGCAGCACCAGCATCTCGCCCTTCACGCCGCGCAGGTCGGGCAAAACGGGTTTCGCGGCGAAGCCGCGACAGTCGAGCGTGAAGTCGAATTTTTCTGATGCCGTCGCCTCGGTCGAATAGCGCAGCGTGACGTTCGGCAATTGTGCGAGCGCCTTGCCGAGCGCGGCTGTGGCGTCGCGCGGTTCGAGATGGGCTTCCCTAGGGAAATAGAGCCCGTAGGGAAAACGGTCGGCAAGGTCCGGCTCGATCTCGCCGATGCGACGCGAATCGCATTCCTCGAATTCGCTGGTGCGTTTCGAAAAGCTCACGACATCGGCGCGGTCGCGCGGCGGGGCGACGACGAGCGAGCCCTTGATGGTCGCAACCGGCAGCGTCTTCGTCCAGAAGTCGAGCGCCTCGATCCCGAGTTCGGTGACGATGGGCTCGGCGGCCTGTCGTTCGCACCACGGCGAGATCATGCCGCCGGCGTAATAGGAACAGCCGAGGCCGGGGCCGGGGCGTCGCTCGTACAGAGAAACGTCGGCGCCACGGCGCGCGAGTTCGAAGGCTGCGGTGAGCCCCACGATGCCTGCGCCGATGACCTGGACTTGCATCGCCATCCCCTGGCACGAGACTAAACCCCTCCCCCTTGAGGGGAGGGGAAGGGGAGGGGGTCGGGTAATCTCGCGAGGCTACCCGACCCCCCACCCTAACCCTCCCCCACAAGGGGGGAGGGGACGGATTGGCACCGTCCCAACCCTTGCGCGCTCTAAGAGGAAAGATGGGAAAGCAGGCGTCGCGCCCGCAGCCATCCCTCCGCCAGTGCGAACTGGATCAGGTTCTAAGGATCGCCGGGCCGCTCGAGCTTGTGCCCTCGCGCTGCCAGCCTCTCAGCCCCCTGGCGGGGATCTCCTTGGCACGGCGTATTTGGGGGCGGCGGACGGCTGGCGTCAAGGGCGCGGCGGCCGTGGCCGGAGGGAGCTCATGCGGGCGCGAATTCTGGAAGCGATCAGCGCTGCTAACGTTTGCGGAACTGTTCCACAATTGCCGTCAAATCAATATTTGCCCAGCACTTTTGCGATAACTCGCTTCCTCTCGGGGGGAATGCACCGTGAATGACCTTGATGCCCTTGGTCTGGAGAAATTCGGCGACGGGCACAAAGTCTCTGTCCGCTGATACCAACACCGCAGCATCATATGCGTTTTCCCACGCCAAGCTAATCATGTCCTTGACAATGTTAGAGTCGATTCCTTTCTCTTCTGTCCCGCGCATATCCGCGCCGCAAGCGACACAGTGCGTCGCCTCGTGATGACAAACGGGGCACTTTGGGTAACCTTTCTTCTTCTGACGCGGGAGCAGTAGGGTATGCACGCCCGGTTGCTTGTCCAGCCAGTTGGAAAACCAATTACGGAATTTGACGTCCGTAGGTTTGTTTGGGTCATACGACCCATAGACATGCAAACCCTCATAGGACGCTGACAAACTCGCGTCGACCCTCTGTCCAGCTTCCTTGGTCAGAAGTTGTGGGATGGGCGTCCAATCAACACGAAATGTGTCGTCTCGCCTGCGTAGTTCGAGGCTGAAATTCCAGAAATCGATGAATATGCGGACGCGGATTTTCTGCGCCTGAACAACCGACCCGTCTGTCATGTGGCCCCCTCAAAATGATACGGGGACGCACGAAGCGTCCCCGGGGCCACTATACTCGGTTCTCCGTTTCCGACTATGCGGGCGGTTCCCCGAGGGGTTGTTATTGCGCTACATTGTGAGCGCTTGCCTAAATGTCAAGCCCATGAGTAAACAAATGATTAATATACCGTTTCAGCTCGCTTTCTCACAAGGCACGGACAAGTTCGAGCACTTGAACGTGACAATTACCGCCCCGGCTTCGCCTTCCCGAAGCCTACGCCCTTGGTGGTGAATTTCCCCCCGCGCTGCGGGCCGTTCTTGCGGCCCGTGCGCGCGCCCTCTCCGCCGCCGCCCGTGCCGGCGGGCTGCCAGTTGGGCACCAGATGGTGCTTGCCGGGACCGATCAGATCGGCGCGGCCCATGCTTTTGAGCGCCTCGCGCAAGGCCGGCCAGTTCTCGGGATCGTGGTAGCGCAGGAAGGCCTTGTGCAGGCGGCGCTGACGCAGGCCCTTGACCGCGTCGACCGGCTCCGACGCGCCGCGCCGTACGGGCTTCAGCGGGTTGACGCCGGAATGATACATGGCGGTCGAGATCGCCATCGGCGAGGGCAGGAAGGTCTGCACCTGATCGGCGCGAAAACCGTTCTTCTTCAGCCAGAGCGCGAGGTTCATCATGTCCTCGTCGCTGGTGCCCGGATGTGCGGCGATGAAATAGGGAATGAGAAAATACTTCTTGCCCGCTTTTTGCGCGGCGGCGTCGAATGCAGGTTGAAGCGATCGTAGGAGCCGATGCCCGGCTTCATCATCTTCGACAGCGGACCGTCTTCGGTGTGCTCCGGCGCGATTTTGAGATAGCCGCCGACGTGGTGCTCGACGAGTTCCTTCACATAGGCCGGGCTTTTGACCGCGAGATCGTAGCGCACGCCAGACGCCACCATCACCTTCTTCACGCCGGGCACGGCGCGCGCCTTGCGGTAGAGCGCGATCAACGCATCGTGGCTGGTGTTCAGGTTCTTGCAGATGTCGGGATAGACGCAGGACGGGCGGCGGCAGAGCGCCTCCGTCTCGCGGTCCTTGCAGGCGATGCGATACATGTTGGCGGTCGGACCGCCGATGTCGGAGATGATGCCGGTAAAACCTTCCGTCTTGTCGCGAATGTGCTCGATTTCCTTGATAACAGAGCTTTCCGAACGCGACTGGATGATGCGGCCCTCGTGCTCGGTGATCGAGCAGAAGGAGCAGCCGCCGAAGCAGCCGCGCATGATCGTCACGGAATGGCGGATCATCTCCCAGGCCGGGATTTTCTGGCCGGCGTAAGAGGGGTGCGGCGCGCGGGCGTAGGGCAGTTCGTAGACGCCGTCCATTTCCTCCGATGTCAGCGGCACGGGCGGCGCGGTCAGCCAGACGTCGCGGTCGCCGTGTCTTTGGGTCAGAGGGCGGGCGTTGCCGGGATTACTCTCGCGATGGAGGACGCGCGAGGCGCGCGCGTAGGATTCGCGGTCGGCCTGCACCTGCTCGCAGGACGGCAGGCGGATGACGACATTGGTTTCGTTCCGCCGCCGCGCGCCTTCATCGGGCGCGTCGAGATCGTCGACCGGCGTCTCGGTCCAGCCTTCGGGCGTGGCGTCACGCATGAAGGCGAGGCCGCGAATGTCAGAGAAATCCTGCGCGATTCCGCCCTTCGAAATGCGGTGCGCGACCTCGACGAGGGCGCGCTCGGCGTTGCCGTAAATCAAGAGGTCGGCCTTGGCGTCCATCAGAATCGAGCGGCGCACCTTGTCCGACCAATAGTCGTAATGCGCGATCCGGCGCAACGACGCCTCGATGCCGCCGATGACGATCGGCGCCGCGGCAAAGGCCTCGCGACAGCGCTGCGCGTAGACGATGGTGGCGCGATCCGGCCGCTTGCCGCCCTCCCCGCCCGGCGTATAGCTGTCGTTGTGCCGCAGCCGCCGGTCGGAGGTGTAGCGGTTGACCATCGAATCCATGTTGCCGGACGTGACGCCGAAAAAGAGGTTCGGCTTGCCCAGCGTCTTGAACGCCTCCGGCGAGCGCCAGTCGGGCTGGCTGATGATGCCGACGCGGAACCCCTGCGCCTCGAGAAGCCGGCCGATGATCGCCATGCCGAACGAGGGATGGTCGACATAGGCGTCGCCGGTCACAAGGATCACATCGCAGCTGTCCCAGCCGAGCGCATCCATCTCGGCGCGCGACATCGGCAGGAAGGGCGCGACGCCGAAGCGCTGCGCCCAGTACTTGCGGTACGAGAACAGGGGCTTGGCGGTCGGGACGTGGACGAGGGGCGCGTTCATGGATGGCTTTTCGGCGGGGATCGATCCCCTAGATAGGGCGCCTCCGGCGAAAATTTGACCGGCGGAGACCAGATCGCCGCCGGCAAGTCGCCTTTTTCTCCACGTTCGTCAATCACCTCGTCGGGTTGATCGGCCTGTTTTCCGTCCAGTCCCAGGTTCCCTGATCGCGGTTGCGGACAGCCTCCTTCCAGCCGACCTCCTCGGCGCGGCGCTTGAAATTGAAGCCTTCCGGCGAGTGGCGCGTGACGCCGTCGAACAGGGTCGCGAACATCTGCGTGTGCTTGAGCCCCATGGCCTCGATCGCCTGATTGATCATCAGCTTCTGCATCATCAGCTGGTTGATCGGCACGCTCGCCATGCGCTCGGCGAGCGCCTCGACCTCCGCGTCGAGGTTTTCACGCGGGACGGCCTTGTGCACCAGGCCGATGCGGGCGGCCTCGGTCCCGTCGATCTTGTCGCCGGTGAACAGCATGCGCTTGGCCTGCTCGGCGCCCAGCCGATAGACCCACATGGCGGTCGTCGGGCAGCCCCAGACGCGCGCCGGCATGTAGCCGATCTGCGCTCTGTCCTCCATGACGACGATGTCGCTGCACAGCGCAATGTCCGACCCGCCGGCGACCGCATAGCCGTGCACCTTGCAGACGACCGGCCGATAGCTGCGCCACAGGCTCATGAAGAGTTCCGTGTTGCGCATCATGAAGGCATAGTCCTGCATCGGATCCCAGAGAGGGATGTCGTCGGCGGAATGGCGTTCCTTGGATTGCGCGTAATAGGTGAGATCGTAGCCGGCGCAGAAGCCGGGGCCGTTCCCTGAGAGCACGATGACATGTACGCCGCGATCCGAATTCGCGCGCTCGACGGCTTCGGCCAGTTCGCGCGGAACATCGTCGTCGATGGCGTTCATCACCTCGGGACGATTGAGCGTAATGCGGCCAATGCGGCCGTCTTTTTCGTAGAGAATTTTCGGCATGGGTCCTCCCGCATGGGAGGATCGCGGCATGCGCGGTCGTGCGCAAGCCTCTCAGGCCGCAGCGATCTCCGCCGCCTGCTTGCCCGCGCCGAAACGGCCGAACACGCGCGCGTCGATATCGGCCACCGGCATGACAACGAAAACATCGGTCGTGCCGAACTGCCGGTCGACCACGGCGCCGTCGCCGAAGGTCGCGCCGCAGCGCAGGTAGCCCTTCACCAAGGGCGGCAGTTCGGCGAGCGTCCTGCGCGTATCGATCTCGTCGCGCGGCATGGTCGCCATGGCGACATGGCGGGCGTCGAGCGCACGCACGCGCCAGTCCGGCCGGCTCGGCGCGTGATGGGCGAGGAAGCTGAGCGCGCGCGCATGGGATGCGGGATCGACGCCCGCGAAACTGGCGCAGCCGAACATGGCGTCGATCTTGTGATGTTCGATGTAGAGGCCAATGCCGCGCCACAGCAGTTCGAGCACGCGCTTGCTTCTGTAGGGCGCGAGCACGCAGGAGCGGCCGAGTTCGAGGAAGCGCTTGCCCTTGTGGCGCGCGAGCAGCGGCGCGAGGTCGTATTCGCCGGCGCTGTAGAAGCCGAAATTCGCTCCGGCGATCTCCTGCCGCAGCAGGCGATAGGCGCCGACGACCTTCGGTCGCGCGCGGCCGAAGCGGTTGAGAGCGGCGTGATCGACGACGAGCAGATGATCGCAGACGCGGTCGAAGGCGCAGACGTCGCGGCGGATCAGCGCCGCCGTGCGATCAGGCGTCGCGCCGCCCTCCTCGTAGAACACCTTGTAGCGCAGGCGCTGCGCCTTGCGGATTTCCTTCTTCGTCTCGGCCAGCCGCAATTCGAGCGAGCCGGCCCGGCACAGCGTGCCGCCGAAACTCGCGCGGTTCTTCTTGCGCCGGGGAAAGCGCAACAGCAGTCCGAGGTCTCGACGGTCTTCATCGCCGGGCGCGCGCTTGGACATTCCGAATCGTCTCCAGGGACCATTGGAGCCGGAGTGCCATCGATTGCCAACGGGATTGTGACAGAAGCGCCTACGCGCCCAGCGCCTCGCCCTGCGCGGGCGCGGCGCGCGCGAGCGTCGCGACGGCGCGGGTCAGCGCGTCGGCGTCGAAGGGCTTGACGAAAAAGGCGGCAAAGCCCGCCGCCTCGGCGGCGTGGCGATCCTCCTGCGCGGCATTGGCAGTCAGCGCGATCAGCGGCGTCGGGGCGACGCCGACCGTCGCCTGGACGGCGCGAATTCGGCGCGCGGCTGACAGGCCGTCGAGACGCGGCATGCGGATGTCCATCACGACAGCGTCGAACGGGGTGCGCTTGCCGTTGGCGGCGTCCTCGATCTCGGCGACGGCGGCGAGGCCGTCGACCACGCGCTCGGCCATGGCGCCGGCGCGCTCGAGGCAGCGCTGCGCGATCAGCGCATTGATGTCGTTATCCTCCGCGACGAGGACGCGCAGCCCGGCGAGCGGACGCGCCTCGGGCGCATCGGCCGCAGCGGGCGCGGCTTCGCCGACGCCGTTGAGGCGATCGGAGATACGGGCGAACAGCGAGGCGTGA
This sequence comes from Methylobacteriaceae bacterium, assembly GCA_020638135.1. GTDB lineage: Bacteria > Pseudomonadota > Alphaproteobacteria > Rhizobiales > Beijerinckiaceae > JAJXWB01. Next base: position 86,017 of record JACKJE010000004.1, on the reverse strand, counting down.
CGCACCGGCTTGACCAGCCAGCCGTCGAAGGCGCCGAGAACGCTGCGGCCGATGGTGCGCCGCTCGAAGGGCGAGACGAGAACCAGCGTGCGGCCGGCGTGCGCGGCGCGCGCGGCCTCGGCGATGCGGCGCGAGGCCTGTTCGCCGAGCGCGCAATCGACGATGACGACATCGGGCGGCGCGCGTTGCGCGAGCGCCAGCATGGCGGCGTCCTCACCCTCGGCGCGCTCGACCGTGGCCCCGACCGCTGCGAGTTGCTCGCCGAGGAAGGGCGCCTCGAACGGCGATTGCGCGACAATGAGGGCGCGGCGGCCTTCGAGCGAGGGCGCAGCGCCCTGCGGCGCGGCTTCCGCCGGGAGCGGCACGGAGAGCTGGAAAGTCGAGCCGGTCGCGTCGGAACGGGCGAGCGTCAGTTCGCCGCCCATCCGCTCGGCGAGCGCGCGCGAAATCGCCAGGCCGAGACCGGCGCCGCCATGCGCGGCCGTGGCGGAACCGTCGCCGCGTTCGAATTCCTGGAAAATGGCCGCGCTCTGTTCCTTCGGCACGCCCGGCCCGGTGTCTTCGACCGAGAAGACGATGGCCTCGCCCTGCCCGCGCGATACGCGCAGGCCGACGCCGCCCCGCTCGGTATATTTCACGGCGTTGCCGGCGAGATTGATTAGGATCTGGCGCAGGCGCGCGGCGTCGCCGACGAGGCGCGCGGGAACGTCTGGCCCGACATGGGCTGCGACCTCGATGCCCTTGCCCTGCGCGCGCGGGGCGACGAGTTCGACCACGCCCTCGACCAGCGGAGCAAGATCGAAGGGCGAATGATCGAGTTCGAGGCGGCCGGCCTCAATGCGCGAGAAATCGAGAATTTCGTCGATCAGCGTGCCGAGCGCCTCGCCCGAGGTGCGGATGGCGGCCAGATAGGATTGCGCCTCGGCGTCGAGCTGCATGGAGGCGAGTAGGTCGGTCATGCCGAGAATGCCGTTGAGCGGCGTGCGGATCTCGTGGCTGACAGTCGCCAGAAAGCGCGACTTGGCTTCGCTGGCGGCTTCGGCGCGGTCGCGCGCGGCGGCGGCGGCCTTGAGCTCCCACACTTCGTCGCGCAGGCGCTCGGTCTCCTGCTCCATGGCTTCGGGCGCACGGCGCTCGCCGCCGACAGCCTCGCCGAGGCGACGGCCGAGCAGCACGCCCGCCATGAGCGCGGCGAGGCCGGTTGCCAGGAAAGCGAGGACATTCGACGACATGACAGCGGGTCCTGCGCCGGACACTGGCGCATGCCCAGTGTGGCGCGGGCCGGTTGAGAAAGACTTGCGACGGCGCTTTGTGAGATTTCTTCGTTAACGGGCCTAAAACCCGCCTAGACGGCGCGCAGCGGCGCGTCCGCAACGGCGGCGGCGCGCCGATACGGCGCGGCGGTTTCCGCCATATCCATGTACGGCTTTTCGATCCACCGATAGGCGAGGCCGGCAAGCCCGAAAGTCGCGCCGACGCCGATGAGCGTCAGGAGCACGCCTTCGACGCTGTTCATCACATTGGGCGCGACCTGCGGCGCGCCGGCAAACAGGAAGGGCGCGGCGATGAGCGGCAGGTGCAGGAGGTAGAGCGAAAAGCAATGTTCGCCGCACCAGGCGAGCGCGCGCGCGAGACGGCCAGCCGGCGCTGCGGATGGGCGGCCGGCGGCCGCGAGCCCCGCAACGAGCGCGCAGGCCGCCGCAGCGGCGGCGATGGTCGGCGCGATCGCCGAGGCGAGCAGACCGGTCTGCGGCTCGGGCGCGATGCGCGAGAGCAGCGCCCAGAAGGCCGCGGCGGCCAGCGCGAAAGGCAGCGGCGGCAGGGCGCGGATGGTCTCGGGGCGTTTCGACATCCAGACCGCCGCGATTATGCCGATGCCGAAAGCATCGAGCCGCGCAATCGTCCAGACATAGGCGGCCCAGGGACGGACGTCGCTCGCCAGGCCGTAGCGGATGAAGGGCGCCGTGACGATCCAGGCGACAGCCAACGCGCAAAGACCGCGCAGGCCGAGGCGCGGCACGAACAGAGGCAGAAGCAGGTAGAGATGCTCCTCGACAGCCAGCGACCAGGTCGGCGCGAGAAACATGGCGGCGCGCGCGCCCGTCCAGCCGTCGATCCAGTTCTGCGCGAAGACGAGATAGACCCAGAGCGGGTGCTGATTGCCGAACAGGAAGGAATTGGCGGTTCCGCCGGAGATGTCCCAGATGATGCCGAGCAGCGAGCCGACGATCAGCACCGTCCAGTAAAGCGGCAGGATGCGCAGCGCGCGCCGCTTGTAGAAGGACAGGGCGAGGCCCGGCGCGTCGCGATGGCGCAGCAGGTTGCCGGTCAGGAGATAGGCGGAGAGGACGAAGAACAGGTCGACGCCGGCCCAGCCGATGCTCGCGAATTTGAGCGCGGCGTCCGGCGCGCCGAGAAAGGCGTAGGCGCCGGTCTGGCTGAAGGCGTGCAGCTGCACGACGCCGAGAATGGCGATCCCGCGCAGGATGTCGATGTTCCGGACCCGACCGCTCACGTTTGCCCGCAACTCCCTATTCGGGGCCATTGTGAACGGGAAACGTAAACGCCCGATAAGCCGGGCGACGTCATGCCGCCGCGTGGGCGGCGCGGTCCATGCCCGTGCGATAGGCGAGCGCTTCGGCCAGATGCGGGCGGCGCACGGCCGAGGAGCCGTCGAGGTCGGCGATGGTGCGGGCGAGTTTGAGAACCCGATGGTAACCACGCGCCGACAAGGCGAAACGCTCGGCCGCATCGCGCACCAGCGCCTGCGCGCCCGCGTCGACGGCGACGAGTTCCTCGATCGCGCGGGTCGGCGCCGCCGCATTGGTGGAGACGCCGGCAAGCCCGACCGCCGCATAGCGCTCGGCCTGAACCGCGCGGGCGGCGGCGACACGGCGCGCGGTTTCGGCCGAGCCTTCGGCGGGCGCGGGCAGGATGAGATCGGCCGCCGAGACCGCCGGCACTTCGATCTGCAGGTCGATGCGGTCGAGCAGCGGGCCTGAAAGACGCGCCTGATATTGCGCCGAGCAGCGCTGCACCGGCCCGCGCGCGCAGGCATAGCCCGGATCGAGCGCATGGCCGCAACGGCACGGGTTCATGGCCGCGACGAGTTGGAAGCGTGCGGGATAGACGGTGCGGTGATTGGCGCGGGCGATGGCGACCTCGCCGGTCTCCATCGGCTGGCGCAGGGAATCGAGCACCTGCGGTTGAAACTCCGGCAATTCGTCGAGAAACAGCACGCCGTGATGGGCGAGCGAAATCTCGCCGGGCCGCGCGCCCGCGCCGCCGCCGACGAGCGCCGGCATGGAGGCGGAATGATGTGGGCTGCGGAAGGGTCGGCGATCGGTGAGCTGGCCGCCGGCCAGCGCGCCAGCGACCGAATGGATCATGGAGACTTCGAGCAGCTCCTTCGGGCTCAGCGGCGGCAGGATCGACGGCAGGCGCTGCGCCAGCATGGATTTGCCGGCGCCGGGCGGGCCGTTCATCAGCAGATTGTGGCCGCCGGCGGCGGCGATTTCGAGCGCGCGCTTGGCGCTCTCCTGGCCCTTGATGTCGCGCAGATCGGGCAGCGCGCCGCCCGCCGTGCGCACGCCGGGCTGCGGGCGCGACAGGACCTGCGTCCCCTTGAAATGATTGGCGAGCTGGATCAGCGAGCGCGGCGCAATCACCTCCATGTCGCCCGACGCCCAGGCGGCTTCCGGGCCGCATTCGGCCGGGCAGATCAGCCCATGGCCGCGCGAATTTGCCGCGACCGCGGCCGGCAGGACGCCTGCCACCGGCGTCAGCGAGCCGTCGAGCGCGAGTTCGCCGAGGACGGTGAAGCCGCCGAGCGCGTCGGCCGGCAGCGCGCCGATCGCCGCCATGACGGCGAGCGCGATCGGCAAATCATAGTGCGAGCCCTCCTTCGGCATGTCGGCGGGCGCGAGATTGACGGTGATGCGTTTCGCCGGCAGCGCCAGGCCGGACGCCGTCAGCGCGGCCCGCACCCGCTCGCGGGATTCGGCGACCGCCTTGTCGGCGAGGCCGACAATGGTGAAGACGACATTGCCTGAGGAGAGCTGGACCTGCACGTCGACGGGCCGCGCCTCTATGCCCTCGAACGCCACCGTGGCGACCCTGACGACCATCTGCGCCCCCGCTGCAACCCCGCATACAGGCTAGCGGCAGACCGGAAAAGAAGCAAGAACGTTTCAAGAACATTTGGCGGCAAGCAGGCCCTGCGGCAAAGTGTTGCGCGATTTGCGAAAAATGAAAGCGACACGCGGGAGGCGCGAGAAATGGACCAGGCGGCGTTCGAAAACCTGCTCGACCGTTTCACCCGCGCCGCCGAAGCCGGCGACGGCGAGGCATTTGCGCAATGCTTCACGCAAGACGCGGTCTATCACGACTACATCTACGGCGACCACGTGGGCCGACCCGAGATAGCGCACATGATGAGCCATCTCTTCCACGGCGACGCGGGGCCGGACTATCGCTGGGAAATGTTCGACCCGCTCGTAAAGGGCGACCTCGCCTACGCCTGGTCGCTCTCCTCCTTCACCTCGACGCGCGAGGAATTCAAAGGCAAGCGCGTGATCATCGACGGCATGAGCCGGTTTCGGCTGCGCGACGGGCTGATTGCGGATTACGCGGAATCGGTGAACGGCGGCGTCGCGATGACGCAGCTCGGCGTGCAGCCCGAGCGTATGGCGAAAGTGTTCCGCAAATGGGGCGGCTGGCTGGAGGCGCGGCCGGAGACGGTGGAGTATCTCGGCCGGGCAAAGGGGACGCGGCGGGGGTAGAGGGGCGGCTGAGAGAGGGTCTGCGCTCGACCGGTTGCGCTCGCTCCCCGCTCAAAGGCGACATCACGCCCCCCTGCGCGCCGCCGGCGCCCTCGCCCTATCCGCCCGCCTTCTCCAGAAAACTCGAGCGCAGCGTCGGCTTGTGGACCTTGCCAGTCGCGTTGCGTGGCAGCGCGTCGATGAAGAGCACGCGGCTCGGGCATTTGAAGCGCGCGAGGCGCTCGCGGCAATGCGCGATCACCTGCGTCTCACTCAATTCCTGTCCCTGTTTCCTCACGACGATGGCGAGCCCCGTCTCGCCCCATGTGCCATCGGGCTGGCCGATGACAGCGGCTTCCGCGATCTGCGGGATCTGGTAGAGCGTGTCTTCCACCTCGGCCGGATAGACGTTCTCGCCGCCGGAAATGTACATGTCCTTGGTGCGGTCGACGATGTAGTAGAAACCGTCCGCATCCTGTCGCGCTGCGTCGCCGGTATGAAGCCAGCCGTCGGTGAAGGAGGTCTTGTTCGCCTCCGGGCGGTTCCAGTAGCCCGGCGTGATGTTGGGGCCCTTGACCCACAGTTCGCCCATTTCGCCCTTCTTCACTTGATTGCCGTCGTCATCGACGATCTTCAACTCGCCATGCAGCACCGGGCGGCCGGCCGAGCCCGCCTTGCGGGCGGCGTCCTCCGCGTCGAGCACGAGAACGGCCGGGCTCGTCTCGGTCATGCCGTATCCCTGCACCAGCGTGCAGCCGCGCGATTCCCAGATCTTCAGCAGCGGCACCGGCATGGGCGCGCCGCCGACGCCGGCGATCTGCAGGCGCCCGAAATCGGTGTTGGCGAAGGCGGGATGGGCGCCCATGAACTGGTAGATCGAGGGAACGCCGAAGAAATGCGTCAGCCCGATCGCGGGATCGCCGATGATGCGCAACGTCTCGCCGGGATCGAAGGCGCGCATGACAATGTTGCAGCCACCGGCGTGGAAGACAGGATTGACGTAGCAATTGAGCCCGCCGGTGTGGAACAGCGGCAGCACGCACAGATGGTTCGTCTTCTGCGAGATGAAGACGCCGATGCCGAGATTGATGCAGTTGATGAAATTCATCAGATGGGTCGTCTGCGACCCCTTCGGCTTTCCGGTCGTGCCCGACGTGTACATGATGGTGCACACGTCCTCCATGGCGCAGGGCGTGTGTTCGGCGAGACGCTCTGACGCGGCGATCGCCTTTTCATATGGTGGGCCATAGGAGAGGAGATGCGGCACGCCGCATTGCTTCTTCAGGTCCTCCGCCATCGTCGCGAAGTCGCCGTCGTGCACGAGCAGGACGGGCGCGGCGTCCGAGATGATGAAGGCGAGTTCGTGGACGGTGAGGCGAATGTTGAGCGGCGTGAAGATCGCGCCGAGCCGGAAGCAGGCGAATTGCGTTTCCAGAATGTCGGTGGAATTGCCCGCGAGCACGGCGACGCGCTCGCCCTTCGTTGCGCCGAGGCCGGCGAGATGCGTCGCCAGCCGGTCAATGCGCTCGTCGAACTGCGCATAGGTGAAGCGTCGCTGGCTCGCCAGATCGATGGCTGCGGTGCGATCGCCGCGCACCTCGGCATGGTGCGCGATCCAGTCGAAATAGGCGAATGACATGGCGTCCTCCCGAACAGGCGCGGCGCAGTTCCGCAGGCCGCATTGTTAAATTTGAGGATGGCTCAGAATTCGCCGAGCGTCAATTTTTCCGGCCGGACGAACTTATCCTGACCTGACATTGTCGCAGCCTGCCCAGTTGCGCGAGCGCCGTTCCCTCGACCGGGCGCGCCGGATTCCGGTCAGGCCGGCGGCGGCGCCAGAACGCTGTCGTCGCCGGCGAGCAGGGCGTTGGAGATCGCGCGTTCGCGACCGGCGACGATGTCGACGAAGTCGGAGCCGCCGCGCATCACGCGAAAGGCGGCGTAGCCACGCTCGAGAAACGATTGCAGCGCCGCCAGGCCGGCGACCTCGGCAGGCTTGCGCATCATGCGCAGCGCGGCGCCGATGAAGGGGTGATGTGTCAGGCCGTCGAGCGAGCGGCCGAGATGTTCGATGAGATCGATCTGCCGCGCGCGCTCGTCGTTGCGCCCGATCGCGCGATAGGCCTGCGCATAGGCGGCGGCGTCGAGCGTCGCGATCCTTTCGCCGAGCGCGGCGATCATGGCGGCGTCGAGCTCCTCCGACAGGGCGTCGAGTTCGATCGCATCGGCGACAGTGTCGATCGCGGTCGCCGGCAGCGTCCGGCTCATCACCGGCAGGATGCGCCGCACCTGCGCGCTGTGCACGCTGATGTCCTGCGGCCCGTAGAGATCGCTCAGGAAGAATTGCGCGGCCGCGCCGAAGCGCCGGCTCTCCAGCAGATCGGCATGGGTGCGCGCCAGACGCGCCGCCTGCCAGGCGCGGAAGGCTTCGCGGCGCGCGCTGTCGGTTGCGCCCTCCGCGGAAGGCGCGCGGGCGCGCTCGGAGCGGTCGAGTTCGCCGACGAGACGGGCGATGGCTTCATCATGGGTCATCGCGCCTCATTACCACGCCCGGTCTAGGCTTCGCCGCCTAGGGCGCTCGCGTCGCTTTCACGCAGTTTGGCGTTGCCGCCGCACCGTCTATGATCATCGCCAAGGGAGGCGGCGATGAGCCATAGCGAAAGAATGTCGCCAGTGGATACGGCCTGGTTGCGCATGGACCGGCCGAACAATCTGATGATGATCACCGGCGTGATGGCGCTTGCCGGCCCTGTCGACGTCAAGCGACTGGAGACGGCGCTGGGCGAGCGGATGCTGGCGCACCGACGGTTCCGCCAGCGCGCGGTGACAACGCCGGCCGGCGCATTCTGGGTCGACGACCGCGACTTCAACGTCGCCCGCCACATCCAGCGGGTGCGCCTGCCCGGCCGCGGCGGCGAGAAGGCGCTGCAGAGCTATGTCGCGCAACTCGCCTCCGAGCCGCTCGATCACAACCATCCGCTGTGGCAGACGCGCATCGTCGAGAAATACGAAGGCGGCGTCGCTATCATCTCGCGCATCCATCACGCCATGGCCGACGGCATCGCGCTGATGAAGGTGCTGCTGGGGCTCGCCGACGACGGCGAGGATGCGCGGCCCGCCGCGCACGGCCATCACCACGACGAGGGCTGGCTGTCTTCGCTGATGGCGCCCCTGGCCGGCGCCGCGGACATGAGCCTGAAACTCACGCAGGGCGCAATGCGCGAGGCGCTGTCGCTCGCGACCAATCCGATGCGCGCGGCGAAACTGCTCAAGACCGGCGCGGGCGTCGCCGGCGAACTCGCCTGGCTGCTCGCCATGCCGAGCGACAGCGAGACGCGCTTCAAGGGCAAGCCGCACGGCACGAAGCGCGTCGCCTGGACGCGCCCCTTGCGCCTCAACGAAGTGAAGGCGGCGAGCTGGGCGCTCGACTGTTCGATCAACGACATTCTGCTCGCCTGCGTCGCCGGCGCGCTGCGCGCCTATCTCGAAGGCAAGGGCGACGAATCCGAAGGCGTGGAGCTGCGCGCGCTGGTGCCGATCAATCTGCGGCCGCCCGGCGCCGAGCACGAACTCGGCAATCGCTTCGGCATCATCGGCGTCGAACTGCCGGTCGGCTTCGCCGATCCGCTGGAACGGCTCGACGAAGTGCGCCGCCGGATGCGCAAACTGAAGAACAGCTACGAACCGCCGGTCACGCTCGGCCTGTTCGGCGCGCTCGGCTCGCGCCCAAGCTGATGCAGGACCAGCTGTTCGATCTGCTGATCTCGCGCGCGACGGCGGTGATGACCAATGTGCCGGGACCGCAGAAGGAGATCACGATCGCCGGCGCGCCGGTCAAGCAGGTGATGTTCTGGGTGCCGCAATCCGGCGACATCGGCATGGGCGTGTCGATCCTGTCCTATGCCGGCAACGTGCAGTTCGGCCTGATCACCGACGCCGCGCTGACGCCCGATCCGGAAGCGATCATCGGCCGCTTCGAGCGCGAGTTCGAGGGCTATCTGTACCACGTGCTGCTGGAGGCCGCCGCGCGGGCGGACGAGCGGGACGAGGCGGAGGAGCGGCAGGAGGAAGCCGACGAAGGGCGCGAGCCCGCCAGATCGTCAACCGACGAGGCGCCCGCCGAAGAGCCGTCGGTCGAAGACGCGCCGGTCATGCGCAAGCGGAAGAAGATGCTGCGCGCCTAACCGGCCTTCCTGCCATGGACCCGATGCAGGGTCCCGGGAATGAAGGTTTCGTCGCCGATATCGATAAAGCCGGCCGCCCTGAAATAGCCGATGCATTGACCGATCGTATGCGCCTTTCCGGCGCTGCGGCAGACGGCCTCGTTCATGCCCCACAGGGCGGCGTCGAGCGGGCCGCTGCGATCATCGTCCAGCATTTCTCCCACGAGATGAAATTCGCCGCCAGGCAGAAGCGCATCATGGACCTTGGCGATGACCGCGCCGATCACGGCCTCGTCGTAGATCGGAAGATTGCTGGCCATGACGACGATATCGACGTCGTCTGGAAACGCGGTTCGCGTGAAGTCGCCGGGCAGGACGCCGACCCGGTCGGCGACGCCTGCCGCGCCGATATATTCCTTCGTCACCTCGGTGACGGGCGGAAGATCGAGCACGACCGCGCGCAGTTGCGGATAGGCCTTTACCGCCTCGATGCTGTAGGCGCCGGATCCGCCGCCGAGGTCCAGAAGCCGACGGCGCGCGGACATGTCGACCTGTCGTGCGAAGCGACGCCCGGCGCCCGCGCCGATAGAGTAGGTGGCGGCGTGATACTTGCGCGCCTGTTCGACGGTCAGGGTCTCGTACATGCCGAGTACGGACGGCGCCTCCTGTTCGCGCAGGGTGTCCGTGAGGCTGAACCAGGCGGGAACGTCGCCACGGGTGAACATCAGCCAGTCAGCAGCATATCCGGGTTTGCCCTTGACGAGAAAGCGCTCCACGTCCGGCGCGTTCCGCAGACCTTGCGCGCTCGATACGAGCAATCCCATTGCAAGCGCGGTCGTGACGAGCCGTTCCGCCTGCAGCGGGCGAAGGCCCATGGCGCTCGCCAGACTTTGGGCACAGGACGGGCCCTAAAGGGCCGCGCTGCGGGAACAGGTCGAGGTCGATTGCGTAGATCGGCAAGAGAACGACCGTTTCAGCAAGGCGAGCAGCGCCGCCAAAAAGTCAGCGCCACGGGATGGGCGATGCGCCGTTCGTTCGGATCCGCCATCGTCGCCTCGCGCGCCGGCGCGCAGCCGGCCTGCGCAACGCCAGGATGGTCGCAAGGGCGCGCCGCGGCGGCGACAAAGCGCACAACGCCGACGCGCCCTCCGCGCCGGTCAATCCTCCAGTTCGTCGATCGCGGATTGCTGGTCGAGCCGCTCCATCGCGTCGTGCGCCTTGCAGGCGGCGGCCTCCTTGTAGAGCTTGGTGGCGGCGTCGAGCTTCGACTTGCCGTAGAGGGACACAAACCCGTTGGCCTGCTCGATGCGCGCGATCGCCGAATCCGGCGTGAGCTTGCGCGCCGTCTCGAAATGCTTGATCGCGGAATCCTTGCTCGCGCCGTAGGTCAGCCCCGCGACGAGGCCGCCGACCTTGGCGACGACCTCGGCGTTGTAGGCGCCCAGCGCAATATGGGCTTCAGCGTGGTCGGGGGCGAGCGCCAGCGCCTTGTCGAGGCTGGCCTTGATCTTGCCGCCGAGACCCATGGCCAGCGCCTTGGCCACCGATATGCCCTGCCCGTAGCGGCCGAGCGCGGAGGCGTGGAAATAGAAGGCGTTGGGAAAATCCCTGGCGATCGCCTGCAGCTTTTCCGCGCGCGCCGCCGATTGCTGGAAGATTTCGAGCTGCCGCGCATCGTCGGTCTCGAGATAGGTGGCGTAGATGTTGGCGGCCTTGTTGGCGGCGTTGAAGCCGAGCGGGCCGAGCGCCTCGCCCTGCTCCGCCGCCGCGGCGAAATCGCCGGCATGGTAGGCGCGCCAGGCCGATTGCAGCGCCTCGGCGGCCTTGGCCGGCGGCATTTTCGGATCGAGCTTGGGATGCGCCTCGATCGCCTTTTTCACCCAGGCTTCATCGGGGAAAGGTTCGCAATCGCCGCGATGCAGCGCGCTCCAGGCCTTTTTCAGCGCGGGGCCGGCGTAGTCGTAGGCCTTGTCGGAATAAGGAAATTTCTTCCACGCGCTCTTGGCCATCTGCATTTCCTCTCAGTTTGCGTATCGGGTCGCCACTTGATCGAGCAATTCGCGTTCACGGGGGGCGAGATAGGGAGCGGCGAGCGCCAGCACCTGAAACACGCCGCGCCCGAGACCGTGGCCATCCTGCGGCGCGCGCGGATTGCGCGCGAATTCGAAGGAGAGCCAATAGGTGGCGACCAGCGCCATGTTCTCGGCGAGCAGCGCGACTTCGCCCGGCGTCGCCTTCATCTGGCCCGCCTGCACGAGACCGGTCATGATCTCGCGCGCGACGCGGATCTTGTGCGCGAGGATGCGCTTGAACTGCGTCTCGACGCAGCGATAGCGCGCGATCAGCTCGTTGATGTCGCGATAGACGAAGCGGTACTTCCAGATCGCCTCGAACACGAGATGCAGGAAAAGCCAGCAATCCTCGGCGTCGGGCAGGCGCAGTTCGGGCGCGGTCAGCGTTTCCTCGATCTCCGTCCGAAAGGCCGCGAACAGGTCTTCGACGATCTTTTCCTTGGAACGATAGTGATAGTAGAGATTGCCGGGACTGATGCCCATTTCGAGCGCGATCGCCGCCGTCGTCACCGTCGGCTCGCCGTGCGCGTTGAACTGGGCGAGCGCGGTCTCAAGAATCCGCTCGCGCGTCCTTCTTTTTGGCTTTGCCGCCATCCGCCCTCCTACCCGTCTTCGCGATCCTGTCACGGGTCGGGGCGGACGCGCCTTGAGCCAGCGCATGGTCGAGACGGCCGAGGGCCGCCTCGAGCCGTCGGGTTTCGGCGGCAAGACCCGTGGCCCGTCGGCCCGGCGCGGCGATGAGGCGGCGATCGGGATCGCTCAGCGTGGCATGGTCGAGGCGCAGGCCGTGCCGGGCGAGAACCGGCTCGAGTTCGCCCGCGCGGGAGCGGAGTTGCGCCCGCGTATGGCTGTAGGCGTGTTCGGCGAGGCGCCGCCGGTCGGCATAGCTGAAGACGTTGGCGAAGAAGATCATCGTGTCGTCGCGCGCCGGCTCGAACAGCATGATGTCAGCGTCGGAAAACTCATGGGCATAGCGATCCATGCCGACCTTCATGCGCGACTGGATGAGCGCGCGGAAGGTTTGCGACAGGACGGTGACGAGCCCTTCGTCCGAGAGTCGCGTCGGCGAACCCTTGGCCTCGCCGGATTTCAGCCGCGCGTTGAAGGGCACGAGCGGATTGACGCAGACCAGCAGCTTTGCGCCCGCTTTCAAGGCCACTGATGCATGGAGCGTTTTCTTGAGCGCGCCGTCGACATAGTCGCGCTCGCCGATGCGGGCGGGCGGGTAGAGGCCGGGCAGCGCGGAACTCGCCTTGACCGCTTCGGAGATCGGCACGTCCTCGTAGCCGGACGAGCCGAACACGACCGCCTCGGCAGCATCCAGATCGGTCGCGACGATGAACAGCTTGTGGCGCAGCGCGCGGAAATCGTTGGTGCGGCCGCTGCGGCCGAACAAGCGGGCGAGATAGTCGGCCGCCGCGTCATTGTCGAAGACGCCGTTGGGCAGAGCGCGCGTAAAGCCCTGCAACGCCTCGAAGAAACCTTGCGTCGGGCGGCTGGCGTCCGAGCGGTCGAGATAGGCGGCCAATGCGCCGAGCGCGAGGTCGGGCAGACGCGCGAGGCGGCGCGCATATTCGGCGAGCGCCGGCCGCATCAGGAAATCCGGCTCGAAAGGCTCGGCCTTTTCCTCGTTCTCGATGAAGCGCAGGCACAGATCGCGCGGCGTGAGGCCGTTGGCGAGGCTCGCCGCGATGAAAGCGCCGGCGCTGACGCCGACGGTGGCGTGACATTGCGTGAAATCGACGCCGACGAAGGCTTCCTGCAACGCGACCAGCGCGCCGATCTCGTAGATCGAGCCGAGCGGGCCGCCGCCCGCCAGCGCCAATCCGATCTTCGGGCCGCCCCAGCGTCGGCCATCGCTCCCTCCGGCATGACGGGGGAGACCGCTGAAGCGCGGTCCCCCCGTTTCGACAGATCGAACGGGCCGCCTTACTTGGCGTGCGCCGCCTTGCGGCGCGGCTTCTCGTCCATCAGCTTGTTCGTCGCCTCGGTCAGCTCAGCGACGCGCTTGGACAGCGTGTCGATGTCCTTGCGCGTCGGCACGTTGAGGCTGTGCAGGGCGCGGGCGACGCGATCCTCGAAGACCTTCTCCAGCTTGTCCCACGCGCCGACGCCGCGGTGCTTGATCTCGGCGATGCGCTCGTCGGCGGCGGTCTTGGTCTCTTCCTGAATGCGCTGGCCTTCGGCCACAAGCGCATCGAAAACCTTCTGCTCCCTCGGCCTGCGCCTTGGCGAAAGCGCCGAGACCGGCGAGCCAGATCTGGTTGGCGGATTCGCGGATGGTGGCCGCGAGATTGTCGTCGTGCTTGGCGAGCGCCTTGAGTTTCTTGGCCATGACAAGTCCCTTTCGAACTTGCGGCCCCCGATCGCGTCGCAGTCAGGCGCATTCGCCTGACGAGAGAAACGTGATCGGCCTTGCATTGGATAAGGCCGCTATTGCGACAATCCACCACAGAAAATTAGAGTCCGCCGCCCAATTCTCTGGGCGGCGCCGCCTAAAGCGAGCGGATAGAGTGCTGTTTTCGACGTTTGGGAGGCGGCGATGAACTATTTCGTAACAGGCGCCAGCGGCTTCATCGGCAAGCGCTTCGTTCGCAAGCTTCTGACGCGCCGGGATGCGCGCGTCTTCGTGCTGATGCGCGACGCATCCGAGGAAAAGCTGGAGCGCCTGCGGGAATTCTGCGGCGACACGGACGAGCGCATCGTCGCCGTGCAAGGCGACATCACCGCCGAGAAGCTCGGGGTCGACCCCAAGGACATCCGCAAGCTCAAGGGCAAGATCGATCATTTCGTGCATCTGGCGGCGATCTACGACCTGACCGCCGACCCTGTCGATGTCGAGCGCGCCAATGTCGGCGGCGTGCGCAACGCGCTGGATTTTTCGCGCGCCGCCGGCGTGAAACGCTTCCATCACGTGTCGTCGATCGCCGCGGCGGGCCTCTACGAAGGCGTGTTCCGCGAGGACATGTTCGAGGAAGCCCGCCACCTCGAACACGCCTATTTCCGCTCCAAGCACGAATCCGAACGCCTCGTGCGCGCGGAAAAGAAGATGGCCTGGCGCATCTACCGTCCGGCGATCGTCGTCGGCGATTCGCGCACCGGCGAAATGGACAAGATCGACGGGCCCTACTACTTCTTCAAACTCATCCAGAAGATGCGGCACGCGCTTCCGCAATGGTTGCCGGCGATCGGCCTCGAAGGCGGACGCATCAATGTCGTGCCCGTCGATTTCGTGGTCGACGCTCTCGACTATCTCGTCGCCGCGCCCGATCTCGACGGCCGCGCCTTCCATCTCACCGACCCGGCGCCGCTGCGGCTCGGCGAGATGCTGAACCTGTTCGCGCGCGCCGCGCACGCGCCGCAATTCACGCTGCGCATCAACGCGGCGATGTTCGGCTTCATTCCGGGCGCTCTGGCGAAAGGGCTGATGAGCCTCACGCCCTTCCGGCGCATCCGCAAGCTCGCGCTGCACGAACTCGGCCTGCCCGACGACATTCTCACCTTCGTGAATTATCCGACGCGCTTCGACAGCCGCGAGACGCACAAGGTTCTCGCCAAGGGCGGCGTCAAGGTTCCGCGGCTGGAGGACTACGCCTGGCGCCTCTGGGATTATTGGGAGCGCCATCTCGATCCCGATCTCTTCCTCGACCGCTCCCTGCGCGGGCGCGTGGCGGGCAAGCGCATTCTGGTGACGGGCGGCTCTGTCGGCATCGGCAAGGCGGTCGCGCACAAGCTGGCGCAGGCCGGGGCGACGACGATCATCTGCGCGCGCGACGCCGCCGCCTTGAAGGAGGCCAAGGACGAGTTCGCGGCCGAAGGCCTGACGCTGCACACCTACAGCGCCGACATCGCCGATCCCGAGGCCTGCACGAAATTCATCGCGCGCCTGATCGCCGACCACGGCGGGATCGACATACTCGTCAACAACGCCGGCCGCTCGATCCGTCGCTCGATCGAACATTCCTACGATCGCCTGCACGATCTCGATCGCACGATGAAGGTCAATTATATCGGCGCGGTGCAGGTGGCGATGGGATTTCTGCCGGGCATGGCCGAAAGGCGCGAGGGGCACATCGTCAACGTGTCGTCGATCGGCGTGCTGACGAATGCGCCGCGCTTTTCGGCCTATGTCGCCTCAAAGGCGGCGCTGGAGGCGTGGAGCAATTGCGCGGCCTCGGAGTTCCTCGACCGCGGCGTGCATTTCACGAACGTGAATATGCCGCTGGTGCGTACGGCGATGACCGCGCCGACGAAATTCTACGCCAACGTGCCGACGCTCGACCCGGACGAGGCGGCCGATCTGATCATCGACGCGATCATCCATCGCCAGTCGCGCGTCGCGACGCGGCTCGGCCGCGCGGGCCAGGTGATGCACGCGCTGCTGCCGAACTTCGCACATATCGTGATGAACACGGCCTTCCGCATGTTCCCCGAAACGGCCGGCAAATCCGGGGCGCCGCTGCCGCCGACGGCGGACCAGATCGCGTTTACGCAGGTGCTGCGCGGGCTGCATTTGTAGGATGAACTGCCCTCCCCCCTTGTGGGGAGGGATAACGGTCGCGCCAAACAAAAACGCGGGGCTTGCGGCCCCGCGTTTCGTGTTGACGCCTGCCGGACGGCTCAGTGCGCCTTCGCCTCCGCCGAGCCCGCGCCATTGAAGAAGGCGTTGAGCGCGACGGTGACGATCGTCGTCAGCAGAATGCCCGATTCGAGCAGCGGCTTGAGCTGCTTCGGGAAGGCCTCGAAGAAGTGCGGCGCGATCAGCGTGATCATGCCGAAGCCGATGCCGAGCGCGACGATCAGCAGATTGTTGCGGTTGGAGGTGTAGTCGACGCTCGACAGGATGCGAATACCGGTCGCCGCCACCATGCCGAACATGACGAGGCCCGCGCCGCCGAGCACGCTGACCGGGATCGCGCCGAAGATCGCGGCGAGCTTGGGGATGAGGCCGAGCATAAGCAGGATCACGCCGCCCGCCACCGCCACCCAGCGCGAACGCACGCCGGTCACGCCGACGAGGCCCACGTTCTGCGAATAGGACGTGTAGGGGAAGGTGTTCATGATGCCGCCGAGGATCGTGCCGACGCCGTCGGCGCGCAGACCCTTGGCCAGCTCCTTCGAATCGACGTTCTTGCCGGTCATTTCGCCGAGCGCGAGGAACATGCCCGTCGATTCCACCATGACGACGATCATGACGATGCACATGGTCAGGATCGACCAGAAGTCGAAGGTCGGCATGCCGAACTGGAAGGGATAGACGAGGCCGAACCAGGACGCATTGGCGATCAGGCCGGTGTTCAGCTTGCCCATGACGGCCGCGATGATCGCGCCGATCACGATTCCGAGCAGCACCGCGATATTGGCGAAGAAGCCCTTCGAGAAGCGCGAGATCAAGAGGATCGCGACGAGCACGACCGCCGCGATGGCGAGGATTCTCGGGCTGGCCGAAGGCGGGATTGGGGACGTCGATCATCACGCCGTCGACCTTCTTCTTCAACATCGGCAAGGCGCCGCCAGCCCAGCCGATGCCGATGCGCATCAGCGTGATGCCGATGACCGCGATGATCGTGCCGGTGACGACCGGCGGGAAGAAGCGGATGAGCCTGCCGATCAGCGGCGAGACCAGCACGGCGAAGACGCCGGCGGCGATCACCGCGCCATAGATGCTGAGCAGCGTCGCGGTCGGCGTCGCGCCGGCGGCCTTGCCGGCGCCGATCATCGCGAGCATGGGCGCGACGGAAGCGAAGGTAACGCCCATCATCACGGGCATTCGGATGCCGACGCCCGGGAAGCCGAGCGACTGCACCAGCGTCGCCAGTCCACAGGCGAAGAGGTCGGCGTTGATGAGCAGCGTGCGCTGCTCCGGCGACAGGCCGAGCGCGCCGGAAATGATGAAGGGCACGGCCACCGCGCCGGCGTACATCACAAGAACGTGCTGGATGCCGAGCGCGGCGAGGCGCTGCGGCGGCAGGACTTCGTCCACGCCGTGTTCGGTCGTTTCGCTCATCTGTCGCCTCTCCAAATCTGTGCGCAAATCTGTCGTTTGCTACACATGCAAAACCGGCGCCCTTACGCCGGCAATCTGTCGCGCAGGCGCAACAGCGCGATCTTTTCGATCTGCGTCAGCGCCTCAGCAAATTCCGTTTCCGGCGTATGGCCGATACGCCGTTCAAATGCCGCGAGAATTTCGTCCTTGGTCGAGCCCTTCACCGCCATGATGAAGGGGAAGCCGAATTTGGCCTTGTAGGACTCGTTGAGTTGCGTGAAACGCTCGAGCTCGGCCGGGGTCAGCCGGTCGAGGCCGGCGCCGCCCTGCTCTTTCGTGGAATCCACGGTCAGGCCCTTGGCGAGCGCAAGACGGCCGGCGAGATCGGGATGGGCGCGGATCAGCGCGAGCTTGTCGTCCTTCGGCATGGCGCGCGCGACCACGGCCATAGCCTCGTGCAGGCCGCCCGCCGTATCGCATCCCGGCCCGAGGCCCCTGGCGTGGGCGCCTGCCGCGATCTGCGGCGTGTGCTCGTAGATGTCGCCGAAGACTTCCGTGAACAATGCGCCGCCCATGCGGCTCGGCGCATAGCCGCCCTTGGGCGGATGCGTCCTGATCCAGTGGCGGGCGATGTCGAGGCGGGTCGCGACCCAGACGCGATCGTGGCCGCGCACATAATCGAGAAGCGCGCCAGCGCGGCCGCACGGCCCGGCCGGCCGACGAGACGGCAGTGCAGGCCGACCGACAGCATTTTCGGCCGGTCGTCGCCTTCGGCGTAGAGCGTGTCGAAACTGTCCTTGAGATAGGCGAAGAACTGGTCGCCGCTGTTGAAGCCCTGCGGCGTGGCGAAGCGCATGTCGTTGGCGTCGAGCGTGTAAGGCACGAGCAATTGCTGGCGTTTGCCGTCGTCATGCCAGTAGGGCAGCTCGTCGGCGTAGACGTCGGCCGAATAGAGAAAGCCGCCATCTTCGATCGTCAGCGGGATCGTATTTTCGCTCGTGCGGCCCTGATAGAAGCCGAGCGGACGCTCGCCGACGACCTCCGTGTGCAG
Organism: Methylobacteriaceae bacterium; assembly: GCA_020638135.1. Taxonomy (GTDB): domain Bacteria; phylum Pseudomonadota; class Alphaproteobacteria; order Rhizobiales; family Beijerinckiaceae; genus JAJXWB01. Next base: position 67,985 of record JACKJE010000004.1, on the reverse strand, counting down.
CCGGATCGCTTCGGCAATGTCGGCGCGCTCCTTCTCCGGCGTCACATCCTTGTAGTCGATCCATTTGAGGCCGTGGCTGGCCATTTCCCAGCCGGCGGCCTTCATGGCGGCGACGGCTTGCGGATTGCGCGCCAGCGCGGTGGCGACGCCGAAAACGGTGACCGGCATGGCGCGCTCGCCGAACATGCGCAGCAGGCGCCAGAAGCCGGCGCGCGAGCCGTATTCGTAGATCGATTCCATGTTCATGTGGCGCTGGCCGGGCCAGGGCTGCGCGCCGACGATCTCGGACAGAAAGGCCTCCGAAGCCGGATCGCCATGCAGGATGTTGTTCTCGCCGCCCTCTTCGTAATTGACGACGAATTGCAGCGCGATCCGCGCCTCGCCCGGCCAGCGCGCGTGCGGCGGCGTCTCGCCGTAGCCGATCATGTCGCGGGGATAGGCGGCCATGTCCTACGAGCCCCGGTAGGTCGAAAAGGCCCAGGGCGAAACGAGCAGCGGCACATGGTAGTGGCCGGCCGCGTCGGCGACGCCGAAGCGGATCGGCACGATATCGACGAAGAGGGGCTCGGGCAGCGCCTGGCCCGCGCCGCGAAAATAATCGCCAGCGTGGAAGCGCAGTTCGTAGACGCCCGCCGTCAGTTCGTCGCCCGCCAGCAATGGCGCGTCGGTGCGTCCATCGGCATTGGTGCGGGTCGTCTTGACGGTCGACGCCGCGCCGTCCGTGCCGATGCGCAGGAGTTCGATGGCGACGCCCGCCGCCGGCCGCCCGGCCTGAATGTCCAGCACATGTGTCGACAGACGGCCCATGCCCCACTCCCTGCTGGGCTCATTCTAACAGCGTGTAATGCTTCCACATTCAAATATTTTTTGAAACTGCGCTCGCCTACGCGCCCCAATCGCGCGGATCAGCCCGCGGTGCGCCGCCGCCGGGCCCTGGCGGGGCGCGCGACGGCCAGCGCCGTTTCGATGTGGTCGCGCGCCTCGTCGGCCAGGGCGTCGGCAAAGGCGCGCACCTTGGGCGGCGCCATGCGCTGATAGGCGTGCAGGATGGCGAGCGTGACCGGCGTCGGCGGATTGTCGGGCAGAACGGCACGAGCTCGCCGGTGCGCAGATGCTCGGCGACCTCGAACAGCGGTTTCATGACAATGCCCTCGCCGGCGAGCGCCCATTGCGTCAGCACGTCGCCGGCGTCGGCGTCGAGACCGCCCGACACCATCGCCGACACCGCGCGGTCGCCGCGCTGCAGGGTCCAGCGGAACTGGCGGGAGCCTGGATAGCGCAGCATGAGGCAGCGGTGTTTTTCGAGATCGGCGATCGACTTCGGCGCGCCGCGCTGTCGATATAGGCGGGCGCAGCGCAGAGCACGCGGTCGATGTCGGCGATCTTGCGGACGATCAGCGAGGAATCGGGCAGACGGTCCATGCGCACGGCGACATCGACAGCCTCGGTGAAGAGGTCGACCAGATAGTCGGAGAGGCGCAGCGTGACGTCGATTTCCGGATAGCGCGCCTGAAAGCGCGGCAGGAAGGGCGCGACCACGCGCTGGCCGAAGCCGAGCGGGGCGGTCACTTTCAACAGGCCGCGCGGCGGCGCGCCCTTGTCCGACACGCTGGCTTCCGCGCGCTCGAGCGCCTGCGAAATATCCAGGCAGTGCTCATAAAATACGCGACCCTGCTCGGTCAGGAACATTTTGCGCGTCGTGCGATTGAACAGACGGCAGGCCAGCGACTTTTCGAGGCTGCGGATTCGGTGGCTGACAACGGCCGCCGACAGCCGCATGCTGCGGCCCGCGGCGGAGAAGGAGCCGAGTTCCACCGCGCGAACGAAAACACGAATATTGTCGAGCGAGAGCATTCAGCGATCCCGTTTGAAAGTCTGCGCGCTTTCCAACAATATCGCGTGAAGCGTCGCCGGCCTAGAGTGCCTGCGCGACTGACGGAGAACAGCATGGACGCTATCGCGTTGGAATGGGGCGGGCTGCTCTTGCGCTGGACCCACATCATCACGGGCATCGCCTGGATCGGCTCGTCCTTCTATTTCATGCATCTCGACGCTTCGATCAAGGCGATCCCGGAAATCCCCGCCGGCAAGGGCGGCGAGGCGTGGGAAGTGCACGGCGGCGGCTTCTATCAGGTGCGCAAATATCTCGTCGCGCCGGACAAGATGCCGGCCGAGCTGATGTGGCACAAATGGGAATCCTACTCGACCTGGGTTTCCGGCTTCTCGCTGCTCGTCTGGGTCTATTATCTCGGCGCCGACCTCTATCTGATCGACCCCGGCGTGCGCGCGCTGACGCCATTGCAGGCGGCGGCGGTCGGCATCGGCGGGCTCGCGGTCGGCTGGATCGTCTACGATTTCCTGTGCAGGTCGCCGCTCGCCAACAATGAAGTGGCGCTGGCGGCCGTCGGCTTCGCTTTCGTGATGGCGATGGCCTTTTTCTTCCAGCACATGTTCTCCGGGCGCGGCGCGCTGCTGCATACCGGCGCGCTGATGGGCACGATCATGACCGGCAACGTGTTCATGAACATCATCCCGAACACGAAGATCGTCGTCGCCGACCTGATCGCCGGGCGCGCGCCCGATCCGAAATACGGCAAGCAGGCCAAGACCCGCTCGACGCACAATAATTACCTGACCCTGCCGGTGCTGTTCCTGATGATCTCGGGCCATTACCCGATGACCTTCATGTCGCCCTACGCCTGGTTGATGGTCGGCTTCATCCTGATCGCCGGCGCGCTGGTGCGCTACTTCTACAACCAGCGTCACGCCGGCAAAGGCGACAAGTGGTGGGCATGGGCCGTCGCCGCCCTATGCGTCGTCATCGCGATCTGGCTGTCGATGCTTTCCAATCCGGCCGGGCGCCAGAAACTCGGCATGCCCGCTTTGGCGACGCCCGCCGTCGCGGCCGCCAGCGCGCATGTGCCAAAAGATGTCGAGGATGTGCTGACGAGCCGCTGCGCCATGTGCCATGCGGCCGAGCCCGTGTGGACCGGCCTCGCCTCGCCGCCCAAGGGCGTGCTGCTCGATACGCCCGCCAATATCGCGCGCAACGCGGATCTCGTACGCCTGCAGGCGGTGCTGACCCACGCCATGCCGCCGAACAACATCACGGAAATGACGCGCGAGGAACGCGTGGTCCTGGCGAACTGGCTCGTCGCCAAATGACGCACGCATTGAAGATCGAACCACTGACGCGCGAGAGCTTCGCCCCCTTCGGCGACGTGATCGACGCCGACGGCGCTGCGCATATCACGATCAACCAGGGCTTTGCGCAGCGCTGCGACGGGCAGGCGAAGATCGATGTCGCGAGCGAAGGCGGTGCGGTCAATGTCAGCCTGTTCACCGCGCAGCCGCGCCCGGCGCCGATCGACATCGCGCTGATGGAGCGGCATCCGCTCGGCAGCCAGCTGTTCGCGCCCATGCAGGCCCGGCCATGGCTTGTCGTGGTGTGCGGCGATCCCGGCGACGCCGCCACCTATCGCGCCTTTCGCGCCACCGGCCGGCAGGGCGTGAATTATGCGCGCAACGTGTGGCATCATCCGTTGCTCGTGCTGGACGAAGACAGCCTGTTCCTCGTCATCGACCGGACGGGACCGGGAAACAATCTCGAGGAATATGAATTGAGCGCAGCCGAGCGGCTGTCGCTTGCGCCCTGACGCGCGACACGAGGACAAAATGGATCGTAACTATTATTCCGCGTTGGGCGGGCATCCGCCGCAGACGGACATGTTGACCGGCCGCGCGGTCTTCACCGAGGCCTACGCCGTCATTCCGCGTGGCGTGATGCGCGACATCGTGACGAGCTGCCTGCCGCACTGGGCGAAGACACGGCTCTGGATCATCGCGCGCCCGCTGTCGGGCTTCGCGGAAACCTTCACGCATTACATCATGGAAGTCTCGCCCGGCGGCGGCAGCGACCGGCCGGACACCGATCCGCGCGCTGAAAGCGTGCTGTTCATGGTGGAGGGGCAGGCGACGCTGACGATCGGCAACGCCAAACATGTTCTGAAGAAAGGCGGCTACGCCTATCTGCCGGCCGGCGCCTCCTGGCGTATTGCGAACGGGAGCAAGGGACCGGCGAAATTCCACTGGATCCGCAAGGCCTACGAGGCGGTCGAGGGGATCGATGCGCCGGAAGCCTTCGTCGCCAACGAGGCTGACGCGCCGCTGCGCGCCATGGCCGGTACGGACGGCAGATGGGCGACGCAGCGATTCGTCGAGCCCGGACGACCTGCGCCACGACATGCACGTCAATATCGTGACTTTCGAACCGGGCGCGATCATTCCCTTCCTCGAGACACATGTGATGGAGCACGGGCTCTACGTGCTCGAGGGCAAGGCCGTCTACAAGCTCAATCGCGATTGGGTGGAGGTGGAGGCCGGCGACTACATGTGGCTGCGCGCCTTCTGCCCGCAGGCCTGCTACGCCGGCGGACCGGGACGCTTCCGCTATCTTCTCTACAAGGACGTCAACCGCCATCCGAAGCTCGGCGGCTTCTGATCCTGGAGCGCGCGGCGAAAAAGTGGACGCCGGTTTTTCACGAAACGCGCGCTCTACACCTTGAAATCGATCAGCTTTTCTGCACTTGAGCGATTCCGCTCAAGTGCAGGCTGATCCAGGCGAAGATTGGCGGAAGAGAGAGGGAGTCGAACCCACCAAGGACCGGCTCGCGGCCCCTCCCGGATTTGAAGTCCGGACGCCCCACCGGGGACGATTCTCTTCCTTTTGTATCGACGCGCAGTCTAACTGGCCGGCGGCGCGCCGAACAGATCGAGGCGATGCCGGTTGATGCGCCGGAGATCGCCGCGCCGAAACGTGACGCCGTGGCGATCGAAGAATTCGAGGATCTGGATCGCGACCTTGCGGCCGTTGTCGAGCCGGTCGCGGAACTGGGCTGCCGTGAACTCGCCTTTTGGCGCCTGGCTCGCAATGTCGGCTGCGATCGCGGTCATTTCGGCAACGGTCGGGCGCAGGAAGAAATGGTCGTGCGCGACCTCGTCGACCTTGCCCATGCGTCCGAGCAATTTCATCAGACGACGCACGTCCGGCTCGCGCAGATCGAGCGCATGGGCGATATCGCGCACGCGCGGCGGGCGGAAGCGTTCGGCGTCGGAAATCATCGGCGCTATGCGCGCCCACAGCGCCTCGTCCTCCGGCTGAAGCCGGACTTGATGTTCGGCGAGGCGCGCCCAGGCGCCGTCGAGCGACACGCGACCGCCGAGCGCCGGCGACTGCAGCAACGCGCGAAACACGGGTGCGGGCAGGCGCGGTTCAAGTGCGAGCCGCAGCCGTTCGAAACCGAGGCCCGGCAGATCGGGATTTTCCGTATGAAAAGCGGCGAGCGTCGCGACGAGATTTTCGACGAGGCGTGCGAAGGTTTCGCGCGCCAGGCCGATCCTGGTTCCGCCCCCGGCCAGTTCGACGATGTCGAGATCGCGCGCAACGCCGGCGAATGATTGTTCGCCGAGCGCGCGGTCGCGGGCGAAGGCGTCGAGGTCGACGAAGAAGGGCGCGGTCGCGAGCAGGCCGCGCAAGGCATCCGCGGGATCGCGGCGCGCGGCTGCGTCGAGAATGGCGCGGCGTTCCGGCGTGCGACGCTTGCGCGTCGGAGCGCGCAGATCGACGAAAGCGCCGCCGCCGATCGTGCGCTGCGCCGTCGTGTCGCGCGCCACGAACCGGTCGCCGACCGCTGCGGCGATCGGCTTTTCGAGCACGAGCTGCGCGAAGACCTCGTCGCCCGGCGCAATCGGATCGTCGCCGAGCAGGACGAGGCGTGCGGCGACATCGCTCGCCGCGTGATGCAGGCGCAGCGGCGTCCACTGGCCGATCGGCTTCTTCTCCGACGCCAGCAGGCGGAACGAGACGTCGATGCGGTCGGTCGGCGCATGCAATTCGGGCGTAAGCACGAAATCGCCGCGCGCGATTGCGTCTTTCGAAATATTGTCGCCGCTGAGATTGAGCGCGCAGCGTTCGCCAGCGCGGCCGCGCTCCGCGGCACGGTTCTGCGCATGGATCGAGCGCACGCGCGCCGCGCGCCCGGACGGGCTGACGACGACACGATCGCCGATCGCGACTTCGCCCGACAGCACGATGCCCGTGACGACCGTGCCGGCGCCGGACAGTGTGAAGGACCGGTCGACCGCGAAACGAAAGCCGCCTTCGCCGGTTCGCGCGGCGGTGACGGCCGAGGCTTCGAACAATCTTTGCCGCAAGTGTTCGACGCCAGCGCCGGTCACGGACGAGACCGGCATGACTTCAGCGCCGGCGAGCTGCGACGAGGCGAGCAGATTGTCGATTTCAGCCGAAACTTCCGCGATGCGCTCGGGGGCGACCATGTCGCATTTGGTGAGCGCGACCGTGCCGCGTTCGAGGCCGAGCATGTCGAGAATCGCCAGATGCTCCCGCGTCTGCGGCATGATCCCATCGTCGGCGGCGACGACGAGCAGAACGAAATCGACGCCGGTCGCGCCGGCGAGCATGGTGTGCACGAATTTCTCGTGGCCGGGCACGTCGACGAAACCGAGTACGGAGCCGTCGGGCGCCGGCGCATAGGCGAAGCCGAGGTCGATCGAAATGCCGCGCGCCTTTTCTTCCTTGAGGCGATCGGTGTCGACGCCGGTCAAAGCGCGCACCAGCGAAGACTTGCCGTGGTCGATATGGCCGGCCGTGCCGACGATCATGCCGCGCTCTCGGGCTTCGGCAGATGCGCGAGATTGGCGAGGAAGGCGGCTTCGTCGCTCAGGCAGCGCAGGTCGAGAACGAGCGCGCCGTCGGCGATACGGCCGATGACCGGCCACGGCAGTGCGCGCAGCGCCGTGTTCAACGCCAGAAGCGCGCGTTGCCCGCCGCGCGAATCCTGCACGCGGATGGCGAGACCTGCACTCGCGATGGTCTCGACAGGCGAGGCGCCGGAGCCGACCTCGCTGGCGCAAGTCGCAGGCTCCACGACGAAGGCTGCGCCGACAAGCGCCTGCACGCGCGGCGCAATGCGGCGCGCCTGCGCGGCGATCTCATCCGGCGCGCGCGCGAGCATGGCGAGCGTCGGCAGGTTTTTCGCGAGGCGGTCGGGATCGCGATAAAGTTTCAGCGTCGCCTCGAGCGCGGCGATCCTGATCTTGTCGACGCGCAAGGCGCGCTTCATCGGGTTCTTGTTGATGCGCACGACCAGTTCCTTGCGGCCGACGATGAAGCCCGCCTGCGGGCCGCCGAGCAGCTTGTCGCCGGAAAAAGTGACGAGATCGGCGCCTTCCGCAACGGCCTCGGCGACCGTCGGCTCGCGATCGAGGCCGTAGCGCGCGAGATCGACGAGCACGCCGGAGCCGAGATCGTTGACCAGCGGCGCGCCGTGCGCATGCGCGATCGCAGCGAGTTCGCGCGCCGAAACTTCTTTGGTGAAACCCTCAATGCGATAGTTCGACGTGTGCACCTTGAGAACGAGGCCCGCCGGCTGTTCGAGCGCGGCGACATAGTCTTTCGCGTGCGTGCGATTGGTCGTGCCGACTTCCACGAGCTTCGTTCCGGCGCGCGCCATGATGTCGGGCATGCGGAAGGCGCCGCCGATCTCGATCAGTTCGCCGCGCGAGACGATGGCGCGTTTGCCGCGCGCGAGCGTGTTCAGCGTCAGCAACACCGCGGCGGCGTTGTTGTTGACGATGGTGGCGTCTTCCGCACCGGTCAGTTCGCACAGCAGCGCGCGCAGATGGTCGTCGCGCTCGCCGCGCTTGCCGCCGCCGACATCGAATTCGAGCGCGACCGCCTCGCGCATCGCCCGCGTCGCCGCTTCGATCGCGGCTTCGGCGAGACGCGCGCGTCCGAGATTGGTGTGCAGCACCGTGCCGGTGAGATTGAAGACGGGCTTCAGGCTCGGCGCATTCGCGCGTTCGAGCCGGCGCGCGGCGCGCACAGCAATTTCCGCAGCCGCGCCCGGCGACGCGCGGCCTGCGCGGGCCTCGGCGAGTTCCGCGCGGACCGCGGTGACTACGGCCGTGCGGCCATGCGTTTCGATCGCCGCGCTCGTTGTCGCATCGCGCAGGACCTCGTCGACCCCTGGCAGACGGCGGCGGTCGGCGTCTGACGCGGCGCCTTTCGCTGTCATGGCTTCAATAGCCGAGCAGGAAGGGATCGACGGCGCCGCGCCGCATGTCGCCATCGCGCAAGAGCAAGTCGAGCCCAAGCGTCGCGACATCGTCGGCCACGGGATCGAGCGCGCCGTCCTTGTGCTGCAACATGATCTTCACGTAGCGATTGCATGTCGGGCAGCATTCGGCGCGCACGAGGTCGGCCCCTGGTCCGTTCTCGATTTCCTGATAGCGAATGCCTTCGGTCGCGCCGCAGCACACGCATTTCACGCGGACCTCGTGCCAGAGCGTCGCACAGAGCGCGCAGGAGACAAAGCGCGAGCCGTGCGCGCCTTGCCAGCCGACGACGAGACTGGCGACCGGCGGACCGCCGCAGGCCGGGCACACGCCCTGCCCGACCGGCGTGAGCGCTTTGGCGTCGAGCGTCGCGGCGAGACGCGTCGCGTGGATCTGCATGCCCGCGGCGAGAAAAACCTGTTCGGCGATGCGTGTCGGGTCCATGCGATTGGCGAAGGTCGCATTGGCCATCGCGACGCGCTCAGCGCTTTCCATGCGCCTGACCTTGCCCAGCGCCTCGGCCGCCTCGCCGGGCATGTCGATCTGCCGCGCGAGATCGAACAACCTGTCAAAGGTCGCAGCTAGCGCCGGGTCTTCCGCGAAATTTCCGCAGTCGATCGGCGGCATGGCGTGCTGCGCCGCTCGCGCGCGCTCGGCCTCGCCCGGCGCCTGTGGCGCGGGCAGACCAGATTCCTGAGTGCGATGCTGCGCCTCGGTCAGGCCCGCCATGAAATGCAGGTAGGGCGCGAGCTCGTGCGTCTGCGCGAGCACGGCGAAGCGCTGGGCGCGCTGGCGGAACAGCGTGGCGGGTTCGGGAAGGCGGGCGAAGGGCGGTTCGGCGCGCGATCCAATGTCGACGGGGGTAGTCGGCGTCGCGCCGGTCTCACTCATAGCGTTCACTCACGAACCGCACGGGCCACGTGGAGCGGCCGCGTTTTTCACGCGGCCGCAGGTTTCGGATGGCATATTAGCGCTGACGATCGGCCGTCACCAGATCCTTGAGCCATTTGCGGTGGTGCCGCCAGGCCCAGCCGCCGGTCACCTGCCCCTTGGTCATCGCGCCCATCGTGCCGCGCACCCAGATCGCCGCATAGACATGCACGATCCAGACGCTGATGATGAGGACCGCCGAGATCGCATGGACGAGCACGGCGATGCGCTTGGTCGGGATGGTTGTATAGGCGAAGAAATATTCGTCCCAGATCGTCAGTCCCGACGCGATCAGCACGATGATGAGCAGGGACATGCCCCAGAACACCATCTTCTGGCCGGCATTGTATTTGCCGACCTCCGGCATGCGCTCCTCGTGGCCGGCGACGAGATCGCCGGCATGGGCGATCCATTCGCCATCCTCGCGCTTCCACAGGTTGAGCTTCCAGAAGCGGAAGAACAGGCCGGAGAAGGAGAGGAACAGGACGACGCCGATCCAGGGATGGATCGCGCGCGTCGTCTGGCCGCCGCCGAACAGGCCCGTAAGGAAGAACAGGCTCGGCGTGAACAGGGCGAGACCGGAGAGCGCGAGCAGGATCAGGCAGATCGCCGTCACCCAGTGATTGGCCCGCGCGCCCGGGGTGTAGCGGTCGACGACGACAGGATCGCCCGGATGGATCCTGCCGCCGGAGTCGATATTGCCACTCATGACTTGCCTCCCGCCAGCTTGCTGGCGTTGGCCTCGTCTTCAGCCGAGACCTTGTTGGGGCCGGCGATCATGTGATGCACGAAGCCGAAGGCGGCGACGGCGCCCATGACGGCAAGACCCGTATATTTGGTCAGGCCCTTCCAGAGCTCCACGACAGGGCTGATGCGCGGATTGTTCGGCAGGCCGGCATAGATCTCCGGCTTGTCGGCATGCTGCAGCACGTACATGACATGCGTGCCGCCGACGCCCTGCGGATCGTAGAGACCCGCGGTCTTGTAGCCGCGCGACTTCAGGTCCGCGATGCGCCCGTCCGCCCATTTCTTCATGTCGTCCTTGGGGCCGAACACGATCGCCTGGGTCGGGCACGCCTTCTGGCAGGCCGGCCCCTGGCCGACCGCGACGCGGTCGGAGCAGAGCGTGCACTTGTAGGCCTTGTTGTCGACCTTCGAGATGCGCGGAATATTGAACGGACATCCCTTCACGCAATAGCCGCAGCCGATGCACTTCGTGTGATCGAAGTCCACGATGCCGTTCGAATATTGCACGATGGCGCCGGGCGCCGGGCAGGATTTGAGACAGCCCGGATCCTCGCAATGCATGCAGCCGTCCTTGCGGATCAGCCATTCGAGATTGCCCGTCTCCGGATTGTCCCATTCGGTGAAGCGCATGACCGTGAGGCTGGCCGGGGTCAGATCATGCGCATTGTTGTAGGTGCCGTCGTTGGTTCCGACCTCCTCGCGAAGATCGTTCCACTCCTGGCAGGCCGACTGGCAGGCCTTGCAGCCGATGCACTTCGACACGTCGATCAGCTTGGCGACCTGCGTCTGGCGCTGCGCCGGCGGGGTCACCGTCGATGCGGAGCGGCGGACGAGGTCCTTCTCGCCGAACTTCGGCGCCGAGGGTCCGGTTCCCGGATTTGGAAGCGGTGGGTACATGACGCCTCCTCCCTAGGCTACCGGCCCTGTGGCCGGTTCAATGTTGACGAGGAACGCCTTGAACTCCGGCGCCTGCGAATTGGCGTCGCCGACGAAAGGCGTGAGCGTGTTGGTGGCGAAGCCCTTGCGCGCGACGCCGACGAAGCCCCAGTGAATGGGGATGCCGACGACATGCACCGGGGTGTTGCCGCACATCAGAGGCTTGATGCGCTTCGTCACCACGGCCTTCGCCTTGATCGAGCCGCGCTTGGACCACACCCGCACCCAGCCGCCGCTCGTGATGCCCTTCTCCTTCGCGAGTTCCTGCGAAATCTCGACGAATTGCTCGGGCTGCAACGATGCGTTGATGAGTACGTTCTTCGTCCAGAAGTGGAAGTGCTCCGTCAGACGGTAGGTCGTTCCGACGAAGGGGAATTCCTTCGTCGTTCCGAGCTGGGCCACGTCGTCCTTGTACATGCGCACCGCCGGATTGTTCTTCGTCTTCGCATGGAAGGCGTTGTCCAGCGGGGATTCCATGGGCTCGTAGTGCTCGGGGAACGGTCCTTCGGCCATGAACTTGCGCGCGAAGAGGCGCGAGACGCCCTCCGGGTTCATGATGAAGGGGCCGACGTTCTTGTCCGGCGCGACGGTCGGGCCGTAGTCCGGCACGTCCGCGCCGGTCCACTTGGCGCCGTCCCAGTAGACATAGGACTTCTTCTGCGACCACGGCTTGCCCTGCGGATCGGCCGAAGCGCGATTGTACAGGATGCGCCGGTTGGCGGGCCAGGCGAAGCCCCAGTTGGGGTGGACGCCCTTGCCGCTCGGGTCGGAATTGTCGCGCCGGGCGGTGATATTGCCGGTCGACGTATAGGCGCCGGTGTAAATCCAGCAGGCCGCCATGGTCGAGCCGTCGTCGCGCAATTCGGCGAAGCTCGACAATTGCTGTCCTGCAGGACGCGTCACCTTGCCCGTGGCGTCGGCAAGATCCGAGATGGCCCGCCCGTTGAGCTCCTTGAGGAGTTCCACGGCTTCCGGGTTCTTGGGATCATGGTACGACCAATCCGTGTTGAGGATCGGATCGGGCGCCTTGCCGCCATCCTTCTTGTAGAGGTCGCGGATGCGGACGAAGAGCTCCGCCAACACCTGCGCGTCGCCCTTGGCCTCGCCGGGCATGTCGGCGCCCTTCTCGTGCCAGAGGATCGCGCGGTTGGAGTTGGTCAGCGAACCGTCCTCCTCCGCGAAGCAGCCGACCGGAAGCATGAAGACTTCGGTCTTGATCTTGGAGGGCTCGGCGATGTTGAACTCGCCGTGGTTCTCCCAGAACTTCGCGGTCTCCGTCTCCAGGGGGTCGATGCTGACGAGCCATTTCAGCTTCGCCAGGCCTTCGGCGACCTTGTTCTTGTTCGGAGTCGACCACAACGGGTTGTAACCCTGGCAGATGTAGCCGTTGATCCTGCCCTGGTGCATGTCCTCGAACTGCGCCAGGTGATCGTAGCTGCGCTCCGTCTTCGGGAACCAGTCGTAGCCGAAACCGTTCTCGGGCGTCGCCTTGTCGCCGTACATGGCCTTGAAGAAGCTGACGGCGAACTTGTTGTAGTTCTGCCAGTAGCTCGTCTGGCCGGGCTGCAGCGGCTTGAAGTTGCGATTGCCGAGATAGGTCTTGAAGTCGACTTCCTTGTCGTTGGGCATTCCGAGATAGCCCGGAATGAGATGGGTCATCACGCCGATGTCGGTGTAGCCCTGTACGTTCGAGTGGCCGCGCAGCGCGTTGATGCCGCCGCCGGGCACGCCGATGTTGCCGAGCAGGAGCTGGATCATCGCGGCGGTGCGGATGTTCTGCGAACCGTGCGTGTGCTGGGTCCAGCCGAGCGCGTACATGAAGGTCGCCGTGCGCTCGCCATTGGCGGTCGAGGCGATGTACTCGCACACCTTCAGGAACTTGTCCTTGGGCGAACCGGTCACCGACGAAACGAGATCCGGCGTGTAGCGCGAATAATGCTGCTTCAGAAGCTGCATCACCGAGCGCGGATTGGTCATCTCGCGGTCGAGGACCGCGATTCCGTCCGGGCCGATCTCATATTCCCACTCGCTCCGGTCGTAGCTGTGCTTGTCGGCGTTATAGCCGGAGAACAGGCCCGATTCCGGATCGAACTTGAAACCTTCGCGCACGATGAACGCGGCGTTGGTGTAGTTGGCGACATAGTCCTTGTGGATCTTGTTGTTCGACAGGAGATAGTTGATGACGCCGCCGAGGAAGGCGATGTCGGTTCCCGGGCGGATTGGGCAGTAATAGTCGGCAAGCGCCGCCGACCGCGTGAAGCGCGGATCGACCACCACGAGCTTCGCGCCGTGGTTGGCTTTCGCCTCCGTCACCCATTTGAAGCCGCAGGATGAGCCTCAGCCGCATTGCCCCCCATGATGACCACGACATCCGCATTCTGGATGTCGGTCCAGGAGTTGGTCATTGCGCCTCTGCCGAAACTTGGAGCCAGACTGGCCACCGTCGGCGAGTGTCAAATCCTTGCCTGATTGTCGAGTTGCACGATGCCGAGGCTTCGGGCGAACTTGTAGGTCAGCCATCCCGACTCGTTGGAGGCCGCGCAGCCGCCGAGCAGACCGGTCGTCGTGAGCCGGTTGACGGTCGCGCCGTCCTTGTTCTTCTCGACGAAATTCGCGTCGCGATCTTCCTTGATCAGCTTGGCGATGCGGTCGAGCGCCGCGTCCCAGGAGACCCGCTCGAACTTGTCCGATCCGGGCTTGCGGTGCATCGGGTAGAGCACACGCGATTTGGAATGGACGAAATCGAGAGCGGCGGCGCCCTTCGGGCACAATGTTCCGCGGTTCACCGGATTGTCGACGTCGCCCTCGATATGGACGAGGTCCATCTTCTTGGTCTGCGGGTTCTCCTTGGAATAAAGGATCATTCCGCAGCTGACGGAGCAATAGGGGCAGGTGTTGCGGGCTTCCTTCAGGCTCGCCAGCTTGAACGGCCGAATGGTCGTCGCGTAGGCCTGTTCGACCTCGCCGAAACCAAACGCGCCGAGAGCCGTGCCTGCCGCACCCGCGCTCGCGCCAATCACAAACTGGCGCCGAGACAGCTCGACATTCATGGGTTTTCCTCCCGACAGAAAGCCGCTCGAAACCCAGAGATTGTCGCTCTCGTTGGGGGGCGCGCGACCTTCGACTCGAAGCTGACATATCAGCTTGCGAAAAAGCTAAGTTCGCGCGCAATGCCTGTCAAATTCAGCAGTTTGCATATGTGAACTATATTGCGGCGCAATATCGCGCCGGGCCGCCAACAGGTTTGACGGGCGCTTTTCGGCTGGGCTAGCCTTGACGCGATGATCGATCGCACCGCTCCCGCGTGTCGGGGCGCCAGCGTGTTGGGCCTTGTGCTTGCGTTGCTCGCTTTCAGCGGCAGCGCGGCGTGCGCCGCCCCTCCGGAATTGAAAGCCTGGCGCGGGCCGGCGCCGAAGTTCGCGCTAGCGGATGCGCAGGGGGCGCAGCACGCGCTCGCGGCCGGTCCGGTTGACATTACCATTGTTCACTTTTTCGCGACCTGGTGCGAAAGCTGCCGCACGGAACTGCCGTCGCTCGTCCGCCTCGCGAAGCGCGCCGGGCCGGGCGCTCGTGTGATCGCCATTTCCGTCGCCGAACCGGACATGCGCGTGCGCCGCTTTCTTGCGAAGTCCGAAACCGGCTTTCCCGTACTGCTCGACCGTGACCGATCCGTTGCGCGCGCCTGGGGCGTTGCGACGCTGCCGACGAGTTTCGTGCTCGACGGCGCCCTCGCGCCAATGCTTGCCGCGCAAACCACTGTCGACTGGGACAGGTTCGAGCCGCAGCAAATCTCGACACAAGCGACAAGCGCCGAAGCGCGATGAGAGGGAGAGCAGGCGATGGGAATCGACAGACGCGGATTTCTGGCGGGCGGCGCGGCGGCCGGCGCGGCCTTGCTGACACATTGGGGGGCGCACGCGGACGCGATCTTCGCGCCCACGCCCGGCGCGTGGCGCACATTCGAGGTGACGACGCGGATCGACATTCTGATGCCGGAAGGCGCGACGCAGGCGTGGATTCCGCTGCCCGCCATGAATGCGCCGGACTGGTTCCAGCCCAAGGGTTCGCGTTGGAAGACCAACGGCAAGGCGCAGGAAGCCAGGTCCGGTGGCGCTGATCTTCTGCACGTCGAATGGTCGTCCGCCGAGCAGAAGCCCTATGTCGAAATCGTCAGCAACATGGCGACGCGTGACCGTGCGGCAGACCTGACCAAGCCCGGCAAGGCCGCGCCGTTGCCGGACGCCGAGCGCAAGCTCTATCTCTCCTCCACCGACCTCGTGCCGCTCGACGGCATCGTGAAGCACACGGCCGATCGCGCCGTCGGCCTGGCGAAAACCGACATCGACAAGGCGCGCGCGATCTACGAATGGGTCGTCGACAATTCCTATCGCCGCGCTTCCACGCGGGGATGCGGGTCGGGCGATGTGGCGGGCATGCTGAAGTCGGGGGATCTCGGCGGAAAATGCGCCGATCTCAATGCGCTGTTCGTCGGCCTCGCGCGCGCCGCCGGCATTCCGGCGCGCGACGTCTACGGCCTGCGCATCGCGCCGTCGCGCTTCGGATACAAGAGCCTCGGCGCCAATTCGGAGCTGGTGACAAAGGCGCAGCATTGCCGCGCGGAGGTCTTCCTCGACGGCCATGGCTGGGTTGCGATGGATCCGGCCGACGTCCGCAAGGTGATACTCGAGGAGCCGCTAGGCAATCTGGCGGCAAATGAAGCCAAGGTCGTCGCTGCGCGAAAAGCGCTGTTCGGTGGTTGGGAGACGAACTGGCTGGCCTACAATTGCGCGCATGACGTCGTTCTGCCCGGCTCGAAAACCGGCAAGGTCGGTTTCCTGATGTATCCGCAGGGCGAGACCAACGGGGCGCAGCTCGATCCGCTCGACCCCGACAATTTCCGCTATACGATCCGCACGAAGGAAACGACGTCCGCCTGAGGACGGCAAGGAGCAAACGCCCATGAATGCGCCCGTCGTTCGCCTGACTTCCCTCGCGCATGGCGGAGGCTGCGGCTGCAAGCTCGCGCCCTCGGTGCTGCGCGAACTGATGGCGGGGCAACCCGCCGTCAGTCCCTACGCAAATCTGCTCGTCGGAACGGAGACCGGCGACGACGCCGCCGTCTACCGGCTCGACGACGGGACCTGCATCGTCGCGACCACCGACTTCTTCATGCCGATGGTCGACGATCCCTTCGACTTCGGGCGGATCGCGGCGACCAATGCGATCTCAGACGTCTACGCCATGGGCGCGACGCCGATCATGGCGCTCGCCATTCTCGGCATGCCCGTCGACAAGATCCCGGCCGACATGGTGCGCAAGATTCTGGAAGGCGGGCGCGCGAGCGCGGCGGAAGCCGGCATTCCCGTCGCCGGCGGCCATTCGATCGACTGTCCCGAACCAGTCTATGGGCTCGCCGTCATCGGCACATGCAAACAGGAGAACATCCGTCGCAACAGCGCGGCGAAATCCGGCGACGCGCTGATCCTGACAAAGGCGCTCGGCGTCGGCGTCTATTCCTCGGCCGTGAAGAAGAACCTGCTGACCGGCGACATGTACGCCGAGATGGTGGACTCGATGACGACGCTCAACAAGATCGGCGCGAAGCTTGCGACCGATGCGGATGTGCACGCGATCACCGACGTCACCGGTTTCGGCCTGCTCGGCCATTCGCTTGAGATGGCGCAAGGGTCGGGCGCGACGATCACGATCGACTGGGCGAACCTGCCGTTCCTCGATTCCGCCGCCGCGCTGACGCAACAGGGCTGCGTGACCGGCGCCTCGCATCGCAACTGGACGAGTTACGGCGAGCATGTCGCGCTGCCGTCGAACTGGCCGGACTGGCGGCGCCATCTCTTGACGGACCCGCAGACGTCGGGCGGCTTGCTCGTGGCCTGCGCCCAGCAGCGGGCCGCCGAAATCGCGGCGCGGATCGTTGCGGAGGGCTATCCGTTCGCGCGCGTGATCGGGCGCGTGAGCGAGGGGCCGGCGCGGGTGGTGATCGTCTGACAGCGCGCCGCGTCTCGAAGGGCGCGCCGCATCCCCATGCTTCGAGAGGCAGGCTTCGCCTGCTCCTGAAAGTCCGACTCGAAATTCGCTGCCGATCCAAATCCCTCATGCTGAGGAGCCTGCGCAGCAGGCGTCTCGAAGCATGATCCAGCGTTTCGAACCTCGGCCATCCTTCGAGACGCGCCACCCAAGTCGGGCTTGCCCGACTTGGGCATTTCATGTCGATCTCGGGCAAGCTCGAGATCGATGGCGCTCCTCAGGATGAAGGTCCGAGTTTTTGGTCAGGCTCCTCAGTATGAAGGCCTTGGTAGATGCGGCGTTCAGAATGACCGCGGCAGCCCCAGCACGTGTTCCGCAACGAAACTGAGAATCAAATTCGTCGAGATCGGCGCGACCTGATAAAGCCGCGTCTCGCGGAACTTGCGTTCGACATCGTATTCGCAGGCGAAGCCGAAGCCGCCGTGGAACTGGATGCAGGCGTTGGCCGCTTCCCAGGACGCCTTGGCCGCAAGATATTTCGCCATATTGGCCTGCGCCCCGCAGGGCTCGCCGGCGTCATAGAGACGGCACGCCTCGAAGCGCATGAGATTGGCCGCTTCGACCTCGATGTAGCTCTCAGCGATCGGGAACTGCACGCCCTGGTTCTGGCCGATCGGCCGGCCGAACACCACGCGTTCCTTCGCATAGGCCGAGACCTTGTCGACGAACCAGTAGCCGTCGCCGATACATTCTGCCGCGATAAGCGTGCGCTCCGCATTGAGGCCGGTGAGGATGTACTTGAAGCCCTGACCCTCCTCGCCGATCCGGTTCTCCTCGGGGATTTCGAGATTGTCGAAGAACAGTTCGTTGGTCTCGTGATTGACCATGTTGAGAATGGGCCGGACCGTCATGCCCTTCTTCACCGCCTCCTTGAGGTCGACGAGGAAGATCGACATGCCGTCCGATTTCTTCTTCACCTGATCGAGCGGCGTCGTGCGGGCGAGCAGGATCATGAGATCGGAATGCTGAATGCGCGAGATCCAGACCTTCTGGCCATTGATGACGTAGCGGTCGCCCTTCTTGACCGCCGTCGTCTTGATGCGCGTCGTGTCCGTGCCGGTCGTCGGCTCGGTCACGCCCATCGACTGCAGGCGGATTTCGCCGTTGGCGATGCGCGGCAGGTATTTCTGGCGCTGCTGTTCCGAGCCATGCCGGATCAGCGTGTTCATATTGTACATCTGGCCATGGCAGGCGCCGGAATTGCCGCCGGAGCGATTGATCTCCTCCATGATGACGGAGGCCTCGGTGAGCCCAAGCCCCGAGCCGCCATATGCTTCCGGGATCAGCGCGGCCATCCAGCCGGCCTTGGTCAGCGCATCCACGAATTCTTCCGGGTAGCCGCGCGCTTCATCGACCTTGCGGTGATATTCGGCGGGGTATTCGGCGCAGAGCGCCCGCACGGCGTCGCGGATTTCCGGATAATTGTTCGAGACGCTCATGATCTGCTTCCGCCCTCGGTCTGATACGTTTCCGCCAGTCTATTAGCGAAGCGCCACGCGATGTGAAACGCCCGCCGCGCTTGTCCGCCATGCGAAATTGCGGCGCGTCTAGTTCGTCGCGAAGCCGAGCGCGGCGCGGAACCGGTTTTTCAGATGCACGCCATCGCGCGGCGGCAGGACGCGCGGCGGGTTTTCGGCCCTGATCCGGAGAACAGCGAGGCCGGCGCCGGCGAGCGCGGCGATCTTCGCGCGCAAGGCGTCGACGCCGGCGAGATCGGAAACCCTGTCTGTCCACGCGAAACCGAGGCTCGCCGCCACCTTGTCCAGTTCGACCCCGAGCCCGGTGTGGCTCGCCTGCATTCCCGTCTCGCCGAAATGCCCGTTGTCGAGCACGGCGATCGTCAGATTGGCGGGCTTCTGCACGGCGATCGTCGCCAGCGCGCCGAGGCCCATCATCGCCTCCGCATCGCCGGTGACGACCAGCACGGACTTGCCCGGCTGCGCCCTGGCGAGGCCGAGGCCGACCATGGCCGCGCCGCCCATCGCGCCCCAGAGATAGAAATTCCGGTCGTCGTCGCCGGCCGCCATCACGTCATAGGCGGGCGAGCCGAGACCGGTGACGACGAGGAGATCGGGGCTACGGTCGGCGAGCAGGCGTGCGACGGCTTCGCGACGGTCGAGCGCGTGAACTGCCTTATCCATTCGTCTTCACCCATTGCTTTTCGCCGATCAGTCGCTGGCCGAGCAGCACGGCGCAGGCGCTGTCGCCGTTGAAGGCCATGGAGGCCGCGCCATGCAGCAGCGGCTCGACATCCTCGGCGCGATCGGCGCGCCAGGTGAGCACGCCCATGAGGTTGAGCGCCTTCTCGGTCGCCTGCCCCATCGGGTTCTGCCACGGATTGAACTCGGCCCAGTCGCCGCGCATCGTCACGACCATCAGCAGGGGAAAGCGCCCGGCGGCCGGCAGGGCCAGCATGTTGATGCAATTGCCGACGCCGGAGGATTGCATGAGCAGCGCGCCGCGCTCGCCGCCGAGCCAGGCGCCCGCGAGATAGCCGATCCCCTCCTCCTCGGTGGTGAGCGCGACGGCGGCAATATCGGGGTCGGCGACCGCCATGTCGATGGCGGCGGCATGGCCTGCGTCCGGCACATAGGCGACGTGGCGGACCTGATGCCGCTTGAGCACCCTGAACACGTCCGACCGCCAGTCGGCGGGGTGGGCGATGACTGGCTCGCTGGACATGCAAGGCTCCGTGGCGCGTCGGGCGCAGCGGGCGGCCGCGACTGGCGCGAGTTTTCCCCGAAGCCGGCGCGAACATCAAGGCGCGGGCTTCATCGACGGAACCTGGCCGGGCGGCGAAACGAGGTTGATAATTGCCCGGCGCTTCCGCAATATGCGGCCGCCGTCAAGGGGATGAGAGGCGACATGGACCACGCGCTCCGTAAGCTTGCAAGCCGGTGCGCCGCGATCGCCGTTGCAGTCGGCGGCCTCCTCGCATCTTCCGCGAACGGGCGCGAATTCCGCGCCGCCGATACACAGGTGGCCGATTATCCGACCGTGCAGGCCGTCGAATTCATGAGCCGGCTGGTCGCCGAGCGCACGCAGGGGCGCCACCGCATCGTCGTGTTCCACTCCCGCCAGCTTGGCGAGGAAAAAGAGACGATCGAGCAGACGCGGGTCGGCGCGATCGACATCGACCGGATCAACGCTGCGCCGCTCTCCGCGCTCACGCCGGAGATCGAGGTGCTCGGATTGCCCTTCCTGTTCCGCTCGAACGAGCACATGTGGGCGGTGCTGCACGGCGAGATCGGGAAGGAGATTCTGTCCTCGCTGACATCGCACGGGCTCATCGGCCTCACGTATTACGAGTCCGGCGCGCGCTCGATCTACAACAGCATCCGCCCGATCCGGACGCTCGCGGACGCCAAGGGCCTGCGCATTCGCGTGCAGCAGTCCGAACTCCAGAAGGCCATGATCAGGGCGATCGGCGCCGAGCCGATCGCCCTGTCCTACGGCCAGGTGATGACGGGACTGTCGACCGGCATCCTCGATGGCGCGGAAAACAACTGGCCCTCCTATGTCACGACCAATCATTACAAGGTCGCCCGGCATTACACGCTGACCGAGCACACGATGATCCCGGAAGTGCTCGTCATGTCGCGCAAGGCGTGGGACGCGCTTTCGCCGGACGACCAGAAAATCTTCATGGATGCGGCGCGCGAGTCGAGCAATTACATGAACCTGCAATGGCGCGCCTGGGTTGAGCGGGCGCGCGAGGAGGCGCGGTCCGCCGGCAATCAGATCGTCGAGACTTTCGACCGCCGGCCGTTCGAGGAGGCCATGAAGCCGATCTATGACGAGGCGATGCGCAACCCGCGCGTGCGCGAGCTCGTCGAGCGGATCCGCGCCGTCAAATGAAGGATCAGCCCGAAGCGACACGCCATGCGCCGGACGGCGCCGCGTCGGGCGGGTTCATCTATGTCGTCGAAAGCTTTGTCAGGCGGCTGCGCATCCGCACGCGCATCTTCCTGGTCGCGGCCGTCAACATCGCGGTCATCGTCGTTCTGGCCATCCTGCTGTGGATCAGTTCGCGGCTGCTCAACGACACCTGGAAGGAATTGCAGTCGGTGCGCGGCTCCGAGCGGCTGGTCGCGACGATCGAATCGGAGGCCAGCCGTGTCCAGTCGCTGATCCATCGCTACTTCATCCAACCGACGCCGGAGGTGCTCGCCGAGATCGAGGGACGCTGGAGTTCGATCACCGGCACATTGTTCGAACGGGCAGCGACCGATCCGGCCTTGTCCCCGCAGGCCGAGGCGCTGCGCGACCTGACCAACCGTCTCGTTTCCGGGTTCGACCAGCTGCGCGCCGCGCGGACGGAAATCGCCACGCTCTATGAAGAACAGATCCTCAAGCCCTCGCGCGAGATGAGCGGCCTCTACGCGATTCTCGAAAGCACGATCGCCGACCGCGCCGCGCTGATCGCGCCGCCGCTCGGCAAGTCGCGCGACGCCTTCGCCACGACGTCGGTCGCGATCAATTCCTATTATCTCTCGACGTCCTCGGCGCCGGCCGACGAAGCGCTCGGCAATCTCGACACGATCATCAACACGATCCCCGTCATGCTGGACCTGTCCGACGGCGATATCCAGCGCGCCGCCCTGCAGCGCCTGCAGACGCGCGCCCGGCAGCTCAAGGACGGCCTGCAGAAGCTGACCGCCGAATTCAAGGAACAGAACCGGCTCCTGCAAAATGTCGTCGACAAGAGCCAGGCGGAAATGTCGGAACTTGCGACAAAGCTTTCCGACAACATGCGTCAGCGCGAGACGCGGGTGCAGGGACAACTCGACAGCGCCCTGAGCGCCGTCTACCTCGTCATCGCCATCGTGACCCTGGTCTCGCTCGCGGTCATCGGCTTCTTCGGCACAGTGTTCTCGCGCTCTGTCAGCCTTCCCCTGCGCTCGCTGATGAATTCGATGAACCGGATCGCCGAAGGACGTCTCGATACGCGCGTCGCCGGCACGGAGGCTCGCGACGAGATTGGCGAAATGGCGCGGGCGCTCGAGATCTTTCGCGAGAATGCGATCGCCAAGCTGCAGGCCGAAGCCGACCTGATCGCCTCCAAGCGGCGGGCCGAGACCGCCTACGAGGAATTGCGCGCGACGCAGAACAGCCTGATCGAAGCAGAAAAGCTCGCCGCGCTTGGCGGCCTGGTCGCGGGCGTGGCGCACGAGGTCAACAATCCCGTCGGCATCAGCGTCACGGTCGCTTCGACGCTGGCGCGGCGATGCGAGGCCTTCAGCGAGGAAATGAAGCGCGGCGAACTTCGTCGCTCGCGCCTCAACGAATTCGTCGAGGGCAATCGCGAAGCGGCGAACATGCTGGTTTCCAACCTGCACCGCGCCGCCGAGCTGATCCAGTCGTTCAAGCAGGTGGCGGTCGACCGCAGCCATGCCGAGCGCCGCGGCTTCGACATGAAGGCGCTGACCGACCAGATCATGCTGTCGCTGCGCCCGACGCTGAGCAAGCGCAACATCGCGCTCAGGATCGAGTGCCCCGAACATATCGACATGAACAGCTATCCCGGCTCCTGGGGTCAGGTGCTCACCAATCTCACGCTGAATTCGGTCATTCACGGCTTCACGCCTGATGTCGCCGGCGAAATCGACATCAAAGTGCGCAAGCTCGACGACGAACAGGTCGAGGTCGTCTTCACCGACAACGGCCAGGGCATGTCGGAGGAAGTGAAGCGGCGCGCCTTCGACCCCTTCTTCACGACAGCGCGAGGCCGCGGCGGCACCGGGCTCGGCCTGCACATCGTCCACAATATCGTAACGAACCGGCTCGGCGGGCGCATCGCGATTTCATCCGACACGGCGCGCGGTGTGCGCTTCCGCATGGTTTTGCCGACGACCGCGCCGCAGTTTGCCGCCGACGAAACGCCACTCGAAGCAAAAGCATGAGCGACGACGACATCATCCGCCTCGTCGAAGACGACGCCCCGCCGCCTTCGCGCCCCGAGGCCAAGGCGTGGAAAGTCGCGGTGATCGACGACGATCCCGCCGTGCACGACGGAACTCGGTTCGCGCTCTACGATTATTCGCTCAACGGCGACGGCATCGAACTTGTCTCCGCCTATTCGGCGGCGGAGGGCCGCGACCTGCTCGTCGCCAATCCGGATATTGCGGTCGTGCTGCTCGACGTGGTGATGGAGAGCGATCAGGCCGGCCTCGAACTCGTCAATTATATTCGTCGCGAATTGCATAACGAGGCGGTGCGCATCATCCTGCGCACGGGCGAACCCGGCCAGGCGCCGGAGCGACAGGTGATCGTCGACTACGACATCAACGACTACAAGGCGAAGACGGAACTCACCGCGGACAAGTTGTTCACCTCGCTGACGTCGGCGCTGCGCAGCCACATGCAATTGCGCAGCATGATCGAGACGCGGCGCGGGCTCGAAATCATCATCGAGGCGACGCCGACGCTGTTCGACTTCCGCTCGATGCAACGGCTGGCCGAGGGGGTGCTGACGCAGGTCGCCTCGCTGCTGGCGGTCGATTGCGCGGGCATTCTCATCTTGCGCGACCTTGGCGCGGGCGGCCGGCGGCTGGCGGTTCTCGCGGGATCCGGCTGCTATCGCGACTGCGTCGGCGCAAGCAATCTCGAAGGCCTCGACGGCGAATTGCTCGACCTCGTGGACGAGGCCTTCACGACGCGCCGTACGGAATTCCGCGACCGGCGCACGGTTCTCTACATTTCGACGCACAGCGCCGCGGAAGTGGTCGTGTTCCTGGAGGCTGGCAAACGTCTGACGGAGACCGATCGCGCGCTGATCGAGGTCTTCTCGAGCCGCCTGTCGATCGCCTTCGACAATGTCGTGCTCTATTCGCAGCTCGAGCAGGCCAATGCCGATCTCGAGCGGCGCGTGGAGGAGCGCACCGCCAAGCTGCTCGCCGCCAATCGGCGGCTCGAGGCGCAATGGCGGCGCGTGCGGCAGGTCAATGATTTCCAGAGCGAGGTTCTGGGCAAGGTCGCGCACGACCTGAAGAACCCGCTCAATGTCATCCTCGGCCGGTCCGAAATCCTCGAAGAGCTGTTTTCGCGCAATGCCGACGGCGCGCAGGCCGCCGCGCCGCAATTGCGGCATATCCGCTCCTCGGCGCTGCGGCTGACCTCGATGATCGACGAGCTGATCACCGACGCGATGAACGATGCGCTCGACATTTCCGTCCGCAACGAGACGGTCGATCTGGCGGCGGTCGTGCGCGATGTGGCGGAAGCCAACCGGCCGCTCGCCGAACGCAAGAGCCAGACGATCGACCTCGCTATTTCCGGCGAACTGGCGACGGAATGCGATCCCGAGCGCATTCGCGAGGCGATCGACAATCTCGTCAGCAATGCGGTGAAATATTCGCAGATCGGCGGGACGATCCGCGTCGAGGCCTTTCCGGACGGGGACGGCAATATCGTCAAGGTCACGGATTCCGGCCCCGGCTTCATGCCCGAGGACATGTCGCGGCTGTTCGGCCGCTTCCAGCGCCTGTCGGCCAAGCCGACCGGCGGCGAGACGTCGACCGGGCTCGGCCTGTCGATCGTCAAGAAGATCGTCGATCTGCATGACGGATCGATTGCGGTCACGCAGGGCGAGACGGGCGGCGCGTCGATTTCGATCCGCCTGAAGGCCGCGCAGGACGGAACCAAGGCATGAGCAACGGCCAGATGATCTTCGTGGTCGACGATGACGCCGACGCGCGCGACATGGTCGGCGATTATCTCAGGATGCACGGCTTCGACGCGACCCTGTGCGACGGCGGCGTGGAGCTGCGCGAGGCGCTGCGGCACGCGACGCCCGAGCTCGTCGTCCTCGACCTCAACATGCCCGGCGAGGACGGCCTGTCGCTGATCCGATTTCTCAAGCAGACCTGCGGCTGCCCGATCATCATGCTGACGGCGACCGCCAGTACGATCGACCGCGTGGTCGGCCTCGAGCTCGGCGCCGACGACTATATCGCCAAGCCCTGCGAGCTGCGTGAGCTTGTGGCGCGCATCCGCTCGATCCTGCGACGCATCAAGTGGTCGCCGGCGCGCAATTCCGAACGGCGGCTCGCCGCGATCGTCGCCTTCGACCTCGTGGATTTCACCCGTTTCGTGCACGACGACGAGGCGGGCACGCTGGCCGCGCTCGACCGCATTTTCGCGGAAGTGGTCGTACCGACGCTGGTGCAATGGCACGGCGTCCTGTTCAAGATGCTGGGCGACGGCGCGCTGGTCGAATTTCCGAGCGTTGTCGACGCGATGGAATGGGCGGTCGAGTTCCAGACAATCATGGCTTCCCGTGAAGAGGCGGTGGCGCGCGGCGGCATGCGATTCCGCGTCGGCGTCGCGGTCGGCGACGTGATCGTCAGCCAGCTCGACCGGCTCGGCGAAGGCGTCGCGCTCGCCGCGCGGGCGCAGGAGATCGCGCGGCCCGCGGGCATTGCCGTGACCGAGCAGGCCTACCAGTTCCTGCGCGGCCGCACCGCGATCGCGCTCGAAGACAATGGCGTCCGGCAGCTCAAGAACATCGCCACGCCGATGCGCATCTGGACCTGGCCGGCGGCGAACGCGGACTGAGGCCGCTCAGGCCGCGGCGAGGCGGTCGCGCAAGGCGGCCAGCGTCGTGACGATCTCGCCGCCGCCGGCCGTAATGAAATATTCGACCTGCAGATTGACGATGGAGCCGACATTGTCGGCAGCCAGCCGGAAATCGCCGCGATAGCCGAGAATTCGTTTTCCCCGGGCGAAAGCGTAGCCGATCTCGGCGGCCGTGCCGCTGTCGACGTCGGCGCCGTCGAGCACCGCCAGCACGAGATCGCACGAATCAATGGCGTGGGCGTTGGTTTCGCCGATCCGCCGGTTGAGATCGCGCCATGCCTCGCGTTGCGCATCGAGCGATCCCAGGCCGGCGATATGCTCGATTTCGTCCTGCGGGGCGAGCGCGAAGGGGTCGAGCACGTCGTGGCCGAGGTCGCGCACAAGCGCGACCAGCGCGCCCTGCCCGCGGCGGCCGAGCTCGGAAAAGCCGAGCGGGCCGGCCAGATAGATGCGCTTTACGGTCGTCGCCATGGGCCCGGAGCTCCCGCGCCGGGATGGCGCCGGCGCACTATAGCGCAGGCGACGCTCTGGCGGCGGCCACGGCGCGCAACGCGACGGCGCCCCGCAAAAGAGCCGCGCAAAGACCAAGCGAGACCTGGACAGCGGGTATGTTCCGCCTCACTTCCATCTTATATTTCAATTCGATATACCATTATTGTACGCCACGTCGCGCGGCCGGCCGCAATGTCCCGGCGGCCGCGGCCGCGCTTGTTGATAAAGGACAATTCACTAAACTGCGTTCTAATAACCATAGGACGCAGTCCGTGCGTGTCGGTGAATCAGAGAGTTTGCAGCGTTGGCTTCGACCAGCAGATCGCTCTTGGCCGCGGGCCTCGCTCTGCTCTGCTGGGTCACATCCGGCGGGGCCGGGCAGGCTTTCGACTTTTTCGGTCTGTTCGGCGCGCCGCAGCAAGCGACGCCGACGCCCGACGGCATAGCCTATGACGTGGCCTTCGACGGCGTCGGCGAGGATTCGCGTCTCGCCGAGGCGCTGAAGGACGCTTCCAAGGTCTGGCGGCTGCGGCTCGAGGCGCCCTCGTCCGGCGTCGCTCTGTCGCGACGCGTCGTTTCCGATTTTCCGGATCTCGCCAACGCGCTCTGGGCGAGCGGTTATTTCGACGCCTCGGTGAGGGTTACGGTCGCCGGCGTCGCGGTCTCGCCGAAGGGGGCCGGCGCCGACGCAGCCGGCAAGGCGGCGGAAGCATTGCGCGGAACCACGCTGGTTCCGATCCGCTACACGATCGCGCCCGGCCCGCTCTACCAGCTGCGCAATGTCGTGATCTACGACGCGCGCACAAAGGGGCTGATCGATCCCGCGCTGATCGATCGCGACCGTATGGGCGCCGATCCCGTGGGGCCGGCGCGGGCGGCGACCGTACGTGCGACACAAAGCGTGTGGATCGACCAATTGCGGGCGAAATCCTATCCGCTCGCCAGGGTCGTCGACATGCGCCCCGTGGTCGACCACCGGCTGCGCATGATGGATGTTGCGGTCACGATCGACACCGGGCCGCGCGCGGGCATCGGCGCGGTGACGGTGAAAGGTTCGCCGGGCGTCGATCCGCGCGTCATCTCCTCCTTCATCTATCTGGAGGAGGGCGAGCCTTACAGTCCCAAGCGCATTCTCGACACGCGCAATTCCGTTTCGCAGATCGAGGCGATCGGCGGCGTGCGCGTGGTGGACGGCGAGAAGCTCGACGCCAACGGCAATCTGCCGATCCTCGTCGAAACCAGCGAGCGCAAGCGACACGCGGTCGCTTTGTCGGCGCTCTATTCCAATGTCGACGGCCCCTCGGCGCGCGCATCCTGGACGGATCGCAACCTGTTCGGCGGCGGCGAGCGTCTGCGGCTCGATGCGCAGGCCGGCATCGCCACGATCGGCGGCGCCTCGCAGTTCAAGGGCCTGTCGTCATTCGCCTGGCGCAATGTGGTCGGCCGCGCGGGCGCGAGCTTCATCAAGCCGGCGCTTGGCGGCACGCGCAACGATCTGCTTGTCGACGTCGCCGGCGTTCGCGAAAGCACGGATTATTATTACGCGAGCTATCTCAATGCGCAGGTCGCGCTGCGCCATCGCTTCTCGGAATTTCTGTCGGCGCAGATCGGCATCGAAGCCGAGGCCGGCCGCACGGTCGACCTGTGGGGCGGGCACAATTATTCGCTGCTCGGCGCGCCCATGGCGATCAATTACGATTCGACCGACAGCAAGCTCGCGCCGACCAAGGGCGTGCGCGCCACGCTGCGCGTCTCGCCCTACATCAAGGCGCTGCCGCATGGACTGACCATGGCGCAGTCGACCGCGCAAATCTCCGCCTATCACGCCTTCGACGAGGAGGCGCGCTATATCCTGGCGGGACGCGTCGCAGCGGGGTCCACCATCGGCGCGAGCGTCGCGAATGTTCCCGCCAACCGCCGCTTCTTTGTCGGCGGCGGCGGCTCGGTGCGCGGCTATCGCTATCGTTCGCTGAGCCCGCACAACGGCTTCGACGGGCCCTCGGGCGGCCTCAGCTATCTCGAAGCCTCGCTCGAAGCGCGCATCCGGGTGACCGAGACGATCGGCGTCGTGCCCTTCATCGACGCCGGCTCGGCCTTCGATACGGCCTTTCCGAGTTTCAAATCCTCGATCCGCGAATCCGTCGGCCTCGGCCTGCGCTATTTCACGCCGATCGGCCCGATCCGCATCGACTTCGCCGTGCCGATCGCGCGGCGCCACGGCGAGAGCAAGTTCGGCGTGCTGATCGGCGTCGGGGAGGCGTTCTGATGGCGCGCGGCGGCCGCATCCTGCGCATTGCCGGCCTCGGCCTCGCCGGCGTGGTCCTGCTCGTCGTCGCCCTCGTGATCTTCGCCAATACGGGCGCGGGCGGCGCCATGATCGCGGCCTATGTCTCGCGCGCCGCCTCGTCGCCCGGCTCGGTCGTCTCGATCGGCGCGCTCGACCATCCCGTGTCCGGCGCGCCGGTCGCGCGCGACATTTCCATCGCCGACGCCAACGGCGTGTGGCTGAAGATCGATCGCGTGGACGCGCGCTGGCGCCCGCTTGCGCTGTTGCGCGGCGTCGCCGACATCGACGCGCTTGAGATCGGCGCGGTCGACGTGCTGCGCAAGCCCGTGGCGGGCCCCGCGCCGCCCGATACGACCGGCGTCGTCGACAAGATCAAGGCGGCGCTCGCCTGGCGGCCGCCGCTGCCGGTGCGGGTCGGCGCCTTGAAGATCAACCGAATTGCGCTCGCCGAACCGACGCTCGGCGCGGCGGCGGCGCTGACATTGTCAGGCGCCGCCGATCTCGGCGCGAGCGGATCGGCCGCGCGGCTCGCGCTCGACGCGAAGCGCACCGACGCGCCGGGCATGGTCGCTGCGCGCGCCGACATTGCAGGCGACGGCGCGAAGCTGAAACTCTCGGTCGACGCTTCCGAACCGCAGGGCGGCCTCGTCGCGCGGCTCGCCGGACTGCCGGGGTTGCCGCCCGTCGAGGCGCATCTGGCGGGCGACGGGACGCTCGACGATTTCGCGGCGACACTCGAGGCGCGCGCCGGCGCCATCGCCGATGCGAAGGGAATCGCGACGATCAAGCGCGCGGGCGCGCAACGCCGTGTCGATTTCGATCTGTCGGCGCGGCTCGCCGCGCTGCTGCCTAGGGATGCGGCGGCTTTGTTCGAGAAGACGACGCGCATGGAAGGCGCCGCCGCCATCGCCGACGACGGCGCCGTGCAAGTCGAGAGATTGTCGCTCGACGCTTCTGCCTTCCGTCTCGACGGCACGGGCGCGCTCGGCGCCGATGGCAGGCTCTCCGGGCAGGCGCGGCTCGCCGGCAAGCCGGCGCAGGCGGGCGCCGGCTTTGCGGCGAAGACGCTGAGCGCCGACGCGCAATTATCCGGCGCGCTCGCCCGGCCCGAAGGCGTGGCGCGTCTGCTGATCGAAGAGGCGCGCGGGCCGATGGGGCGCATCGGCCATGTCGATCTCGACGCCTCGGTCGCGCCCGCCTCCGGCGCGGCGGGCTTTTTCGAAGTCGCGGCCAAGGGCAATGCGACGGGCCTCGCGCTCGCGGATGCGGCCTTGTCGGAAGCGATCGGCGAAAGCGCGCGCCTCGATTTTCGCGCGCGGGCGGCAAAATTCGACGAGATGGACGTCGCCATCGCCACGCTGTCGACCGGCGCCGCCGAATTTTCTTTCATGGGCCGCGCCGGCGTCGACCTCATCGACGGCCGCGCGCGTCTGGCTGCGCCGGACCTGAAGAGATTTGCGGGGTTGGCCAAGACGGAGCTGAAAGGCGCGCTGACGTTGAACGCGACCTTGTCCGGAACGCCGAGCGCGGGCCGCGTCTCGGGCGCGCTCGAAGGCGCGGTCACGCAACCCGGCGTCGGCGTCGCAGCGGTCGACAACCTGCTCGGAAAGCGGCTCGGCATTTCCGGCGCGGCGGCGCTGGCGGATGGTGGCGTCTCCTTTGACAGACTGCAGTTGACCGGCGAGCGCGCAAGCGCAGCGATCGACGGTCGGGCGACGCAGGACAAGGCCGATCTCGTCGTCAAGCTCGCTGCGCCCGACCTCAAGGCGGCCGATCCGCGCCTCGCCGGTCGCGCAGAAGCCGACCTCGCGCTCAAGGGTTCGCTGCGCAAGCTCGACGCCACGTTCAGCGTCGCCGCGCAGGACGCGCGCGCGATCGGGCGCGCCATTCCCAAACTTTCACTGACCGGCGAGGCGCACGACCTGACGGGCGCGGCGACGATTGCGGCTGCGCTCGATGGCGCCATAGACGGCCGGCCGGCGCGCGGCGCCTTGCGCGCGCAACGCGCGGGCGACGCGTGGAATATCGATACGCTCGATCTCTCCGTCGATCGCGCCAGCGTGAAAGGCGCGTTTGCCCTGGACGCAGCGAAACTCGCGCGGGGACGCCTGACGATCTCTGCGCCCGATCTCGACGCTTTCTCGCCCTTCGCCTTGCAGAAACTCGCGGGACGGCTCGATGCCGACATCGCGCTCGACAATGCCGGCGGCAAGCAATCCGCGATCATCGAAGCGCATGGCCAGGGCGTACACTCCGCCGACATATCGATCGATCGGCTCGACGCGCAGGCCACGGCGCGCGACCTCTACAACAAACCTGAGCTCGACGGCCGCATCGTCGCCGACAAGGCGCGCGTCGGCGGCGAGACGATCTCGAAGGCGCGGCTCGTCGCAAAGCCCGGCGCGAATGGCGCGACCGCGCTCGAACTGGCGATGGACGCGCGCGGCTTCGCCATCGCGGGACGCGGGACGCTCGCCAATGGCGAACCGCGCCGGCTCGACATCGCGCAATTCTCGGCGACGCGCGCGGGCAAGCGGATCGCGCTCGCAGGTCCGGCGAGCGTCGAACTGCGCGACGGCGGCGCGGCGCTGAAGGGCCTTATCATCGCCGCCGGCGGCGGACGCCTGTCGGTCGACGGTTTCGCGGGAGAGAAGCTCGCGCTCGACGTCAATGCGCGGGCCCTGCCGCTATCGATCCTCGCGCTCGCTGATCCATCGCTCGCCCTCGACGGCGTCGCCGACGCGCAGGCGAAGATCGGCGGAACCGCGAAAGCGCCGGCGGGCGACTGGCGCGTGAAGGTTTCACGCTTGACCCTGCCGCAGACGCGCAGCGCCGGCCTGCCGGCGATCGAGGCGACGGCGCGTGGCGCGCTGTCCGGCGGACGCAGCACGCTGGACGCCGATGTGGCGATCGGGCCGCGCAGCAAACTGAAGATCACGGGAAGCGCGCCGCTCGGCGCCGGCGCGCTGGACCTTGCGATCAAGGGCGCGCTCGACGCGGCGCTCGCCAATACGACGCTGTCGGCCAACGGCCAGTCGGTCGCGGGACAGGCGAAGGTCGATCTCACGCTCAAGGGCGCCGCGACCGCGCCGGCCGTCGGCGGCGTGATCGACATCGTCAACGGCGGCTTTTCCGATCCGGCCAACGGGATTGCGCTCGCCAATATCGCCGGCAAACTGTCCGGCGCCGGCCGCGATCTGACGATTTCCGGCCTCAACGGCCAGACCAAGAACGGCGGACGCATTGCGGTCGCCGGCAAGGTGAGCATCGATCCGGCTGCGGGCTTTCCTGCCGCGCTGCTGGTGAAATCCGCGAACGCGCAATTCGTGGACAGCGAACTGGCCTCGGCCACCGGCGATCTCGACCTGGCGATCACGGGGCCGCTTGCGCGCGCGCCGCGCGTCGCCGGCCGCGTCACCCTGCGCGCGATGGATGTGAACGTGCCCGACCGCATGCCGGTCAATCTCAAGCCGCTGCTGGGCACGCGGCAGATCGACGCCAAGGGCTTCGCCGCGCAGATGCTCGCGATCGAGCGCAAGGAGAAGGCGCGCGCCGCGCGCAAGCCGACATTCAACGCGCCGATTGATCTGGTGATCGCCGCGCCCGATCGCATCTTCGTGCGCGGGCGCGGGCTCGACGCGGAATTCGGCGGCCAACTGAAGATCGCCGGCACGATCCAGAAGCCGATCGTCGACGGCGGCTTCGATCTGCGACGCGGGCGCATGCAATTGCTGACGCAGCGCCTCGACATCACGCAGGGCAAGCTGACCTTTGCCGGCGGCCTCACGCCGCAACTCGCCTTCGTCGCGCAGACCTCGGCCGGCGGCGTGACCGCCAATGTCGCCGTCTCCGGGCCTGCCTCGCAGCCTGTCTTCGCCTTCACCTCCTCGCCGAGCCTGCCGCAGGACGAGGTGTTGTCGCGCCTGTTGTTCGCCAAGGCGTCGGCCTCGCTCACGCCGTTCCAGGCGGTGCAGCTCGCCATGGCGCTCGCGCAATTCACCGGCGCAACCTCGGGCGCCGACGCTTTCGAGAAGATGCGCAAGGCGCTCGGCGTCGATACGCTCGACATCGACGCGGGCGCGGCCGGCGGGCCCACCGTCGGCGTGTCGCGCTATATCGCCAAGGGCGTGAGCGTCGGCGTGCGCACCGGCGTCAAGCCGGACCAGACCTCGGTCAATGTCGGCGTCGACGTTTTCAAGAACTTCCGCGTGCAGAGCGAGACGCGCGTCGACGGCAAGACTTCGGTCGGCGTCGGCGTCGAATGGGAATATTGAGGCGCGACCTCAGCCCTTGCGAACCGATTTCGCCGCCGCGACGAGCAACGGGTCGCTCGTTCCGTTCCTGATCTCCGGCAGGTCGAGAAACGTATCGCGCATCTTGCGCGTCCAGAACTTGTTGATGTGCTCGGCGATCGAACGAATGGCGACATCCTGCGGATAGGCGCGGAAGAAATCCGCGATCTGTCCGGCCATCGTCATGAGCTTGGTCGATTGCGCGCTCATTTTGCGGGGACCAGTTCGGCGGCGGCGATCCTGCGCAGGCTGACATCCTCCAGCGCATTGCGCTCCTGCCAAAGCGAATGCTGGTTGGTGCGGCGAACCTGCACGGCCGTGACCTTGTATTCCGGGCAATTGGTCGCCCAGTCGGAATTTTCCGTCGTCACGACATTCGCGCCGGTGACCGCATGGTGGAAGGTCGTATAGACGACGCCAGGCTGCACGCGATCGGTGATTTCGGCGCGCAACGATATTTCGCCGGAGCGGCTGGCGAGCGCGACGAGATCGCCCGAGCGCACGCCGCGATGCTCGGCGTCGAAGGGATGGATCTCGAGCACATCCTCGTCATGCCAGGCGTTGTTGTCGGTGCGCCGTGTCTGCGCGCCGACATTGTATTGCGAAAGGATGCGCCCGGTCGTCAGCAGCAGCGGGAAAAGCGCGCCGGCGCGCTCGGCGGTCGGCACATATTCGGTCAGCATGAAGCGGCCCTTGCCGCGCACGAATCGATCGATGTGCATGAGCGGCGTGCCGTTGGGCGCGGCGTCGTTGCAGGGCCATTGCACCGAGCCCATCGCGTCGATCTTCGCATAGCTGACGCCCTTGAAGCCCGGCGTCAGCCGCGCGATCTCGTCCATGATCTCGCCCGGATGTTCGTAGCGCATGGGATAACCGAGCGCGGTCGCCAGTTCGCTGGCGACCTGCCATTCCGCCTTGCCGCCGAGCGGCTGCATGACACGCCGCACGCGATTGATGCGGCGCTCGGCATTGGTGAAGGTGCCGTCCTTTTCGAGGAACGAGGCGCCGGGCAGGAAGACATGCGCGTATTTCGCGGTCTCGTTGAGGAAGAGATCCTGCACGACCACGCATTGCATCGCCGCCAGGCCCGCCGTCACATGCTGCGTATCGGGATCGGATTGCGCGATGTCCTCGCCCTGCACATACAGCCCCTTGAAGGCGCCTTCGACGGCTTCGTCCAGCATGTTGGGGATGCGCAGGCCCGGCTCGTTGTCGAGCTTGACGCCCCACAGGCTCTCGAACATGTCGCGCGTCGCGTCGTCCGAGACGTGGCGATAGCCTGAGAATTCGTGCGGGAAGGAGCCCATGTCGCACGAGCCCTGCACATTGTTCTGGCCGCGCAGCGGATTCACGCCGACGCCGTCGCGGCCGACATTGCCGGTCGCCATGGCGAGATTGGCGATGGCCATCACGGTCGTCGAACCCTGGCTGTGCTCGGTGACGCCGAGCCCATAATAGATTGCAGCATTGCCGCCGGTCGCGTAGAGCCGCGCGGCGGCGCGCACGTCGGCGGCGGGCACGCCGGTGTGCTGTTCCATGGACTCGGGCGAATTCTTCTCCTGCGCGACGAAACGCGCCCAGGATGCGAAATCATCGGCGTCGCAACGCTCGCGCACATAGGCCTCGTTCACGAGGCCTTCCGTGACGATGACATGCGCGAGCGCGTTGAGCAGAGCGACATTCGCGCCCGGCTTCAATTGCAGATGATGCGCGGCGCGGACATGCGGCGATCTGACGAGCTCGATGCGGCGCGGATCGGCGACGATCAGCTTCGCGCCGGCGCGCAGGCGCTTCTTCAGGCGCGAGGCGAAGACGGGATGCGCGTCGGTCGGATTGGCACCGATGACGAGAATGACGTCGGACTTGTCGACCGACTTGAAATCCTGCGTGCCGGCCGACGTGCCGAAAGTCTGCGAGAGACCGTAGCCGGTCGGCGCGTGGCAGACGCGCGCGCAAGTGTCGACATTGTTGTTTTTGAAGGCGGCGCGCACGAGCTTCTGCACGAGGAAGACCTCCTCGTTGGTGCAGCGTGAGGAGGTGATGGCGCCGACCGACTCGCGGCCGTATTTCGTCTGGATGCGCCGGAATTCGGAGGCGGCGCGCGCAATCGCCTCGTCCCATGAGACTTCGCGCCAGGCGTCCGTGATCTTTTCGCGGATCATCGGCTTCGTGATGCGATCCCTGTGCGTGGCGTAGCCCCAGGCGAACCGCCCCTTGACGCAGGAATGGCCTTCGTTGGCGGCGCCATCCTTGTAGGGCGCCATGCGCACGAGACGATCGCCCTGCATCTCCGCCTTGAAGGAGCAGCCGACGCCGCAATAGGCGCAGGTCGTCACTACGGAATGTTCGGGCTGGCCGTGCGCGATCACGCTCTTTTCGATCAGCGTCGCCGTCGGGCAGGCCTGCACGCAGGCGCCGCAGGAGACGCATTCGGAGCCGAGAAAGCTCGTCGGCCCCGGCGCGACGCGCGAACCGAATCCGCGCCCCGTAATCGTCAGCGCAAATGTTCCCTGCGTTTCCTCGCAGGCGCGCACGCAGCGGTTGCAGACGATGCATTTGGCGGGATCGTAGGAAAAGTAGGGGTTGGTCTCGTCCTTGGCGCCATCGAAATGATTTTCGCCGGCATAGCCGTAGCGCACGTCGCGCAGGCCGACCGCGCCCGCCATGTCCTGCAATTCGCAATCGCCATTGGCGGCGCAGGTCAGGCAATCCAGCGGATGATCGGAGATATAGAGTTCCATCACGCCGCGCCGGAGCTTCGCCAGCCGGTCGGTCTGCGTGCGCACCACCATGCCCTGTTCGGCCGGCGTCGTGCAGGAGGCGGGCGCGCCCTTGCGGCCTTCGATCTCGACGAGGCACAGGCGGCAGGAGCCGAAAGGCTCAAGCGAATCCGTCGCGCAGAGTTTCGGGATCTGCGTGCCCGCCATCATGGCCGCCGCCATCACGGACGTTCCTTTTGGAACGCTCACGGCGACGCCGTCGATCGTCAGCGTCACCTCGTCCGCGCTCGCGCGAATCGGCGTGCCGAAGTCGACTTCGTTGATGAGGTTGGCGGCAACGCTCGGGCGCATCCTGGCCTCCTATTCCGCCGCTTGCCGTTTTGGCGCGCGACGGAAATCTTCCGGGAAATGACGAAGCGCGCTCATGACCGGCATGGGCGTGAGTCCGCCCATGGCGCAGAGCGATCCGTCGGTCATCAATTCGTTGAGATCGTCGAGAAGCGCGAGATTCCGTTCCCGGTCGATCCCCTCGATGATGCGGTCCATCGTCTCGACGCCGCGCACCGCGCCGATGCGGCAGGGCGTGCACTTGCCGCAGCTCTCCTTGGCGCAGAATTCGAACGCGAAGCGCGCTTGGCGCGCCATGTCGACGCTGTCGTCGAACACGACGATCCCGCCATGGCCGAGCATGGCGCCCTGCGCAGCGAAAGCTTCATAGTCGAGCGGCGTGTCGAGCTGGCTTGCCGGCAGATAGGCGCCGAGCGGGCCGCCGACCTGCACGGCGCGAACCGGCCGGCCCGAGCGCGTCCCGCCGCCGAAATCCTCGATCAATTGACGCAAGGTCGCGCCGAATGGCAACTCTACAAGTCCGCCGCGCAAAATATTGCCGCCGAGTTGGAAGGGCAGCGTGCCGCGCGAGCGGCCGACGCCGTAGGCGGCATAGGCTTGCGCGCCGTCAGCGATAATGGACGGGACGGCAGCAAGCGACAGCACATTGTTGACGATGGTCGGTTTGCCGAACAGGCCGTGCAGCGCCGGCAGCGGCGGCTTGGCGCGCACGACGCCGCGCCTGCCCTCGAGGCTTTCCAGCAGCGAGGTCTCCTCGCCGCAGATATAGGCGCCGGCGCCGAGCCGCGCCTCGATGTCGAAGGCGCGGCCGGAGCCGAGCACGGAGGCGCCGAGCAGGCCGGCCTTGCGCGCCGCTTCGATCGCCGCCGCCATCGTGCGAAAGGCGTGCGGGTATTCGGAGCGGATGTAGACGAAGCCCTTGCTCGCGCCCACCGCGAGGCCGGCGATCGCCATGCCCTCGATCAGCAGGAAGGGATCGCCTTCCATCAGCATGCGGTCGGCGAATGTCCCGCTGTCGCCTTCATCCGCGTTGCAGACGACATATTTCTGCGCGGCCGGCGCATCGAGCACAGTCCGCCACTTGATCCCGGTCGGGAAGCCGGCGCCGCCGCGTCCGCGCAGGCCCGACGCTTTCACCGCCTCGACAATGTCCGCCCCGCTCATCGCCAGCGCGCGCGAAAGACCCGCGAGGCCGCCGTGCGCCCTGTAATCGTCGAGCGAGAGCGGATCGATGACGCCGACCCGCGCGAAGGTGACGCGCCTCTGCCTGCGCATCCAGTCCATGTCGGCGACCGGCCCCTGCGCGAGCGGATGGGCGCCGCCCAGCGCGAAACCCGCGTCGAACAGCGCAGCGACGTCGCGCGGCGCCACGGGGCCATAGGCTATACGGCCCTGCGCCGTCTCGACCTCGACCAGCGGCTCCAACCACAGCATGCCGCGCGAGCCGGTGCGGACGAGATCAATCGCGAGGCCGCGTCGCTCCGCCTCCGCTCGAATCGCGCGGGCGACCGCATCGGCGCCGACCGACAGGGCGGCGGCGTCGTGCGGCACGAAGATGCGGACGGCGCTCATCTCTCGGCCCCCGCCGCGATCTGCGCCGCTTCGACCGGGGCGCCGTCGCAGAGCTCGGACAGGCGCTCGACGTCGAGCCGGCCGACGAGTTCGCCGTCGACCAGGGCGCACGGGCCGAGCGCGCAATTGCCGAGACAATAGACGGTCTCGATCGTCAGGTCGGCGTCGTCCTGCGCATCGGCGTCGAGCCCCCGGCGGGCGCGCAATTGCGCGACCAACTCCTCGCCGCCATTGGCCTGGCAGGCTTCAGCGCGGCAGAGCCTGATGACGCGGCGGCCGGCCGGCCTGGCGCGGAAATCATGGTAGAAACTGATCGTTCCGTGCGCTTCGGCCAGCGAAAGGTTGAGCGCATCGGCGATCAACGCGGCGGCGGACGGGTCGACGAAGCCGAATTCCTCCTGCAAGGCATGCAGGATCGGCAGGGTCGCGCCCTCGAGCGCCGCAAGGCCTTCCACGATCGCACGCGCTCTGTCTTTGTCCCAACCCGGCGCTGCCGACATATTTCCTCCACCCTCGCCCCCGGCGGGGGGCGCCTCCCGATTACGTGATGCAGGGCGCGCTGTCATTCAACCCGATTGTCGCGACGGGGTGAATGGGGGCGGCGGCGACAAATTGCGACGCTGTTGTTTTGTCAAAGACATGACGTTCCGCGAACCCGCCCGGCGCACTATGCGCCGCGTTGGCGACCATCTGCGCGGAGGCAGTTGCAAGAGCTGGGGCGTGCAAGAACTGGCGGAGAGGGAGACCGCCATACTGGTGTCCGCTTGCGTTCGTGTCCGACTTTTAGAACATTGAAAATCAAAGGACGTACAGGCTGCTCTGTCTTTACGTGTGCGGCGTTGTCCGCCATAATCCAGCGTCAGATTGTGGACGGGATTGTGGACCATGGGCAAGCTCACAGCGCGCAAGGTCGAGACCGCAAAGGCCGGCAAGTACGGCGACGGCGAGGGCCTGCAATTCGTCGTCTCGTCCTCCGGCTCGCGCAAATGGGTGTTGCGTTTCCAGTGGGGCGGCAAGGCGCGAGAAATGGGCCTCGGGCCTTACCCGGACGTCTCGCTGGAGGAAGCCCGCGACAAGGCGCGCGACGCCCGCAAGATGGTCCGCGCTGGCGTCGATCCCATCGCAGACAACAAGCGTGAAAAGACGGTCCCGACCTTCGGGGCGCTGGCGGATCAAGTCGCCGCCGATCTGTCGGCAGGCTTCCGCAACGATAAGCACAAGGCGCAATGGAAGATGACGCTGGGGGTCTACGCCAAGCCCCTGCGCGCCAAGCCCGTGGACGCTATCGACACGTCCGATGTTCTGGCGGTCCTCAAGCCGTTGTGGACCGCGAAGCCCGAAACCGCCTCGCGACTGCGCGGCCGGATCGAAAAGGTTCTGAACGCGGCGAAGGCGAAGGGCTACCGGGCAGGCGAAAACCCTGCCCAGTGGCGCGGCCATCTGGAGAACCTGCTACCCAAGCAAGCAAAGCTGACGCGCGGCCATCATGCTGCGATGGCCTATGACAGGGTCCCCGATTTCGTCGCCGACCTGCGCGAGCGCGATGCGACAGCCGCGCTGGCTTTGGAATTCACGATCCTGACAGCGGTTCGCTCTGGCGAGACGCTGGGGGCCGAATGGTCCGAGTTCGATCTGGACGCCAAGGTGTGGACGATCCCGGCAAGCCGGATGAAGGCCGGTCGCACCCATCGCGTTCCGCTGTCCGACCGCGCCGCCGCCATAGTCGCTAAGCTGCATGAAAACCGCACGTCCGAATACGTGTTCCCCGGCTTCAAGAAGGACAGGCCGCTGTCCGTCATGGCGATGGAAATGGTCCTGCGCCGGATGAAGATCACAGGCGCTACCGTTCACGGCTTCCGGTCATCGTTCCGAGACTGGGCAGGCAACGAAACATCATTCCCGCGCGATCTAGCAGAGACGGCGCTTGCGCACGTAATCGGCGACAAGGCCGAGCAAGCTTACCGGCGTTCCGATGCGCTTGAGAGGCGTCGGGAGTTGATGCTTGCGTGGTCGAACTATTGCGAACCGGGGCCAGCGGGCAACGTGGTTGCACTGCGACCCGCGAGCAGTGTGTTAGGTTGAGCACTCACGCGAGGCGCGGTCCATGAATATCAGCGAAATCATCCGCGTGATCGCGCTAGGCGTGATACCGACGCCGGCTGACCAACTTGGCTTCGCATTGTGGCTTCATGCCTTACGCGAAGACATTCGCTCCGATCCCTCCATGTCAGAAGAGGAGCGTGAGCTTTTAGACCGAACATTCGCGTCCTTTCGCGACCAGCTCGCGACTATCGACGCTCACGGTAGCGATGTGGTCAAAGCCGCCGCAGCTCAAGCGATCTACGACGCAATGTGGATCGGCCTTATGGCGTCAGTTTCAAGTCAAACGACGACACGGATGGCACGCGCGCTAAACCAGCGGAAAACGACGGAGGCCCGTGACGCCAGAAGCACGCGCGCAAAGCAGCTGGAACAGGCGGTGTTAGATCACATCGAAGCCAAGGGACTAACCCCCGAGCGGACGCTCGGTTTTGCAGCGATGATCCGCCCGGATGTGAGAGAGCTGCTTGGATTGCCTCGCGAGGGAGACGATTGGCCGTCGGCGCCAACAATTAAGAAGAAGGTCCCTTAGCCAAAGCGTAAGTCCACTCTGTCAGATTGGACCTGCAATCGGATGCGCTTGCCAACAATTGGCTGACAGCCTCGAACCTGTGTGCACAATTACGAGCTACCTCAAACGTAGGTAGTTCCCCATGACCAAACACTCCATCCATCCGCCGTGCGAAGGCGCGAGCGCGCGTGTCAAACCTGATCTGACGCTACCACAGCGACTTGCGTATCCCGTCAACGACTTCTGCACCGCGATCGGTATCGGCCGATCGAAGCTGTACGAATTGCGGGCGCAAGGGAAAATCAAGACGATCAAGATCGGGGGCCGCACGCTCATCCCCGCATCGGAGGGGCACAGGCTGATTGCTGAGGCCTGCAAATGAGGAACACGGTGATTGCATTCAATCACTCGCACGGAGTGAACCTGCGTTGCTGCGCCACGCTCTGAAACACAATCCAGAGCGGCGAATTCTGCGCGCGCAAGCTCGGCTTCGAGACGGTGATTGTGAAACACGATTTGGCCCAACGCCACCCCAACGTTCGGATCGCTGCCAATTTTTTCTAGCTCGAACGAAGCACAAAGACACAACGCCTAGCGCGGCGTGTCAGACCTATGAGGAGAATAGCCATGACCAATACGAAAGCCAGCCACCCGAACCATATTTCGGCCCCCGTCTTGAAGCGCACGACTAGCGCATACCGGACCCTCGAAGAGGATCGCGAATATCATATCAACGCGCATCGCAGCTTCCGCGAGTTGGCGCAGCTCATCGCTTTCGTTCAGCATGTCGCGGCAGCGGAGACAGAGGAAGCGCACAAGCTCGCGCCCGAAGGTATCACCCGCAGCCAGCGGTTCGCGCTCAAGGCGCGCGCCGACCATGCGTTGCAAAAGCTCAGGGAAATCAGTGGACATACCGACGCTCTCAGCGCCCAGAGCTTCGCAGAAACTGCGATCACGGAGCTTACCGCTGCCGCAGCGATTTACCTCGGCTGGTCGGACGAGCGCGTTCGTCGCGATGCGCCAGGATATTCGTGAGCGCAGCTCGACCCGTCATTACCTCCAGAACTCAATAGGCTTCGAAAATGGCCAACAAGCTCGCGCCGAAAATAGCGCCTATCGAGCGCGATAAGATCCCGCCGTTTCTCAAGGGCATTCCGCGGTGGATCAACTGGAGCGCCGGTCCTTTGAAGGAGAACGGCAAGTTCGACAAGGTCCCGACGCATCGCGTTACCGGAAAGAACATCAATCCGCATGACCCCAAGAACTGGCTGAGCTGGGAGGATGCGATCGCGGCTCTTGATCGCGGTGTTGGCGACGGCATCGGTCTTGTCATGAGTGCCGACCACACGATTACGGTGGACGGAGAGGCGTTTCACTTGGTTGCGCTCGACTATGACGATTGCATTAGCGCCATGAACGAGGTGCACGAAGACTGGCTGCGCCTCGGCAAACCCTACATGGAGGTCTCCCCTAGCGGGAAGGGCGTTCGCATGTTCGCTTTGTCCAAGGATGTGTTGAGAGGCGGCAACAGCGGTCACGGCCGAGAGATGTACTTCAAAGGCCAGTTTCTGACGGTGAGCGGGCAAAAAGGGAGAGGCGAGATCAAGGATGCGACCGCCGGCATCAACGAGTTGCACATGCGCTGGTTTGCGAAGGAGCAAGGTGTCGGACCTCCGACCGAGCTCGGCTCGAATACCGCGCCCTTGCCACCGCCCGAAACCGAGGCCGAAATCCGGCGCTTGAAGGAGGCCCTCTCGTACATCTCCGCCGACATCGAGTATCCGAAATGGTGCGTCATCGTGTGGGCGATATTGTCGACTTGTTGGAGCTGTGCCGAAGAGATTGCGTGTGAGTGGAGCAAGTCAGTCGAGCTTCTCCCGGGCGCAAGGCACAAATTCGAGAAAGCGGCCTTCGACAATGTGGTGAGTAGCTTCAAACCGGAACGCGGCGTCACGCTGGGCACACTCTTCCATCACGCCAAGGAAGGTGGTTGGACGCCGCCGGCGCGTGCGCCGGAGCTTCTGCCGGTAGACAACAGCGCCTTCATGGTGCGCCCGCGGCTGCTGACGGCAACCGAGGTCAAGGCGCTGCCTAACACCCCATCTCTCGTGAAAGGGCTGCTGCCGGCTCAGGGCGTTGCCGCAATCTATGGCGAGGCGGGATCGGGCAAATCGTTCTTGGCCATGGACCTGTCTTTCGCAATTGCCACCGGCCAGTCTGACTGGTTCGGGATGAAGGTCGAGAAGAGACCGGTTTCATATATAGCTCTGGAGGGCCGTGGCGGCATCGCTAAACGGACGATGGCGTGGGAGAAGCAAAACGGGGTCACCTTGCGCGACGAAGTGAGGTTCGTGTTGCAGGATTTCTCCCTGAACGATCTGCGCGACGTTGATGCTCTCGCCGGAGAAATCCTCTCGACCGCAGGGTCAGGTTGCCTTGTCGTGATCGATACGCTCAACCAATCGGCTCCCGGCGCTGATGAGAACGCGTCGGCGGACATGAGCCGCATCATCGCGAACGCCAAGCGGCTAGGCGAGCGGGTGCGGGGCCTCGTCCTGCTTGTCCACCACGCCGGCAAGGATCAGACGCGCGGCATGCGAGGGCACTCCTCCCTGTTCGCTGCGATGGACGCCGTCATCAAGGTGACGGCAACAAATGGCGATCGCGAGTGGAACGTGACCAAGGCCAAGGACGACGACATCGTCGCGTCGCGCGGCTTCGAGCTGGTTCCCTACGTGGTGGGCGCTGATGACGACGGCGATAACATCACCAGTTGCGCCGTGCGCCCCATGCTGACCCTCACGAAGCCGGCCCGGAAACCAATCTCTGGCAAGAACCAGACAGCCGCGATGGCGCGGCTCCAGCAAGTGATGGGCGCGGGCGCGACCAGCATCTCCTACGAGGACGCGAAGACTGAGGTGGCTGCGACCCTGACGATCGAGCCGAGACGTAGGGGTGCCCGCGCAAAGGAGATCGTGGATGCGCTCATCCGCGCCGGCCATCTCTCGATTGAGGGGGGAGATTTGAAGATAAGCTAGACCAACCGAGGTGTGACCGAAAACCGCCCCCTATAGGGGGCGGCGGTTTTTCGGTCCGTGGTCCGTACCAAAAAGGGACCGAAACGGTCTTTTCGGTCCGGCCACCCTCCTCAATCGCCTAACCACCACCGAGCCGGGTGGCGACCGCGACGCCGATACAGCGAAAAAATTCAGGAGAGTGATCGTGGCAACGAGCGCATATATTGAGGCATTGAAGCAGCGGACAAGTTCTGCCACGGCCGCCCCATCGCTCGGCCTGCGTGATCGCTTCATCCGTTGGCATAACTCGCTTCCGCCCGTGTCGCGCGATCGTCCATTCTCGATGTCAGAGATAGAGGCGGCCCTCGGGACGCAGGGTCGGCACATTTCCGCCGTCCTATGCGAATTGGGGTGGAAGCGGAAGCGCGTCTGGAGTGGACAGCACTATTACCGATACTGGACGCCCGGCCGCGTGCGTCAGCAGGTCTGATTTTCAATCGCGAGTGGACGCGTTAGAGTACCCCGAGTTGCTCTAGGGGATGGCGATGGCTGGAGAAATTGAGCTCAACAAAATATTTCTCGGGTGCAATTATTCGAACAAAAAAGTAAAAAAGCATTTTGACGGCACAAAGCTGCGCATCGAGAAAAATTGGCCAATTCATGTAGTTCTGATCGATCGAGAGAAAGCTAAGGGCGCCAAAGATTTATGGAAAGAAATAACGACGGCGATAAGCGATTGTTCTTTAGCTATATTTGATGTTTCTGGCTTTCGGCCCAACGTGATACTTGAGCTTGGTTATGCGTTGGCAACAAAGGATGTCGATAATATTTTGATTACATTTGACGAGAGGAAATCTCGTGGCGGCAAAAAGCCTGAGTGGTTGCTATCTGATATCGCTCACTTGAACCAAATAAGATACAAGGAACTTGGCGCTCTTGAGCGGAAAATCGAAGAGCAGCTCGACAGAGTGCCAATTGTTGCGCGCTTCAAGGCGTTCATGACGGAGGCACAGGGTGTGTCCACGTCGCACGCTAAATACTGCGAGATTGGCTTGAAAATCCTGCAGATGATGCGTGACAAAGGGACTATATCCGACCAGCAAATTATCTCGGCCGCGCGTGGGTCCGCGATCCGAGTGGCGACCCTCAATACGATGCTGAAGAAGCATAAGCTCGCGACACGAGCCAGAGGCCCTAATGGCCGCTGGAAACTACCTCTCAT
Organism: Methylobacteriaceae bacterium; assembly: GCA_020638135.1. Lineage (GTDB taxonomy): Bacteria > Pseudomonadota > Alphaproteobacteria > Rhizobiales > Beijerinckiaceae > JAJXWB01. The sequence continues at coordinate 24,053 of JACKJE010000004.1, read as the reverse complement.
TTAGTTCAGCAGCGACGTTGTGCTGGCCTCGTTAGTTGGTAAGTGGCCGCTAATGTATAGAGGTGTCGACCAAGAGGCCTGATTTGTCCGTCGAGGCGTTCATCACACGATGGCAGGGGCGGCATGGCGGACAGGAGCGGGCGAACTACGCCCTGTTCCTGACCGAGCTGTGCGACGCGCTCGGCCTCCCGCATCCCGATCCGGCGTCCGCCGAGCACGCTGACAATGACTACGTGTTCGAGCGCGTGGTGAGAGAAGCGGGCCGTGACGGCACGATCTCGAACCGTCGCATCGACCTCTACAAGCGCGACGCCTTCGTACTGGAGGCCAAGCAGTCGCGGCAGGTGCCGGGCGGCGACAAGCAGGTGCAGGGCCAGACGGACCTCATCTTGACCGAGGCCGTGCCCCGAGGGCGCCGTGGCGCAGATCGGGCATGGGACGTGTTGATGCTCAACGCGCGCCGCCAGGCCGAGGACTACGTGCGCCTGTTGCCGCGAGGTCACGAGCCGCCGCCATTCGTCATCGTCTGCGATGTCGGCCACTGTCTGGAGGTCTACGCAAACTTCCGGCGCGACGGGAAAGCGTTCGACCAATTCCCAGACCGCCAGTCGTTCCGCATCTACCTCGAAGACCTGCGTAAGCCCGAGGTGCAGGACCAGCTCAAGGCGATCTGGAAGGACCCCGCCTCGCTGGACCCCGCGCGCAGATCGGCGCGGGTCACACGCGCCATCGCCGAGCGGCTGGCCAAGGTCTCGAAGGCGCTGGAGAAGGACGCGCACCCCGCCGACGAGGTCGCCATGTTCCTGATGCGCTGCCTGTTCACGATGTTTGCCGAGGATGTGGGCCTGCTGCCGGAGAACTCGTTCAAGGAGGTGCTGGAGCGGTGCGAGCGCGAGCCCGACACGTTCCAGCACGATGTCGGCCAGCTCTGGGAGGCGATGAACACCGGGGGCTACGCGCACGCCATCCGCGAGAAGGTGCCACGTTTCAACGGCGAGTTCTTCCTCCGCCGCACTGTGCTGCCGCTCGCGCGCGAGGAGATCGGCGAGTTGAAGCAGGCGGCCGGCCATGACTGGCGAGACGTAGACCCCTCGATCTTCGGCACGCTGCTGGAGCAGGCGCTAGACCCAGACGAACGCCGCCGCCTCGGCGCTCACTACACGCCGCGCGCCTATGTCGAGCGCCTCGTCATCGCCACCGTCATCGAGCCGTTGCGCGACGACTGGGGCAAGGTGCTCTCGACCGCCGAACGTCAGAAGTCGGAAGGCCGCAATGACGATGCGCTGGCCACCGTGCGCGCCTTCCACGACGCCCTGTGCGCAACCCGCGTGCTCGACCCTGCCTGCGGCACCGGCAATTTCCTGTACGTGTCGCTGGAGCTGCTGAAGCGTCTCGAAGGCGAGGTGCTAGAGGCGCTGGTCAATCTCGGCGGACAGGAGGCGCTCGTCGGCCTCGAAGGCCACAGCGTCGATCCGCACCAATTCCTCGGCATGGAATTGAACCCGCGCGCGGCGGCCATCGCGGAGCTGGTGCTGTGGATAGGTCACTTGCAGTGGCACGTCCGCACAAGAGGCGGCATGCCGTCCGAACCCATCCTGCGCGCGTTCAAGAACATCGTCGTCAAGGATGCCGTGCTTGCGCCGGGTCAGCCGCCACGTCGGCCGGAGTGGCCAGCGGCCGAGTACATCGTCGGCAACCCGCCGTTCATCGGCAGCAAGTTTCTTCGAGCGCGACTAGGCGACGACTACACGGAGGCGTTGTGGGCGGCTCATCCTAACATGAACGAGAGCGCCGACTTCGTGATGTACTGGTGGGATCGCGCGGCGGAATTGCTGACCCGGAAGGCAACCGCGTTGAGGCGGTTTGGGCTCGTGACCACCAACTCGATCACGCAGAGTTTCCAGAGCCGCGTTCTTCAACGTCATCTCAAGGCGTCGAAACCGGTCTCGTTGGTGATGGCGATACCAGATCACCCTTGGTCCAAAGCAACCACCGACGCCGCCGCTGTTCGGATTGCAATGACGGTCGTGGAAGCAGGCGTGAGGGACGGCGCCTTGCGCGAGGTCACCAACGAGACAGGACTGGACACGGACACGCCGATCATAGACCTCTCTGAGAAGGTCGGCATCATCAATTCTGGCTTGTCTATCGGTGTCGATGCGACTTCGGTATCCGCCCTTCGGGCCAACGACGGTATCTGTTCACCGGGCGTGAAATTGCATGGAGCGGGCTTTATCGTAACCCGTCAGGAAGCCGATCATCTAGGGCTGGGAAAGCGAAATGGCCTAGAGCGTCACATTCGTCCATACAGAAACGGGCGCGACCTCACCACGCACCCTCGCAATTCCATGGTGATCGACCTGTTCGGGCTCAACATCGACCAAGTCCGCAATCGCTTCCCGGAGGTCTACCAACACGTCCTCACAAAGGTGAAGCCTGAGCGGGACGCAAACAACCGTGCCACGTACCGGACCAACTGGTGGGTATTCGGGGAACCGCGCAGCGAATTGCGTCCAGCTCTCAAGGACGTGCAACGATATGTCGCGACACCTGTCACTCAGAAGCATCGAACGTTCGAGTTTCTGCCGGCCGACATCTTACCGGACGACGCGCTCATGGTTGCCGCCGTGGATGACGCTTTTGTTCTTGGGGTGATGCAGTCTCGCAGCTTCTCAGCGTGGTTCAACGGCACTGCCTCGACGTTGGAGGACCGACCTCGTTTCATAAAGTCGCGTTGCTTCGACCCCTTCCCCTTTCCCGTCGCCGACGATCTCCAGAAGCAGCGCATCCGTGTCGTGGCTGAGGCCATTGACGCGCACCGCAAGCGGGTGCTGGCCGAGCACCCTCATCTCACGCTGACCGGCCTCTACAACGTTTTGGAGGAGCTGCGCGCCGGCGTCGCGCCCGATGCGCTCGAACCGGCGTCGCGAAAAATCTTCGACGACGGCCTCGTCCTGATCTTGAAGGAGGAGCACGATAAGCTGGACGTCGCCGTCGCCGACGCCTACGGCTGGCCGGTCGATTTGGCCGACGAGGATGTCCTCGCCCGCCTCGTCGCGCTCAACAAGGAGCGCGCGCAGGAGGAGGCGCGCGGCGTCGTCCAGTGGCTGCGGCCGGACTACCAAATCCCGCTGCTCGGTACGCCGAAGGAGAAGGCCGAACTCGACCTCGTCGGTGGCGAGATGGCGACTGCGGTTGCGCAGACCAAGGGGCCGAAGCCGGCGTTCCCGACCGACGACATTTCGCAGACCGCCGCCGTCATGTCGGTGCTGGCGGCCGCGTCCGCCGCTGTCGATGCGGTGGTGATCGCGACGACCTTCAAGCAGGGCCGCCGCATCGCGCCCAAGGTGAGCGCGGTTCTGACGGCTCTGGCGCGCACCGGCTTTGTTACGTCACCGGATGGCGGCCGGACTTTTGAACTCAGGCGCGCGGCGTGATCATGTCAGATCAGAACGACGGGGCGGGCTCATCTCACATACCTCCTCCGGTGGAGGCGATGCGTCGACTGACGATCGTCCGCTATCTCTACTCGCTTGGGCTGGATCAGGAACGGCGGGGAGACCAGCTCTCCGGTCTCGCGCTTCTGTCATTTCACGACGCCGTAGAACTCTTCTTGCAGGTGGCCGCGGAACTTCACCCGGTGACACTCAAGAGATCGCCCGACCTCATGGAGTATTGGCCAGCATTCGCTGCTGCAAATATTCGACTGCCATATCAAGAGCAGATGCGCAGGTTCAATGGCGCGCGCGTAGAGGTGAAGCACCGTGGTACGTTGCCTTCTCGACACGATGTGGAGGCATTTCGTGGCAGCATCACGAGGTTCCTAACCGAGGCAGCGCCAATACTGTTCGGCATCGAATTCGACAGCATTTCGTTATCGTCTCTCGTGAGATCGGATGAGATCCGGCGAGAGCTAATGGCAGCAGAAGCTGCGGCGCATGTCGGCAGATCGGAAGTTGCACTGGAGTGCGCGATGCGGGCCTTCCACCGCACATTGCAACTGCATCGCTATGGCGATCCACCGCTATCGTTGGACCGACGCCTTTTCGACCCCACGGAGGTGGCGTCTGACCTCAAATTCTGGGGGCGGGAACCCGGCAAGTTTGGCGAGCGATCACGCCTCCTCGAAGCAGTGGCGAACATGGGCGAGCGTCTGGGCGAGGCGGTCACGGTGGTCGCATATCATCTCGACTACGACGGCTACAGGTATCTTCAGACGTACGGCCCCGCCGTCCACTTGATGGCGGGCGGCAACATCCTAACGGAATGGACATCGGAGCCAACAACCGACCAACGAGTTATTGATCGCTGTGTCGCATTTGCGGTCGACGCGGCGCTTCGTCTTGAGGGCAAAGCTTCCGCGGCCCCACAAACATCAATCACGACGGAAATTTCAGCGGACGATAATGCGTTGGGATAACCGAGCGCGCTGGCGTGCGACCCGCATCATACGCTCACTTGCTCCTCGTCGGGCACAAGCGTCCAGATGCGTCTTAATGGTAGCTCTGCACGAAACTCTTCCGGCAGGCGCTCATACACCTCAAACAGCGCGGCGATGATCTCTTTCCTGCCCCATAGTCGGATGCGGAAAAAAAGCTCGTTTCTCCGCGCGTCCACTGTGCGCTTGAAACCGCCCCATGAGACAAGAAGGCCATGGTTAGCGTGTGTATCCTGTACCGCGCCGATTAAGGCCTGAAGCGTCGGTTGGTCGACTGTGACAGTGCCAGATTTCACCTGCACGACGAGGCGAGGTTCATCGAACCCCAAAGCTCCACGTCCGGCGACAATGTCGATGCCGTTGTCAGCGCCAGGCGGAGACACATTCACCAGATAGCCCTGTGCTTTCAAAATTTCGGCGACGAGGCGCGTAAAGTCGTGCCCGGTGAACGTGCTGGCTATCTTCCTCTCGATCTGATCCCGTGCAATTTCCACTAGATCGACGTTGCTGTCGGCCGCTGCATCGTCGGTCCCGGCTTGCAGCTTTATCGGCTTGTCTGCACCGCTCTCGAAGCCGGGGTCTTTGCCAGACTTGATGACCGCTTCAACCCGCCGTAGCGCATCATTGCGGCTGATTTCGCAGACCGTCATGAATGCGCCAAAGCTGTATAGGAGGTCTTGCCTGAACATCTCGCGTGGCAAGTCCGGACGAAGCCACTTCACTTTTCGGCTGACATATCCATCATTCGTTGAGATGTACGGTCCAGAGATTTCGCCCACGGCCATTTGCGATGATGTCTTCAGGGGGACCACAACGAGGTCGCCTATCTGCATCTGGTTGCAGAACTGATTAAGCTGTGCGGCGAAATTCAGTTGGGTCTTTGGTTTGAGGTCTGGCCAGCTTTTCTTAGCGATCGCAAGGATCGCTTCACGATCCTCGGCTTTCGATAAATCTCCGATGTCAAATCCGAGGATGAGTTCCGATTGCGCAAGTGCGTGCGGCTCTTGCTCACCGTTCTTGCCCAAACGCACTAACCACAGCCGTTTCATCAGAGTGCCCTTTTAGATGCTGCAATCAAATGACAAAGACTTTTGCAATTTGGCAGTCTGGAAAATACCTCCAAAAATGTGAGCGCCAATCTGAAGCACCCCACCTATGCGCATTTTAAACCCCCCTCCGGGGAGGTCCTTTGGTCAGTAGTTCCTTGAAGAGACGCAGCATGCAGCGCGATTGTGCTGCTCGGAAATGCGAGACCTTGATGAAGCCGGCCGGCCGGACTGTGGACCGATTTGTGGACCACAAACAACTTTCTTGAATTAATTTAGCTAAATCAGGCTATTGGGATGAAAGAGTGGCGGAGAGGGAGGGATTCGAACCCCCGGTACCGTTGCCGGTACTCCGCATTTCGAGTGCGGCGCGATCGACCACTCTGCCACCTCTCCGCGAGGCGCCGCGCGGGCGCGGCTGCATGGTCGGGGCGCGAGATAGCATCGGGGGCGGCAGGCGCCAAGCCCCTTCATCGCCGCCAAAGGCCAAAAACCAAACGGTTTCGTTGACAGCGGGGCGCGTTTTCCATTAGAAGGCCGTTGTCTGGCGGCGCGAGCGATGAGTTCGCGCCTTTTGGTTGTTGCGGGGTCGCTCCCGAAACCGCCTCCGGACATCCGGTTTCATACTGCAAAGAAGCCGTCCGGCGCGGGTTTCTCGCGCCAGTTCGGCGTCGAACACGGAGATAAAGATGTTCGCAGTCATCAGAACCGGCGGCAAGCAGTATCGCGTTGCCGCCGATGACAAGATTACGGTGATGTCGCTCGCTGGCGAGCCCGGCGACAAGGTGACCTTCGAGGACGTGCTGATGTCCGCCAAGGACGGCGCGGCCGAGTTCGGCGCCAAGGTCAAGGTGACCGGCGAAATCGTCGAGCAGTCCCGCGGCCCGAAGGTCATTTCCTTCAAGAAGCGCCGCCGCCAGAATTCGAAGCGCAAGCGCGGCCATCGTCAGGACCTGACGATCGTTCGCATCGTCGAAATCGCGTAAGGGCGAGGAGCAGGAACAATGGCTCACAAAAAAGCAGGCGGCTCGTCCCGCAACGGCCGCGACTCCGACGGTCGCCGCCTCGGCGTGAAGAAGTTCGGCGGCGAGAACGTGGTTGCCGGCAACATCATCATTCGCCAGCGCGGCACGAAGGTGCACGCCGGCCGCAATGTCGGCATGGGCACGGACCATACGCTGTTTGCCCTTTGCGACGGCGTCGTGCTGTTCAAGACGCCGGCCAACGGCCGAAAGAGCGTATCGGTCGTACCGGCCCAACAGGCCGCAGAATAAGGGCGGAGGCCTGAAGAGACCTCCGCCGGCGCCAAGCCCCGGCGAGAGGTCCCAAAGGAGCCCAAGCTCCGCCATATCAGGGACATCTGATCCGATGAGGATCGCGAAGGGGAAGCGGCGCCGCTTCCCCTTTGTCGTTTCCGGGCCGCCGCGAGCGGGGCCCAAGTTCGGAGCAAGGCCATGTTCCCCGACTATTTCCGCGACGACGTGTTCCGGCTGGAAACGCAGCGGCTGTGGCTGCGCTGGCCGACGGCCGCCGACGCCGCGACCATCGAGAGACTGGCGGGCGAGCGCGAGATCGCCGAATTTACCGCGCGCATTCCGCATCCCTATCCCAGAGGCGGGGCGGAAGACTTCGTGCGCGGGGCCCGCAAGGCCAATTGCGAGGGACGCGGACTGCATCTGGCGCTGGCGCTGAAGCAGAAGCCGGCCGTTGCGATCGGGATGGTGTCGCTCGAAGGGGCAGGCGACACGCAGGAACTCGGCTACTGGCTCGGCCGCATGTACTGGGGCTCCGGCCTGATGTCGGAAGCGGTCGGCTCGCTTCTCGATTTCGTGTGGCTGGCGACCGATGTCGAGCGGATCGAGGCGGCCGCCGCGCTGCCCAACCTGCGCTCGCAGCGGGCGCTGGAACGGGCAGGCTTCGTCGCGACCGGCGAGGGGCTGGTCGACGCCCCTGCCCGCGGCGCCGCCCTGCCCGCGCGTCGTTTCGAACTCCTCCGCTCGACGCCGCGGTTTGGCGCGCTGCCGGGGCCGAGGCTTTCTTCCTGCTGCGCGGGAATGTAGGAGAACGGCAGGCGCCCCCTCCCCAACCCTCCCCCGCTCGCGCGGGAGAGGGAGCAGATGCGTAGCTTCATCCAGATTTGAGGCCACGAGCGAGCGCCGTCCCCTCTCCCGCGCAGCGGGGGAGGGAAAGGGAGGGGGCGCGCCAAAACAGAAATCGAAACAGCAGACCCATGAAATTCCTCGACCAGGCCCGCATCTACATCCGCTCCGGCGACGGCGGGGCGGGCTGTGTCTCGTTCAGGCGCGAAAAATTCATCGAATTCGGCGGGCCCGACGGCGGCGACGGCGGGCGCGGCGGCGATGTCGTGGCCGAATGCGTCGAGGGCCTCAACACGCTGATCGACTATCGCTACCAGCAGCATTTCAAGGCCAAGACCGGCATGCACGGCATGGGCCGCAACCGTGCCGGCGGGCGCGGCCCGGACGCCGTGCTGAAGGTGCCGGCCGGCACGCAGATTTTCGAGGAGGACGGCGAAACGCTGATCGCCGATCTCACCGAGGTCGGCCAGCGCGTGGTGATCGCCAAGGGCGGCAACGGCGGCTTCGGCAATGCCCATTTCAAATCCTCCACCAATCGCGCGCCGCGCCGGGCGAACCCCGGCGAGCAGGGCGAGGAAATGGAAATCTGGCTGCGGCTGAAACTGATCGCCGACGCCGGCCTCGTCGGTCTGCCCAACGCCGGCAAGTCGACCTTCCTGGCGACGGTGTCCGCCGCCAAGCCGAAGATCGCGGACTATCCCTTCACCACACTGCATCCGGGCCTCGGCGTCGTCGGCATCGACGGCCGCGAATTCGTGCTGGCCGACATTCCCGGCCTGATCGAGGGGGCGCACGAGGGCCATGGGCTCGGCGACCGATTTCTCGGCCATGTCGAGCGCTGCGGCGCGCTGCTGCATCTGATCGACGCCTCCGGCGAGCACGCCGGGCGCGCCTATCGCATCGTGCGGCAGGAACTCGACGCCTATGGCGCGGGGCTCGCCGAAAAGCCAGAGATCATCGCGCTGTCCAAGTGCGATATCGTGGACGAGGAGACGCTCAAGCAGCAGATCGAGCGCCTGCGCCGTGCTGTCTCGAGCTACGGGCCAGCGGTCACGCCCGGCGAGAAACGGCGGGCGATTCTGAAGATTTCCGCCGCCACGGGCGCCGGCGTGAAGGAGGCCTTGCGCGCGCTGCTGTCGGTGGTCGAAGGCCGGCGCAAGGTCGAGGCGGAAGCCGAACCGCAGCCGGAGTGGCGGCCTTGAGGCCGCTCGGCTAGATATCGCGTCATGACCAAGACGCCCAAACTCTCCGCATTCCGCCGCATCGTCGTGAAGGTCGGCTCGTCGCTGCTCGTCGACAGCAAGGCTGGCGCGCTGAAGCGCGACTGGCTCGACGCGCTGGTCGCCGATCTCGCCGTCCATCACAAGCGCGGCGCGGATATTCTGGTCGTCTCCTCCGGCTCGATCGCTCTCGGCCGCAGCGTGCTCGGCCTGCCGAAGGGCGCGCTCAAACTGGAGGACTCCCAGGCCGCCGCCGCCGTCGGCCAGATCGCGCTCGCGCGCACATGGGCGGAGGCGCTTGGGTCGCACGGCATTACGGCCGGCCAGATCCTCGTCACGCTGTGGGACACGGAAGAGCGGCGCCGCTATCTCAACGCGCGCGCGACCATCGACCGCCTGCTGGACATGCGCGCGGCGCCCGTCATCAACGAGAACGACACGGTCGCGACATCCGAGATCCGTTACGGCGACAACGACCGGCTCGCCGCTCGCGTCGCCGCCATGGCGAGCGCGGATTGTCTCGTGCTGCTGTCGGACGTCGACGGCCTCTACACCGCGCCGCCAGCAACCGATCCGAGTGCGAAACTGCTGCCCGTCGTGCCGCGCGTGACAGCGGAAATCGAGGCGATGGCAGGCGGTGCGGCGTCGGAGCTTTCGCGCGGCGGCATGCGCACCAAGGTGGAGGCCGCCAAGATCGCCACCACCGCCGGCGTGCACATGGCGATCGCCGACGGCCGCGTGGAGCATCCCTTGAAGCGCATGGCCGAGGGCGGACCGTGCACCTGGTTCCTGACCCCGTCGAACCCGGTGACCGCGCGAAAGAAATGGATTGCGGGGTCGCTCGAACCCAAGGGCGTCGTGCGGATTGACGACGGCGCGGCCAAAGCGCTCGTTTCCGGCAAAAGCCTGCTGCCGGCGGGCGTGACCGGTATCGAGGGCGGCTTCAACCGCGGCGATTGCGTGCTGATCCGCAATCCCGCCGGCGGCGAGATAGGGCGCGGGCTGATCGCCTATGACGCGGGCGAGGCCGCGCAGATCATGGGCCGCTCCTCACGCGACATCGAAAATATTCTGGGCTATTCCGGCCGCGCCGCGATGATCCATCGAGACGACATGGCGCTCGGCGGCGAGTAGGTTTCGCTTACCCGTTCCCCATATCCCGCCGCAGCGTCGGCAGGCCGATGCCGGCTGCCTCGAAACCGCCGTCGACCGCCAGCACCTGCCCCGTAATGTAGGTCGAGTGCGGGCCGCAAAGATAATAGATGGCGTCCGCCAGTTCCTCCGGCAGGCCGTAGCGGTTGAGCGGGATGGCGTCGTGATAATCCCTGCGGATTTCCTTCGTATGCACCTTCAGCGCCATGGCGGTGTCGACCGGGCCGGGCGCCACCGCGTTGACGCGGATGCCGTATGAGGCGAGTTCGACCGCGAGCTGTTTCGTCAGATGCGCCAGCCCCGCCTTGGACGTGCCATAGGCGACGCGGAGCGTCGAGGCGCGCAGCGACGAAATCGAGGTGATGTTGACGATCGCGCCGCCGGTCTCCCGCATGACAGGCACGGCGGCCTGCGTCATGATGAAAGGGCCGGTGAGATTGACGTCCATGATCGCGCGCCAGACGTCGAGCGACGTCTCCATGACGCCGCCGAATTCAGCGACGCCGGCATTATTCACGAGCGCGTCGAGGCGTCCGAATTTTTTGCGGATCGCGGCAATGGCCCTGATGGCGTCGTCCGGCTTCGAAACGTCGAACGGCAGCTCCAGAACGCGCGCGGGTTCGCCAAGCGCGCGAACGGCGCCGGCGAGCGTCTCGACATTGTTGTCGAGCAGGCCGACCGACCAGCCGGCGTCGAGAAAGCGTTGCGCCGCCGCCAGACCGATGCCGCGCGCCGCGCCCGTGACGAGGGCGACCTTGCCGTTCCTGTCCGACATCAACACTCTCTCGCCGTCCGCCATCGCAGGCCGCAGGCTTAGATGATGGCCGCGGCGGGGTCGAGGGGCGCCGCATTAACGCTCGATTCACCATGTCGGTTGATGGTCGCTCGGACCGGAACAATCGCGTGAGCTACCTCGAACCGCCGCCCATGCCTGCCGCGGTCGTCGTCCAGAAGGACGTCGGCGGGCTGGTGCGCGCCTATCAGGAGCGGACGGAACTCTATCGCTCGCAGAACCGCGAGGTCAGGCTGCACGAATGCCGCTCGGCCTGCACGCTGGCGCTCTCGCTGCCCAATGTCTGCGTCTATCCCTCCAGCACGCTGAAGTTCCATCAGGCCTATAACGACATCACGAAAGAGGTCGACTACGGCGTCACCAGCGAATTGTGGTCCGCCTACCCGCAGGGCGTACGTGAAAAACTCGGGACTCTGACGCGAAAGTACAAGGTGCTGCGCGGCTCGGAGCTGATCGCGCTGGGCGTACGCAATTGCAACGCGCCGGCGCCGCAGCCGAAGATCATGATCGCCAGGGCGACGCCCGCGCCGGCCGCGCAGGGCGGCGGCGAATTCCTGAAGGGCGTGCAGAGCGCGGTCGAGACCCTGTTCGGCGCGGGCGCGAAGGTCCACGCCGCCCCGGCGGCGAGCCGGCGGCCCGCGCCGGCGAAACCGGCCGAGCCCGCGCAGCCGTCCACGCTCGAGGCGAGCGTGAGCGCGCCGCTGCCGCCGCCGCGCCCGCCGATGATCGGCGCCGTCCCGACGCCGCAGCCGCCCGTGCCGAAGGGAACGCCGGCCTTCCTGACGCCGATGGCGGGCTCCGCGCCCATTCTGGAGCCGCGATTCATACCATTGGTCGTCGCGCGCCGCCGGCTGGCGGAACTGGGCTTTGCTTTCGTCGGTCGCTGATTTCTGGTAGCCAAACGGCATCACGAGCCTCATCCCCTCCCCTCAAGGGGGAGGGGAGAAGCGCGCCTCCACTTGAGTTCGATACGGCACGACCGATGAGCACAAATGTCCGCCACGTCACGAACCTCGATGTGACGCCCATTGCCGACCAGGTCGAGACGCAGATGCGACTGCTCGGCCGCGCCGCGCGCAAGGCGGCGCGCGCGCTGGCCCTGTCGTCCGGCGCCACGCGCGACAGGGCGCTGAATGGCGCAGCCAGCGCCATTCGCGCGCGCCAGGCCGAAATCCTCGACGCCAATGCGCAGGACGTCGCCGACGCCGCCGCCCGCGGCACCGCCGGGTCTTTCATCGACCGGCTGACGCTCGATGAGGCGCGCGTTGAAGCGATGGCGCGCGGGCTTGAAGATATCGCCAGCCTGCCCGATCCGATCGGCAAGGTGCTGGCCGCCTTCGAGCGGCCCAACGGGTTGAAGATCGAACGCGTCGCCACGCCGCTCGGCGTCGTCGGCGTGATCTACGAGAGCCGCCCCAATGTCACCGCCGACGCCGGCGGGCTGTGCCTGAAGGCCGGCAATGTCGCGATCCTGCGCGGCGGCTCGGAAAGCTTCCGTTCGACGCAGGCGATCCACGCCTGCCTGATCGAGGGGCTTCGCGCAGCGGGATTGCCGGACGCCGCCATATCGCTCGTGCCGACGCGTGATCGCGCTGCGGTCGGCTTCATGCTCGCGGGGCTCGACGGCGCCATAGACGTCATCGTGCCGCGCGGCGGCAAGAGCCTTGTCGCGCGCGTACAGCACGAGGCGCGCGTGCCCGTCTTCGCGCATCTCGAAGGCATCGTGCACATTTTCATCGACCGCGCCGCCGATCTCGACAAGGCGAAGAAGATCGTCATGAACGCCAAGTTGCGCCGCACCGGCATCTGCGGCGCCGCGGAGACGCTGCTGGTCGACCGCACGATTGCGTCCACGCATCTCGCGCCGCTGGTGAAGATGCTGCTCGACGCGGATTGCGAAGTGCGCGGCGATGCGGCCGTGCAGGCCGCCGATGCGCGCGTGAAGGGCGCGACCGAAGAGGACTGGCGCACCGAATATCTCGACGCGATCATTTCGGCGAAGGTCGTCGACGGGATCGACGCGGCGATCGATCACATCGAGACCTACGGCTCGCATCACACCGATTGCATCGTCACCGAGGACAGGGCGACGGCCGAACGCTTCCTCAACGAAGTGGATTCCGCGATCGTGCTGCACAACGCCTCGACGCAGTTCGCCGACGGCGGCGAATTCGGTTTCGGCGCGGAGATCGGGATCGCGACGGGCCGCATGCATGCGCGCGGGCCGGTCGGCGTCGAGCAGCTGACGAGCTTCAAATATCGCGTGCGCGGCGACGGACAGGTCCGCGCGTGAGTTTTCGCCGTCATTGCGAGGAGCGCAGCGACGAAGCAATCCAGAGCCGGGGCGGGGCTCCTGGATTGCTTCGCTTCGCTCGCAATGACGGATGATTCCCTCGTCGATCCCCCGCCTCCCCCCGCACGCGCCGGGCATGCGCGTCGGCCTGTTCGGCGGCACGTTCAACCCGCCGCACGCAGGCCACATGCTGGTCGCCGAGATCGCGCTCAGGCGCCTGAAGCTCGACCGGCTGTGGCTGCTGGTGACGCCCGGCAATCCACTCAAGAACACGAACGGGCTGCCGCCGCTCGATCAGCGCATGGCGGCGGCGCAAAAACTCGTGCGCGATCCGCGTATCGTCGTCACCGGGCTCGAGGCCGACATCGGCACGCGCTTCACCTACGACACTGTGGCCTGGCTGACACGCCGCGCGCCTTCCTTGCATTTCGTCTGGGTGATGGGGGCCGACAATCTGAAGCAATTTTCGCGCTGGCAGCGCTGGGACGACATTGCCGCGCTCGCGCCGATCGCCGCGATCGACCGGCCGGGGTCGTCTCTCGCATCGCTGAACGCCAAGGCGGCGCAGCGTTTTGCGCATCGTCGCTTGCGCGAGCATGACGCCGCGGCGCTGGCGTCGTCGCAGCCGCCGGCCTTCGTCTTTCTGCATGACCGGCGCATCGATCTGTCCTCGACGGAATTGCGCGCGCAAGGCCCGCGCAAAACTCGCGATTGAATTTTTTCGAATCACACTCCATCTTGACCCTGCGGCGCCGAGCGTCGCGCCGCGACATAGCGAGGACGCAGCACTGACTTCAGTCGCTCTTCCGGAAGCGGGTCGTTCGCCCCTTCCACCGGCGTCGGGCCCGGCGGGCTCCATCGCCGACACGCTGGATCCTGCGATCCAGAAAACGCCTCTCCTGCAAAAAATCCTCGACAGCCTCGACGACCTGAAGGCGGAAAACGTCGTCGTGATCGATCTGGCGGGCAAGACCTCGCTGGCCGACACGATGGCGATCGCCACGGGCCGCTCGAACACGCATGTCGGCGCCATTGCCGAGCGCGTCATCAAGGCGTGCAAGGAAACGGGCGTCGCCGCGCCGCGGGTCGAGGGCATGCCGCACAACGACTGGGTGCTGGTCGACACGGGCGATCTGATCGTCCATATCTTCCGGCCGGAAGTGCGGCAGTTCTACAATCTCGAGAAGATGTGGAGCGGCGACCGGCCGACCGACAAGTCCGTGGGCAAGGCGGTCGGGGTCAAACCCGTGGGCGCGAAAGCCGGCCGCAAGGCCGACTGAGCAAGGTCGCCTCGCATGCGTCTCACCCTGGCCGCGGTCGGCCGCCTCAAGGCCGGCCCGGAACGGGAGCTGGTCGCGCGCTACGCCGAGCGGATCGCGGCGACCGGCAAGGCGGTGGGTTTCTCCGGCCTGACGCTGAAGGAGACCGACGAGAGCCGCGCGCGCCGTCCCGAAGACCGCAAGGCCGAGGAAGCGCGGGCGCTGCGGGCGCTGATCCCCGAGGGCGCGCGCATCGTGGCGCTCGACGAGCGCGGCAGGAGTCTGACCAGCGAAAAATTCGCCGGCGAGATCGGCGCGTTGCGCGACGCCGGCCAGCGTGATCTGTGTTTTGTCATCGGCGGCGCGGACGGGCTCGACGAAAGCCTGCGCAACGAGGCGGCGCTCGTGTTTTCCTTCGGCGCGGCGACGCTGCCGCATCAGATCGTGCGGGCGCTCGTCGCCGAACAGGTCTATCGCGCGATTTCCATCCTCTCCGGCCACCCCTATCATCGCGCCTGAATTGGCGCGATTCGCGCCGCATTGCCGGCGTTTTTCGACGCTATTGCCCGGACAGGGAATTTTTCGGGCGGATTTGCAGGATCGATTTGCTCTCAGGCTCTCTGTCGACGCGCCGGATCGCCCGAATCGCCGCCCTCGCGGGGACGGCGATTCTGTCTGCGCCGGCCGGCGCGCAGGCGCCGACCGAGCCGGGCTTCGATCCGGTAGCGAGCAAGAAGCTGGAATTGCGCGGCGTCGAGGACACGCTCTCGGCCTCCGCCGAGCAGCGCGCCAAGATCAAGACGGAGATCGAGTCGATCCGGCAGGATCGCGCCCGCCTCAACGCCGCGCTGCTCGACGCGACTGCGAAGGTGTCTGAGGCCGATGCGCGCATGGCCAAGGTCGAGGCCCGGCTCGATCGGCTGACCGGTAGCGAGGAGGCGATCCGCCGCTCGCTCGAGGGGCGGCGCGCGGTCGTCGCCGAAGTGCTCGCGGTCCTGCAGCGCATGGGGCGCCGCACGCCGCCGGCCCTGCTGGTGCAACCCGAGGACGTGCTGAAGGCGATCCGCGCCTCGATGACGCTCGGCGCCGTCCTGCCGGGACTGCGCGCCGAGACGGAGGCGCTCGCCAGCGACCTCAGGGATCTGGTCAGCCTGCGCGCCTCGATCGCCACGGAAAAGGACAATCTCGCCCGGGAGCATCAGGGGCTGCAGGACGAGCGGGCGCGGCTCGCCGCCCTGGTCGAAACGCGGCAGAAATCGCTCGGCGAGGCGCAGAGCGCGCTCGAGACCGAGCAGAGGCGCGCCGCCGAACTTGCCGGCCAGGCGACCAGCCTCAAGGACCTGATTGCGAAAATGGAGCGCGAGAGCGCGGCCGCCCGCAAGGCCGCCGAGGAAGCGCGCAAATACGACGAGGAACGGAAAAAGCAGGCCGCGCTGGAGACCCAGGAGCAGCAAGCCAAGATCGAGGCCTCGCCGTTCAAGGACCCTGCCCGGCTCGCCCCGGCCATTCCGTTCTCGAAGGCGCGGGCCAAGCTGCCGTTGCCCGCCAGCGGCGAAATCGTGAAGACTTATGGCGCTTCGGACGCCTTCGGCAGTTCGGAAAAGGGCATTTCGATCGGGGTGCGTCCCCGCGCGACCGTGGTCTCGCCGGCCGACGGCTGGGTGCTCTATGCCGGCCCCTATCGAACTTATGGGCAGTTGCTCATCGTCAACGCGGGGGACGGTTACTATATAGTCCTGGCCGGGATGGACAGGGTCAATGTCGCGGTCGGGCAATTCGTCCTTTCGGGCGAGCCGATCGGCGTCATGGGCGACGGCGCGACGCGGACGGCCTCGGCCGTCGCCATTGGCGCAAGCCAGCCCATCCTCTATGTTGAGTTCAGAAAAGACGGCTCTCCCGTCGACCCGGCCCCTTGGTGGTCCAAGCCTGATTTGAAAAAGGTTCGTGGATGATGCGCAATGTGAACTACGTCCTGCTGGGCGCCGTCATCAGCGCCTCTGCCGGGTCGCCCAGAAGGTCGATATTTCGGACAGCCAGCCACGGCCGCCATTTCCGACACCTATCGCAGCCTCAACCTGTTCGGCGACGCTTCGAGAAGGTCCGCACGACTATGTCGAGAAGCCGCAGGACCAGAAGCTGGTGGAATCGGCCATCAACGGCATGCTGACCTCGCTCGACCCGCATTCGAGCTACATGGATTCCAAGAGCTTCCGCGACATGCAGGTGCAGACGCGCGGCGAGTTCGGCGGCCTCGGCATCGAGGTGACGCAGGAAGACGGCGTCGTGAAGGTCGTGACCCGATCGACGACACGCCCGCCTCGCGCGCCGGCGTCATGGCGGCCGACCTGATCACCGCGATCGACGGCGAGACGGTGCAGGGCATGACGCTCAACCAGGCCGTCGACAAGATGCGCGGCGCCGTGAACACCAGCGTCACGCTGACGATCCTGCGCGGCAAGGAAAAGAAGAAGCTCGAGGTCAAGCTCACGCGCGGTCATCAGATCAAAGTCGGTGCGCTCGCGCAAGGAAGGCGACGACATCGGCTACATCCGCATCACGCAGTTCAACGAGCAGACCTATGACGGCCTGAAGGCCGCCATGCAGAAGTTCCAGCAGGAAATGCCGGGCGACAAGCTGAAGGGCTACATTCTCGATCTGCGCAACAATCCCGGCGGCCTGCTCGACCAGTCGGTGGCGGTCTCCAACGCCTTCCTCAAGCGCGGCGAGATCGTTTCGACGCGTGGACAGATCGCGGACGAGACACAGCGCTACAATGCCCGGCCGATCGACATTTCAGGGCAGCCGTAGGTGAAGATGCTCATCAACGGCGGCTCGGCGTCAGCTTGCGATCGTCTCCGGCGCGCTGCAGGACCACAAGCGCGCTACGCTGATCGGCACGCGCTCGTTGCCGGCAAGGCTCGGTGCAGACGATCATCCCGCTCGGCCAGAACAACAGCGCGCTGCGGCTGACCACGGCGCGCTACTACACCCGTCGGGCCGCTCGGTCAAGCCGCCAAGGGAATCGAGCCCGACATCGTCGTGTGCAGGACGTGCCGGATGAGCTCAAGGGCAAGGCGCACGACCCGGAAGGGCGTGAGCGCATCGCTCAAGGGCCACCTGAAGAACGGCGAAAGAACACCGAGGAGCACGGCTCGCAGGCCCATGTCCCGGCCGGACCCGGCCAGGGACAAACAGCTGATCGCGGCCGACGAACTCGCTGCGCGGCATCAAGACCGCCCAGCAGCTCGCCCAGAAGCGCCCGAGCCCAAGGTCGAGCGAAGGCGGCGACCAAAGCCTGACGTCAAGGCTCCGACGCCAAGCGCCGGAGCCCGAAAGAAGAAGTCGATTACGCGCTGCGGCGCGCGCGAATAGACGCCTCGACGCGCCCGGCCGGCACGACCAGGAATGCCGGCTGGGCGTATGATCGCAGGCGATTCGCCGCGACCTCAGATCGCGGCGCGGCCGGAAACAGACAAGAGCGGCGGATGTCGGATGAATCCATCAACCTCTGGCTGGAAGCCTGCGCGCGGCAGCGCCGGAAGCCGTGCGCGAAACGCGCGGCGGTGCGGCCTTCCCTGCTCGGCCGCCGGGATCGTCTATTCGCTGATCGGCGCGGCGGTTTTCGCAACCGGCGCCTATATCTGGAAATATGGCGACCCGAACGGCGGCTGGCCGCGCGCGGTCGCCAGGATCGAACCCTACAAGCCGCCAGTCGTCGCCGCGAAGCCCGACACCGCGCCGACCGGCACGATCGAGCGCCGGGCCGAACGGCACACCGGGCAGGAGATCGAAAACCAGTCGGGCGTGAAGGTGACGCGGGCGGGCGGCGGCGATGCGCCGGGCGCGCTGATCATCCAGCTCGACCATGCCGCGAGCGTCAGCCTGACGCCGGCGCCCGACAGGCGACTGGTGGAGCGCGGCCGCTTCGGCTCGCTGCCGCGCATCGGCGCGGACGGCGCCAAGCCTTATGAAATTTACGCAAGACCGGTCATCACCTCGCAGAAGTTGAAGGCCGACGCGCCGCGCATCGCGCTGATCGTCGGCGGGCTCGGCCTGTCGAATGCGACGACCGACGCCGCGATGGACAAATTGCCGGCCGACGTTTCCTTCGCCTTCGCCCCCTATGGCGCCGAGGTGCAGGCCGATGCGGCCAAGGCGCGCGAGCGTGGGCATGAGACCTTCCTGCAGGCGCCGATGAGCCGTTCGACTATCCGCAGAACGATCCGGCCCCCGCCACGCTGACCGTCCGCGCTTCCGACAAGGAGGTCGAGAGCGATCTGTCCTGGCTGATGAGCCGCTTTGCCGGCTATGTCGGCGTCGTGAATTTTCTCGGCGCGCGCTTCATGTCGAACGCCGCCGCGCTGACCCCAGTCATGCGGGAGCTGGCGCAGCGCGGCGTCGCCTTTCTGTCGACGACAGCTCCGCACAGTCGCTCGCTGGGACGATCGGCGGGCAGGTCGGCGCGGTCACGGCGCGCGCCGACGTCGTCATCGACGCCGACCCGCGCGCGGACGCGATCGAGGCAGCGCTGCGGCTAGAGACGATCGCGCGCCAGAAAGGCGCGCGCCCGGGTTCGCCAGCGCATTCCGGTCAGCATATCAGCAGGTCGGCGGTTCGCGCGCGGCCCGGAAGCGTGGCGTCGCGCTGGCGCCAGCGAGCGCATTGCTGTCGCGCGGTGCAGGCCGCAGGCGGGCGCCGGCAGTGACGTTGCGCCCCTATCGCCCCCTGCGTCGGCGTCATGCTCGTCAACCCGCGCAGGGCCTGTCTTCGTCGGGCGGCGGCGCAAATAGCGCCAGCCCGAACATGTCGCGCCCGGTCACGAATGGCAGGTGCCGCGGGGCGGCATCGATCCGGCGAGGCCCTATCGGCGTGGCGGCTGCGCGAGTTGCAGAAATCAATGTGCGCTCGGTCGAGCTGATCGCCGAAGCGCCTGGCGTATTCCTGACCTGCCGGGACGTCGCGAAGAAGGCGTGGCGCGGCGGCTATCGCGGGCAGACGCAAATGGTTCGCGCTGCGCTTCACGGGCGCCAGCGAGATCGACATTCACGATCCAGCCCGGCCACAAGCCGGAATTCGACGTCTGGCGGTGGAAGAGGTTTCGCGCCTGCCGAGCTGATCATTCCGTTCAAGCGCGCGGTCTACGAGCAGGTGGTCGCGGTTCGCGCCGCTGATCAGCAAATAGGCGCACGATGGCGATCGACCACGTCTCGCTCGCCGTCCGCGATCTTTCCCGCAGCGCGCCGCCTTCTACGAAACCGTCCTTGCCCGCTCGGCTACACGAAGCTGGTCGCGCGAGCGCACGATCGGCTTCGGCAAGACGCATGCGGAAATCTGGATCAATCTGCGGGAAAAATCTGCCGCCGGCGCCGACGACGTCGGCGCGCAATCACTGCGCGCGCGTTCGCCAGAGCGGTCCAGGCCTTTCCCTGCAACGCGCTGGCGCATGAGGCCAGACCGATGGCGCGCCGGGCGGCGGGCTATGGCAGCAGTCCGAAATGTATATTACGCGGCTTTCGTGCGCGATCCCGACGGCAACAGGCTGGAGGCTGTGACGTTTCTGGCGCCGGACTAGCGGCGCGGTTGCGACGAATCTGCTCCCTCCCCTTGTGGGGAGGGGAGTCGAGCCCTACGCCACCTGCGCCGGCTGCGAGCGCTTCAATCCCATCCATTGCCCCGCCGCGATCGCCGCGACCACGACCGCCTGGCTGACAATGGCGGCGACGCCGAGCTGGGTCGGGGCGGTCTGCGCCAGCGTGACGAGGCTTTCGACGACCCAGAGCGCATTGCCGGCGATGACGAACCACACCAGCCCGCGCGGCAGCATGGCCCACAGGCCGAGCGCGCCGACGAACAGGGCATAAGGCATGAGGAACACGCCGGCGCCGAGCACGAGGCCGTGCGGCAGGCCGAAGGCCGCCGCCAGCGGCGTCGCGGCGGCGGCGAGCGTGATGCCGGATGCGCCGCTGAAGGCGGCGTCGACGACCAGCACGTTGCGCAAGAGGGGCGATGAGACGACGAAGCGCATGGGGTTTCTCCTGCCGCTCCAAGTGCGGCCTGAAAGAAGCTGCGAAGCCGCGCGCCTCGATTCGCGCGAGGTAATTGGATGCATGCGCCGACGCGCTCGGTCTGCCATGGGATACCATCGACCTCGGCGAATATTTGCGCCAATGGGCGTCGCGCCGTCGCATGAGCCAGCTCGAACTGCTCGAAGGAGATTTCCCGCGCGCCATCTGGCTTCGTCGAAACCGGCCGGCAGCCCTCGCGCATTTTATGATCGTGCATCTCGCCGAAACGCTGCGGTGCCGCTGCGTGAAGAAACGCGATCCTGCTCGCGGCAGGCTTCGCGCCACTCTATGAGGCGAGCGCGCGCTCGACGATCCTGCCCTGTCCGCGCGCGCGCGCGGCGGTCGACGCAGTGCTGCAAGTGCGCTTCCCGCGCTCGCCGTCGACCGGCGCTGGAACATCGTCGCCTTCAACGCCAGCGTCGCGGCCTTCTCGACAGCGTCGCGCCGACTGCTCGCCCGCGCCCAACGCCATGCGGCTCGCCTTGCATCCGCAGGCGCTCGCTCCGCGCATCGAGAATTTCGGCGAATGGCGCGGGCATCTGCTCGCGCGCGTGCGCCAGCAGATCGCCGCCAGCGGCGATGCGGGGCTCGAGGACTTGCTGAGCGAATTGCTCAGTTCCCTATCCGGAGACGATCGACCTCGCCGCACGAACCGATGCAGCCATCCTGCCATCGTCGTGCCGCTGCGCCTGCGCGATGGCGCGACGCGGCTGTCCTTCATCTCGACGATCACGGTGTTCGGCACGCCGGTCGACGTCACCCTGTCGGAACTGGCGATCGAGACGTTCTTTCCGGCGGATGCGGCGACGTCGGATTTCTTGCGGGCGAAGTAGCGGTCATTGCGAGCCCGACAGAAGTCGGCTGGCGCCGACTTCGTCTAAGCAAACAATCCGACCCCGGAACTGGTCAGCTCTGGGATTGCTTCGACCGACCTGCGGGCCTCCTCGCAATGACGACGGAAGCTAGCGCAACATGCGCCTGAGAATCTTGCCCGTCACCGTCTTCGGCAAATCCTCGACGATCTCGATCTGCTGCGGGCGCTTGTAGGCCGCCATTTTCGCGCGACAGTGCGCGTCGAGATCGGCCGCGGTCACACTGGCGCCGGGCTTGAGGCTGACCACCGCCTTCACCGTCTCGCCGCGATAGGGATCGGTCACGCCGATGACCGCCGCCTCGCGCACGGCGGGATGCCCGTAGAGCACGTCCTCGACCTCACGCGGCCAGACCTTGAAGCCGGAGGCGACGATCATGTCCTTCTTGCGATCGACGATATAGAACCAGCCCCTCTCGTCCATGAAGGCGACGTCGCCGGTGCGGAAACCGTCCGATCGCATCGCTTCGGCCGTCTCCTTCGGCTTCTTCCAATAGCCCGACGACACGGCAGGGCCGGAGACGACGATCTCGCCGGCCTCGCCGACTGGCGCGGGCATGCCGTTTTCGTCCGCGATCCACACGCTCGCGTTGAATTTCGGAACGCCGATGGCGAGCGCGCCGCTCGCGGGGTCGACTGGCGCAACCGCCTTGTGCGGCACGGCGATGACGCCAGCGTTGGTCTCGGTCAGCCCATAGCCATTGTGGATGTAGTGGCCGGTGCGCGCCCTGAATTCATCCACCACCGCTGGCGGGATCGGCGCGCCGCCGGACACGACAACCTTGAGGCTGGCGAACTTGTCCGGCGTGCATGCGGGATTGCTCAGCAGCGCGATGAAGGCGGTGATCGCGCTGACGGTGAAAGCCGGCCTGTATTCGACGAGCGCTTCCAGCACCACGCCCGGCTCGAAGCGGAAGCAGAGGATCAAGGGCGCGGCGAGAAACCAGGACTTCGCGACATGGGCGATGAGGCCGGTGACATGAAACAGCGGCGCGAGGCCGAGGATGGAATCGCCGTCCTCGGCCGAATACCAGTTGGCGATCGCCTGCGCGTTGAAGGCGACATTGGCGTGCGTGTTCATCGCCGCCTTCGGCAGGCCCGTGGTGCCGGAGGTGTAGACGAGGAATGCGATGTCGTCGGGCTTCGGCGTCATGCGCGCAACCGGCGCGTCGCGATGCGCGGCGATGACAGCGAGCAGATCCTCGGCGCCCTCGGGCGTCGCCATCCGTGCGGCCGGCAGCACGCGGCGATCGTTGCGGGTCTGCAGATCGAGCGCTGACGTCGTGAAGATGATGTCGGGACGCGCGACATTCTCGGGAAGCGTCGCGATGACCTCGGCGCACAATTGATCGAGGCAGACGATCGCCTTCGGCGCGCAATCCTTCAGCATGAGCGTCAATTCGCGCTCGCGGTTCATCGGATTGATGGGGACCGCTATGCCGCCCGCCTTCCAGGCGCCGAGCACGGCGATCGGGAATTGCGGCATGTTCTGCATGTAGACGGCGCAACGGTCCCCCGCCGAAAAACCGCGCGCGAGCAGTGCGGCGGCGAGCGCGTCGCTGAGCGCGTCCAGCTCGGCATAGGTGACGACGCCGTCGAAATAGATCAGCGCGGGCTTGTCGGCGGCGCGCGCAACGGCGGCGCGGAACAGGGAGAGCGCGTCTCCATGCGTCGCTTCGATCTGGTGCGGCAGGCCGGGCGTGTACAGCGCGAGCCACGGTTTGCGCGCGTAGGCGTTCGCCTCGGACATCTGCTTCTCCCTGCGGCGCGGGTCTTGGGCCGCGCTAGATAGGTATGAAGCATAACAAATATCGAATTCCCCGCAAAGCGGGTCCGCGGGTCAGTCCGCGGCCAATTCCTTCAGCCGCGCCTGCACGGACGGCGGCGGCTCGACCGCGCGTCCGTCGCCGGCCGAGACGAAGACGATGGCGAGTTTGGCCGCGAGGCGCGGCGACCCGTTCACCGTTCCATCGATGAGGATGCGCAGCGAGGTGCGGCCGACCTTCACCAGCGTCAGCGCCAGATCGAGCTTGTCGCCGATCCGGCAGGGCGCGATGAAATCGGCCTCGATGTTGCGCAGGGGCGTGACCACGCCGAACTCGCTGCGCATCGCCTGGAAAGACGCGCCGACGCAATCGTCGAAGAAGTCCTCGACCACGCCGTTGAACATGTCGAAATAATGCGGGTAGTAGACGATGCCCGCGGGATCGACATGGCCGAAGCGGATTTTTCGCGTGACGGTGAAGGTGGGGCGAGTCATGCGCGTTCGTATCGCATGTCGCGCGCTCGCGGCAACCGCCCCTTCCCGCGTCAGTACGTCGCCAGCTCGTTGCTCCACGCCTCCGGCACGGAGACCGGAATCGACAGCAGCAACTGCCCGAAGGTCTTGGCCTGCGTGTCCAGCCGCACGGACGACGTGCCGCCGCCGCCGAGCGACTCGTGCATCAGGAAGTTGAGCGCATGCGTCCCCGGCAGGTCGAAGCGCTCGACCTCGCCTTTCACGTAGTGGGCGAAATAGGCCTTCACCGCATCGCTCGTCAGGCTCGCGCGGATGACCGGCCAATATTCCGGCTTGCGCGCGATGACGCCGACATTCGAGCCATTGCCCTTGTCGCCGGAGCGCGCGACCGCGAGCGCGATCAGCGGCGCCTCGATGCGACGGCCGGGCGGCAATGCGGCGTCGGCCACCGCTGGATGAACGACGACGTCCTTGTGATCGGCCGGGGGCAGGAAGGGCGTGAAGGCGACGTCCGCGCCGTCGATTTTCACCGCGATCTTCACGAAGGCCTTGTCGATCAGGAAGGAGAACAACCGCAC
>JACKJE010000039.1 GCA_020638135.1 Methylobacteriaceae bacterium | reverse complement strand
CGCGAGCGCGGTTAGGGGCTGAAGGGGGCGACCGGCCGCTCAAAACAATGAGCTGAAACCATTATCGCTTTTCGCGATAATGGTGCCCAGGAGAGGACTCGAACCTCCACGGCTTGCACCACTGGTACCTGAAACCAGCGCGTCTACCAATTCCGCCACCTGGGCCCGGCGCGTCTCTTAAGGGGCGGCCGGGCGCCTGTCAACGCGGCGCGCGCCCGGCATGGTCCGGCCGGCTCCGGTCGCCTGTGCGCGACGAATGTGCGTATGGTTTTCGACGCGCGCAAGTTGTATAGGCCGAGGCAGATTTCGGTTCGGGCTCGAAGGGGCTTCCCATGGCGGACGATGTTGCGATCAAGGATCGGCTGGTCACGGTGTTCGGCGGCTCCGGCTTCGTCGGCCGCCATGTGGTGCGGGAGCTGGCCAATCGCGGCTGGCGCGTGCGCGTCGCCTGCCGACGGCCGGACCTCGCCTTCTTCCTGCAGCCGCTCGGCCGCGTCGGCCAGGTTACCGCCGTCCAGGCGAACCTGCGCTATCCCGATTCGGTGGCCGCCGCGCTGCGCGGCGCCGACGCCGTGGTCAATCTCGTCGGCGTGCTGGCCGAGGGCGGGCGCCAGACGTTCGAGGCCGTGCACGGCTTCGGCGCGGCCGCTGTCGGCAAGGCCGCCGGCGCGGCCGGCATCCGCAATGTCGTCCACCTCTCCGCGATCGGCGCCGACGCCGAATCGCCCGCCGCCTACGCCCGCACCAAGGCGCGCGGCGAGGCGGCGATCCGCGAGGCGGCGCCGGATACGGTCATCTTCCGCCCCTCGGTCATTTTCGGGCCCGAGGACGGCTTCTTCAACCGCTTCGCCGCCATGGCGCGTTTCATGCCCGTGCTGCCGCTGGTGGGCGCCGAAACGAAGCTGCAGCCGGTGTTCGTCGGCGACGTGGCGACGGCGATCGCCGACGCGGTCGAGGGCAAGGCCAAGGCGGGAACGACCTACGAACTCGGCGGGCCGGAAGTCGCGACCCTCAAGGATCTCGTCGCCTATACATGCGACCAGACCGGCCGCAAGCGCCTGCTCGCGCCCCTGCCGCATGGCGCGGGACGCGCGATGGCGCTCGTCACCGAAATTCTCGCCAAGGCCTCGCTCGGCCTGTTCCCGGCCATGCTGACGACGACGCGCGACCAGGTCGAGATGCTGGGCGCGGACAATGTCGTGTCGGACGCGGCGAAGGCCGAGGGACGCACGCTTGAAGGGCTGGGCGTGGCGAAGGAATCCTTCCGCGCGATCGTCCCGACCTATCTGTGGCGCTATCGCGCGACCGGGCAGTACGACACGCGCAAGCTCGCCTGACTTGTTCAGCTTCGCGCGCTGATCGGCGGCGGGGGAACCGGGTTCGGCAGCGGCGTGACCGCCTGCGGCGCCAAAATCTGGTGGACGCGCACCATGAAGGCGACGCCGAACAGCGGCGTCAACAGGTTGACGATCGGCACGGCGACGAAGGCGGCGACCAGCAGACCTGCCAGAAACAGCGTCACGGCATGGCGGCGACGCAACTCGCGCACTTCATCGAGCGAACGGAAGCGCAGGGCGGCGAGCTCGAAATATTCGCGGCCGAACAGATAGGCGTTGGCGACGAAGAAGACGAGCGCATTGACGCCCGGCAACAGGAACAGGATCAGGGCGAACAGGTTGACCGCCAGCGAGACGGCGGCGAATTTGCTGGCGAGCCAGACGGCCTGCCCCGCCGGCAGCGGCCGGCCGCGCGCGCCATCGGGACAGGCGTCGCGCTCGGCGAGATTGGCGAGATCGTCGAGGAAGAGGCCGGCGATCAGCATGGAGACGGGCGCGACCAGGAAGGCGAGCCCGACCACGAGGCCGACGCCGAGCGCCACGGAAATCGCCGTGGTGATCCAGGGGTAGGGAAACCAGGCGGGATCGAGCAGATAGCCGACGAGGAACTTGTCGAGTCCGACCCACATCAGCGCCAGAAGCGCGAGCGTCAGCGCCAGAACCTTCCATAGCGTCGTGCGGAAAGGCGGCGAAAACATCTGGTTCAGCGCATCGTAGGCGGCTCTGAAAATCTGCATCCACATGGGCGGCGGTCCGGCTCCCGTTTCGCGCGAAAGATGGGGGCGCGGCGGCCGCCAATCAAGCGCCTCCTGCTAGCGCGCCTCCAGCACGCGCACGCTGAACAGGCCATTGGCGTCCACGAAAGTCTCCCCCGGCCGCCAGCCGGCGCTGCGGGCGAGATCGTCGAAATCGCTTGCGCCATATTTGTGGGAGTTTTCGGTGTGGATGGTCTCGCCTGCCGCGAAGCGGAAGTCGTGGCCGGCGACGCGAATTGTCTGCGGGCGCGTCGCCTCGAGATGCATCTCGATGCGGCTCTCGCGCGGGTTCCAGATCGCGCGATGGGCGAAACCGTCGACGTCGATCTCGGCGCCGAGTTCGTTTTCGAGGCGATGCAGCAGGTTGAGGTTGAAGGCCGCCGTCACGCCCTGCGCATCGTCGTAGGCTGGCACGAGAATATCGGCGCTCTTGCGCAGGTCGACGCCGATGACGAGCTTCGCGCCGGGCCCCAGCTGGCGCGCCATGCGGCGCAGCAACGCGCGCGCGTCGGCGGGATCGAAATTTCCGATTGTGGAACCCGGGAAGAACCCTGCGCGAGGGAGGCCGTCGAGCGATTTGGGGAGAACGACCTCGCCGACGAAATCCGCGACGACCGGCTCGACGCGGAGGCTCGGGAACCGCGCGCGAAGACGCCGCGCGGCGCCTTCGATCGCGGATGGCGAAATGTCGATTGGCGCATAGGCTGCGAAATCGCCGGCGCTCAGGAGGATTTCGGTCTTGAGGCTGGAACCCGAGCCGTATTCGATCAGCGCGGAGCCCGGCGCGAGCTCGCCACAGATATCGCGCGCGTGGTCGCGCAGAATGCCGATCTCCGTGCGCGTCGGATAATATTCGGGCAGTTCCGTAATCGCCTCGAAGAGGTCGGACCCGCGCGCATCATAAAAATATTTGCACGGCAGCGTGCGCGGGCGCGACGCCAGGCCGGCGACGACGTCTTCGGCGAATTCGCCGAGGCGTTCATCGAATGTGAGTTCGGGAAAGCGGACCATATCGCCCCTCCGTGATCGAAATTCTTGCCGAAGTCAGCCGGCGAGGCGCAAGCCTGTGAATTGCCAGCGCTGATGCGGATAGAAGAAATTGCGATAGGTCGCGCGCGCATGCTGCGGTGGGGTCGCCAGCGAGGACCCGCGCAACACCTGCTGCGAGCACATGAACTTGCCGTTGTATTCCCCGAGTGCGCCCGTCGCTGCGCGAAAACCCGGATAGGGCGCGTAGGCGCTGCGCGTATGCTGCCAGACCACGCTGAACATGTCGGCGGGCGCATTGTTCTCCCGCGCTGCGACTTCCCATTCGAATTCGGTCGGCAGGCGCTTGCCCGCCCATTGCGCGAAGGCTTCGGCTTCATAGAACGAGACGTGCATGACGGGTTCGTTGGGATCGACAGCGTGCAGGCCTTCCAGCGTCATGCGCAGCCACTGGCCGTCGCGCTGTTCCCAATAGAGCGGCGCATTCCACGCGTTCTGGTTGACGGTCGCCCAGCCGTCGGCGAGCCAGAGCGTCGGCGTCGCATAGCCGCCATCGGCCATGAATTGGAGCCATTCGCCCGCCGTGACGAGACGGTCGGCAAGCGCGAAGGGTTCGAGCCAGACCTTGTGGCGCGGGCCCTCGTTGTCGAACGAAAAGCCATCGCCAGTCGTCCCGATCTCGACGAGACCGCCGGCATGGCGAAGCCAGTTCGCCGGTTGCGCCTTGGCCGCCGCGCGCGGCGCTCCCGCGCGATAGGCCGACTTCAGCGGGCTCGACGCGAAGAGCGCAAGAATGTCAGTCAGCAGCAATTCCTGATGCTGCTCCTCGTGATTGACGCCGAGTTCGAGTCGCGTTGCGACATCCGCATTGCTGCGCGCGAGATCGAGATCGAAGAGTTCTTCGAGCGCGCGATCGACATGCGCGCGATAGGCGGCGACTTCCTCGCTCGTCGGCCGCGTGAGCAGGCCCCGGTGCGGACGCGGCTGTCGCGGGCCTTCGCTCTCGTAATAGGAGTTAAAGCAATATTTGAAGTGCGGATCGAATGTCCGATAGCCCGGCAAGAAGGGCTCGAGCACGAAAGTCTCGAAGAACCATGTGGTATGCGCGAGATGCCATTTGGTCGGGCTGGCGTCGCCCATCGCCTGCGCGCACTGGTCCTCCGGCGTAAGCGGCGCCGCGAGATCGCGCGACCGGCGTCGGGTCGCCATCAGACGCAGACGCAGCCGTTCGAGCGGATTCGCCTCGCCGCGCGCACGCTCAAGAACAGTCGTCATCTTGCCTCCCAGCGTTGGCCGAGCGCCACCCCTTAGCCTAGCTATGTCTTGCCCAAGGAATGGCAACCTTGGGTGGCGATTATCGTTCCGTGGGCGCCGCCAGCGCGGCAATGGTCTCGCGCACGAGGCGGCCCGTGCCGCGGATGTCGAAATCGGGCCAGTCCGCCGTGCGGCCGAGCCGCGCAATCACAAGCCCGTGCGATGGAACAATTATGACGCGCTGGCCCATGCTGCCGGAGGCGAAATAGGAATCGGGCGTGAAGCCCATCTGCACGCGCGCCTTCGCGCCGAAACTGTCGCCGCGATTGGTCCAGAAGCCCGCGCCATAGCCGAAGCCCGCCGCCCGCGTCGGGCCGGCGACGAAATCGCTCCAGCCTTCGGGCAGGATGCGCCGGCCATCGACCATGCCATCGTTGCGGAACAATTCGCCGAAGCGCGCCCAGTCGCGCGCGGTCGCCGTCGAATAGGTCGAGCCGACGAACGTCCCCTTCGCGTCGAAGCCGAGAACCATGCTCGCCATGCCGGCCGGGCCGAACAATTGTTCGCGCGCAAAGCGCGTGAGCTCGGCCGGTCCGCCGATCTTTTCACGCAACAGGGCGTCGACCACGACGATGCCCGAACTCGAATAGAACCAGCGCTCGCCCGGCGCCGCGATGCGGTTCGCGCGCAAGGCGTGCGCGGCCATGTCGTCTTCGAGATAGAGCATGTGCGTATTGGCGTCGAAGCCCGAATTCGTCTCGTCGAAATCGAGGCCGCTTTCCATGCGCAGCAGATTTTCGACCGTGATCGCGCGACGCGGATCGTCTGGTTTGCTCCATGCCGCGATCTGGCCCGGCGCCTTCACGTCGAGATTGCCGTCGCGCACGAGAACGCCTGTCAGCGCCGCGGTGAGCGATTTGGTCATCGACACGCCCGACACGGGCGTTCGCCACGTGACGTCGTCGGCATAGCGTTCGGCGACGATCCTGCCGTTCTTCATCACGACCACCGCCTGCGTCCCGCGCGGCCGGCCATCGTCGAAGGGCGCGAAGACGTGATCGAGCGCGCGCGCCAGCGGCGAACCGGGCGGCGGCGCGACGACCTCCTGTTCGTCGCGGATCGTCGCGGTCGACGGCAGCGCGATCGGCGCCGGCATGGGCGCGCCATGATCGAGGATGCAGCCATAACCCTCGACATGAACCGCGCGCGCCGCGAGCACGCCAGCGACGACGGCGAGCGCTTCGCGCTTCTGTCGGTCGACGCTCCATGTCGTGATCCCCGACAGATGTTTCATGCCCGGCGTCTTTGCCGGAATCTGAGCGAAGGCGAGCGCGGGATCGCGGTCGCTGACGAAAGTTTCGCGGCAGAGCGTTTCGGCCGTGAAATTCGGCACGACGCGCAAGGCCTTGTCGACGCGGAACCAAGCGGCGGCGGCGAGCGCGAAGACCAGCGCGCCGAAGGCGAGGCGTCGGATCACAGGCGCGCGCCCGTCTTTCTGTCGAAGAGATGCACGGCGTCCAGGGGGATCGCGAGATGTTGCGCTTCGCCTGACGGCGCATTGTGGGCGGCCGGCAGGGCGACGGTGAAATCGGCGCCGGCGAGGCGGCCATGCGCGAGCTGGCCGAGGCCGAGCTCCTCGACGAGTTCGAGCGTGAACGGCAGGCCCGCGCCGTCCCGGGCGAAGGTCACGCGTTCGGGCCTGACGCCCGCCTTCACCTCTGCGCCGAGCGGCGGGCCGAAATGAGCGTGATCGTAGGCAAGCTCGCCGCCGTCGCTCAGGCGGACCAGGCCGGGCTTTTCGATGACGCCATCGAGGAAATTCATCGGCGGCGAACCGAGGAAACCCGCGACGAAGACGCTTGCCGGCCGCTCGTAGAGTTCGAGCGGCGCGCCGACCTGTTCGACGCGGCCGGCGTTCATCACGACGAGCATGTCGGCGAGCGTCATGGCTTCGAGCTGATCGTGCGTGACATAGATCGACGTCGTCTTCAGGCGGCGTTGCAGCTTGCGGATTTCGATGCGCATCTGCACACGCAATTTTGCATCGAGGTTCGACAGCGGCTCGTCGAACAGGAAGACAGCGGGCTTGCGAACGATGGCGCGACCCATGGCGACGCGCTGGCGCTGGCCGCCGGACAGCTGGCGCGGCTTGCGCTTCAGCATCTCGTCGTTGAGTTCGAGAATTTTCGCCGCCTCGCCGACCCGCGCGAGAATCTCGGGCTCGGGCGTCTTCAGGTTGCGCAGCCCGTAGGCCATGTTGTCGTAGACGCTCATGTGCGGATAGAGCGCGTAGTTCTGGAAGACCATGGCGATGTCGCGATCCATGGGCTCGACCTTGTTGACGACGCGATCGCCGATCGAGACGGCGCCGTCGCTGATGGCCTCGAGCCCCGCGATCATGCGCAGCAGCGTGGATTTGCCGCAGCCCGAGGGGCCGACGAGCACGCAGAAGCCGCCGTCCGGCACTGCAAAGGACACGCCTTTCACGGCGGTGAAGCCGCCCGGATATGTCTTGACGACCTGGTCGAGAAGGACGCTCGCCATTCTATTTCTCCGTCTCGACCAGACCTTTGACGAACAGCTTCTGCATCAGCACGACGACGAGCACGGGCGGCAGCATGGCGAGCACGGCGGTGGCCATGGCGAGCTGCCATTCGGTGAGCGCGTCCTGCACGGCGACGATCTTCTTGATGCCGATGACGATGGTCTGCATGTCGTCGCGCGTCGTGATCAGCAGCGGCCAGAGATACTGGTTCCAGCCGTAGATGAAGAGAATGACGAACAGAGCCGCGATATTGGTGCGCGACAGCGGCAGCAGCACGTCCTTGAAGAAACGTATGGGCCCGGCCGCATCGATCTTGGCCGCTTCCAGCAATTCGTCGGGCACGGTCATGAAGAACTGACGGAACAGCAGCGTCGCGGTGGCCGAGGCGATCAACGGCACGGACAGGCCCGTGTACGTGTCGAGCAGGCCGAGGTCGGCGACGATCTTGTAGGTCGGATAGATGCGCACCTCGACCGGAAACATCAGGGTCAGAAAGATCAGCCAGAAGGCGGCCATCCGGAAGGGAAAGCGGAAGTAGACGATGGCGTAGGCCGATATCAGCGAGATCGCGATCTTGCCGACCGCGATGATGACCGCCGAGATCGTCGAATTGAGCAGCATGGTCGCGACATGCGCGCGCGTCGTGCCGCCAGTGCCTTCGAACAGGATGCGGGTGTAGTTTTCCACGAGATGCGGGCCGGGGACGAGGCCCAGCTTGCCGTTGGCGATGGTGGCGGCGTCCCAGGTCGAGGCGACGAAGGCCATGTAGACCGGAAAGACGATGACGATCACGCCGGCGATGAGTATGAAATGCGCGAGCGCATTGCCGAAGGGGCGGTTCTCGACCATCAGTACGTCACCTTGCGTTCGACGTAGCGAAACTGGATCGAGGTGAGCGCGATGACGATGATCATCAGGATCACGGATTGCGCGTTCGAGCCGCCGAGGTCGCCGCCGAGCCGCCCGTCGGAGAAAACCTTGTAGACGAGCGTCTCCGTCGCCTTGGCCGGGCCGCCGCCGGTCACCGCGTCGATGATGCCGAGCGTGTCGAAGAAGACGTAGACGATGTTGACGACGACGAGAAAGAAGGTTGTCGGCGAGAGCAGCGGAAAGACGATGGTCCAGAAGCGGCGCGCCGGCCGCGCACCATCGATGGCAGCCGCCTCGATCAGCGATTTCGGGATCGACTGCAGGCCGGCAAGAAAGAACAGGAAATTGTAGCTGATCTGCTTCCACACGGCGGCGATGACGATCAGCGTCATCGCCTGGCCGCCGTCGAGCAGCGGATTCCAGTCGACGCCGAGACGCTTCACGCCATGCGCGAAATAGCCGAGCGAGGGCTGGAACAGAAAGACCCAGATGACGCCGGCGACCGCCGGCGCCACCGCATAGGGCCACACCAGCAGCGTCTGGTAGGCGGTCTTGCCGCGAATGCCGCGGTCGGCCTGCACGGCGAGCAGCAGCGCGATCGACAGCGAGGCGAGCGTCACGGCGATGGCGAAGATCGCCGTCACGCCCATCGAGTGGAAGTAGTAGGGATCGGCGAACAGGGTCCGGTAGTTCTCAAGCCCGACGAACGTGGCTGTCGTGCCGAAGGCGTCCTGGATGAAGAGGCTCTCCTTCACCGCCTGCGAAGCGGGCCAGTAGAAGAAGACCAGCGTGATGGCGAGCTGCGGCGCGACCAGCAGGTAGGGCAGGAATTTGTTGGAGAAGGTCGCGCGCTTTTCCATCGCTAGTCCGTCACGGCCGGGCGTAGCTGCAGAAGACGGCGTCGCTTCGCTCGCCTATGCCCGGCCATCCACGCCGCGTCGTCCGGGGCGCGAACCAAGATCGTTGCAAGACTTTCCATCAAAGGCAGCGCCTCAT
>JACKJE010000038.1 GCA_020638135.1 Methylobacteriaceae bacterium | reverse complement strand
GAGTGGCGCAAAGGACCCGCATGGCGCGCGATGTAACCGACACGACCCATATTTCGTCGCGCGACGAACTGGTCGCCTGGATGGAGGCGGGCAGCAAGACGCCCGACCAGTTCCGCATCGGCGCGGAACACGAGAAGATTCCGTTCTACACGGCCGACAATTCGCCTGTGCCCTATGACGGACGCAACGGCGCGGGCGACGGCATCCGCGCCCTGCTGGAGGGCTTGCAGGCGCGCACCGGCTGGGCGCCGATCATGGACGGAGCAGCGCTGATCGGCCTCTTCGACGAGCAGGGCGGCGGCGCGATCTCGCTGGAGCCCGGCGGTCAGTTCGAATTGTCCGGCGCGCCGCTCGACGACGTGCATGCGGTGGAAGCCGAGTTCGACCAGCACATGGGTGACGTCAAGGCGGTCGCCGGTCCGCTGGGCATGGGCTTTCTCGACATCGGCATGAGCCCGCTGTGGACGCGCGCCGAAACGCCGATCATGCCCAAGCAGCGCTACGGCATCATGATGCGCTACATGCCGAAGGTCGGTTCGCGCGGTCTCGACATGATGTTCCGGACCTCGACCGTGCAGGTCAATCTCGACTTTGCGAGCGAACAGGACATGGTGCGCAAGCTGCGCGTGTCGCTGGCGCTGCAGCCGGTGGCGACCGCGCTGTTCGCGAATTCGCCCTTCACCGAGGGCAAACCGAACGGCATGCTGTCGATGCGTTCGGAAATCTGGCGCGACACGGACGCCGCGCGCACCGGCATGCTGCCCTTCGCATTCGAACCCGGCATGGGCTTCGAGCGCTTCGTCGACTATGCGCTGGACGTGCCGCTCTATTTCGTCAAGCGTGGCGACCATTATCACGATGTCGCCGGCTCGCGTTTCCGCGACCTGCTCGAAGGCCGGCTGCCGCAATTGCCCGGCGAACGCGCGACCATGGCGGACTGGGCGAACCATCTGTCGACCTTGTTCCCGGAGGTGCGCGTCAAGCGCTACATCGAGATGCGCGGCTGCGACGTCGGCCCGCGCGCGCATATTTCGGCGTTGCCGGCGCTGTTCGTCGGCCTGCTCTACGACGCGGTCGCGCTCGACGAGGCCGAGCGGCTCATCGCCGACTGGAGCGCGGACCAGCGGCAGGCGCTGCGCGACACTGTTCCGCGGCTAGGGCTCGCGGCGACGATCGGCGGGCGCAAGCTGCGGGACGTGGCGCTCGATACGCTGGCCATCGCGCGGAGAGGCCTGGCGCGCCGCGCCCGCATGGACGCCGCCGGCCAGGACGAGAGCCGCCATCTCGCCGCGCTCGAACAAATCGCCGACAGCGGCCGGCCCTTGGCGGCCGAGCTGCTGGCGCGCTACGAGACCCGATGGGGCGGCAGCGTGCTGCCGGCCTTCGAGGAATGCGTGTTCTGATTTGCTGGACCGGCGCTCTCAGCGCCGGAAAACGCCGCCCGCGGACGGACCCATGCGCAGGCGCGTGGCGCTCTCCGAGCGCAGCGCCGCGGCGCGCGGCCCGTCGTCCGACCCGGCCACAAAGCCCGAACCGAGGCTGGCTGACCCCTGCATCACCTGCGCCTCGACCCGCACATGGCGGCCGACGCTCAGGCAGCCGTCGGCGCCGCTGATCGTCGCGCTCTCGGGGCTGTAGGACATGCAGCCGCCGGCAATGGCGGGGCCCGCGAAAACCGCGAGGCAGAGGGCGGAAACTCCGGACGCCGAGTACTTGAGGATCGGTCTGGCAGAGCCCTTGCCGTCTGGATGTCGCATCGCGTCCTCAGAGCTTTCTCGGAACCGCGTTCCGGCTGATGTCTAGCGAAGAAATGTCCATTTGGTCGAACATCGTGGCAAGATCGTGTCCTAGGTCGTTGATCCAGCCCAATCTCCGAAAACGCTTTGGATAAGCGCCATTCCTGCAACAGCCGCCGTGTCGGCCCGCAGGATGCGAGGCCCCAGCGAAATGCGCAGGACGTTGGGCGCGGACAGGACCAGAGCCCGTTCCTTTTCGTCGAAACCGCCCTCCGGGCCGATCAGCAGGCCGACTGCCCGCGCTCCGGCGCCGCGCGCGGCCGTGAGCGCCTCGATCGGGTTGGCGACGCCGGCGTCCTCGTCGCAGAAGACGAGCAGGCGCTCGGACGGCCATTGCGCGACCATCCGCTCGAGCGAGACCTCGGGCTCGACCTCCGGCGCGCACAGCACGCCACATTGTTCGGCCGCCTCGATCACATTGGAACGCATCCGCTCGAGGTTGAGGCGGGCGACCTGTGTGCGGCGCGTGAGGACCGGCCGCAGACGAGCCGCGCCCATTTCCACCGCCTTCTGCACGACATAGTCGAGCCGGGCGTGTTTCAACGGCGCGAAGCAATAGTCGATGTCCGGCCCGCCCTCCTGCGCGCGCGTCAGCTCCTCGATCGCGAGGATGGCCTCGCGCTTCTTCGCCTGCGCTATCGAGGCCAGCCATTCGCCGTCGCGGCCGTTGAAGACCAGCAGCCGGTCGCCCTCTTTCAGACGCAGGACGTTGAGCAGAAAATTGGCGCGGTCGGCGCCTGCGGCGATTCGGGCGCCGGCGTGCAGAGCGTCCTCGACGAACAGGCGCGTGGCGGCAAAGTCGTAGCGGGCCATGTCGCGTCAGCAGGAAATACGTTCGCAGGCCCGCACGTTCTTGACCATGCGCGCGATGGTCTTCGGGCCCGGCCAACCGCCGACGCCCATGCCGTTCATGGCGAAGGAGGGCGTCGCGTCCATGGCGAGCGCGCTGGCGGTCCGCGTGTGCAGCGTCAGCTGCTTGCGCATGTCCTCGCCGTCGGCCTTCTCTTCCAGCTTCTTCGCATCGAGGCCGAGTTTCTTCGCATGGTCGAGCGCGCCCATGCCATCGATCGGGCCGCGATGGCCGAGCATGGCGCGATGCAGCGCATAGGCCTTCCTGTCGTCGTAGAGCGCGCGCGCGGCCATCGCCACTTTCGCCGCCTGTACGCTGCCGAGCGACAGGATGGCGTTCTGTACGAGGATCAGGCTGAAGTCCTTGTCGCCGGTGACGAGCTTATGCAGGTCGGGTTCCGACTTTTTGCACCAGGGGCAATTGTAGTCGAAGAATTCGTAGAGCATCGCGTCGGGCCCTTGCCGCCGGCGACGATCAGGCCCGGCAGTTCGAGCGAGATTTCCGACGGCAGGCGCCAGGTCAGGGCCGGCTTGCCGTCGTCGCCGCGGAACTCGTCGTCTGCGCGGCAAGACCTGAGACCAGCGCGAGCGTCGCGCCGCCAATAAAGATCTGTCTGTCCATCATGCAGCCTCTGTCGCGGCGCCCACGAGCTTGCGCGCGTCGAGCGCGCTGATCGGATGGCCGAAGGCATAGCCTTGCGCGAATTCGCAGCCGAGCTGGTAGAGCCTCGATCGCGTCCGATCCCGTTTCCGCGCCCTCCGCCACGACTTCCATGCCGAGATCATGCGCGAGCGCGACGATGGACCGAAGAATGACGGGCCGCGCGCCGCTCGAATTCTGTTGCACGAAAGAACGGTCGATCTTGATCGTGTCGAAGGGGAAGCGCTGGAGATAGGCGAGCGAGGAATAGCCGGTGCCGAAGTCATCCAGCGAAAGCCTGGCGCTGAGGTTCTGATGCGCGTCAGCATCTGCGCCGCATATTCCGGGTTCTCCATCACAAGGCTCTCGGTGAGTTCGAGCTTGAGCGTACCGCGAATGACGTCGGAACGGGTCAGCGCGTTCTTCACGTCCTGCAGGAGATCGTGGCGCAGCAGTTGGCGCGAGGAGACGTTGACGGAGGCGAAGATTGGCGGATCGACGTCGAGCGCCTTCTGCCAGGCGGCAAGTTCGCGCGCAGTGCGTTCGAGAACGAAGACGCCGAGTTCGACGATGACGCCGGTTTCTTCCGCGATCGGAATGAAGACATCCGGCCGAGGCGGCCAAGGCTTGATGATCCCAGCGCAGCAGCGCCTCGAAGCCGGCGACGTGCGATCCTCCAGCCGGACTATCGGCTGGAAATAGACTTGATCTCGCCGCGCGAGAGCGCGCGCCGCAAATCGGCCTCGAGCGCGAGCTGGTCGAGCGCTGGCCGCGCATGCCCGGCCGGAACACTTCGATGCGATTGCCGCCGACGCGCTTGGCGTGGCGCATGGCGATCTCGGCGTCCTTGAGCATGTCGTCGCGCTTGGCGTGCGTCTGCGGGTCGAACAGCGCGATGCTGACCGAGGCTGAAAGACCGATCTCGCGCTCGGCGAAGGAGACGGGCGTCGCCAGCGCGCGACGGATGGTTTCGGCGAGCTGCACGACGTGTCGGATTGCTTTCCGACAGCACGATCACGGCGAACGTGTCGCCGGAGACGCGCCAGCGTGTCCTGCGGCTGCAACAGGCGCGACAGTCTTCGCGCAGCGGTCAGAGAATGGAATCGCCGGCGGAAATGCTGATCGTCCGTTGATCTGCTTGAAGCGGTCGATGTCGATGCACAGCACCGTCGGCCGCGCGGCGTCGGCGCGCGCGCGAAGGAGAGCGCGGCTTCCAGGCGGTCGAAGAACAATTCGCGGTTGGGCAGGCTGGTCAGATTGTCGTGCACGGCGTCGTGCAGCAGGCGCTCCTGCGCGGTGCGCTCGTCGGTGACGTCGACCAGAGTGCCGACGACGCGGATCACCTCGCCGTCCGCGCCGACGACGGGCGGCAGCGCAGGCGATACCAGAGATAGTGCCCATCGGCCGCGCGCAGCCGGAATTCCTCGTTGATGCGGCCGCGGCGCTGTTCGAGCAACGTGTCGAGGCAGGCGCGATAGCGGTCGCGTTCGAAGGATGCAGGATTTCCAGCCAGTTGGAGGCAGGCCCTTCGAGATCGCCGCGCTCGAGGCCGAGATGGGCCTCGACTTCAGAACTGACGTAGATGCGGTCGGCCGGCACGTCCCAGTCGAAGATGACGTCGGCGGCGCCAGTGATGGCCAAAGCCTTGCGCTCGACGTCGGAGATCGCGCCTGCGCGAGGCCGCCGGATGCAAAGGCGTTCTGCATGACGGTGAAGCTGATCAGCATGACGATCAGCACGAGGCCGCCGATCAGGGTCGGGCCGACGATGCCGTTCGACAGCGCCTGTGACCGCGAAACCCGCCGCGCAGACCCAGGCGAGCAGCAGGAACCAGGTCGGGATGAGCATGATCGCCCGCTCGTAGCCGTGCGTCGAGAGATAGACGACGAGCAGGAGGCCCGCGCCGGCGACGGTCGCGAGCGAAATATGCGCGACGCCGGCGGCGACGGAGGCGTCGTACCAGGCGAGTCCGAGCAGCGCGAGCAGGAAGACGACCCAGAGCGCGACGACATGCGAGGCGCGCACGTGCCAGCGGTTGAGGTTGAGGTAGGCGAACAGGAAGACGACGAGCGTCGCGGACAGAATAGTCTCGGCCGACGCACGCCAGAACCGATCTGCCTCCACGCCGACGCCGAACGCCCGCGCGAAGAAGCCGAAGTCGATGCAGACATAGGCGAAGACCGCCCAGGCAAGCGCGGCGGCGGCCGGGAAGATGACCGCGCTCTTGACCACGACGACGATGGTCAGGAACAGCGCCAGCAGGCCGGAAATGCCGATGACGATGCCCTTGTAGAGCGTCAGGCTGGTCGCGCGATCCTTGTAGGCGTCGGGATCCCAGAGATAGAGCTGCGGCAGGTTGGGCGTCCGCAACTCGGCGACGTAAGTGACGGTCGTGCCCGGATCGAGCGTGACGCGGAAAACGTCGGCGTCGGGATTGTCCTCGGATTCCGGCGGAAAGCCCTGGCTCGCCGTTATGGCGTTAATGCGCACGGCGCCGAGATCCGGCCAGATGACGCCCGAACCCACCAGCCGGAAATGCGGCGCGACCAGCAAGCGCTCGATCTGCTCGTCGGTATCGTTGGTGAGCGCGAAGACGATCCAGGAGGGGCGCGCGCCCTCCTGTTTGGCGCGCACCTCGATACGGCGGACGATGCCGTCGGAGCCCGGCGCGGTCGAGACCTGCAGGCGGTCGCCCTGGGAGGAATAGGATTCGACGGCGCGCGTCAGATCGATCGCCTGGGAATCGAGCGGCACGCGCACGGATTCGATCGCCTCGGACGGCGCGCAACCGGCGGCCAGAATCAGGACGGCCAGGACCAGACGAACGAAACGCACGAATTCTCTCTTTTGGGGGGCGGCCGGCCGCAGATTCTGAAATCGAGCCCGGGGGGTGCGCCCTGTTCGTGTCGGAAGTTTGACTGGTAAAGCCTCTCGCCCGTGCGGGCAAGGCGGGCTCAGGCGCGCTCGCCGCCCACGTCGCTGCGCGCGCGCAGGCGCGGCGGTAGCGGCGGGTCGTTTTCCAGCACCGCGAACAGCAGATGATCCTGCCAGCGGCCGTTGATGCGCAGATAGGAGCGCGCCAGCCCCTCACGCTTGAAACCAGCGCTCTCAAGCACGCGAATCGAGGCGACATTGGTCGGCAGACAGGCCGCCTCGACCCGGTGCAGGCGCAGGCTCGCGAAGGAATGGGCGACCGCCGCACGCAGGGCCCGCGACATGTAACCCTGCCCGGCATAGTCGACGCCGACCCAATAGCCGATCGTGCCCGCCTGGGCGACGCCCCTTCTGATCTGGCCGATGGTCAGACCGCCGACCAGCGCCTTGTCGCGCGCGCGGAAGATCAACAACGGAAGGGCCTCGTCGCGCGCCATTTCCTCGGCATGGCGCCGGATGCGCCGGCGGAAGGCGGCGCGGGTCAGGTCGTCGGACGGCCAGACTGGCTCCCAGGGCGTCAGGAAATTGCGGCTGTGCTCGCGCAGGCGGGACCATTCGGAAAAGTCGGCCATGTCCGCCGGACGCAGAAAGACGCCGTCGCCGCGCACGAAGGCGCTGTGATCGTGGCTCGGCCCTAGTCGAAACAAGGCCATGGATCAGCCTGTCCTCAATCGCTCGGCGACACGATCGGCCGTCAGGCCCCGCCGGTCGGCCCGACGGTCGCAAGCGTCGGCGCGCTCGACAGCAGCCTGCGGCCGACGGCGCGCACATCGGCCAGCGTCAGTCCGTCTATTTCGCCGATGATTTCAGAACGCGCAAGAACGCGGCCGAAGATCGCCGTCTGGCGGGCGAGCTGGTTGACTCGGGAGGGCGAGGATCTGAGCGCGGTCAACAGCGATACCTTGGCCTGCGCCTTGCGCGGCGCAGCTCCGCCTCAGTCAGATCCTCGGCGGCGAGCGCGAGGCAATCGACGGCGACGCGCGAATTCGGAGGCGTCGCGCGGATCGGTCGCCGCCTGCAGGCCGAACAGGCCGGTATCGTCGTAGGACCAGTTGAAACTGTCGATCGTATAGGCGAGGCCGCGCTTCTCGCGCACTTCCTGAAAGAGGCGCGAGGACATGCCGCCGCCGACCGCGCCGGAAAAGACATGGGCGGCGCAGGCGTCCTTGTCGCGGTGGCCGACGCTCTCGAAGGCGATGACGACATTGGCCTGTTCGGCGCCGTGGCGCGATTTTTCCTCGCCGCCCCGATAGCGCGCGGGCTCGAAAGCCGGCGCATCGACTTGCGGCATGGCGCCGAACAGGCGTTCGGCGGCGCGTGCGATCTCCGCATGATCGACAGCGCCCGCCGCCGAGACGATGAGCGAATTCGCGCCGTAGAATCGATCGAGATAGGCGCGGATCATGCCGGCGTCGAAGGACTTCACCGTCTTTTTCGTGCCGAGGATGGGACGGCCCAGCGGCTGGTCGGGATAGGCCGCGCGGTCCATCAGCTCCATGACGAGATCGTCGGGATCGTCCTCGACGGCGGCGATCTCCTGCAGGATCACGTTCTTTTCGCGGCCGAGTTCGTGCGGGTCGAAAACGGAATCGGTGAGAATGTCGGCGAAGATCTCGAGCGCGCGGTCGACCTCGCCCGGCAGCAGGCGCGCGAGATAGGCGGTGTGTTCGCTCGCCGTCTCGGCGTTGATGTCGCCGCCCGCTTCCTCGATCTCGGCGGCGATCGTGCGGGCGTCGCGCGTTCGCGTGCCCTTGAAGGCCATGTGCTCGATGAGATGCGACAGGCCGTGCTGCTCAGCGCTCTCGTTGCGCGAACCGACCGCGACATAGACCGCGACCGAGGCTGTCTCGGCGCCGTCCATGCGGTCGGCGACGATCCGCAGGCCGGACGGCAGCGTGGTCGTCTCGACGCTCATGCCGCCGTCAACGCGCGCGCACGGGCGCGAATGAACTTTTCGACCGCGCCGATGTCGTTCGCCACGACGTCGAAGCGCTCCTCGCGCCCCATGATGTCGGCGAGATGCGGCGGCAGAGCGGGATGCACACCCGTCGCCGCCTTGATCGCATCCGGGAATTTCGCGGGATGCGCGGTGCCGGCGACGATCATCGGCGTATGCGCATGTTTCGCCAGAGCGCGGAAGCCGGCCGCGACGCCGACCGCCGAATGCGGGTCGAGGATGTAGTCGCTCGCCTTGTAGACGCGCGCGATTTCCTGGGCCGTCTCCTGCTCGCTGACGCTTGCCGCGTCGAAATCGGCGCGGATCGCCGCCAGCGGGCCCGCTTCGATGTCGAAGGCTCTTGCCTGATCGAGCCGCGCCATCAGGTTGCGGATCGCGGCGCCGTCGCGGCCATAGGCGTCGAACAGCAGGCGCTCGAAATTGGAGGAGACCTGAATGTCCATCGAGGGCGATTGCGTCGCCTTGACGCCGCGCACCTCGTAGCGGCCGGTCGCCAGCGTGCGCGCCAGAATGTCGTTCTCGTTGGTGGCGATCACGAGACGCTCGATCGGCAGGCCCATCTTCTTCGCGACATAGCCGGCGA
>JACKJE010000037.1 GCA_020638135.1 Methylobacteriaceae bacterium | reverse complement strand
GCTTCGCTCGCAAGGACGGCTCTCTTACCGACCGCTGATATCCTTCCGGCTGCCCAACGCAATCGTGTTCAAATGTCCGCCGCCTGAAATGTCGATTTCGGCGCCGGTGATGTAGCCTGCCTCGTCCCCGCACAGAAATACGACGAGCGCGGCGATTTCTTCGGGCTCGCCGAAGCGCCGCACGGGCGTCGCCGCTATTGCCGCGTCGCGGATTTCCTGCGGCATGGCCTTGACGTTCTCCGTCTCCACCATGCCGGGCAAGACTGCGTTGCAGGTGACGCCCTTGCGGGCATATTCGAGCGCGACCGTATGCGTGAGGCCGAGAAGACCGGCCTTGGTCGCGGAATAGCCGACCTGCCGCGCCAGCCCGCCGCGCGCCGCCACAGACGAAATGTTGACGATGCGGCCGAAGCCGCGCTCGGCCATCCCGTCGATGACGGATTGCACGAGGATGATCGGCGTCATCATGTTGGCGTCGAGGCCGGCGATCATTTCTTCGCGCGAAATCTGCCGGAAGTCCTTCGGCGGCGGGCCGCCGTTGTTGTTGACGAGAATGTCCGGGGCAGGGCAGGCCGACAGCAGCGCCTTGCGGCCGTCTTCCGTGCCGACGTCGCAGGCGACGGGCGTAATTTTCGCGCCGGTCGCGGCCGCGATTTCCTTCGCCGCGGCCTCGAGCACGTCGGCGTTGCGGCCGTTCATCACCACCTCGCAACCCGCTTCCGCCAGCGCGCGCGCGCAGCCCTTGCCCAACCCCTTGGAGGAGGCGCAGACGATGGCCTTGCGGCCGGCGATACCGAGATCCATGGCGTTTCCTCTTTTTTCGCGCGACACCCCGAGGCGTAGCGTTTCTTGGCCGCAGTTTCGACCTGTCATGCAGACGTTACGGGAATCTGGTCAGTCCCGGCCGGGAACGAACCAGATCGAGATTAGGCCCCCGCACAATGGCGCGACAAGAGCCCGGCCGCTACCGCAGCATTTTCATATCTGACGTGCATCTGGGGTCGCGCGGCGCGCAGGCCGAGCTGCTGCTCGACTTCCTGCGCCACAACGAGGCCGAGACCTGGTATCTCGTGGGCGACATCGTCGACGGGTGGCGCCTGCGCAAGGGCTGGTACTGGCCTCAGGCGCACAATGATGTCGTGCAGAAGCTGTTGCGCAAGGTGCGCCGCGGCGCGCGCATGGTCTACATTCCCGGCAATCACGACGAATTCGCGCGCGACTATCTCGACCATTCCTTCGGCGGCGTCGAAGTCGCCGACCGCGCCATCCATGTCGCCGCCGACGGGCGGCGGCTGCTGGTCATTCATGGCGATCAGTTCGACGTCGTCGTGCGGCACGCGCGCTGGCTCGCTTTCCTCGGCGACTGGGCCTACGAATCCGCGCTCGCTCTCAACGCGCATTTCAACCGTGTGCGGCGCGCGCTTGGTTTCGAATATTGGTCGCTGTCGGCCTGGGCGAAACTCAAGGTCAAGAACGCCGTCAATTTCATTGGCGATTTCGAGACGACGCTGGCGACCGAGGCGCACAAGCTCGGCGTCGACGGCGTCGTCTGCGGCCATATCCATCACGCCGCGATCCGCCGGATCGCGTCGATCGACTACATGAATTCCGGCGATTTCGTCGAGAGTTGCACGGCGATCGCCGAGCGCGCCGACGGGACATTCGAAATCCTGCGCTGGCAGGCGATTCTGGCGCAAGCGCCTGAGATCGCGCCCGCGCCAGAGCCGGCGGCCGCGTGATGCGCGTTCTTGTCGTTACCGACGCCTGGAAGCCGCAGGTCAATGGCGTCGTGCGCTCGCTCGAAGCGATTTCGCGCGAGGCGCCGGCGCTCGGGGCCGAATTCCGCTTCTGCACGCCCGAGGGCTTTCCCACGATCGGCCTGCCGAGCTATCGCGAAATCCGGCTGGCGCTCGCGACGCCGGGCGCGGTCGCAAGTCGCATCGTGGCGGCCCGCGCCGACTGCGTGCATATTGCGACGGAGGGGCCGCTCGGCCTTGCAGCGCGCCGCTTCTGCCTGTCGCGGGGCGTGCCGTTCACGACGAGCTACCACACGCGCTTTCCCGAATATCTGCATGCGCGCACGCGCCTGCCCCTTCGCTGGAGCTATGCGGCCTTGCGCGCCTTCCACAACGCCGGGGCGGGGGTCATGGTGTCGACGCCGCGCCTCGCGCGGGAGCTGAAGACGCAGGGTTTCCGCAAGACAATGATCTGGTCGCGCGGCGTGGATCACGAACTCTTCCGGCCGCGTCCCGCCATCCTCGATCTGCCGCGGCCGATCTTCCTCTACGCCGGCCGGCTGGCGGTGGAGAAGAATCTCGAGGCGTTCCTCTCGCTGGACTTGCCGGGCTCGAAGGTCGTCGTCGGCGACGGCCCGGCGCGCGCCTCGCTCGCCGCACGCTACCCGGACGCGCATTTCCTGGGCTTGCGAACCGGCGAAGCATTGGCGGCGACCTACGCCAGCGCCGACGTCTTCGTCTTTCCGAGCCGCACCGACACGTTCGGCATCGTTCTGCTGGAGGCCATGGCGAGCGGATTGCCGGTTGCTGCCTTTCCGGCGCCCGGCCCACTCGACGTCGTGCCGAGCGATGCGGGCGTGCTGTC
The DNA here is from genome assembly GCA_020638135.1 of Methylobacteriaceae bacterium. Taxonomy (GTDB): domain Bacteria; phylum Pseudomonadota; class Alphaproteobacteria; order Rhizobiales; family Beijerinckiaceae; genus JAJXWB01. The sequence continues at coordinate 8,271 of JACKJE010000037.1, read as the reverse complement.
GGACGATCTGCGGGCGGCCTGTCTCGGCGCGCTCAACATTTCGCGCGAGGCGGCGCGGGCGCAAGCGCTGCGTTTCACATGGGCCGCCAGCGCGCGCCAGTTTCTCGACAATCTCGGCGCGATTCACGCGACCTGCCATTCAGCAGAACAAATCCAGCTTTTCGACGATCGGCAGGCCGTCGAGGCGGGCTAAAGCTTTCACGCGGGGGTCCTGGGCCGGGTCGATCGCCGGCTTTTCGTGCGCCCTCTCCCAGGGCGGGGTCGCCAGCGGCGGCGCTGCTGTTTTCGGCGCGAGAGCCTCGCCGGTCGCGACAGCCTTCGGCCGCAATCCTGCCGCCTCGCGCTCCAGCTCGGCGCACAGCGCGGGATCGGCGCCGTCCTCGCGCAGGCGCCAGGCGATGTCGACGAGGCGTTCGACGAGCGCCTCGCTCGCGTTGTCGCGCGCGGGGGCAGGCGGTTCGGCTTGCGCCGGGGCCGGCGGCTCGGCTTGCGACTCTGCTGGAGCCTCGGCGGCGGGCTCCGTTTGCGGCGCGCGCACCAGCAGCGCCTCCAGCCGGTCGACGGCGTCGGCGAGGCGCTGCGTCTCGGCGGCGCGCTGGCGGCGCGCATATTCCAGCAGGAACCAGCGGCCGCGCGCGGTCTCCATCACCGCCTGCTCGATCATCGAATAGTCGGCGGCCGAAATGCCCGGCGGCGGCGTGATGAGGGTGAGTTCGTTCAAGTGACGTCGATCCTGGCCCGCGAATCGCTCGCGACCAGCATCGGTCAAAGTCGCGCAGAAGCCAAACGGATCAGGCGGCGGCGGCGGTCTGGCGCAGCATATCGTGGCGCTGCGTCCGGTTACGGCCGGCGCTCTTGGCGACGTAGAGCGCGGCGTCGGCCTTCTCGATCAGTTCTTCCAGCGTCGCGGTCCGCGTCGAGGCAGAGGCGACGCCGAAACTCGACGTGACGACGCCCGCGGGATTGCCGACATGCGGAATGCCGAGCGCGGCGATCGTGGCGCGGATACGCTCCGCGACGATTTCGGCGACTTCCGCGTCGGTGTCGACGAGCAGGAGCAGGAATTCCTCGCCGCCGAGGCGGATCGCCACGTCCGAGGTTTCGCGCAGCTCGGCGGTCGCGCAGGCTGCGACGCGCTTGAGGCAGGTGTCGCCGCGCGAATGGCCGTAGGTGTCGTTGAAGCTCTTGAAGTGATCGGCGTCGAAGATAATGGCGGCGACCTGCATCGGCGCGCCAGACCAGAGCGCGCGCGCGCGCTTGTCGAGGAAGCGGCGGTTGCCGAGACCCGTCAGCGCGTCGGCGTTGGCGTCGCTGTCGCTCACCTCGGCGCGCAACTGGTCGCGCACCGCCAGGAGATAGAGCCGGCGCTGCTCGCGCGAGGTGAGATAGTTGGAATTGATGATAACGCCGGCGATCGCCGCAAACGTCATGGCGTTGACGACGGCGATCGGCGGCGGCGTTTCGCCGCGCACGAAATTGGCGGTCGTGATCATCACGAAGACGGCTGCGGCCAACCTGACGCCCCAGGCGACGGGCATGCGCTGGATCGAGGCGACGCACAGGTAGATAATCGGCGCAAAATAGACGTAGCGCGCCGCATATTCGGACGAGGTGAGCGTATAGATTCCCAGAACCTGCGCGACCATGGCGATCGTGATGGACGCGGCCAGGCCCTCGCGCCATTTCGCGCTGGCGACCGACGGCAGGATGTGGGCGACGAACAGCATCCAGGGCGTGACGACGAGCAGATGCAGCGCGGTCGCGAGCAGGAACGTGTCAGGCGCGAGCAGATATTCGCAGATGATGAAGAGATTGTAGATGAGCGCGGTGCGCAGCGTGGTGCTGACCAGAAAGCGCGCGCGGCGCGGGCCGGTCTCGCGCTCGTAGCGGGTTTCCAGCGCGGGCGGAAAGGCGACAGATCCCCGTCGCGCGACGACGAGTTCCTCGACTTCCTGCAACGTGATCGCATCTGCGTCCATGCGGGTCCCGGTCGCCGAATCGCGCGGTGCGCGTCCTTGCGGCGTGGTCGACAGATTTACTTCCACCTCTTAATTATTCGCGATGCTTTGCGGACAATTGTAAGTAACATCGCGTTAGCCTTAGGGTGTCCCGTGGTTACTTGCCGTCGCCGAACAGAAAAGGCGCGACATCCTTTACGCCGGGTTGCTTCAGCGCGGCGAAAGGCATGGGGCGGCAGACCGCCATGGCCGAGAGCCCGATGCGCGTTGTCAGCATGCCGTTGAGCACGCCCTCGCCGAGCTTCGCCGACAGGCGGGCGGCGATGCCGTGGCCGACGACCTGCTGGACAAGCGTGTCGCCGACCGCCATGCCGCCGGTGATCGCCAGATGCGCGCCGACGGATCGCGCGAGGCGCACGAAGCCGAGCAGGCCCGGGCGGCCGCCGTAGATTTCGGCGATGCGCCGTAGCAGGCGGATCGCCTGCGCGCCGACGAAGAGAATGTCGACGAGCGCGCGCGGGCTGATCGCGGTGACCATCGACACGCGCTTGGCGGCGGCGGCGATCTCGCGATTGGCCTCCTGGTCGAGCGGCGCCATCAGGTTGCGTTCGGCGATGTCGATGAGATCGCGCCCATCGACGATTTCGCGCGTGAGGTCCTTCACGAGGGCGCGGGCGCGCGCCGTATCGGGACGGTTGGCGTAAAGCGACAGAAGCTCGCCGGCGCCGGCGCGCGCGGCGTCGCGATCGTCGGCGTCGCGGGCGCGCGCGAGCGCGCCGTGCAGATGCGCGATGTGACGCTGGCGAAAGATCGCGCGCATTTCGCGCAAGCCGAGCGCGAGCAGCGCGACGACGAACAACGATGCGAGGCCGACGCCGATCCAGCCGAGCGCGGCGGAGCGCGCGAACAGATCCTCGACGATGCGCGTGGCCCACAGGCCGAGCGCCATCGAGACGAGGCCGCCGAGCGCCGACCACAGAAGGCCGCCCCAGGAAAACAGGGCGCGCGCGAGCATGCCGCGCGATTGCGCGATCTCGGTCGCCTCCTCGTCGTCGCGCGGTTCGTTCGTTTCGTCGCCAGGCGCGAAGGCGTCGGGCGTCGTCTCGACGACGACGCCGCCCTTTCTCAGTTTGTCCTGGCGCAGATTGTCAGGCGCCGGCGTTTCGCCATCGGCGACGACGATGCGCTCGTCGTCGAGGCGGAAGGCGCGCGGGCGCTGGCGTTCTTCGCCGTTCATGCCTCATCCTTCATGGCAGGCGGTCTCCGAGCAGGAACTCCAGCGCGCGATCGAGGCGGATGGAGGGCAGGGGCAGCGGCGCGCCGTCTTTCGCCAGACGCGGGACCGGCGGACGGAAGCGCACGAAGCGATAGTCGGCCGCGCCTTCGGGCGCGCCGAGCCCGTCGCCGCGGAACACGGCCTTCGGATCGGCCGGCAATTCGCCGGGGAAGATGGCGACCTCGCCCTTGCCGTCGAAAGTCTCGCCGTCGATGCGTTCGCCGGGCAGGGGAACGCCGACGATGGCTTCGAGTTCGCTCCTGTCGCCGAACGGCATGCGGCCCTGCTTGACGCGCGCCTCGCGCGTCGCGCGCACGGCGGCGAGCGCGACGACGTCGACATGCGCGCCGACATCTTCGGCCCGCGCAATCGCGCGCGCGGTGAGAAGGCGCAGAATGTTTTCGAGACGGTCGTGGCTGGTGTGATGCAGGTGATCGGCCTTGGTGGCGGCGAAGAGAATGCGGTCGATCTTCGGACGGAAGATCGTCGACAGGAAACCCGAACGTCCCGCGCGAAACGCGACGAGGATTTCCGACAGCGCGGTCTCGAGGTCGCGCACGGCGGCGGGACCGGAGTTCAGCGCCGACAGCGCGTCGACCAGAACGATCTGGCGGTCGAGGCGCGCGAAATGATCGCGGAAGAAGGGTTTGACGACATGCGCCTTGTAGGCCTCGTAACGCCGCTCCATCATTGCGGCGAGCGAGCCGGCGCCGAATTCCATGCCCTCGTCGACGCGCAGCGGCGCAAAGGTCAGCGCGGGCGAGCCCTCGAGTTCGCCGGGCATGAGAAAGCGGCCGGGCGGCAGTGTGGAGAGCGCATAGGTTTCCGCGCGCGCGGCGCGCAGATAGGTCGTGAAGAGTTCGGCGAGGCGCTTGGCCTCGGTCTCGCTTTCGTCGGCGTCGGCCGCGACGCCCAAGGTCGCGCCGCGCCAGTCCGCCGCGAACGGCGCGCGCGCAGCGGCGGCGCTGGCTTCCAGCGTCTCACGCGACCATTGCGCGTAGCTCTTGGTCAGCAAGGGGAGGTCGAGCAGCCATTCGCCGGGATAGTCGACGATGTCGATGGTCAGTTCAGATGGACCTTGGCGAAAACCCTTGCGCCGTTCGAATTCGAGCGTGAGCCGCAGTTCGGAAATGCGACGTGTCGATTCCGGCCAATGCCGATCCTCGCCTGTCAGCGCGGCCAGATGATCCTCGTAGGCGAACCGCGGCACGTGGTCGTCGGGCTGCGGCTGCAATTTCGCGCGCATCAGCCGCCCCTCGGCGTGGACGCGGAAGACGGGCAGGACGCGCTCGCCGTCCTTTGCGGCGGTCGAAGCGCGCAGGAGGTTCTGCACGAGCGCGGTGATGAAAACGGTCTTGCCGGCGCGCGACAGGCCGGTGACGCCGAGGCGCAGGCCCGTGCCCGTCACGTAATCGGCGAGCGACGACGCGGCGACGCGGGTCTCGAACAGGAGATCGGACAGGATCGACACATCAGGCTCCGGCAGGCGCCTGACAGATAGGCGCCGCGGGCCCCTTTGCCAACCGGCGCGGCTCAGGACGGCAGGGAAGGCGGCCGGCGGGTCCTATCGCGCAGCGCCGGGTTTCGCCCGCTTCTCAAGCGCCGCCGCCGCCGCGTCAACCAGCGACCGCGCCGCGCGCAGCGGGCCGATCTCGACGGCGGCCATGTTGAACAGGGCCTTGGCGAAATTCGGCGTCGGCTTTCCGTCCGCGTCGAACAGCGCGAGATCGGCGTCGGGGCCCGCGGCAATGCCGGACGCGATGCTCGCGGCGTAGTTCAGGATGCGCTGCGTCTCCGGCGCGCAGGAGAATTTCGGCAGCGGCGGCAGGCTCGCGCCGACGCGGGGATCGGGGCCCATGGCGATTCCGGGATAGGGCAGCATGGCGAGCCGCACCGGCGTCTGCGTTTTTTGCGCGACCGCTTTCGATGCGCCGGCTTCGATCGCGCCGATGCCGGCGGCGATCGTCGGCGTCTTCATCAGGGCGCCGACCCGATCGGGCACGATCGAGCGCCGCACGCCCACGATCTTGCGGGCGCCCTTGCCGCGTTTGCGCGGCGCCAGGCCCGGCCGATGCCGCGCCAGCCATTTCGCGCGCAAGGTCGAGCCGAGGCCGCGCGTCGTCAGGCCTTTCGGCTCCGGGCCGAGCAGCCGCCGGTCGGGCGCGCGCACGGCGACCGGCGCGCCGCATTGCGCGGGCGCCCAGCGGCTGACGATGGCGCGCGCCGAATGCAGGCCAAAGTCGACGTAGTAGCGACGCAGCAATTGCGCCGCGCCGGCCGCGCCCTCGGCGGCGGTCGCGAAGGCGACATGGCCTTCTTCGTCAGCCGCGATCTCGCCGGTCCAGCCGGCCTTCTTCACGCACCAGTAATTGTTGAGCCGCACGCAGCGCGACAGGCCCCTGAAATCGCGCCCGAGCGCCAGCGCCAGCGCCTTGTCGGGCGAAAGATCAAGATGGAGCGCGCCCTGCCGTCGCCAATTGTCGACGGCGCGCTCGGCCGGCCGATAGTCGGGCGCAAACAGGTCTGCGACATCGGGCGCCTGCGGCCAGGGAGCGCTGGCGATGAGAGACAGGCCCAGAGCGATCCATTCGAGCGTCATGACGACGCCTCAGTCGAGATCGTCCACGCCCTCGACCAGCGTGGAGGGGGTGACAAAGCGATCGAGCCGGCCGTCGCCCCATTTGATCTTCGCCCAGTGCGTGGCGCCGAAGTCGATCAGCGCGAGGCCGGAGGTCGGATATTTCATCCGCATATGGGCGAGGGCCCGCGGCTCGCCGGAGCCGCACATGCGCGCGGCGAAATCGGCGAGACCGGGATTGTGGCAGACGACCAGCATGGTCTTCACCAATTCCGGCGTCTTGTGCAGCTCCGAGAGCAGAATGAAATCCTCGGCCAGATAGAGCGCGGGGTCGATCAGCGTCTTGAAGCGGCGGCCGGTCTCGCCCATCAGGCATTCGAGCGTTTCGCGCGTGCGGTGGGCGTCGGACACGACGGCGAGATTGGGGATCAGCTTTTCCTCGACGAGATAGCGGCCGACGCGCGCCGCATCCTCGCGGCCACGCCGCGTCAGCGGGCGTTCGCGGTCGCCGCCGCCGGCTTCGCGGGCGGCCTTGGAATGTCGGAGCAGGACGAGACGATGCATGGGGCGAAATTAGCGATTCCCCGGCGCGATGGCGAGGGGAGGGGCGGCGCTTGCTATTTCGCCGGCTCGTCGGGCCGATATTCGAGTATGTCGCCCGGCTGGCACTGCAGGATCTCGCAGATCTTCTCAAGTGTGTCGAAGCGGACGCCCTTCACCTTGCCGGACTTGAGCAGGGAGACGTTCTGCTCGGCGATGCCGATGCGCTCGGCGAGCTCGCGCGAGCGCATCTTGCGCCTGGCGAGCATGACATCGAGGTTGACGATGATCGGCATGGCTACACGATCTGCGCGTTTTCGTCGGCCAGTTCGGCGGCCGAGCGATAGATCATGCCGAGCGCGACGAAGACGAGCGAGATGACGACATAGAGCACGTCCTCCGTGCGCACGAAAGCGTGGCGCGCCGCGCTGGAATCGGCCAGATGCGCGCCCATGAGCATGACCGTGACGGGCCGCATCGCGAAATCGAAGGCGACGGTGACGAGGCCGAGCGCGCCGATGCGCTTCAGCAGCGAGGCGCTCTCCGCCGTGAAGATTTCGCCCTGAAGATAGCGGCCGAACAGCCGCCAGACGTGCCAGCAGAGTATGGCGAGCACGATCCAGTCGAGCGCGGAGACCGCTTCCGCCGCGCGCCATTGCCAGGGCGCAGCGTCTGCAATGTCGAGCTTGTAGAAACTCTTGAAGACGCGCTGCACGCGGTCGCCGTCGGACCAATGGTCGTAGAGCCCCCAGGCGACGAACAGCAGATAGCCGCCGGTCAGCCAGCGCACGAGATGGCACACGAGCGCGATCTTTGCGCGCAGGGCGTTCTGGCGTGTGTCTTCGATCTTTTCTTCAGGCGACGCGGCGACGGACATGGCGGGCTCCGGGTTCCGATGATCCATATTGACGGATGAAAAACTTAATGTCAAACATTAAAAACATCATCCTGTATATGAGGTCTTCATGTTCCGGTCATCCCGTTTCACCGTACTTGCGGCGGCCCTGCTGGCGTCAGGCTGCGGGCACGTTCCCGTCTCGACCATGTGGGCCCTGCGGAACTTCGACGGCCTGGGCGTCGATCCGGCTTTCCTGCGCGCGGCGGTCCGCACGCCGCGCGCGTTCCAGCCGCGGCCGGGTGGCGTGAAAGTGGTGGCGAACTGGGGCAGGAAGGGCGATCCGGCGAGCGAGAGGAAGGTCGAGATCGTGCTGCGGGAGGCGAGCCTGTCGGCGGAAGGTCCGGCGTTGGCCAAAGAGAATTTGCCCGGAAGCAATCTGCACGTCTTTCGCGTTGCGCCCGACGATGTGGCGCGTCTGCGCGCCCTGCAGGCCGAGATCGCGCGGGCAAAGGCCGAGAAGCGAGCCGACCACGGCTCGCTCGGCATAGGCGCCGACGCCTGCCGGACCGCCGATCTGCCCGAAGGGCCGATCCTGATGACGACATTCCTCAAGATGTCCGACGAGACGGGCTGGCTCACGGTGCTGAAGAATGTCGACCTGCGCGCTCTGGCTTCGAAGGACAAGCCGCTCGAGGAGATCGTCCCGCCATGCGGCAAGCTGCCCCAGCGCGTGGAGGCGGCGGGCTGACGGACTTGCGTTTGCGCGCGGACGACAGCACATAGGGCGAATACGTCATTCGATCGGGGCTTCATATGCCGCTCTACGCCTATCGCTGCGAGGATTGCGACAATCGTTTCGAGACGCTGGTGCGTTCCGGCGAGACGCCGGAATGCCCCAGCTGCGCTTCGACCCATCTCGACCGCCAGTTGTCGCTGATCGCCAAGCCCGCGCCCGGCGGGGAGGCAGGAAATTCTTTCTCCGGCATGGAGATGGCCGGCGCGTGTGACGGCGCGGGCGGCTGCGGCATGTGCCCGGCGATGGCCGGGATGGACGCCTGCGGGTAAAGTTCACGCCCTCATC
>JACKJE010000036.1 GCA_020638135.1 Methylobacteriaceae bacterium | reverse complement strand
CCGTCGCCGCGCGCATGGCGGCTTCGTTGATGCGCACGCCATATTCCTTCTGCAGGCGCGCGACATATTCGGTCAGCAGGTCGTCGGCGACCAGCGTCCGCAATTGCTTGGCCATCTCGCGGTTGGCGTCGGAATCCGGATTGAAATCCGGCGTCGCCGTGTCGAGGATCTGGAACACCATGCGGCCGCCGGGCGCGCTGACCGTTCCCGCGCCATGGTCGGGCTGGTTGAACACGGCGACGATCGCCTGCGGCTCGAAACCGTCCGCGCCCGTGCGTCGCACGTTGGAATTGTGCTTCAGCTCCAGTTTGTCGTCGGCGGCGATCTTCGACAATTGCGCGCCGTCCTTCAGTTTCTTGACGATTTCGGCCGCCTTGTCGGCGAGCTTCTTGTCGTTCGCATCCGCGCGAAAAGCGGCGACGACCTTGTCCTTCACCTCGTCGAAGGTCAGCTGGCGCGAGGGATCGACCTTCTGCACCTCGAACCAGACATAGCCATTGTCCTTGGTCGAGATCGTCTCGTTGTCGACGCCGATGTCGGAGGCGAAGACCGCGCGCACGAGGTCGGCAGACGCGACAAGGTCGGGCACGGGCAGGCCGTTGCGGTCGAGGCCGCGCTCGTCGATCGCCTCGACGGTGCGCGCTTCGAGACCTGCGGCCTTGGCGGCCTCGGCCAGCGGCTTGCCGGCGGCGCGCTGGTCCTCGATCTTGTCATGCAGAACCTGCACGCTCTTTCGGGCGCGGTCGCGCGCGATCTCGGTCTTGATCTCCGGCGCGACGTCCGAAAAGGGCCGCACGACGGCCGGCGTGGTCTTGGCGACCCGCACCAGCGCTACGCCGAATTTGCCGGCGACCGGCGCGCTGACTTCGCCCGACTTCAGCGCGAAGGCGGCGTCTGCAATCGCGGGGTCGGACACCTGCCCGCGAGAAAGAGAACCGAGGTCGATGTCCTTGGCCGTCAGCTTGCGTTCGGCGGCGATCGCCTCGAAGGTCGCGCCGCCCTTGATCCGGTCGTAAGCGGCCTTGGCGTCGGCTTCGTTGGGGAAGACGATCTGCTGGATGTCGCGCTTCTCGGGCGTGCCGAAGCGGCTCTCCTTGACGCTGTCGTAAAGCTTCTGCGCGTCGGCGTCGGAAACGTCCTGCGGCTTGGCGGCCGTGGTCGGCGTGACCGCCAGCGTCACGATCTTGCGATATTGCGGGGCGACGAATCGCGCCTTCCGGTCTTCGTAGAACTTCTTGAGTTCGTCTTCGGAGGGCTGCGGCGCCTCGCCCGCGGTCGAGGGCGTCAGCAGCACGTAATCGACGCTGCGCGCCTGGTTACGGTAGCGGTCGACGGCCGCGGTCATCGCCTGCGGCGCCTGGAGCGCGCCGGCCAGCGCCTCGCCGATCTCCTGACGCAGATAGGTCGCCTTCTGCTCGCGCACGAAGGTGCGTTCGTTCAGGCCGTTGTCGCGCAGGATCGCATCGAAGCGCGCGCGGTCGAAGGCGCCGGTCGCATCCTTGAAGGCGGGATCGTCCTGTATGGATTTGGCGAGCTGCTCGTCTGACATGGCGAGCCCGAGGCTATGCGCCTTCTGGTCGAGCGCTGCTTCCGTCACCAGTCGGCCGAGGATTTGTCGGTCGAGGCCGGCCTGGCGCGCCTCGTCATTCGTCACCACCCGCCGCGCGCGCTGCTGCAGGCGCTGCAACTCGGTCTGGTAGGCGTAGCGATAGGCTTCCGAGGAGATTTCGACCGAGCCGACAGTGCCGAGTTTGCCCTGGCCGAATCCACGGAAAATGTCGCCGATGCCCCAGATGGCGAAGGACACGATGATGACGCCGAAGACGATCGTCATGATCGCCTTGCCGAACCAGCTTTTGGACGCCGTGCGCAGGCCGTCGAGCAAGAGGAATCCTCCGGAGGCGCCGATCCCGAACAGCGCCGACATTGCGTGAAAAAGGGAGCGGCGAAAGCCGCTCAAAATCGGCGCGGACCATATAGGCGGGGGCGCGGCGCCGCAAGGCGACACAGAACGTCGCATTGCCAGCCGCGCGCGGCTTCGCTATCGCCTCCCTGGAGAAAATCGAACCGCCATCGGGAGGAAATCATGTCCGCGCCACGCCCGCTCGTCGCTGGAAACTGGAAGATGAATGGCCTCAAGGCCTCGCTCGGCGAACTCGAGGCGATCCGCGACGCAGTGGCCGCCGGCGGGGCAGGGCGCGCGGAGGCCGCCTTGTGCCCGCCCTTCACCCTGGTCGCCGCCGCGGCCGCCGCCGCTGAGGGCTCGGCGCTCGCCATCGGCGCGCAGGATTGCCACGCCAAGCTCTCGGGCGCCCATACCGGCGACGTCTCCGCCCAGATGCTGAAGGACGCCGGCGCGACCTATGTGATCGTTGGCCATTCGGAGCGCCGCGCCGACCACGCCGAGACCGACGCAATCGTCCGCGCCAAGGCGGCGGCCGCGATCAAGGTCGACCTCACCGCCATCGTCTGCGTCGGCGAGACCAAGGACGAGCGCGTGGCCGGCCGGGCGCTCGAAATCGTCGGCGGCCAGATCGACGGTTCGCTCGATCCCGATTTCCCCGCGACCAATCTCGTCGTCGCCTATGAGCCGGTCTGGGCGATCGGCACCGGCCTGACGCCGACGGCGGCCGATGTCGCCGAAATGCACGCTCACATCCGCGCCAAGCTGCAGAAGACCTACGGCCGCAAGGGCGTCGACATCCGCATCCTCTACGGCGGCTCGGTGAAGCCGGAAAACGCGGCCGAACTGATGGGCGTGCCGAACGTCGACGGCGCGCTGGTCGGCGGCGCGAGCCTCAAGGCCAAAGATTTCATGGGGATCGCCGGCGTCTACAAATAGGCCGGCCGCCGCGCCTTCGCTCTCGCCAGCAGGCCACATATTCGCATATGATCACGTACCGGACCGCGACCCGCCGCAGATCCGGCGCGACATAATGCGGGAATGGCGGAGGAAATCGATGGCGCTTGTTCGAAACCTGCTGGCTCTGGTCGGGCTTGCGGCCCTAATCGGGGTGGCTTTCGCGCTCGGGACCTTCAGGGATTTCGATCCCAAGGCGGCGAGCGTCTACTGGGACATGACCAAGCGCCTGGCGGCGACCGGCAATTCCGCGGAGGCGACGGTCTGGCGGCGCAAGGTGGCGGCCGGCCTGTCCTTCCAGGAAGTCGACCAGTCCATCCAGTCGATCGCCAATTCCGAGAACATCAAGGACGTCGGCGCCCTGCCGCTCGGCGACCAGGTCACGGCCATGCAGGGCAAGCCCTGGCGCAAGCTGAAGATCTACCTCTATTGCAACCCGCTGACGGCAGCCAAAATGGTCGATTATTCAGAGGCCTATGCGGCCTATCTGCCCTGCCGCGTGTCGCTGGTGGAGGACAAGACCGGCGCGCTCTGGCTCTATTCGCTGGACATGGACATGATGATCCACGGCGGCAAGCCGCTGCCGCCCGATCTCAAGGCGGAAGCCGAGCGGGTCAAGAAGGTCATCCTGACCATTCTGGACAAGGCGGCGACCGGCGATTTCTGATCGCGCCGGCGCTGGCGTCAGGCAATCGGGTGAAGGAACTTATGCTCCACCCCTCGTCCTGAGGAGCCCGCGCAGCGGGCGTCTCGAAGGACGGCCGGCGCGGAAATCGAAGGTTCGTCCTGTGGCCATGCTTCGAGATAGCGGCTTCGCCGCTTCCTCAGCATGAGGGTGGAGGGATATCGTTGCTTCACCCGAGCGCCCTGGCTGGCGCTTCGCGCTTGCATAGGCTAGAAGGCCGCCCATATCGGCCTTGAGGCCGACCCCAATTCGGACATCACATGCAGACCGTTCTCATCGTCATCCACCTCATGGTGGTCGCAGCGCTTGTCGTCGTCGTGCTGCTGCAGCGCTCGGAAGGCGGCGCGCTCGGCATCGGCGGCGGTGGCGGCGGCGGCTTTTTCACCGGCCGCGGCCAGGCCAATGCGCTCACCCGCGCCACGGCCGTCCTCGCGACCATCTTCTTCCTGACCTCGATCGCGCTGACCGTGCTCGCCAGCATGAACCACAAGCAGAAGTCGATCTTCGAGGGCGGCTCTGGCGCGCCGACCGCGCCGGCCGGGACCAACGCCCCGCCGCCGCTGCCCGACGCCAAGGGCGGGCTGTTCGACCAGTTGCAGAAGCTGCAGGACCAGAAGTCCCCGGCGCCCGCGCCGGCCCCGGCGCCGACCGGCCCGCAGGTGCCGAAGTCGCAGTAACAAGTCGCAGAACAGGGCAGGGCCGGGCGACCGGCCCTTCTCTTTTTGGGGCGGCAAAAACGCACATGTGGGAAGCGGAAATCGCGGCTCCCCGAATCGATTCAAAACAGGTACGGCTCAAATCCCATGGCGCGGTACATTTTCATAACCGGCGGCGTGGTCTCCTCGCTCGGCAAAGGTCTGGCTTCGGCGGCGCTCGGCGCCCTTCTGCAGGCGCGCGGCTATACCGTGCGGCTGCGCAAGCTCGACCCCTATCTCAACGTCGATCCGGGCACGATGAGCCCATACCAGCACGGCGAGGTCTTCGTGACCGACGACGGCGCGGAGACCGATCTCGATCTCGGCCATTACGAGCGCTTCACCGGCCGTCCCGCCAACAAGCAGGACAACATCACCACCGGCCGCATCTATCAGGACATCATCACGAAAGAGCGGCGCGGCGATTACCTCGGCGCGACCATCCAGGTCATCCCGCACGTCACCAACGCCATCAAGGAATTCGCGCTGTCGGGCAATGAGGGCGTGGACTTCGTGCTGATCGAGATCGGCGGCACGGTCGGCGACATCGAGGGCCTGCCCTTCTTCGAGGCGATCCGCCAGCTCGGCAACGACCTTCCACGCGGACACTCGTGTTACATCCACCTCACGCTGCTGCCCTTCATCCCCAGCGCCGGCGAACTCAAGACCAAGCCGACGCAGCATTCGGTGAAGGAGTTGCGCTCGATCGGCATCCAGCCCGACATTCTGCTCTGCCGCACGGATCGCCCGATCCCGCCTGAGGAGCGCCGCAAGCTCGGCCTGTTCTGCAACGTGCGCGAAAGCGCTGTGGTGGAGGCGCGCGACGCCTCCAACATCTACGACGTGCCGGCCGCCTACCATGCCGCGGGCCTCGACCGCGAAGTGCTGCATTCCTTCGGCATCGAGCCCGCGCCGCGCCCGGACATGAGCCGCTGGAACGCGGTCTCCGAGCGCATCCACAACCCGGAAGGCGAAGTCACCATCGCCATCGTCGGCAAATATACCGGCATGAAGGACGCCTATAAGTCCCTCATCGAGGCGCTGGCCCACGGCGGCATGGCCAATCGCGTGAAGGTCAATCTCGACTGGATCGAGAGCGAAATTTTCGAAGGCCACGACGCCGCCCCTATCTCGAACACGTCCACGGCATTTGGTGCCCGGCGGCTTCGGCCAGCGCGGCTCCGAGGGCAAGATTCTGGCGGCCCGCTTCGCGCGGGAACGCAGGTGCCGTATTTCGGCATCTGCTTCGGCATGCAGATGGCCTGCGATCGAGGCGGCGCGCTCGCTCGCCGGCGTGCCGAACGCCGGCTCCACCGAATTCGGCCCGACGCCGGAGCCGGTCGTCGGCCTCATGACCGAATGGATGCGCGGCAACGAACTCGAAAAGCGCGGCGCGGCCGGCGACCTCGGCGGCACGATGCGGCTGGGCGCCTATCGCGCGACCCTGAAGGCGGGTTCCAAAATCGCGCAGATCTACGGCGACACGGAAATCTCCGAACGGCACCGCCACCGCTACGAGGTCAACACCGCCTACAAGGAGCGGCTGGAAGCCTGCGGCCTGCAATTCGCCGGCCTCTCGCCCGACGGCCTGCTGCCCGAAACGGTCGAATATGCCGACCACCCGTGGTTCATCGGCGTGCAGTACCACCCGGAACTGAAGAGCCGGCCATTCGAGCCGCATCCGCTTTTTGCGAGCTTTATCGAGGCGGCGAAGATGCAGAGCCGGTTGGTGTGACCGACCGTCTCGACGCCCTCGAAATCCGCATCGCGCATCAGGATCATGTGATCGCTGAGCTGAACGAGACCGTCACCGCACAGTGGCGGAAGATCGATGCTTTGGAACGCGAGCTGAAAATGTTGCGCGAGGAAGTGCGCAACGCTTTTCCCGCCCGCAACGAGCCCGAACCGCCGCCGCCGCATTATTGAGAGCCTGCCGCCTTGCCGTCATTGCGAGGAGGCCCGAAGGGCCGACGCGGCAATCCAGAGCCGGGTCGTGGCTCTGGATTGCTTCGCTTTCAGGCGAAGTCGCCAACAGGCGACTTCTGCCGGGCTCGCAATGACGGTTCCGGTCACATCGCCGCATAGCCGGCGATAGCCGACAGCACGAGAACCACGCCCCAAACCCCATAGGTCGCGGCCTTCGTTGGCACGGCCGCCCGCAGCCCGGGCAGACGCGCCCAGAGCGCGTAGGCCGCCACCAGCGGCGGCAGCAGGCAGGGGACGACGAGCGCCCAGCGGCCGCCGCGCGTGGCGAGGTCGATCGCCGCCGCCGTCGCCGCGCCCGAGGCCGGCAGCAGCACGATGGCCGCGATCCAGCCGCCGGCCGGCATGTCGCCCTGGATGGCCGCGACGGCCGTCAGCACGACCAGCGCCGTCCACACCATCAGCACGTCGTAGATGATCGTGAAGGCCGCGCTGAGCACGGCGTCGCCGCCGCCCGCCCGGTACCGGAAGGCGTCATGGAGCAATAGCGCGAAGGCGAGCGCGGCCATGGCCAGTATGATCAGGAAGCCGACAGGCCGCCCCGCATTCGCGCCAGATGCGCCCATGAACCGCCCGCCTCCTGGTCGCCCGGCGCGGGGCCGCCGGAATCAATTCTTGAAGACATTACGCCAACGCGTTGAAAGCGAGAAGAAAACGCCGCGAACCGAAAGGCCGCGATCCAATGCAGGGCGCATGCATGCCGGAGAGTCCCCGTCCCGTTCCTTCATCGTGACCGCGCCGGTCCAGCGTCGCCGATATGTTGACGGCGGTCACCTTCGGGCGGAAGCTGCGGCGTAGTCGCGATGATGGACAACGGAGGCTGGCATGCAAACCAGACGCGCGCTTCTTGCGACCGTGACCGCGCTGGCGGCGCTGTTCGTCGCTCCCGCAATCGGCGAGGCGCGACAAGCCGCGCGCCAGCGCTCCCCGCGCAACGCGAACGTCGGATGTGCTCGGTCAGGATGCCGGCCGCGCGGCTGGCGGCAGTTGAGCCCGGAAAAGCAGCGACAGCTGGCGCATTAGGCGGCCTGATCAGCGCGGTAGGGGAACCGGGGCCGCGCGCACCTGGCCGTAGCCGTAGCCCTGCGGGGCCGGCGCGGTATAGCTGCCCGAATAGCCGCCGCTCGCGCCCTGCTGGCCGGGGGCGTTCGGGCCGGAGAGGGCGGCCGAATATTGCGACCCGTCGCCGAAGGCGGTCGGCGGCGGCACCATCGGGTTCTGGCGTGGATTGAAATACTTCCCGCGCGTGTCGAGCTGCAGCTGCTGCTGCGCCGGAACCTGCGCGGGCAGGGGCGAATAGCCGTGCTGCGCCGGCGCCATGTACACGGGCTGCTGCGGATACATCGCCTGCTGCGGATAGATCATCTGTTGCGCATTGACGGGCTGCAGGCGCTGCTGCCGCTTCGCCCAATAATCGACGCAAGCCGCATTGTCCTGGTTGGCCTGGACGGCGCAATCGATCACGATCTTTGTCGAGCGTCCGCGATGCCGGCCGCGCCGCACATGCCGCAGGACGCGCTTGCGCGGGCCGAAGGTCGCTTGCGGGCCGGCGATTTCCGGGCCCATGCTGTAGCCGAGCGCCGCGCCGGCGATCAGGCCGATCGGGCCGCCCACCATGGCGCCGGCGATCGCGCCGACAGTGCCGTTGATGAAGCGGGATTCCTGCACCGCCCGCGATTCCGCCTGCGCAAGCACAGGCGACAGCGCCATGGCTGTCGAGAGCATCAGGAGGGTAAGCGGCCTAAGCATGAATTTGACGCCTTTGTTGCGTCAAACCATCGCGCCGCGTCCTTACCGAACGGCGCCGAAAAAGCGCCTAACGCCAGTTAAGCCTACGAATCCCTTGCGCCCGCGCCGTGCGCGTTTACCCTGTCGCGACCCTGCGAAATTCCCGCAGAAACAATGGTGTCAAATGCCATATGTCATTGCCTTCATCATCGCCGTCGCCGCCTTCATGGGCTGGCGGGCGATGCAGCCGGACTGTCCTGGCGGTGCGATTGTGGCCGATGCGCAACAGTGCCGGACGACATTCGGAGAGAACTTCTGCGCGAAGGCCATGCCGGAGGCGCTCGCGATCGCGCGCCGCGGCGGCGGCAGTTTTCCGACGCAGGCGGCCTGCCTCGATCAATACCCCGCCTGCATCGAACGCTCCGACATAGCCGCCTGGACGCCGCGCCCCGCGTCCTACTGCCTCGCTCGCGGCGCCGACGGCGAAGTCGCGCGCGCCGAGCCCCGGTACGCCATCCGCTAGATCGCGCGGCCGATTTGGGGTCTCGCCTTGTTTTTGGCGTTTCGGCGTCTTAGGTTCCCGCCAAAGCCGTAGCGCGTCTCGCGCGACGGAGGCGGCTGCCGGCGCGGCGTCGCCCGAGGGAGTGTTGCAATGGGTTCCTTTTCGATCTGGCACTGGCTGATTGTCGGCGGCGTCGCGCTGTTGCTGTTCGGCGGCAAGGGCAAGATCTCCGACATCATGGGCGACGTCGCCAAGGGCATCAAAGCCTTCAAGAAGGGCATGTCCGAGGACGAGCAGACCGAGACCGCGCAGCGGCCGGCCGAGCCGATCAAGACTATCGACCATCAGGCCGCCACGACGGTCGACAAGGCCGCCGACGCGCGCAAGGTCTGATCGCGCGCCCGTCGGCCCGCTCGGGGTCGTCTCACAATGCTGGATTTCGACGTCGGCAAACTCGTCGTCATCGGCGTGGTCGCGCTCATCGTGATCGGGCCGAAGGATTTGCCGCGCGTGCTGCGGCAGGTCGGCAACGCCGTCGGCAAGATGCGCCGCATGGCCGCCGAGTTCCAGGGCCAGTTCATGGAGGCGATGCGCGAGGCCGACGTCGATAACCTCAAGAAAGAGGTCGAGAGCGCGGCTAATCTCGCCAAGGTCGATGTCGCCTTCGATCCGGTCCGCGACGTCAAGGAGCAGATCACCGCCGCCGTCGAGGGCGACGTGACTCCGGGCGCGGGGCCTGCGCCTGAGAATCCCGACATCGCCAGCCTCGAGATCGAGGAGCCCGCGCCGCCGCCCGAAAAACTCGCAGTGGAGGCGGCCTTCGAGGATGCGCCGGCGATCGAGACGCCGAAGGCCGAGCCGGCGCCGGTGGAGGCGAAGATCGAGGCGCCGCTCGCCGAACCCGAGACGCTCGCGGAAAAGCGCGCATGAGTCAGGCCGATATCGACGCCACGCGCGCGCCGCTGATGGAACACCTGATCGAGTTGCGATCGCGGCTCATCAAGGCGCTGATCGCCTTTCTGGTGATGTTCATCGTCTGCTTCTTCTTCGCGAAGAATATCTACAACATTCTCGTGCTGCCCTATCAGCACGCCGCGGGCCCCGAGGCGAAGCTGATCTACACGGCGCCGCAGGAATTCTTCTTCACGCAGATCAAGGTGGCCATGTTCGCCGCCGCCTTCCTGTCGACGCCGGTCATCTTCTCGCAGATCTACGCCTTCGTGGCGCCGGGCCTCTACAAGAACGAGCGCGACGCCTTCAAGCCGTATCTCTACGCGACGCCTGTATTCTTCCTCGCCGGCGCGCTGCTCGTCTTCTTCGTCGTCATGCCGAACCTGCTGCATTTCTTCATCGGCATGCAGCAGGCCAACGAGCCCGGCAAGGCGCAGATCGAACTGCTGCCGCGCGTGTCGGAATATCTCGGCCTGGTGATGACGCTGATCTTCGCCTTCGGCATCGTCTTCCAGTTGCCGGTGGTTCTGACGCTGCTCGGCCGCGTCGGCATCATCGACAGCGCCTTCCTGAAGAACAATCGGCGCTACGCGATTGTCATCGTCTTCGTGGTCGCGGCGGTCCTGACCCCGCCCGACGTCTTCAGCCAGCTCGCCTTGGCCATCCCCGGCATACTCCTCTACGAGGCCTCGATCATTTCGGTCGGCATGATCGAGAAGAAGCGCGCGCAGGAAGCGGCCGAAAAGGCGGATTGAGGGCTCGGTTTGGGGGAGGGTGAGTTCAACCCCCGTCATGCCCGGCCTTGTGCCGGGCATCCACGCCTTGCCGATCTGACCATTTAAGTCGAGCGACGCCGCTCGTCTGGAGCTGCTTGGCGTGGATGGCCGGGACAAGCCCGGCCATGACGGCTTCGGGTTGACCCCTTCTCCCGCTTGCGGGAGAAGGTGCCACGCAAAGCGTGGCGGATGAGGGACCTTTCCACATCCCGAGCGCCGCATCGCCCTCATCCGACCCTCGCTGACGCGAGGGCCACCTTCTCCCGTTTCACGGGAGAAGGGGACGCTCCCGAGATTTCAGATGTTCGATATCAAGGCCATCCGCGACAATCCCGACGCCTTCGACGCCGCACGCAGGCGACGCGGTCTAGAGCCGCTTGCTGCCGATCTGATCGCCAAGGACGACGCCCGCCGCGCCGCCATCGCCAAACTCCAGACCGCCCAGGAGCGCCGCAACGCGGCCTCCAAGGAAATCGGCCTCGCCATGCGCGAGAAGGATATGGCCAAAGCCGAAGCGCTGAAGGCGGAGGTCGCCGCGCTCAAGGAGAACTGGCCGGCCATGGAACAGGCCGAGCGCGACGCCAACGAGGCGTTGAACAAGGCCCTGTCGGAAATCCCGAACTCGCCGCTCGCGGAAGTGCCTGAGGGCAAGGACGAGCACGACAATGTCGAAGTTCTGAAGTGGGGCGAGCCGAAGCAATTCGCCTTCGCGCCGAAGGAGCATTTCGACATCGGCGAACAGCTCGGCCTGATGGATTTCGAAAGCGCCTCGAAAATCTCCGGCGCGCGCTTCGTCGTGCTGAAGGGCAAGCTCGCGCGCCTCGAACGCGCGCTCGCGCAATTCATGCTCGACACGCACACCGACCAGCACGGCTATTCCGAAGTCGCCCCGCCACTGCTGGTGCGCGACGACGCGATGTTCGGGACGGCGCAGTTGCCGAAGTTTGAAAACGATCAGTTTTTCGCGCTGAAGTGGGACACCATTCAGATGGGCCGTGAAGACGGTCTCGAACTTCCAGACCACTTGCATGATGATGAGGACGAGGGAACGAGACTTTACCACGAGTCGCTTGGCGGCCCTGAGGGCGTGTTTCAAGATTTCCTAGACGCACTCGAAAGCAGCAGACTTTCGCTCATCCCCACAGCCGAAGTTCCCCTCACCAACCTCGTGCGTGAACAAATCATCGACGAGTCCAAGCTCCCGATGCGCCTGACCGCCGGCACCTACTGCTTCCGCGCGGAAGCCGGCGCTGCAGGGCGCGACACGCGCGGCATGATCCGCCAGCACCAGTTCTACAAGGTCGAACTCGTCTCCATCACCACGCCCGAACAGGCGCTGGAAGAACACGAGCGTATGACCGGCTGCGCGGAAAAGATTTTGCAGCTGCTGGAGCTGCCCTATCGCAAGGTCACGCTCTGCGCCGGCGACATGGGCTTCGCTTCACAGAAAACCTACGACCTCGAAGTCTGGCTGCCGGGGCAGGGCAAGTACCGCGAGATTTCGTCCTGCTCGGTCTGTGGCGACTTCCAGGCCCGCCGCATGAACGCCCGCTATCGGCCGGCCGACGGAGGAAGAGGTTCTTCGGGCCCGCGCTTCGTCGCCACCCTCAACGGCTCCGGCGTCGCCGTCGGCCGCGCGCTGGTGGCGGTGCTGGAGAACTACCAGAACGAGGACGGCTCGGTGACCGTGCCGGCAGTGTTGCGCGGGTACATGGGCGGGTTGGAACGAATCGAAGCGTGAGCCTAGGCTGCGCCTACATCCTTCGAGACGCAGCCTGAGGCTGCTCCTCAGGATGAGGGCGCATCACGAACCTTCATCCTGAGGAGCCGGCGAAGCCGGCGTCTCGAAGGATGGGCCTCAGCACGGATGTGACATGCGCATACTCATCACCAACGACGATGGCATCCACGGCCCCGGCCTCGAAGTGCTCGAGCGCATCGCCGCGCAGCTCTCCGACGATGTCTTCACCGTCGCGCCTGAGACCGACCAGTCCGGCGTCGCCCATTCCATGTCGCTGTCGGACCCGCTGCGCCTGCGCCAGATCAGCGAGCGGCGTTTCGCCGTGCGCGGCACGCCGACGGACTGCATCATCATGGGCGTGCGCAACATTCTGAAGGACAAGAAACCCGATCTCGTCCTGTCCGGCGTCAATCGCGGGCAGAACGTGGCGGAAGACGTCACCTATTCCGGCACGGTCGCCGGCGCGATCGAGGGCACCATCCTCGGCATTCCCTCCATCGCCCTGTCGCAGGCCTATGGGCCGGTCACCGGGCGCTTCTCGCCGCATTGGGCGACGGCCGAGACGCACGCGCCGGCGCTGCTGCGCAAGCTAATCGCGGAGGGCACGCCGCCGGGCGTGCTGATCAACGTCAATTTCCCGGATTGTCCACCGGACGAAGTCGCGGGCGTCGCCGTCACCTGTCAGGGCGTGCGCTCGGCCGAGCTGCTCGACATCGACGCGCGCATGGATGGGCGCGGCATGCCCTATTACTGGATCGCCTTCATGCGCGGGCCCTATACGCCGGGCGCCGGCACCGATCTCGAAGCGCTGGCGGCCAAGAAAATCTCGGTCACGCCGCTGCGTCTCGATCTCACCGACGAGCCGACCATGACTAGGCTCGCCGAAGTCCTGGGCTGAGCCCTTGAGCGATCATCCCGCATCGGCGGTCGAGGCGCGCGGCGCGCTGTTGCTGGCGCTCAGGCAGGCCGGCGCGCGCGATGTCGACGTGCTGCGCGCGATCGAAACGGTACAGCGCGAAATCTTCGTCCCGTTCGCCCTGCGCGATCTCGCGCAGCGCAATTGCGCGCTGCCGATCGCCTGCGGTCAGACGATGGAGGCGCCGGGCGATCTCGCGCGCATGCTGGAAGCGCTGCAGCTCGATCCCGCCCATCGCGTCATGGAGATCGGCGCGGGCTCCGGCTATTCGACGGCGGTATTGTCGCGCCTCGCGCGCGACGTCGTGTCTTTCGAGCGCTTCCATTCGCTCAGTGTGGAGGCGCGTACGCGGCTGGAACAGCTCGGCGTCGCCAATGCCGTCGTACATTGCGCCGATGGCCTCGCAGAGCCGGAACGGTTCGGCCGCTTCGACCGCATCCTCGTCCACGCCAAGCTGCCGGCGCCGGATGCGCGCCTGCTCGGCTCGCTCGCCCCGAATGGCCGGCTGGTCTGCGCGCTGCCGGCAAAGACGGGGCAGGGCGCCGACCTCTGCATTGTCGTCGCGCCGCAGGGCGACATCTGGCGTCTCAATTCCAGCCGACTCGGCGCCGCGCTCATCGGCGTAGCGGCGGTTCTGTAAAGCGGCGCCTGCCGTCACGATTAATATTTTCGGTTTTTTTGCCAAACCCCGTTCACCTTAAACCGTCCATTAACCGCGAACGCGCTTAATCGCGGCGAGAAAGTGGCGTTCGATGGGTTGCGTGATGTGTGCTGACAAGCCCTTGTTCAGTGTCCGGCCGGGACTGCGTTTGCTTGTTGCGACGGCGGTTGCGGCCATTCTGACCGGTTGCTCCGACGCAACCCGGCTCTCCTCAAATCCCTTCTCCAATCCGTTCGAGACGGCTTCGTCCGGCCCGGTCGACCGCACGCCGACCGGCACGATCGCGCCGCGGTCGCCTTCGCCGTCCTCGACGCGCATCGAATCGAAGCCGCTCGCGCCGCCATCCGGCTCGAGCGCGCTGCCCGCGCCGGTAACGAGCCCGCAGCCCGTCGCGCCCAAGCCTCTGTCCGCCGTGCCCGCGCGTTCGCTCGATCACTGGAGCGCCGAGGGCGGGACGCCGATCGTCGTCGCGCAGGGCGAGAGCGCGCGCACCCTGTCGGACCGCTACGGCGTGCCGCAGGACGCGCTGCTGCGCGTCAATGGATTCAACAGCGCCGCGCAGGTGCAGCCGGGCGCCCGCCTGGTCGTGCCGGTCTATCGCGCGACCGCCGTTCGCGCCGTGACGCCCGCCTCCGCGCCCGCCAAGCATGTCGCGGCTGCGCCGACGCCGAAGGCCGAGCCGGCGAAGGAAAAATTCCGCCTGGTGAAGGGGCCCGAGCCGGTCGCGCACAAGGCCGCCGCCAAGCCCGCCAGGGTCAGCAAGCACGACGACGAGGCCGCCGCGAAGAAAATCGCCGATCGCAAGGCCGAGAAAAAGCACGCCGACGACAGGGCTAAGGCCGCACACAAGGACGAAAAGGCGCGCAAGCCGCAAGCCGCCAAGGCCGAGCAGCCGAAGCCGGCCCGCCAGAAGCAGGCCGCGCTCGAAGCCGCCGCTCCCGCGCCGGAAACCCGGCCCGAGCCGCGCAAGATCGAGCCGAAGAAGGCCGAAGTCTCTCGCGAAAACACGGCCAGCATTCCGAAGCAGGAGATCAAGCCCGCTTCCGACGGCGCCAATCCGGAATTCCGCTGGCCGGCGCGCGGCCGCATCATCCAGGGCTTCAAGTCCGGCGGCAACGACGGCATCAACATCGCGGTGCCCGAGGGCACGGCGGTCAAGGCGGCCGAGGGCGGCG
>JACKJE010000035.1 GCA_020638135.1 Methylobacteriaceae bacterium | reverse complement strand
GGGGGTCCGGTGTCCTCACGCCGGGCGGGCGAGAGGCCTTGCAGGCGCCTGATCCGGTCCGTGGCGAGGAAGGGCAGGCAGATGGACAGAAAACGCATGGAACGCGACCTCGTGAACTCTTTCCGGATCGAACCCGAAAATTCCGCGCGCCTTGACAAGACGCGCGCCGATCAGCGGCGGGCCGGGCAGACCGAAACGATTGCTCCCGACCGGCGCGAAGGCGCTGCTGCGTCGTCGCGCCTCGATCCGTGTCGCCGCCGCCGACGACAAGCGCGCCGCCGCGCCGGCGAGCGCCAGCGGAACCATGAGCCCGGCGCCGCCGCCGGCGCGGGCGGCGAGCGCGAGGCGGCGCGAGGCGTCGAGCGTGTAGAGCCGCTCGGGGACCGCGCTTTCCGCCAGAACAGTGGCCACGGCGGCGCATTTCAGCGCCTCCTCCATCACGCGCAGCGTCTCGCGCGCATCGCGCGTGCGTACGATCACGAGACGCGCCGGATCGACGCCGGCTTCCACCAGCCCCGGCCCGTAGGGCGCGCCCGTCTCCAGCGCCACGAAATCCTCGACGACCAGCACGAGTCCGGCGGAAGGCTTTTCGCGCGCGCAAGACGCGGCCAGATGCAGCCCCAGCGCGAGCGCCGCATGAGAATCCGGCGCGGAAGCCGGCACGATCTCATGCAGCCCGCCGGCAAGCCGCGCCGCCGAGAGAAAGGCGGGCGCAGGCCCTGAATTTTCCAGCGCGGGCGCATTGCGCGGCAAGCCTGTCCCGCCGGCGGATTCGATGCGGGCGATCTCGCGGCGCAAAAAAGCCAGACGTTCCGAACTGTCGCGCGGCGACATCGGCCAAGCCTTTCCGTGTTCCTGTTTTGTTCTATAATTCGATGACTCCCCGAAAGAGTCAAGCAGGGTCCTTCCACCCCGTCTTCAGCAGTCGGCATAACAAAAGCGAATAGGGCCGCCTGAAAACGAAACTGACGTCGCCCCAGCGCACTGCTACTGCAAATGCGACAAGGGGCGCCTTGATCGGGGGGCTCCATTCGTCACAATGCGACGCTATATGAATGGCGGTCGCGCTCGATTTGCACAAGCGAGCCGACAAAGCGCGCCAAAAAAAGTTCGAAGCAGAGCGCTCGAAGAGGGAACCGGAGGGACGCATGAACGCCAAGATTACCCGTAGACACACGCTCGCCGCTCTCGCGCTCGCCGCGACCGCGCTTTCGCCCATCGCCGCCCATGCGGAAGACGTCGTGAAGATCGGCGTCATCCTGCCGATGACCGGCCAGGCCGCCTCCACCGGCCGCGAGATCGTCGCCGCCATCAAGCTGTTCCAGGCGCAGAAGGGCGACAAGGCCGGCGGCAAGAAGGTGGAAGTCATCGTCAAGGACGACACCGGCGTCGCCGACATCACCAAGCGCCTCGCGCAGGAACTCGTCGTCAACGACAAGGTCGCCGTCATCGCCGGCTTCGGCATGACCCCGCTGGCGCTGGCCGCCGCTCCCATCGCCACCCAGGCCAAGGTGCCGGAAGTGGTGATGGCCGCGGGCACCGCGATCATCACCGAAGCCTCGCCCTTCGTTGTGCGCACCAGCTTCACCCTGCCGCAGAACACCATGCCGATCGCGCAATGGGCGGTGAAGAACGGCATCAAGAAGGTCGTCACCCTGGTTTCCGACTACGGCCCGGGCATCGACGCGGAAAAGACCTTCGTCGCCACCGTCAAGGAACACGGCGGCCAGGTCCTCGAATCCCTGCGCGCGCCGCTGAAGAACCCGGAATTCGCGCCCTTCCTGCAGAAGGCCAAGGACCTCAAGCCTGACGCGCTCTTCCTGTTCGTGCCGTCGGGCCAGGGCGCCGCGCTGATGAAGCAGGTGTCCGAGCGCGATTTCGCCAAGGAAGGCATCAAGGTGATCGGCACCGGCGACGTGACCGACGACGAGCAGCTCAACGGCATGGGCGATCCCGTGCTCGGCATGATCACCTCGATGAATTATTCGGCCGATCACGATTCGCCCGAGAACAAGGCCTATGTCGCGGCTTTCGAAAAGGCGAATGCCGGCATGCGTCCGAACTTCATGTCGGTCGGCGGCTATGACGGCATGGCGCTGATCTACGCCGCGCTCGACAAGACCAAGGGCGACGCCAACGGCGCCAAGCTCGTCGAAGCGATGAAGGGCATGTCCTGGACGAGCCCGCGCGGCCCGATCTCGATCGATCCGGAAACGCGTGACATCGTCCAGAACGTCTACATCCGCAAGGTCGAGAAGAAGAACGGCCAGCTCTACAACGTCGAATTCGACAAGCTCGCCAATGTGAAGGACCCCTTCAAGGCGGCCAAGGCCGCGAAGAAGTGATCTCCGAAAGTGACATGGCCCCTCTCCCGCTTGCGGGCGAGGGTGGCCCCGCGGCAGGCAAGTTTACGCAGCCTGCATACACTTGGCTGCGTAGCGGGGTCGGGTGAGGGCGCCGCGATTGTCCGGGACGCTCGTGCATCGGCGCCTCCCTCATCCGTCACGCTTTGCGTGACACCTTCTCCCGCGCGGCGGGAGAAGGAGGAGTGCGCCTGCGCCGACTTTGCATTCGGCCGCAATCAAGCGGGAGACATCATGTGCTGACGGTGCTTTTCGACGGCCTCGCCTATGGCATGCTGCTGTTCGTGCTGGCGGTGGGCCTGTCGGTCACGCTCGGCCTCATGAACTTCATCAACCTCGCCCACGGGGCCTTCGCCATGGCGGGCGGCTATATCGCCGTCGTGCTGATGCAGCGCTTCGGCCTTTCGCTGTTCTGGGGCTTGCCCGTCGCCTTCATCGTCACCGCGGCGGCCGGCGCCTTTCTCGAGCGCACGCTCTATGTCCATCTCTACGACAAGCCACATCTCGAACAGGTCATGTTCACCATCGGCCTCGTCTTCATGTCGGTGGCGAGCGTCGATTATTTCATGGGCGCGAGCCCGCAGATCGTCGACGTGCCGAAATCGCTCGAAGGCAATATCGAGATCGGCGACCTCACCCTCAACAAGTACCGGCTTTTTGTCATCGTCTTCTGTGCGGTCCTGACGGCTGCATTGCAGCTCGGCCTGTCGAGGACGCGTTTCGGCTCGCGTCTGCGCGCGGCCGTTGACGATGCGCGCGTCGCGCGTGGGCTCGGCATCAATGTCACCGCGATCTTTGCGCTGACCTTCGCGTTCGGATCGGGGCTCGCGGGTCTCGGCGGCGCGCTCGGCGCGGCCATCTTCAGCCTCGACCCGCAATTCCCGTTGAAATTCATGATCTACTTTCTCGTCGTCATCGCGGTCGGCGGCACCACGACGATCACGGGTCCGTTCTTCGCCTCGATCCTGCTCGGCGTCGCCGACGTCGCCGGCAAATATTACACGCCCACCATTGCCGGCCATCAGATCCAGGTCGGCGGTTTCGTCATCTACACCATCATGGTGCTCGTGCTGATCTTCAGGCCGCAGGGCCTGTTCGGCCGCGCGCCGGGCAAGTGAGGCGTAGCCGAACAATGCAAAACCAAGTGAGGCGGCAATGATCGATACGGCCGCACACGCGACGCAGGGCGGCGAAAGCCGCGCCATGGCTTATTTCGCCGAGCGCGCGAAATGGCGCTGGCCGGAGTTTGCGCTCTGGATCGGCGCCTTCGCGCTCGCCTTTCTGTTCCCCAGCCGCGCGTTGCTGTTCAACGAGGTCGCGATCCTCGCCCTGTTCGCGCTCTCGCTCGACATCGTGCTGGGCTACGCCGGCATCGTCTCGCTCGGCCACGGCGCCTTCTTCGGGCTCGGCGCCTATGTCGCGGGCCTGCTCGCCAAGGCCGGAGCGGGAGCGGGTCTGCTCAGCGATCCGACCTTCGGCCTGCTGATCTCGGCTATCTTCTGCGCCTTCGTCGGCTATATCACCAGCTTTCTCGTGCTGCGCGGCGCCGATCTCACCCGTCTCATGGTGACGCTCGGCGTGGCGCTGATCTTTGCCGAACTCGCCAACCGCATGGCCTGGCTGACGGGCGGCGCCGACGGCCTGCAGGGCGTCATGCCCGGCAAGATTCTCGGCCTGTTCGAATTCGATCTGTTCGGCCGCAACGCCTATCTCTACTCGCTGACGACGCTGTTCCTGCTCTTCATCGTCGCGCGAAAAGTCATCAACTCGCCCTTCGGCGTGTCGCTGCGCGCGATCAAGGGCAACGCCTTGCGCGCCGGCGCAGTGGGCATCAACGTCAACCGTCGCCTCAACGGCGCCTATACGCTGGGCGCGGCCTATGCGGGCGTCGCCGGCGCGCTGCTGGCGCAGACGACGGCTTTCGTGTCGCTCGACGTGATGGAGTTCCATCGCTCGGCTGACGTCATGCTCATCGTCATTTTCGGCGGCGTCGGCACGCTCTATGGCGCGATCATCGGCGCGGCCGCCTTCAAGATCCTGTACGATCTGCTCGCCGCCGCAACGCCGCAATACTGGCAGTTCTGGCTCGGCCTCATTCTCGTGCTGCTCGTGCTGTTCGTGCGCGGCGGCATCATGGGCCTCGTGACCGGCGTCTATCAACGTCTGACGGGCAAGGGAGGCGCGGCATGAGCCAGGCTTCCAATTCCGTCCTCGCGACGAAAAATCTCGTGCGCCGCTTCGGCGGCCTCGTCGCCACCAACGACGTCACCTTCTCGCTGCCGGCAGGCGCGCGTCACGCGCTGATCGGACCGAACGGCGCGGGCAAGACGACCTTCGTCAATCTTCTGTCCGGCGTTCTGCCGCCGACCTCAGGCCAGGTGTTCCTCGACGGACAGGACGTGAGCGCCTGGCCGGTGTTCAAACGGGCGCGCGCGGGACTGTCGCGCACCTTCCAGATCAACCAGCTCTTCGCCGATTTCACGCCGCTCGAAACCATCGGCCTCGCCCTGTCGGAGGCCCATTCCGAAGGCGCGCAATTCTGGCGACGCGCCGGCACCAGCCGCGCCGTCGTCGACGAAGCCGTCGCGATCCTCGAACAGCTCGATCTCGGCGACGTCATGGAGCATCGCGTCGGCTCGCTGCCTTACGGCAAGCAGCGCCTGCTCGAAATCGCCATCGCGGTCGCGCCGAAGCCGAAGGTCCTCCTGCTCGACGAGCCCGCCGCCGGCGTGCCGGAGGGCGAGCGCGAGCAGATACTCGAAATCGTCGAGGCGTTGCCGAAGGAAATGGCGCTCGTGCTGATCGAGCACGACATGGACCTCGTCTTCCGTTTCGCCAAGACGATTTCGGTTCTCGTGCAGGGTGCGCTGTTCGTGGAAGGCCCCGCCAGCGAAGTGGCGCGCGACCCTCGCGTGCGACAGGTCTATCTCGGCGAGAGCGAGGTCGAACACCACCTTGATACGCCGCCGCCAGGCGGCGCAGGACATGGTCATGCCGGCGAAGCCGGCAGGGGAGGCGCGGCATGAGCGACTTGCTGCGCGTCGAAAACCTCACCGCGGGTTATGGCGAAGCCATCGTCCTCACCGACCTCGCGTTCACGCTCGGCCAGGGCGAGGCGCTGGCGCTGCTCGGCCGCAACGGCGCCGGCAAGACGACGCTGCTCAACACGATCGTCGGCCTCACGCGTCGCCGCTCTGGCGCGATCGCGCTCGGCGGACGCGACATATCCACGCTGCGGCCCGACCAGCGCGCCAATGCCGGCGTCGGCTGGGTGCCGCAGGAGCGCAACATCTTTCGCTCGTTGACAGTCGAGGAAAATCTTACGGCTGTTGCGCGCCCCGGCAAGTTCGACGTCGAGCGCGTCTACGCCATGTTCCCGCGCCTCGCCGAGCGGCGTTCGAACATGGGCAACCAGCTCTCCGGCGGCGAGCAGCAGATGCTGGCGGTCGGCCGCGCGCTCGTCCTCAATCCGCAAGTCCTGCTGCTCGACGAGCCGCTTGAGGGCCTCGCCCCGATCATCGTCGACGAACTCCTGGCGGCTCTGCGCAACATCATCCGCGAAGAAAATATGTCGGTCATTCTGGTCGAGCAGAGCGCCCGCAAGATCCTGCCGCTGACCGATCGCGCCATCATCCTGGAGCGCGGAACGATCGCCTGGACCGGTTCGAGCGCGGCGCTGCTGGAAGACAAGGAAGCCCTTGCGACCCTGCTCGCGGTGGCGGAAAAGAAATAATCGGGATCACAGATCCAGGAAGGAAACGCCATGTCGATACGTCCCCCGTTCCGCGCCGATCAGGTCGGCTCGCTCTTGCGCTCCGCGCCGCTCAAAGCTGCAAGGGACAAGCGCGCCAAGGGCGAGATTTCCGCCGCTGAACTCACGGCGATCGAAGACGAGGAAATCAGGAAGCTGATCGCCAGGCAGGAAGCGGTCGGCCTCGAAGGCGTCACCGACGGCGAATATCGCCGCTCCTGGTGGCACTACGACTTCCTGTGGGGCCTCGACGGCGTCGAGAAGATCGCGGTCGATCAGGGCATCCAGTTCGCGGGCGTGCAGACCAAGGCCGAAGCGCCGCATGTGATGAAGAAGATCGGCTTCACCGGCCATGCCTTCGTCGATCACTTCAAGTTCCTGAAGGCGAACACCAAGAGGACGCCAAAGCAGACGATCCCCTCGCCCTCGATGCTGCACTATCGCGGCGGCCGGAAGCTCATCAACATGGGCGTCTATCCCGACATGAACGATTTTTATCACGATCTCGGCGCCGCCTATGGCAAGGCGGTCAAGGCCTTCGGCGACGCCGGCTGCACGTATCTGCAGCTCGACGACGTTTCCTTCGCCTATCTCTGCGATCCCGAGCAGCGCAAAATGCTGAAGGACCGCGGCGACGATCCGGAAAAGCAGCCCGGCATCTACGCCGGCATGATCAACAAGGCGCTGGAGAGCAAGCCCGCCGGCATGACCGTGTCGATGCATCTGTGCCGTGGCAATTTCCGCTCGACGTTCGTGGCGTCCGGCGGCTACGAGCCGATTGCCGACCTGCTGTTCAACCAGATCGGCGTCGACGCCTATTTCATGGAATGGGATACCGATCGCGCCGGCGGTTTCGAGCCCTTGCGTTTCCTGCCGAAGGGTAAGGCCGTCGTGCTCGGTCTCGTCACCTCGAAGACCGGCGTTCTGGAAAAGAAGGACGACATCAAGCGCCGCATCGACGAGGCCGCGAAATTCGCCCCGCTCGACCAGCTCTGCCTGTCCGCGCAATGCGGTTTCGCCTCGACCGAGGAGGGCAACACGCTCGCCGAGGATGAACAATGGAAGAAGC
Source organism: Methylobacteriaceae bacterium (assembly GCA_020638135.1). Lineage (GTDB taxonomy): Bacteria > Pseudomonadota > Alphaproteobacteria > Rhizobiales > Beijerinckiaceae > JAJXWB01. The sequence continues at coordinate 7,577 of JACKJE010000035.1, read as the reverse complement.
TCGAACTGATCGTCGACATCGCGCGCGAGGTCTGGGGCAAGGTCTGATCTTCGCCTGCGTGCGGCGCCACACAGGCGCCGCATGTCGTTCTTGCTAATCGTTTCCCTATGGAAAACGATATTTCCGCCCAGAAAGAGCCTGAGGCGCCTGAGGCGCCGAAGAGCGTGACCTTTCGCTATCAGACGCAGGATTTCCTGTCGGCCTATCGGCTGAACGCGAAGCTGCTGCGCCGTCATGTGATCTATCTGACTTTCTTCCTCGCGGCGGTCGTGGCCGTCTTGTTCTGGTTCGAGCCCGCATGGGACGCGCGCGCCGTCGCATGCGGCGCGGGCGCAGCGGGCGGTCTCGCCGCCTTCGTGCTGGTTCGTTACATTTACCTGCCGCTGCACGCCAAACGGCAGTTCGCGAACTACCCGATCGCGCATCGCGAACAGGTGCTGACGCTCGAAGCCGAAGGCCTCCGCCACCGTTCCGGGAGCAACGAGTCCTTGACGCCGTGGCGCGATTTCGTGGCCTGGCAGGCTGACGAACAGGTCGTGCTGCTCTACATCGCGCCCCGGATATTCCAGGTCGTGCCCGCCCGGCTCGCCGAGCTCGGCTTTCCGATCAAGGAGTTGAAAGGCGCTCTTGCGCGCGACTTCGCCATGCGCTGATGATCGGCGCATGATCCTCATCGGCCAGTACGATTCCCCCTTCGTCCGCCGCGTCGCCATCGCGCTGCGGCTGTATGGCCGCGCGTTCGAACATCGGCCGTGGTCGACCTTCGGCGACGCCGAACAACTCGCGCTCTACAACCCGCTGCGCCGCGTGCCGACGCTCGTTCGCGACGATGGCGCGGTCCTGATCGAAAGCGCGGCGATCCTCGACTGGCTCGACGAACAGGCGGGCGAGCATGCGCTCATCCCGCGAAGGGGCGAAGCCCGCCGCGCGCAATTGCATGTCTGCGCGCTCGGGCAGGGGCTTGCGGAAAAATCGGTCGCGCTGCTCTACGAACGCGTGTTGCACGAGCAGGTGTCCGATCTCTGGACGACGCGCTGCCGCGCGCAGATTTCGGACACGCTGACCCTGCTGGAAAAATCGCGTGCGACGAGCAGCGGCGAATTCTGGTTCGGCGCGACCATGGGCCATGCCGACATCATGGTCGCCTGCGCGCTGCGTTTCCTGCGGGAAGCGCATGCGGGTCTGTTCGATCCCGCCGTGTTTCCGCAGCTGGAGGCCTTGTCGCAGCGTTGCGAAGCGACGGAGCCGTTCCACGCCTTCGTGCAGCCGCTGATCCCGCCGAGTTGAACCCAGACTAGCGCCGCTTGAGACGTTCGCCCAGCGCGCTTTCAACCGCGTCCTTGGCCAGCTCGAATGTATCGGCCTCGCGCGACGGCCTGTCGCCGACCGACCAGCGCCAGACGCCGTCGAGGCCCCAGAGAAGGCCGATCCGATCGCCGACCTCGTCTTTGATCCAGTAATAGCTGCGCGCATTGAGCGCGCGTTGCAGCCGCGCCATGGCTCGCTCCGTCAGACCTTGGCCCGCACGGGAATCGCCCCGTTTCGGGACCCGGAATGGCGACGCAGCCTGCGCCCCGCCCTTCCCATCCTCGAAGCATGCTTCAAAAAACCTGACGATAAGGTGAACAAAGCCGCCGTGCGGAGGTTTCCCGGACGAAACTACGCCGCCGCGCGCGCGCCGCGCGGACGCACGCGCACGCGCTCGCCGAGCATGGCTTCGACCGCCGCTTTTGCGGCCTCGAAGGAATCCGCCTCGCGCGAGTCCGTTTGCCCCACCGTCCAGCGCCAATGCCCGTCGAGCCCCCAGACGATGCCGATGCGGTCGCCCTTTTCGTCCTTCACCCAATAAAGGCTATGCGCATTGAGCGCGCGTTCGATTGTCGCCATGGAGCCTCCAAAACGCGGGCTCGCTGGACCAGAAAGTCGGCCGCCCGCTAATGTCCACGCAACGCTAGGCGCGAGCCATTACAGGGCGCTTTGCATAAAATGAGCAAAGCGCGTTAACGCTTGTTCAGGTTGACGCGGCCTTTCCGGGCGCAGCTGGCCGACGGGAATCGAAAGGAGCCGCAGTGAAGATCGCCGACATATTCGGGGCCGACATTCCATTTGTTGGATTTTGCGGCATAGAACCGATCGAGAGCGGCGGCGGCCGGTCGCGCCTCGAAGTCGAGGTCCAGCGCCACCACGGCAACCAGATGGGCGTGGCGCACGGCGGTCTGCTGATGACTTTGCTCGACGTCTGCATGGGCTCGGCCGCGCGCTCGGCTGTCGGCTTCAATGTCCTCACCGTAGACATGCAGACCGCCTTCCTGGCGCCGGCGACCGGTCGGCTCGTCGGCCAGGGCCGGGTCGTGCGCGCCGGCAAGTCGCTGGTCTTCGTGGAAGCGGAGATCGCCAACGCCGAGGGCGATCTCGTCTGCCGCGGGACGGCGGTGTTCAAGACGGCAAAGCCGGTTCCGAAATAGGCCCGTTTCGCACCTGCGAAACGATCCGCTATATAGCGGGCATGAAACCTGCCGCGCCCCCCGCCGTCTCGCGCGCCGCCGAGCGCTCCGTCGAGGAGCTGGCCGAGCGCGTGCTGTCGGGCGACCGCGCCTCGCTGGCGCGCGCCATCACGCTGATCGAGAGCCGCCGCGTCGATCATCGCGCGCAGGCCGGCGCGCTGTTGCAGCGCCTGCTGCCGCACACGGGCGGGGCGATTCGCGTCGGCGTCACCGGCGTGCCGGGCGTCGGCAAGTCGACGACCATCGACACGCTCGGCTCCAATCTCACCGAAGCCGGCCACAAGGTCGCCGTGCTCGCGGTCGATCCCTCCTCCTCGCGCACCGGCGGCTCGATCCTCGGCGACAAGACGCGCATGGCGCGCCTCTCGGTCGACCGCAACGCCTTCATCCGCCCTTCGCCGTCCTCCGGCACGCTCGGCGGCGTCGCGGCGCGCACGCGCGAGACCATGTTGGTCTGCGAGGCCGCCGGCTTCGACGTCGTGCTGGTCGAGACGGTCGGCATCGGGCAGTCGGAAACAGTCGTCGCCGACATGACCGATTTCTTTCTCGTGCTCATGCTGCCGGGCGCGGGCGACGAATTGCAGGGCATCAAGAAGGGCGTGCTCGAAATCGCCGACATGATCGCCGTCAACAAGTCGGACGGCGCCAATCGCGCGCGCGCCGAGGCGGCCGCCGCCGAATATCTCGCGGCGTTGCATATCCTGCAGCCCTCGTCCTCCGTCTGGCGACCGCCGGTCGTGCTGATCTCGGGCCTCGCCAACGAGGGCCTTCAGGAAATGTGGGCGCGCGTGGAGGATCATCGCCTCAAGACGAAGAAGGCCGGCGAATTCGACACGCGGCGGCGCGCGCAGCAGGTCAAATGGATGTGGTCCATGCTGGAGGAGCGGCTGCTGTCGCGCCTGCGCACCGACCCGACCGTGCGGAAACGCCTGCCGGAACTCGAACGCGCGGTCGCCGACGGCGCGCTCACACCGACGCTGGCGGTCGAGGAGATCGCCGCGCATATGGGCGTGTGAGGTGGCGACCTTGCTCGTCACCGCCTTCGGCCCCTTTCCCGGCGCGCCGCACAACCCGAGCGCGGAAATCCTCGCCGATCTCGAACGTCATTGGCGCGGCCGCTTTTCGCGCATGGGCGTGAAGCTCGTGACATCCGTCCTGCCTGTCGTCCACGCGATCGGGCCTCTCATCGATGCATGCGTCGCGCGAGAGAAGCCGGACGCGATCGTGCATCTGGGCCTCGCCGGCAGGCGCCGCAACGTCACCGTGGAAACGCGGGCGCGCAACATGGTCTCGACCCTGAAGCCCGATGCGCGGGGCGCCTTTGCGGCGCGGCGCGCGCATGCGGCCGGCGCGCACGCGAGCCTGCCGGCGGCCTGGGATGCGGCTTTGCTTGTCGCGCGCCTGCGCGAAACGGGCGTCGACGCCGCGCGATCGAACGACGCCGGCGACTACGTCTGCAACGCCGCGCTCTGGCGTTCGCTCGAGACGGAGGCGGCGCCGGCCGTCTTTATTCACGCGCCGAAAAAAAGCCGTGTAGCGCCGTCAGAACTCGCGCGCGCGCTGGCCCACGTCCTGCCGGCGATGACGCTGCGCATCGCGCGCCGACGCGCGCTGACGCGCGCAAGTGCGGAATTCAGATGACCGAGTCGCTCGTCTATTTTGCTTTTCAGGTCTTGCAGATCGTGTGGCTCGATCTGCTGCTGTCGGGCGACAATGCGGTCGTTATCGCGCTCGCCTGCCGCAACCTGCCGGATGACAAGCGCAAGCTCGGCATAGCGCTCGGCGCCGCCATGGCGGTCGCCTTGCGCGTGGTTTTCACCATCGCCGTCGTCTGGCTGTTGAAGCTGCCCTTCCTCAAGCTGATCGGCGGCGTGCTGCTGCTGTGGATCGCCGTGCGGCTCGTCTTCGACAATCACGAGCACGGCGAGGTGAAGGCCGAAAGAAATGTCTGGGGCGCAGTTGCGACCATCATGATCGCCGATGGCGTCATGTCGCTCGACAATGTTCTGGCCATCGTCGGCGTCGCGGAAGGCCATCTCGGCCTCATCGTCTTCGGCCTCGTCCTGTCGATCCCGCTCGTCGTCTTCGGCGCCGGCGCGGTGCTCAAGCTGATCGACCGCTGGCCGATCATCGTATGGGCGGGCGCAGCATTGCTCGGCTGGGTAGCCGGCGAAATGATCGCGACAGATCCCTGGGTCGCCAATTGGCTCGACCGCCATGGCGATCCGCCCGACGTCGCCGCCGCCATCGCGGGCGCTGTCGTCGTCCTGGCAATCGCCGGCGCGATCAGGTTTTCGCGCCGCAAGAGCGCCTGACGGCGCGCGTCATTTCTTCTGCTGCGCCTCCTGCTTGGCGAGGCCGGCGTCGAAATCGGCTTTCAGCTTGGCGAGATAGGTCTGGAATTCGCCGGGCTTCACGAATTGATTCGGAGCGCCCGGCGTGATCGCGGCGCGCTTGGCGTCCATGCCGAACATTTCCGGATGCGGCGCGAGCAATATGTCGCCCTTGATCGCGCCGGCGGTCGCGAGCGTCCGCCTGTAGTCCTCGACAATGCCGGGATGCGTGGGCGAACCGACGAGCCGGTTGAGCGCGACCGTCGCGCTGCAGAAGAAGATGACGCCGTGGTCGGCGCCATTGTCCTTCACATCCATCGTCCACGTCGTGCAGCCCGGCGAATGGCCGGGCGTGGCATGGGCGACCAGCCTGATCGGGCCGAGCGTCACGACATCGCCGTCCTTGACGGCGCGATCGACCTTGATGGGCGGAAATTTCAGCTCCTCGACGCTTTCGCGTCCCGGATAGGTTCCGCTTTCGAGCAGCGGCTTGTCCTTTTCGCCCGCCACCATCTGCGCGCCGCTCGCCGCCTTGATCTCGGCGAAGCCGCCGGTGTGGTCGAGATGCGCATGCGTATTCAGCATCAGCTTGATGTCGGCGACCTTGAAGCCGAGCTTTTCGATACTCGCGGTCGTGGTTCCCGTATTGCCGGGCATCACCGTGTCGATCAGGATATGGCCCCGCGGCGATGTGATGAGATAGGCTGCGAGCCCCTGCGTGCCGACATAGTAGATGTTGTCGACAACACGGAACGGCTCGGTCGGCGCGTCCCATTTCTTGCGCAGCTGGACGAGAAAATCCTTGAGCGACTGCGCGGAAGCAGGCGTCGCTATCAAAGCGTAAAGCGCGGCGAGCAGCGCGATTTTCTTCATCCCGTCCTCCGTCTTATCGCTGCACGCCCTGCGCGACCGGCGGCGTTGGAACCGTCAGGCAATCGCGTCGTCCGGAATCGAGGCAGCGTTGCAGGCGGCGCTGGTTGTCGAGCATGTTCATCGCCACGACGAGAATGATGGCGAGCACGAGCAGCGCGATCGCCGCGACGAGATTGACCAGCCGGCGATGCGCGTAATCCGTCTTGTCGGTCGTCGTCATGTCACGCCCGCGGCGCGTCGATCATGGCAAACGGCCGCGCCTGTTCGAAGGCGCGCGCGGCTTGCAGCACCAGCGCGTCCTCGCGCATCGCGCCGACGATCTGCAATCCGATAGGCAAGCCGTCGCGCGTCAAGCCGCAGGGAACGCTGGCGGCCGGCTGCTGCGTGACGTTGAAGGGGTAGGTGAAGGGCGACCATTCGACCCAGTGTTTGAATGCGCTCCCCGGCGGAACGTCGGCGCCGGTCGGAATGGCGCCGGTCGGCATCTGTGGCGTCAGCAGAAGATCGTATGTCTCGTGGAACACCGCCATCTCGTGCGCGAGTTTTCCGCGCGCGAGAAATGCGTCGAGGTACTGGACGGCGGTCAGCGTGCGTCCGGACTTCACCTCCGCGAGCAGGCCGGGATCAAGCAGCGGCTCGTCGCTCACGCCGACATGTTTCATCGCCACCGCCGCGCCCGTGTGCCAGAGAATGTCGCTGATCCCACGCGGATCCGCGATCGGCGGATCGACTTCTTCCACCGTCGCGCCGAGTTCCGCAAAAACCTTCGCGGCTTTTTCGGTCGCCGCCGCCACATCCGGATCGACGCAATCGACATAGCCCATGCGCGGCGACCAGGCGATGCGCAGGCCGCGCACGCCCTTGTCGAGGCCATCGGTGTAATCGGGGCAGGGCGTGTTCCAGGCGGTATTGTCGCGACTGTCCGGCCGGCCGATCAGCGACAGCATGAAGGCGCCGTCTTCCACGCGCCGCGTCAGCGGGCCGAGATGCGCGAGCACGGCCATGGTCGAGAGCGGATAGGCCGGGACGCGGCCGAAACTGGGCTTGAGCCCGAACACGCCGGTGAAAGCCGCGGGAATGCGGATCGAGCCGAGCCCGTCCGTGCCGAGGTGGAAATGCCCGAGGCCGAGCGCTGCGGCCGCCGCCGCGCCAGCGGAAGAACCGCCCGTCGTATGCCCGGTCTTCCAGGGATTGCGCGTGACGCCGTAGAGCGGGCTGTCGCCGAGCCCCTTCCAGCCGATTTCCGGCAGCGTCGTCTTGCCGAGGATGACGCAGCCCGCCTCCTTCAGCCGCGCCGTCGCCGGCGAATCCTCGACGGCCGGCGTGTCGACGCTCGTGCGCGTGCCGCGCCGGTTCGGCAGGCCCTTCACCAGCACATTGTCCTTGATCGTGCCGATCAGCCCGTCTGCGGGGCCAATCGCGGCGCCCCTGGCGTGGCGCGCGGCGCTTTCCTCCGCCGCCTGTCGCGCGCCGGCGCGGTCGACCAGGGCGAAGGCGTTGATCTGCGGTTCGACGGCTTCCAGCCGCTTCAGCACGGCCTCGAGCAAATCCACGGGCGAGGCGGCCTTGCGGGCGAACAGGTCGGCGCATTGGCGGGCGGAAAGGGAGAGGAGGTCGGTCATGGCGCTTTCTGGCTTTGAAACAGCAGATTGCGTCGCCGGTCGGCGCGCTTCAAGCGATATGTCCGCACGGCCTCATTGTCGCCGGTTTCGCAAGGCATCTGCTGTTGCAGCGCCGCAATCTTAACTGTCCCTCAACCCCGGGGGTTGTTAGTGGACCCGCTGCGACTCCTGGCGTCGCCGCACGAGGATTTTTCGCGTGACCGAGATGATTTTCGCCCGCGCGCCCGGTTTGGGCGGCGTCCGCC
>JACKJE010000034.1 GCA_020638135.1 Methylobacteriaceae bacterium | reverse complement strand
CTTCGTCGCTCCGCTCCTCGCAATGACGATACGGCGTCAAAGTAGGAGGCTGGACAGAGACCCGCCCGGTCTCGTTAGGGCTGCTTCCTTCCGGACCTGACCCGGTTGGCGAGTGGTGCGTCCACCGCCAACCTCCCGGCCCCTATGTGGACCATGCGGGGGCGGGGTGCAAGGGGTGTAGTTTGAGCCTTTGCAGTATGATCTAAATCGGAACCGATAGCGGGGAGATTTGTAATGACAGAAAGTTTGCCGGCGACAATTACAAGACAAATCGATTCTGAAATCGCGCTCATCCCTCAGTTTGCGGCTGTTGTCGCGAAAGAGCTGGAAGAATTTGGGCTTTCGAAGCAGAAAGTCGATGAGATCATGCTTCGGAGTGCGCAAAGTTTCGGTTCAAATATTTCCTTGGCAGCGGTCGTCGATCAAACGCTACGGGCTGACGAAAAAAATCCAGAGGTGTCATATTTTGAATGGTTTAAAGCTGCGGGAGGAACCGCAGCGACATATCTCGCGTCAACAGCCTCCAAACATGCGCCAGATTTGGTGGACAGGCTCGCTCCAAAGGTTGCCGATGCCCTGCATCTGGCGATTAGCAACTACTTAGACAGCTTGACGAGACCGTCATCTCGTTCAACTTCCAAGAAAGGCAAACGCCGAAGCGCTAGTTGAATTCTAGATCCGGAGACGACGACTTGCGTCCTCGGTGCGGCACTCTAGCTGCGCAACGGCTTGGAACAGATCAATATCATCGCCGTCCTCCTCGAAGGCGGCGTTTATCTCAAGGGCTAACGCGGCGGCTTTCTCGCTTCGGTCGATTTCAAGTTCATCCATAATCGATTGTCGCAACTTTCGAGCAAAAAGCTAGAACCGGGCGTAAAGAGCGCCCGCCTACACCGCCGTCCGCAACAAATCCGAAACCACCCGCTCCAGATCCTTCAGCGAGGCGCAGACAATCGCGCGGTCGACGCAAGGCTCGTAGACCCGCATGACGCTGTCGCCGGAATTCCACGCATTGCGCGGCTCGGGGTTCAAGAAAATCACGCGGCGCGCGCGATCGTGGATCTTGCGCAAAATATCCGCGCGCGGTTCGGCGTTGTTGTTGCGGGCGTCGCCGAGGATCAGAACCGTCGTCTTGCGGTCGATCTCGTCCAGCGCCAGCGATTCGAAGGTCTCGAAAGCCTCGCCGTAATCGGTCGAGCCGCCGAACCGGTCGAGCGTCTCGGCGATGGCGCGGTCGATCTCCTCGCGCTCGAAGAGGTCGGTGACTTCGCCGAGCTGGCCGGAAAAGGCGAAGCTGCGCACGTTCGGGATCACGTCGTGCAGCGAATAGAGGAACATTAGAAGAAAACGGGAAACTTGCGCGACGGAGCCTGAAACGTCGCAGATCGCCATCACCTTGGGTCGGTCGACCTTGCGTTTCTTCCAGATCGTGTGGAACAGCAGCCCGTCATATTCGATGTTGACGCGGATCGTGCGGCGCACGTCGAGCTGGCCGCGCCGCGCCGTCTTCTTGCGCCGCGAATGCAAGGAGACGAGGCGCTTGGCCATTTTGCGCACGAGTTCGTGCATCAGCTTCATGTCGGTGCGCTCGACCTGTGAAAGGCGCACGCTTTCCAAAATTTCCTCGCGCAAACGCCGACCCGCGTTGGCCGCGAACAGCTGCAATTGCCGCTCGACATAGTCGCGCACTTCCGAGCGCAGTATTTCGCGCAAGGCGGCGAGCCGCGCGCCTTCCGACTGCTGCGCGGGATCGGCTGAATCGCGGGCTTCCGCGATCATGTCGTCGAGCCGTTCGGAGCCCATCTCGCGCTGGATCTTCAGGCCGTACATGCCGCGCTGGGTGAAGAAGCGAATGTCGGTCACGCCCGCGCGGCGGGCGGCTTCGGCCAGCCTTCGCTGCAATTCGGCGCGGTCGCCACGTTCGAGAATGTCCAGAAGGTCGGCTTCGGCTGCTTCCGCTGCGCTCTGGTCCGGCGGCGCGCTCGTCTGGCCCTGCCCCTGGCCGGTCCCGCCGCCGGTCGGCGAACCACCCTCGCCGCCCTGGCCCTGCTGGCCGCCGGGGTCGCCCGCCTGATCGGGCGAAGCGTCCTCCTGCGGCGGTTGTTCACCCTGCGCGCCGGCCGGCGACTTGCCGGAAAAGGACCGGAACTCGAAATACTTGTCGAAGGTCTCGTCGAAGGCGGACTTTTCGTCGACGGTCTTGGCCAGCGCGTTCGACAGACCCTGTTTCAGAATCTCGCGGTTCTCGTAGCCGAGCAGCTCCAGCGCCTGCCCGGCCTCGATCGCCTCGGCCGGCGAGATGCGCACGTCTTGCGCGCGAAGAGCGCGGATAAAGTCGGAGAGGATCTGGGTCATGTCAGCACGTCATGGCCGGGCTTGTCCCGGCCATCCACGCGATGCCGCGGTAGACATGACGCCTAGCAAGCACGACGAACTCCTGACGCCACCGCAGCGGCCCGGCGTGGATGCCCGGGACAAGCCCGGGCATGACGGTGGGTGCAGCGGCGTCAGCGTGGCTCACTTCACCCGCCACTCCGCTTCCTTCTTCGCCGCGACCACCAGGCCTGAAATCTCGGAATCCACGGCCTCGATATCGTCCTGGTATTTCAAGAGCACGTTCAGCGTGTCGCGCACGAGATCGGCGTCGAGTTCGCGCGCGTGCATCAGCACCAGCGTGCGCGCCCAGTCGAGGGTCTCGGAAATCGCGGGAACCTTCTTGAGATCCAGCTTGCGCAGGCCCTGCACGAAGGCGACGAGCTGGACGTTGAGGCGGCTTCGGCTTCCGGCACGCGTCGACGCACGATCGACTGTTCCAGCGCCTGGTCGGGGAAGGGAATGTGCAGGTGCAGGCAGCGGCGCTTGAGGGCGTCGCCGAGTTCGCGCTTGTTGTTGGAGGTGAGAAACACCAGCGGCGTCGAGCGCGCCTTGATCGTGCCGAGTTCGGGCACGGAAATCTGGTAGTCGGACAGCAATTCGAGCAGAAAGGCCTCGAATTCGTCGTCGGCCTTGTCGATTTCGTCGATCAGCAACACCGCGCCGCCCGGTTCCCAGAGCGCCTTGAGCAGCGGGCGCGGCTCCAGAAATTCTTCGGAGAAGAACGTGTCGTCGAATTCGTGCAGGCGGCCGATCGATTCCTTCAGGCCCTGCGCGCCCGCAGAAGGTCGCCGAGCTTTCCTTCAGCACCTGCGTGTAGAGCAGCTGCTTGCCGTATTTCCACTCGTAGAGCGCCTTGGTCTCGTCCAGCCCCTCATAGCATTGCAGGCGGATCAGCGCCTTGCCGGTCATGGCGGCGGCCGCCTTGGCGAGTTCGGTCTTGCCGACGCCGGGCGGCCCTTCGATCAGCAGGGGTTTGTCGAGTTTCTGCGCCAGGAACAGCGCGGTCGCGATCGCGGAATTGCAGATGTAGTTCTGCGCTTCCAGACGGGCCTCGATGTCGGCGATCTCGGCGACGACCGGGCGCGGCCCGGACCGGGAATGTTCGTTCATGTCTTTCGTTCGTTTTCGCTCGGCGAAATCGTGTTTGCCGATGTCGAAAATGGTTTCGCGCGGGGGCCCGGCAAATGCAAGCGCGGCCGACGCCGGGCGGCCATGCGCTTGCGTTCCTGCGGACGCGACGCTTGCGCCTCGGCGCGCACGGCCGCCAGCATCCAAACGCATTCAATCTGGATGCGATTGCATATAGATTGATAGGCACCTGATTTTACTTAGATTTCAGTACAACCCGGCATTCCGCCGGCAGGGCCGCCATGGTCATCGGCGGCTTGCGCTTGGCCTTGGGATTGGGTTTGGGATGCAGCACGCTCGGCTGAAACCACCAGGCGAGCTGGTCGCAGCCGTCGCCCGGCGGCACGGGATCCTGCCCTGAGCAGCCTTCCTCGCCGCGCGGACAAAAAACGCGAACATGGAAATGGTAGTTGTGGCCCCACATCGGCCGCACCTTGTGCAGCCACTCGCGGTCGGACCCCGCCTCGCGGCACATCGCCTTCTTGATCGCGGCATTGACAAAGATGCGCTGCACCTGCGGCGATTTCGCCGCCGCGCGGATGACGTCGAAATGGTCCTCGGTCCAGACGCGGGGGTCCACGTCCAGCTTGTCGGCGCGCACGACATTGGTCGCCGACATTTCCTCGCGCTCCTCGCGGCTCAGCCGCCGTTTCGGCATCGGCGTCAGCCAGATGTCGGCGTCGAGCCCGATCTGGTGCGAGGCGTGGCCCGTCAGCATCGGCCCGCCGCGCGGCTGGGAGATGTCGCCGACCAGCAGGCCCGGCCAGTTGGATACCTTGGGCACTTCGCGAGCGAATTTCTCGAGAAACGAGATCAGCGCCGGATTGCCGTAATTGCGGTGGCGCGACAGGCGCATCACCTGCCAGGCCTCGCCATTGACGGCAGCGCTTCGCCGCCGGCAAGGCACCCGCGCGAATAGAAGCCGATCGAACGCGCTTCCATGTCGGCGGGTTCGCGCGCCCGGCCGAACAATTCCTTGGCGGGCGTCGACGGCGCTTCGGGATGCGCGAGCGCCGGCAGGGGCTTGGGATCGAGCGTGCCTTTGTCCTGCGCCAGGGCCGGCTGGAACCCGGCGTGCGGCGGCGACCAGAAGCGCCAGAGCGGGTGCGAGAGCGCAGTTCATCTCCGCTGTGTCCCGACAGCCGCAGCGATTCGTGGATTTCTGTCAACCTTTACGACGCGCGAGGCGTTGCCACCGGCGGGCTCCGCTGGTTTAATTCTTCGAGATGCGCGTAGTCTTTTGAGTATCGGGGGCGTCAGCGAAGCGCTTTGTGTTTGCTGTTATGGCCCTTTTTGGGCGATATTCGTCTTCGCGGCCGCCGCTCAGGCCAAGGTTCAGATCCACATCGACCTGTCGACGCAGACCATGACGGTCAATTCTCGTCCGGCAGCTATGTCTGGCCAGTGTCGACAGCGCGTTCCGGCTATGTCACGCCGCGCGGCTCCTACAGGCCGACGAGCCTGCAGCGCATGCATTATTCGCGCAAATATCACATGTCGCCGATGCCGCATTCGATCTTCTTCCGCGGCGGCTACGCCATCCACGGCACCTACGCCACCGGCGCGCTCGGCCGCCCTGCTTCGCACGGCTGCGTGCGTCTGGCGCCGGCAACGCCGCCCAGCTCTTCAGCATGGTGCAGCGTGAAGGCGCGAGCATTTCGATCACCGGCTCCGGCCCCGGCCGCGTCTACGCTTCTGCCAAGAAGAAGCACCGTGTCCACTATGCCCGGGCCGGCCACAAGAAATACAAGCATTACGCGACCTCGCGCCATCACAAGCGCTGGAGCCACGTCGCCGGCCGCTATCGCGGCCGCGCGCCGCTGGCTTATGCGCCCTCGCGTGGTCGCGGCTATGGCGGCACGGTGCGCTCGTTCCAGCTCGATCCCGCGGGGCGATACTGAGGCGGAGCCGGGTCGCGGTTCCCGCATCCGGGCGATGCGCCCGGAGCGCGGCGACCGCCGGGACAGGGCAGGAGCGCGCATATAGGCTTGCAGGCTGAGGAAACGAAGCCCGCAAGGAGCGCTCGACAATGGTTCTCGTCCCGGTCGCCAAGCTGGAACAGGTTTGCGCGGATACATTCGCGCGCATCGGCTCGTCGCCGGAAGAGGCGTTGCGCGTCGCGCGGTCGCTGATCGGCGCCAATCTGACTGGCCACGACAGCCACGGCGTGATCCGCGTGCCGCGCTATGTCGACTGGGTGAAATCGGGCGACATCGCGCCGAACCAGACCGTTGCTGTTCTGGTCGACACGCCCTCGCTCGCCGTCGTCGACGGCCGCTACGGCTTCGGCCAGACGGTCGCGCCGGAGGCGGTGCGCATCGGCATATCGAAGGCGCAGGAATCCGGCCTGTCGGCGGTCGCGCTGCGGGACTCAGGTCATATCGGCCGCGTCGGCGAATGGGCGGAAATGGCGACGGCCGAGGGGCTGGTCTCCATCCATTTCGTCACCGCGTCCGGCTCGATCCTCGTCGCGCCGTTCGGCGCGCGTGAGCGACGGCTGTCGACCGCGCCCTTCTGCGTCGGCATTCCGCGCGAGAAACAGGAGCCGGTCATTCTCGATTTCGCGACCTCCATTGTCGCGGAAGGCAAGGTCTTGGTGGCGAGCCGTGGCGGCAAGAAACTGCCCGACGGCGCGCTGATCGGGCCGGACGGCGAATTCTCCACCGATCCCGCCATGCTCTACGGCCCCTACGAGCCGGAAGGCCCGCGCGACTCGACGCAAGGGCGCGGCGCGATCCGCGCCTTCGGCGAGCACAAGGGATCGGGGCTAGCCTTCATGTGTGAAATCCTCGGCGGCTCGCTGACCGGCGCCAAGGCGACTGGGCCCGGCCGGCGCTTCTGCAACGGCATGTTCTCAATCTATGTCGACACCAAACGCGTCGATCCCGAGCTCGTCTTCGACGCCGACGTCACGCGCTACATCGCCTATTTCAAGTCGGCCGAGCCGGCCAAAGGCGTCGACGAGGTTCTCGTCCCCGGCGAACCCGAACGCCGCATGCGCGCCGAGCGCACGAAGAACGGCGTGCCGCTGACAGAGGCGACCTGGAATTCGATCTGCGCCAAGGCGCGGGAAGTGGGAGCGAGCGTGCCGGCGATCTAGGGTCGCGATCCGCTCAATCCGCAAACACCACCGTCTTCTGCCCGTCGAGCAGCACGCGGTCTTCCAGATGCTTGCGCAGGGCGCGCGCCAGCACGCGGCGCTCGATGTCGCGGCCCTTGCGCACGAGATCGTCGGGCGTGTCGCGATGCGAGATCGTCTCCACGTCCTGCTCGATGATCGGGCCCTCGTCGAGATCGCTCGTCACGTAATGCGCGGTCGCGCCGATCAGCTTCACGCCGCGCGCATGCGCCTGGTGATAGGGTTTGGCGCCCTTGAAGCCCGGCAGGAAGGAATGGTGGATGTTGATGCAGCGCCCCGAGAGCTTGGCCGCGAGCCCGTCCGACAGCACCTGCATGTAGCGCGCGAGCACGACGACATCGGCCTTGGAATCGCGGATCAGCCGCCAGACGTCGGCCTCCTGCTCCATCTTGGTTTCGCGCGTCACCGGCAGATAGTGGAAGGGAATGCCGTCGAGATCGATATGGGCGTAGGTCTCGCGCGGATGATTGGCGATGATCCCGACCGGCGCCATGTCCAGTTCGCCGATCCGCCAGCGATAGACGAGATCGACGAGGCAATGGTCGGATTTCGAGACGAGGATCATCACGCGCTTTTTCTCGGCGCGCGGCCGCATCAGCCATTTGAAACCGAAGTCTTGCGCGACGCGTGAAAAATCCGTGCGCAGGGCCTCGTATTTCGCCGTCTCGCCGACACGGTCGAACACGATGCGCGCGAAGAACTGGCCGGTCTCGATGGAGTCGAATTGCTGCGCGTCGAGAATGTTGCAGCCGTGCTCGAACAGGCAGGTCGCCACCGCCGCCACGATGCCGGGCCGGTTGGGGCAGGAGAGGGTGAGAATGTGCTGGGCTGTGTCGGGCATGGCTTGGGCTTCAGGGCGCGCCGCCGATCGGCGCCTTGGGCGTGGCGCGCGACAGGCCGCGGAATTCCGCGATCGCCTCGCCATTCTGCGTGGCGACGGAGACGTCGTAGACGCCGGTGCGGCCAGCGACATGCACCTCGCGCGCATGCGCTGTCAGAATGTCGCCGGGGCGCGCCGGCCTGAGGTAAGTGATCGAGCAATGCTGCGCGACGGTCGAGACGCCGTAGGAATTGCAGGCATAGGCGAAGGCGGTGTCGGCGAGAATGAAGATGTGGCCGCCGTGGCACATCTTGTGTGCGTTCAGCATGTCCGGCCGAACGCGCATGGTCACGCGCGCGTCGCCGGGGCCGACCGACATCAGCTCCATGCCCTGCGCCGCGCTGACCGCGTCCAGCTCCCACATCCTGTCCGCGCTTGCGCGCGCGATTTCCTCGGGCGTCATCTCGTTCCGCAATGTTTCGACAAGCGAAATGGCTGCGGCGACTGGATCGCATGGGGCGGCGGGGCGGTCAACGTGGATGGGACCCATGCGCGGTTTTGCGTTGCGCCTGCCGCGCCGGAGGGAATAGATTTCGCGCCCGGAACCAACAGGCCAGATGTGGCCGTCAAGCAGGAAGCGCTCATGTCCGACAAGCCCGCCGTCTCCTCCGTCCAGAAGGGCGACGTTCTCCTCGTCCTCGTCGACAACCCGCCGGTCAACGCCATTTCGCAGGCGGTGCGCGCGGGTCTGAAGGAGCATGTCGAAAAGGGCCTGAACGACGCCGCCACCAAGGCGATCGTCATCGCCTGCGAGGGCCGCACCTTCGTCGCCGGCGCCGATATCCGCGAGTTCGGCAAGCCGCCGGCCGGCCCCTCGCTGCAGGAACTGCTCAACGGCATGGAAGCCGGAAACAAGCCGGTGGTCGCGGCGGTCCACGGCACCGCGCTCGGCGGCGGCTTCGAGATCGCCATGGCCTGCCATGCGCGCGTGTCGGACAAGGCCGCCCGCGTCGGCCTGCCCGAGGTCAAGCTCGGCCTGTTGCCCGGCGCCGGCGGAACGCAGCGCGTGCCGCGCGTGGCGGGCGCGTTGGTCGGCCTCGATCTGTGCACGTCAGGCCGTATGGTTCCCGCCGCCGAAGCGCTCAAATTCGGTCTCATCGACAAGATCGTCGACGGCGACCTGCGCGAAGGCGCGATGGAATACGCCCGCTCGCTCGTCGGCAAGCCGCTGAAGCGTTCATCGGAACAGCAGCAGCCCTTCGACGAAGCCGCCTTCGACAAGGCCGCCGCCGAAGTCTTGAAGAAGGCGCGCGGCGCCATGGCGCCCGCCAAGATCATCGAGTGCATCAAGGCCTCCACGCACGGAACCTTCAAGGAAGGCGAGGCGGTCGAGCGCAAGAACTTCATGGAGCTGCTTGTCTCCGACCAGTCGAAGGCCATGCGATACGTCTTCTTCGCCGAGCGCGAAGTCCTGAAGGTGCCGAGCCTGGAAGGCGTCAATCCGCGTCCCGTCTCGACGGCGGGCGTCATCGGCTCCGGCACGATGGGCGCGGGCATCACCATCTCGCTCATCAATTCCGGCATGCCGGTAACGGTGGTCGAGAACAGCCAGGAAGCGCTCGACAAGGCGATGGTCCGCTTCAAGTCGACCTGGGAGCGCGACGTCAAGCTCGGCCGCATCGACCAGGCGACGATGGACAAGCGCGTCGGCCTCTTGACGCTGACGACGCAGTTCGAGGCGCTGGCCGACAAGGACATTGTCATCGAGGCCGTGTTCGAGGAAATGGCGCTGAAGAAGGAAATCTTCGGCAAGCTCGGCAAGATCGTGAAGGCCGGCGCCGTGCTCGCCTCCAACACGTCCTATCTCGACATTGACGCGATCGGCGAGGCCTCTGGGCGTCCGGCTGACGTGATCGGCATGCACTTCTTCTCGCCGGCCAATATCATGCGTCTCGTCGAAGTCATCGACGGCGGCCGCAGCGCCAAGGATGCGCTGGCGACCGGCGTCGCGGTGGGCAAGCGCATGGGCAAGCTGCCGGTGGTGATGGGCAATTGCGACGGCTTCGTCGGCAACCGCATTCTCGCGACATGGCGCAAGGTGGCCGACATGATGATCGAGGAAGGCGCCTATCCGCAGGATTTCGACGCCGCCATGGAAGCCTGGGGCATGGCCATGGGCCCCTATGCGGTCGGCGATCTCGCCGGTCTCGACATCGGCATGCGCCGCCGCAAGGAATTCGCGCATCTCCGCGACAACGAGAAGCGCGACACCGGCGCCATCGCAGACGCCATCTGCGCGCTCGGCCGCTACGGCCAGAAGACGGGCTCTGGCTACTACAAATACGTGGACGGCAAGCGCACGGTCGATCCGGTCGTGACCGAAATCATCGAACGCGTGTCGAAGGAAAAGGGCATTGCGCGCAAGCCTGTTACGGCCGAGCAGATGACCTCCTGGGTGCACGCCTCCATGGTCAACGAGGCCGCCAAGATACTGTCGGAGAACATCGTGTCGCGGCCGCTCGACGTCGATATCGTCAAGCTCAACGGCTACGGCTTCCCCGTCTGGCGCGGCGGCCCGATGCAGGAAGCCGACCGCATCGGTATCGACAAGGTTCTGGCCACCGTGAAGGAGGTCTACAAGACCGCCGGCAAGGGTTTCGAGCCGGCTTCGGCGCTCGAATGGATGGTGGCGAACAACAAGAAATTCGCCGACATCAAGCCGGGCGATCTGAAGGGGAAGTGAGCGGACCGCGAGCCTTCAGGCTCGCAGTCCAGAACTCGCAAAGGCGCGGCTCATGCCGCGCCTTTTTGCTTGCGAGCCTGAAGGCTCGCGGTCCAGGATGCGCCCATGAAAGTCTCGCTCATCCAGATGAATTCGGTCAGCGACAAGCAGGCCAATCTCGCGCAGGCGCGCGCGCTGATCGAGGAGGCCGTGCGCGACGAGCGGCCGGACTGGATCTGCCTGCCGGAGGTCTGGGATTACATCGGCGGCAACCGGCGCACGAAGATGGAGGCTGCCGAAGTCATCCCGGCGGCCCCGCCTACACGCTGATGCAGGAACTGGCGAAGACGCATCGCGTCTTCATTCACGCAGGCTCGATTCTCGAAAAGATTCCCGGCGACGACGAGCGCATCCACAACACGACCGTCGCCTTCGACCGCGACGGCAAGGAAGTCGCGCGCTATCGCAAGATCCACATGTTCGACATCACCGCGCCCGACGGCACGGCCTATCGCGAAAGCGCGGCCTTCAAGCCGGGCGACGCGATCGCGACCTACGATTGCGAGGGCGTCACGGTGGGCTGCGCCATCTGCTACGACCTGCGCTTCCCCTATCTGTTCGGCGCGCTCGTCGACAAGGGCGCGCAACTGATCGCGCTGCCCTCCGCCTTCACCATGCAGACCGGCAAGGACCATTGGGAGGTCCTGTGCCGCGCGAGGGCGATCGAAACGGAAACCTATTTCTGCGCGGCGGCGCAGACCGGCGCGCACACCGCCGGCAACGAGACGCGCCACACTTACGGCCATTCGCTGGTGGCGGATCCCTGGGGCCATGTGGTGGCGAAGGCCTCGGACGGCGTCGGCGTCGTGTCGGCGCGCGTCGATCCCAAGCGCGTCGCCAAGGCGCGCCAGATGATTCCGGTCGCGCAGCATCGTGTTAAGCTGGCGGAATGAATATCGCCGCATTGCTTCAGGACTGGGCCGAATTCTTCCTGCGCTGGCTGCATGTCGTCGCCGCCATCTTCTGGGTCGGCCTCGCGCTCGGCTTCCTGCGCCTCAATCTCACGTTGAAATCGACTAAGGCCGACGTCTGGCGCGCCGCCGACGACGGCTTCTTTCGACTGTCGCGCGACATGAACGTGCCCGCCGAGGCAGCGCCGCAGATCGGCTGGTTCCGCTGGGAGGCTTACGTCGTCTGGCTCTCCGGCTTCGCGCTGATGGTCGCGATCTATTTCGCGAAAGCCGATCTCTATCTGATCGACCCTGCCATTCTCGCGCTCGCGCCCTGGCAGGCGATCCTGATCGCGCTCATGTTCCTCGTCGTCGGCTGGCTCGGCTATGATCGCCTGGCCAAGGCGCCATGGAGCGAGACGACGCGGCGCGTCGCCATCGCCATCTTCCACGTCGCGCTCGCCTTCGCGCTCACGCGCATCTTTTCCGGGCGCGGCGCCTTTCTGGTCTTGGGCGCGGTCATCGGCACGAATATGGCGGCCAATGTCGCGCATCATCTCGTGCCCAACCAGCGCCGCATGCTCGAGGCGGTCCGCACCGGCGTCGCGCCGGAGGAGGTGCGCTTCGCGCTCAGCCGCCAGCGCGCGCTGCACAACAATTATCTCAGCATTCCGGTCCTGTTCCTCATGCTGGCGAACCATTATCCGCTCGCCTTCGCCTCGCGCTTCAACTGGATCATCGCATCGCTCGCGCTCGTCGCGGGCGCGGCGATCAGGCACTTCTACATCGCGCGCCATCGCGGCTCCGGCGATCTCTGGTGGACATGGGCGCTCGCCGTCGCGGCCGGCGCCGCCATGGTCGCCCTGTCGCTGCTCGGCGCGGAACAGCCGCAGGCGCGCGCCGCCGCGCCGCGCAATGCGATGGACGCTATCGCTTCAGTCGTTGCGCCGCGCATCGGCGATGTCGAGGATATCGTCGCCGACCGCTGCGTCGCCTGTCATGCGCGAAAACCGTCGTGGCCCGGCCTCGCAGCTGCGCCCAAGGGCGTGATGCTTGAGACGCGCGCGCAGATCGCAGGCCATGCGAGAGACATTGCCGCGCAGGCCGTGTGGACGCGCGCCATGCCGCCGCCCGGCGCGCATATCCCGATCGGCGACGACGAGCGTCGCACGCTCGCGCTGTGGATCTCCGCCGGCGCGCCGGCGCGCTGAGACGGCTTACATCGTCGCGCCGATGGTCCAGGGCACGAATTCGACGTCGCCATAGCCGAGTTGCTCGGACTTGGTCCGCTCGCCGGACGCCACCCGCAGCAGCGCGTCGAAAATCTCGTGACCCTTGTCGGCAATCGACGCGCCGTCCAGCACTTCGCCGCAATCGATGTCCATGTCGTCGATCATGCGGCGGTAGATGTCGGTGTTGGTCGCGAGCTTGAAGGAGGGCGTCGGCTTGCAGCCATAGGCCGAGCCGCGTCCTGTGGTGAAGGCCAGAAGATTGGCGCCGCCGGCGACCTGCCCCGTCGCCGCCACCGGATCGTAGCCCGGCGTATCCATGAAGACGAAGCCCTTCTCGGTCACGAGCTCTGCATAGTCATAGACGGCGCGCATCGTGGTCGTGCCGCCCTTGGCGGCGGCGCCGAGAGATTTTTCGAGAATGGTGGTGAGCCCGCCCGCCTTGTTGCCGGGCGAAGGGTTGTTGTTCATCTCCATCCGGTTGCGGGCGGTGTAATCCTCCCACCAGCGGATGGTGGAGACGAGTTTTTCGCCGACGTCGCGCGAGGCGGCGCGCCGCGTCAGCAGATGTTCGGCGCCATAGATTTCCGGCGTCTCCGACAGGATCGCCGTGCCGCCGTGGCGCACCAGTTCGTCGACCGCCGCGCCAAGCGCCGGATTGGCGGTGATGCCGGAATAGCCGTCCGATCCGCCACATTGCAGCGCAAGGATGAGATCGGACGCCGAACACGTCTCGCGCTTCGCCTGCGCGACCAGCGGCAGCATGGTCTTGATGGCGTCGACGCCGGCCATCACGGTCTTCTTGGTGCCGCCGACCTCCTGGATCGTCATGGTGCGGAACGTGTCGGATTCCTTCAGACCATAGGCTTCCTTGAAGCGGGCGATCTGGAAGCCCTCGCAGCCCAGTCCCACCATCACCACGCCGCCGACATTGGGATTGACGGCGTAACCCCATTGCGTGCGCTTCAGAACCTCGTAGCCCTCGCCCTTCACGTCGAGCGCGCAGCCGCCGCCATGGGTCAGCGGGATGACGCCGTCGATGCCGGGATATTGATCGAGAACGCCAGAGCGCTGGATTTCCTCGGCCATGAAGCGCGCGACCGAGGCGGAGCAATTCACGGACGTCAGGATCGCGATGTAATTGCGGGTGCCGACACGCCCGCTCGCCCGCCGGAAACCCTCGAAGGTCGCGCGCTCGCTTTCCGGCAGGACCGCCTCGTCGCGCGCTTCCTGGGCGAATGCATAGTCGCGCGAAAAATCGCGGCATTCGACATTATGCTCGTGCACCCACTGTCCGGGCGAAATCGGCTGCGAAGCAAAGCCGATGATCTGGCCGAATTTGCGCACCGGTTCGCCCTCGGCGATCGGGGCGATCGCCATCTTGTGCCCGCGCGGCACGCGCTCGGACGCCACCGTGCCCGCATAAGTAAAGCCGGGCGCAAAGGCGTCGACGGCGACGACGATGTTGTCGGCTTCGTTCAGGCGCAGGGCGCGTGGCGGTTTCGCGTCGGACAAGGGCGTTCAGCCGATGAAATTTTCGGGGTTCAGCTCCGCGATCCGCTCGAAGGTCGCTGTCGTCTCGTCGAGATGGGCGCGCATGGCGGCGGCCGCGTTGGCGCCATCGCCCGCCATCACGGCGTCGAAGATGCGTTTGTGCTCGGCATAGGCGCTCGGCAGGCGGCCGGGCGGCGACAGGGCGATGCGGCGCACGCGTTCGAGATGCGAGCGCAGCCCGTCGAGGATCTCGCGGGCGTGCCGCAACGCCATGCCGTCAACGATCAGCTTGTGGAATTCGACGTCGAGCGCATAGAAGCCCGCGACATCGCCGGCGTCGGCGGCGGCCTGCTGGTAGCGCAGGTTGCGCTCGATTTCACGCTGCGCGTCGGTCGGCAGGCGTCCCGCCGCCTCGCCGGCGATCTCGGCTTCCAGCGCGCGGCGGATCATCATCCATTCACGCACGTCATTGGCGGCGATCTTGGCGACGAAGGAGCCGTGCTGCGGCTCGATCACGACCAGCCGCTCGAAGGCGAGCCGATTGATCGCCGCCGTGACCGGAAAGCGCGATACGCCGAGCTTGCCGCAGAGCGCCAGCTTGTCGATGGCCCCGCCCGGCGCCAGGGCGCCCGACAGGATCGCTTCCTTGATCTCGCCATAGACCTGGTCGGCCTTCGAGGTGCGTCGCGCGCGGTCCGCTGCGAGCCGCTTGCGGGCCGAGGGCTTGTCGCTCGTCTGCGCCACCGCCAATTGCCGCTCCTCCCTGACGTTGCGCGCCGGCGTTCATACACGCCGACGCTAGCATGTCAGACGCTAGTAACCGGCCGGGCGAGCGTCAATAGAGCCAAATTGCCTAGGTCCACAACGCTGATACGAACGGGCTTGTCAGACACCGTCGGCGCGGCCATTTTTCGCGCATGTCCGGTATTGGCGGCAAGACAGGCGCAACCGGCGCGCTCGGCGCGCTCGATCTGCGTTCGCGTGAAATCTTTCGGTCGATCGTCGAATCCTATCTGGATTCCGGCGAGCCCGTCGGTTCGCGTCATCTCTCGCGCATCCTGCCGATGCCTTTGTCGCCGGCCTCGATCCGCAATGTCATGCAGGATCTTGAAGAACTCGGCCTCGTCTATGCGCCGCACACCAGCGCGGGCCGCCTGCCGACCGAGACGGGCCTGCGCTTCTTTGTCGATTCGCTGCTGCAGGTCGGCGAACTATCGCCGGAAGAACGGATCCGCATCGAGAGCCAGGTTGCGGGCCAGCCGACCGACGCCGGCCTCGAGGCTTTGCTCGGCCAGGCGTCGAGCCTCCTGTCCGGCCTGACGCGCGGCGCGAGCGTCGTCGTCACCTCCAAGGACGACCGGCGGCTGCGACAGATCGAATTCGTCAGGCTCGATCCCGGCCGGGCGCTCGCCGTGCTCGTTTCCGAGGATGGCTCGGTCGAGAACCGCATTCTCATCATCCCGCCGGATCTGCCGCATTCCGCGCTGGTGAGCGCCGGCAATTATCTCAACGCCCGCATCCGCGGCCGCACGCTCGATCAGGTGCGCGGCGAGATGGAGGCCGGCCGCAGGCTGGTCGAGGCCGAACTCGACGAACTGACCGCGCGTCTCGTGGAGGCGGGACTAGCGAGCTGGGCGGGCCTCGATGGCGCGCGTCGCCAGCTCATCGTGCGCGGGCAAGGCAATCTGCTCGAAGACCTCACCGCCATGGAGGATCTCGAGCGCATCCGCCTGCTGTTCGACGATCTCGAGACCAAGACCGAAGTCATCGACCTGCTCTCGCGCGCCGAGAACGGCGAGGGCGTGCGCATCTTCATCGGTTCGGAGAACAAGCTGTTCTCGCTGTCGGGCTCCTCGATGATTGCCGCGCCCTTCCGCGACAGCGACCGCCGCGTCGTCGGCGTGCTCGGCGTGATCGGCCCGACGCGGCTGAATTACGCGCGCATCGTGCCGATGGTCGATTACACGGCGCGCGTCATCGCCCGCATCGTCGGCGGCGGCTGAGCCCGGTCGCGGAGGCCTACGCTTCGTCGCCAGCTGCGCCAGCAGACGGCGGTTTGTGGCCAGCCTGCGTCCTTGTCGACGTCCTGGTCTTCTGGCGCGCCTCGCTCTCCTCGAACATTTCGGCCTGAGTGCGCTGGATTTCCGACAGGCGCCGCCACTGGCGCGAGATCAGATAGTCGATCTTTTCGTGCAGGTGGCGGATTTCCAGCTCCGCCTTCAGGTTCACCCGGTAGTCGTTGAGCGAGCGCTGGCGGTCCTTCGCCTCCTGCCGCTTCTGGCTCATCATGATGATCGGCGCCTGGATCGCCGCCAGACAGGACAGGACGAGGTTGAGGAGTATGAACGGATAGGGGTCGAACGCCTCCTTGTCGCCGCGCCACACGTTGATGGCCATCCAGACGACCAGAACGATGGCGAAGGCGATGAGGAAGGACCAGGAGCCGCCGAAAGTCGCCAGATGGTCCGACAGCCGTTCGCCGAAACTGCGCTGCGCCTCGTATTCGACCTCGGTATTCGCCGCGATCGTGTCCTGCCGGGCGATGCTCTCGGCCACCTCGCGGTCGAGTTCGGTGAACTCGCCGCGCTCCTGCTGCAGCAATTCCTCGAGATAGGCCATGCGATAGCGCGTGAGTTCGTCGTGGCTGATCGTGGCGTCGTGCGGCAGGTCAGGGTGGTCGCGACGGATGCGCTCGGCGAGCGCGGGCCGCAAATGGTCGATCAGGACGGGGTCGCGCTTGCGATGCCTGTGGCCTGCGGCCGCCGGCGGCCGCTTTCCGGGCTGGCGTCCGCGCGCGGGCGCCGCGCTGCCGGTCTGTTGCGGGAGCGCGTCGCTTTCCTCGTCGTCGATGTCGTGCTCGGGCGGTCGGGAGGGCGGCCGCTGCTCGTTCGGGATCGTCATGCCCGCCTCCTTTTGTCGGGGGGCCGCTTTTCCCGGTTTGGCGCGCCCCGGCCATTTAGAGCCTTCATAGCGGCCGGGATATTGTCCGCTTTGTGGCGCGCGGGCTGTCGACCGCGGCCCATCCGCGTTGACTTGCCCCCGGCCTTGCCCCTATAAGCCCGCAACGATTTCGGCGGCGCCGACGTCGGGCGTATCCTTTGCGCCTCAATTCAGCGCCCGCACAATTTTCGGAGAATTCCCGTGAAGCGGACCTATCAACCCTCCAAGCTCGTGCGCAAGCGCCGTCACGGCTTCCGCGCGCGCATGGCCACTGTCGGCGGCCGCAAGGTCATCGCCGCCCGTCGCGCCCGCGGCCGCAAGAAGCTGTCGGCCTGATCAGGTTCAAGCCCTCATGCTGAGGAGCCGTTGCCAACGGCGCCTGGAAGCACGAGGGCGCTAAGTCCGCGTCCTTCGAGACGCGATGCTGCGCATCGCTCCTCAGGACGAGGGGCTGAGGGCATCGGAGCTGACATGGCCAGCGGCGGCCAAAAAAAAATCTCTCCGCCCCTTCGCCTCAAGAAGCGCAAGGAATTTCTGGCCGCCGCCCGCGGGTCGCGCCGCCATGCCTCCGCTTTCGTTCTGCAGGTCGCCAGCCGGGCCGAACAGGAGCCCGCGCCGGCCCGTTTCGGCCTGACCATCACCAAGAAGACCGTGCCCTCCGCCGTGCGCCGCAATCGCATCCGGCGGCGCCTGCGCGAGGCGTTGCGTCAGGGCGCGGCCCTTTCGGCGCCGCCCGGCTGCGATTATGTGTTTGTCGCGCGTGAAAAGGCGCTCGACCTTCCCTTCGCCCGATTGATGTCCGAAATGTCCGCAGCCCTCGCAGCGCCCCAGCGCGAGCGGCGATCGAAAGCCAGGCCTGCCACGTCATGAACAACGACACCAAGAACCTGTTCCTCGCGATCGCCTTGTCGGTGGTGGTTCTGGTCGGCTGGCAATATTTCGTCGGCGCGCCCAAGCTGACGCAGCAGCGCGCCGATCTTAAGGAGCAGCAGTCCCTGCCGCCGCGCCCGAACGCCGATGCGCCCGCCGCGCCGAATGGAGCTTCCAGGCCCGGCGCGCCGCAGGCCGGGGCTCCGACGGCGCCCGGCGCCGCTGTTCCAGGCGCGGCCAGGTCGCGCAACGAGGCGCTTGCCGCCAGTCCCCGTCTGGCGGTGGAAACCGCGAGCCTGTCGGGCTCGATCGCGCTCAAGGGCGCGCGCATCGACGATCTCCGGCTGAAGAAATATCACGAGACGGTCGACCCCAAGAGCCCGACGATCGAGCTCTTGTCGCCTTCCGGCGCGCCACATCCCTTCTATGCCGAGATCGGCTTCGTTCCCGCAGCCGGCGAGAAGGTCGACCTGCCCGGCCCCGACACGCTCTGGACTGCCGACGGCGCGAAGCTGACGGCGACCACGCCGGTGACCCTGACGTTCGACAACGGCAAGGGCCTCGTCTTCAAGCGCAAGGTTTCAGTCGACGACGACTACCTGTTCACCGTGCAGGACACGGTCGAGAACAAGTCCGACAAGCCCGTCACGCTCTACCCGTTCTCGCTCGTCTCGCGCCACGGCAAGCCCGAGACATCAGGTTATTCCGTGCTGCACGAAGGCCTGATCGGCGTCGTCGGCGACAGCGGCATTCAGGAATACGCCTACGACAAGATCGAGAAGGAGACGGGCGGCCAGAAGACCTTCAAGGGCACGGGCGGCTGGGTCGGCTTCACCGACAAGTATTGGGCGGCGACCGTCGCGCCGGACCAGTCGAAACATTTCGACGCGCGCCTGTCCGGCGGCGGCGCGACGCAGAAATCCTATCAGGCCGACGCGCTGAGCGAGGCGCAGACGATCGAGCCCGGCAAGGCGGGCGAGGCCAAGACCTATGTCTTCGCCGGCGCCAAGGTTTCGCAGCTGCTCGACCGCTACCAGCAGGCGCCCGGCATCGCCAAATTCGACCTGCTGATCGACTGGGGCTGGTTCTACTTCATCACCCGGCCGATGTTTAAGCTGATCGACTTCCTCTACAAGCTGATCGGCAATTTCGGCCTCGCGATCCTCGCCGTCACCGTCATCGTCAAGCTCGCCTTCTTCCCGCTCGCCAATCGCTCCTACCTGTCGATGGCGAAGATGAAGGCGCTGCAGCCGCAGCTCAAGGAGCTGCAGGCCAAGTATCCCGACGACAAGGTGAAGCAGCAGCAGGAGCAGATGGAGCTGTTCAAGCGCGAGAAGGTCAATCCGGTCGCCGGCTGCCTTCCGATGCTGATCCAGATCCCGGTCTTCTTCTCGCTCTACAAGGTCCTGTTCGTCACC
>JACKJE010000033.1 GCA_020638135.1 Methylobacteriaceae bacterium | reverse complement strand
GCGCAAGCGCGGTACGCCCTACGAGGAATTGGGCCTCGGCGATCCCGGCGTGACCGACGACCAGATTTTCGCGGCCATCGCCAAGCATCCCGTCCTGATCGAGCGGCCGATCGTGGCGCTGGGAAACAAGGCCGCGCTGTGCCGTCCCTCGGAGACAGTGCGGGAGCTGCTGGGGTAGCTCACTCGCCCGGTGCGCCGCGACACGGCGGTGACCGCCGGGTTCACCTATAAACCGTCCGTTCGCCACGCAATGGATGGCGCAAATGGACCAGACACGGCAATCTCCCCTGTCGCCACGCTGGCGCGCGATCTACGCCGCGCTCGGCCTCGCCATGCTGGGCTTGTGGGGCTGGAGCCTCGAAGAGCCGATCAAACATTGGGGAGACCCGCGAGAAGACGGTTTTTCCTACATTGCCGTCTTCTACGCGACGCCGCTCTGCCTCGTTCCCGGCCTGCTGCTGCTGAAGGACGCAATCTTGCGCCACAACCGCGGCCTGTCGCGCCCGGCGGTCGTCATCGCCATCGGCGCGCTGACGATCGTCGTCGCCTTCCTGATCTTCCAGCGGATCATGAACGGGCCGGAGGGGTGAGGCCCGACAAATGAAAAACCCCGCCTCGCGGCGGGGTTCTCGCATTCTGCCAACACCAAACGCTCTAACCCGTCGGCTGCGGCTCGAGCCCGCCGGCGTCCGGCTCCGGCGGCGCCGGGCGGTTGCGGCCTGTGGTCGGCACAGCGGCCGTGCGCGGCGGCGTCGGGTCGCCGGTGTCGCGCACCGGCGGCACGCCTTTCAGCAGGCCGAGAATCTCCTCGCCCGACAGCGTCTCGTATTCGATCAGCCCCTTGGCGAGCGCTTCGAGATCGTCGCGCTTTTCGGTGAGGATGCGGCGCGCCTCGGACAAGCCAGTCTCGACGAGACGGCGCACTTCGGCGTCGATCTTCTGCGAGGTCTCTTCCGAAATGTTCTGCTGCCGGCCCATGGAATAGCCGAGGAACACTTCCTGCTCGTTCTCGCCATACATGACGGTGCCGAGCTCCTTCGAAAAGCCCCAGCGCGTGACCATGGCGCGGGCGAGCTTGGTCGCCTGCTCGATGTCGGACTGTGCGCCGGACGTGACCTTGTCGTCGCCGAAGATGATCTCTTCCGACACGCGCCCGCCCATCAGCACGGCGAGGCGCGACATCATCTGCTCGTAGCTCATCGACAGCTTGTCGCGCTCGGGCAGCTGCATGACCATGCCGAGCGCGCGACCGCGCGGAATGATCGTCGCCTTGTGCACGGGATCGGTCGCCGGCACGTTGAGCGCGACGATGGCGTGGCCGCCCTCGTGGTAGGCGGTGAGCAGCTTTTCCTGCTCGGTCATGACGAGCGTGCGGCGTTCCGCGCCCATCATGATCTTGTCCTTGGCGTCCTCGAATTCCGCCATGGTTACGATGCGCTTGCCGCGCCGCGCCGCCATGAGAGCGGCCTCGTTGACGAGGTTCATGAGATCGGCGCCGGAGAAGCCCGGCGTTCCCCGCGCAACCGTCTTGAGATCGACGTCGGGCGCGAGCGGCACCTTGCGCACATGGACGCGCAGGATTTTTTCGCGACCGATGACATCCGGGTTCGGAACGACGATCTGGCGGTCGAAACGGCCGGGGCGCAGCAGCGCGGGGTCGAGCACGTCCGGGCGGTTCGTCGCGGCGATCAGGATGATGCCTTCGTTCGCCTCGAAGCCGTCCATCTCGACCAGCAACTGGTTGAGGGTCTGCTCGCGCTCGTCATTGCCGCCGCCGAGGCCTGCGCCGCGATGACGGCCCACCGCGTCGATTTCGTCGATGAAGATGATGCAGGGCGCGTTCTTCTTCGCCTGCTCGAACATGTCGCGCACGCGGCTAGCGCCGACGCCGACGAACATTTCGACGAAGTCCGAACCCGAGATTGTGAAGAAGGGAACATTCGCCTCGCCCGCGATGGCGCGCGCGAGCAGCGTCTTGCCGGTCCCCGGCGGGCCGACCAGCAGCACGCCGCGCGGGATTCGCCCGCCGAGCCGCTGGAACTTCTGAGGATCGCGCAGGAATTCGACGATCTCCTGCAGGTCTTCCTTGGCCTCGTCGACGCCGGCGACATCCTCGAAGGTCACCCGCCCGCGCGTCTCGGTCAGCAGTTTCGCTTTGGATTTGCCGAAGCCCATCGCCTTGCCGGCGCCTCCCTGCATCTGGCGCGACAGGAAAATCCACACGCCGAGGAAGGCGATCAGCGGCAGGCCGTTGACCAGCAGCGTCACCAGCCAGTTGTTGCCTTCCGACGGCGGCCGGGCGGTGATGGCGACATTCTTCTTGTAGAGCGTCTGGACGAGGGTGGGATCGCTCGGCGCATAGGTCGAGAAGTCGCGGCCATCTGTGTAATGGCCGGAAATGTCGTTGCCGGCGATGGTCACGTCGCGCACCCGGCCCTGGTCGACCTGCGTCAGCAGCTCGCTGAACGAGATGGCCGAGGTCTGCTGGCGCTGCGCCGGGTTCTGGAACAGCATGACCAGCGCCACGACGAGAAAGAAGATGATCACCCAGAGGGCGAAGTTCCGGAAATTGGGGTTCATCAGGGGCCTATCTTGCGCGGCTCATACATTCCGGGCCGCGGACCGTGCTGGACTGTAATTTAGGCGCGCCATCCCCCCTTGCCAAGGAGAGCGCGGAAACGTGATTGACGCGATTTTCGTCATGTCGCGTCTTGCCGCTTGCGTGGCTTTTGCGGCTGCAAAATCAGCCGCTTGGCGTCGAGCCTGATCGAGGCGCCGCCGAGCGTCGCAACGTGCCGGCCCTTTTGCCGCAGGCCTGTGGCGACTTTCTCGACCTGTTCGAGCCGTGGAGGCGCGCCGCCGATTCGCGCGATATCGGCCATCAGCAGCCGCACCAACGCCTCGTCCGGCAAGGCGCGGATCGCTTCGGCCGGCGCCTCGAACAGGCGGGCCTCCCGGCGCGCCGGGACGGCCGCGAGCAGCGCCGCGACATGAGATCCGAGCGCCTGCTCGGCCCGCGCCGCGCGCGCCGCCAGCCGGGTCAGTTCCGCCCGGCCGAGTCCCTCCTGCGCCAGCAGGGCCGCAAGCCGGCGCAGTTGCGGCCGGCGATAGGTCTCGTCCGCGTTGGTCGGGTCCTCGACGAAGCGCAGGCCCTCGGCGCGGCAAATATCGACAAGTTTGGCCTTGGCGCAGCCGAGCAACGGCCGGGCGAGCGTCAGTCCCTCCCCGCCCGCCCATGGCGCCGGCGCCATCCGCCCCATGCCCGCGAGTCCCGCCGGGCCGCTGCCGCGCAGCAGGCGCATCAGGACGGTCTCGGCCTGGTCGTCGGCGTGATGGCCGGTTGCGATCGTATCGGCGCCGATCTCTCGCGCATGGGCGCCGAGAAGGCGATAGCGCGCCGCGCGCGCCGCCGCCGGCAGCCCCGAGGCGGGCTTGTCGCCGCGCCAGGTCAGGATCGCATGCGGCAGGCCGCGCGCCGCGCACAGGGCGCTGACCGCTTCCGCCTCCGCGCGCGATTCCGCGCGCAAGCCGTGATCGACTGTCGCGACGGATACGGGAACGCCGGCGCCCTTGCGCCAGCGGTCCGCCAGAGCGAGCAGCGCGGTCGAATCCGGCCCGCCGGATACTGCGAGGAGCAGGCCGGCGGACCGCTCCAGTCCCGCGAAAATCTCGGCGGGAACAGGCAGCGGCGCGCCGGCGCGCGTCAGCACGAAATCTTCTTCGACTCGCGCTCGGCCGCCCGGATCGTGTTGGACGCGCCCGGATACTTGCGCCCGACCTCCGCGAACGAGGCGCAGGCCTGCTCCTTGGCGCCGAGCGCGTTGAGCGACTGGCCGAGCCGCAGCATGGCTTCCGGCCCGCGCGAGGAATTGGCGAAATTGGTCGAAATCTTCAGATATTGCTCGGCCGCCTCGCGATGCCGGCCGCGCTGGAAGAAGGTCTCGCCGAGCCCGAACACGGCGTCGGGCGTATAGCGGCTGCGGGCATGCTTGACGATGAAGCCTTCAAAGCCCTTCTGCGCGCCGTCGTACTGGCCCTGCTTCAGCAAGGCGGCGGCCTGTTCGTATTCTTCCTTCATGCCCATGGGCGGCGTCGCCGCGACCTGCGTTCCCGCGGCGCCGGGCTGCACGGCCGGCGGCGTCGGCCGGGGCCCGCCGAGATCGAGCGGCTTCATCGGATTGGGCGCCTCGCCGGGATCGCGGCCGCCGAGCGGACCGCTGAGGCCCGCCTGCTGCGGCGTCTGCAGCGGCGCGCTCGGCAATGTCGTGCCGAGCTGGCGCGGCGCGCCGGGCGCCCCCGGGTTCTGCGCGGGATCGAAGGCGTCGCCGCGCCGCAGCCGGCTGGCTTCGACAGGCGTGGTCGCATTGTGGACGGCGGGCGCCCCGACCGGCGCGGTCGCCGCGGGGGTCGAGGCAGGCGGATGGGCGGTTGCGACCTGCGGCGCATGCGGCGCGGCGGCGACCGGCCCTGCATTGCGCTGTTGCTCCTCCAGCTTGCGGATCTGGAACTGCAATTGCTCGATCTGGCCGGTCAGTTCGCGGTTCAGCCGCTCCAGCCGGTCGATCCGCACCACCAGTTCGCTGTTGCTCGGGCCCCCGCGCGCGGCAGGCTCCTCGTCGATATCGGCCGGCGGCGGCGACGGACGGTTGAAGAGCTGGCTCAGGCGGAGATTGGGCAAAAGTCCGTCGCCAGCGCTGGCGGGCGCGTTGGACGCGAGAAGGAGGGCTGCGAGAGCGGCGCTGATCGCAATTTTCGACAGACGCATGTTCGGGAAAATCCGGCGGGCTTTGCGGCATCGCATATCACAGTGCGATTGCCGCTAAAATCCGTCCGAAGCGTGGCAGGCCTGCGACGCGCGCCTCACACGGCCAGCGCCAGCGCGCAGCCGAGGCCGAAACAGGCCAGAATGATCGTCGACACGCCGAGTTGCCGGCGGGCCGAGTGGCGCAGTTCCGCGCTGTCGAAACCGTAGACCGGCCTGTCAGGCCTGACTGAGATGAAATGCGCGCTCATTGCCGGCTCTCCACGAATCCTCGTGGATCGAACATGCCAGAGGCGCGCGCGGTCGATCAGAGCCGAAAGTCACGCGCAGCGCGTGACTTTCGCCATGATCTCGTTAGGGAAAGCTCAGGACTGGCCGCCGCCCAGCACCGTGACGGCGCGGCGGTTCTGCGACCAGCAGGAAATGTCGTTGCAGACCGCGACCGGCCGCTCCTTGCCGTAGCTGATCGTCTTGACGCGCGAGGCGGGAACGCCGCGCGCAACGAGATAATCCTTGGTGACTTCCGCGCGGCGGGCGCCGAGTGCGAAATTATATTCGCGCGTGCCGCGCTCGTCGGCATGGCCTTCCACCGTGAAGCTGTAGCGGGCGTACTGCTGCAGCCAGCGCGCCTGCTTGTCGAGCGTCGCCTGTGCGGTCGAGGAAAGTTCGCTCGAATCGGATTCGAAGAACACGCGGTCGCCGACATTGACCACGAAATCCTGCTGGCTGCCGGGCGTCGCCGCGCCGCCGCGGCCGTAGCCCCCGCCGACGCCGCCGGCGATGCTCGCTTCGTCGCCCGCATTCTTGGCGCAGGCGGTCGCGCCGAGCGCGAGGGCGATCGCCGCTGCGAATTTCAGGGCGCGCGCGCCGTGAGTGAACATCATTCCGGTACTCCTCGAACCCGTTTCCGGAGAAATCGAGCCCAGTCCTAGCGACCGATGGTTAAGCGAAGGTTCTGTCAACCTTGATTGGGGGTTTGCGCGAAGCGTTGCATTCGAGCAAATCGCCTGCGTGGTTAACCCTTGGTTAGTGGCCAGAATGCGGCAGACGGCGCTCCGCCCGCGGCGACTTGTCGCGTCGGCCGTTAGAACCGTTCTGAATTGCGCTCTCGCCGGACATTTCGGTTGGCGCGGCGGCCCGTTCGCTGCATGAAGGATCGAAATCTGAAGACTTCTGTCGGGAAACGGACATGAACGGCCTCGCCATCGCCCTGCAATCCGGATCGATCCTTCTGCGCGAAGGCGTCGAAGCCATGCTCGTCATCGGCGGTCTGGCCGCCTTTCTCACCCGCGCCGGCGCCCGCGCGCAGGTTTCCGCGCTCTACACAGGCGCTGTCGCGGCGATTGTCGCCAGCATCGCGGCGGCTGTCGTCTTCGCGACATTCTTCAATGGCGCGCATGACGACCGCGTCGAAGCGGTCGTGATGGGCGTCGCCGCCGTGCTGATGCTTTACATGAGCGGCTGGCTGTTCCTGAAGCAGGACCCGGCCGCCTGGACGGCCGAACTCAAGCGCATCGCCGACCGTTCGCTCGCCTCGCCGGGCTCGCTGTCGCTGGCCGGCGTCGCCTTCCTCGCCGTATTCCGCGAAGGCGCCGAGACCATTCTGTTCGTCCACGCGCTGGCCTCGACCAGCGGCGGCTGGAGCATCGGCCTGCTCGGCGGCCTCGCCGGCGCCGCGGCGCTGCTCGTCGCCTTCTTCTACGCCATGCAATGGCTGGCGCTGCGCCTGCCTCTGCGCCCGGTGTTCCTCGCCACCTCCGCCATGCTCTTCGTCATGGGCCTGCGCTTCATCGGCGCCGCCATGCAGGAACTGCAGGAGCAGACCCTGTTGAGCTACACGGCCGCGCCCTTCGACGACAAGATTTCCGCGCTCGGCTTCAACCCCAGCATCGAGGCTCTGGCCGCGCAGGGCGTCGTCGTGCTGGCCGCGCTCGTCGGAGCGCTGGCGGTCACCCGAAAGCGCCACGCGCCCGCGCCCGCCGCTGCGCCGGCGGAATGATCCGACCTGTGCATTCCATCACAGAAGGTTTTGCACGCGCCTGAGACACGGGTTCTGATGTGGCCCCGAGCCGCCGAACCCGTGGATCCCGAATGCGCATCTCCGCCTGCCTCGTCTCCTTCGCCCTTGCCGCATTGGCGGGCCAGGCGCATGCCGCCGAACAATCTGCCGAGCGCCCCTGCACGATCGCCGGCATGAACCTCGCCGCCGATCCGGATTTCGTGAACGCGGTCACACCGCCGGGCGAGACAGCCGGCTCGTTCGTGGCGCGCTCTTGCAAGACCGTCTCGCAATCGGACCGTCAGGTGGATGGCGGCGCGCTGCGGCTGATCCTGTCGGACTTCTTCTCCGACACGGAGAGCCAGATCAAGATGAACGTGCAGATGGTCGAGATCCTGCGCGTCGAGCCTTCCGGCCCGCGCTCGCTCGGCCGCATCGTCCTGCCGCCCGATCCCATCGACAACGCGACGCGCTTTGCGCCGCAAGTGGCGAAGAAGGACGGCGCGATCCTCGTGCGCCTTTCGCCGCGCCATGGCGCCATCTATTCCCTGAGCGACAAGAGCCTCGCCGGCCTTTCCGCTTTCGGCTGGCGCGAGCAGCTGCAGGTCGATCCGGAGCTGCGCGCCGCCGGACAGAACCTCTCCATCGACATCGAAAAGATGGAAGGCCGCATCGCGCTGCTGCGCGACAGCAGCGACAAGCCTGCGAGCGCTCTTGAGCCGACCGACATCGGCGTCGCGAAACTGAAATTCGTCGGCGGCAATCTCGACGTCGTCTCGAGCGAGATCGTCAGGCGCAAGCCGGGCGACGACACGATCGTCGACGATGCCAAGACTTTCGAGGACGAGCGCCGCGCCGACGCGCCGCAACTGCCGGCGGGTATCGAACCCTGCGCGATC
The DNA here is from genome assembly GCA_020638135.1 of Methylobacteriaceae bacterium. Taxonomy (GTDB): domain Bacteria; phylum Pseudomonadota; class Alphaproteobacteria; order Rhizobiales; family Beijerinckiaceae; genus JAJXWB01. Next base: position 18,926 of record JACKJE010000033.1, on the reverse strand, counting down.
GGCGCGTGGTCGAACGACAAGGACCCGAAAGGTCTCAACGTGCGCGCCGAGCCGAATGCGAAGGCCAAGATTCTCGGTATCGTGCCGCCGCCGCGCGTGATGCCGAAAAAATACGACGCCTTCGGCCCGGAGCCGGTGAAAGCGGAATTCAAAGTGATCGGATATCGCGATGGCTGGTTTTTGATCGACGAGATCAAGGCGCCGGGCGTTCCCTACGACGCCCCCTATCCCGCGAGCCTGCCGAAGCCCTTCAAGGGGCGCGGCTGGGTCGCCGGAAACAAGGTCGGCGCCGCGCCCGCCTTCACCGGCCTGCCCTTCGGCCGCCTCTACAAGGCGCCGCATGTCGAGGCGCGCCACGAAATGCGCACGGGCGGAACCGACAATCCCTTCGCGCGCGTACTTTCGTGCTCGGGCGCCTGGGGACAGGTGGAAGCAGAGGGCGGCAAGCGCGGCTGGGTGCGCGGCCTGTGCTCGAACCAGGCGACGACCTGCAGTTGAGGGGCGGACGGGGCAGCCGGAGATTGTGAGCTTTACGACTTTGCTTCCCTAGCCCGATGCGCCAGTATCCGGCGGGGGCTCGGCAATTGAGCGACGCAAGTTTTTATCCGTATCGGGCATTCATTTCCTACAGCCATGCCGACAGCGCCCGCTGCGAATGGTTGCATGGCAAGCTGGAATCCTATCGCGTCCCACGGGACCTCGTCGGCCGCATCACGAAGGACGGCCCCGTGCCGGAGCGTCTCGCGCCCGTCTTCCGCGACCGCACGGATTTTTCGACCGGCTCGCTGCAGAAGCAGACGCTCGATGCGCTGCGCCAGTCGCAATTCCTCATCGTCATCGCCTCGCCGCGCGCGGCGGCGAGTGAGTACGTCAACGAGGAAATCCGCGCCTTCAAGGCGATGGGCGGCGCGGGCAGAGTCTGCGCGCTGATCGCCGAAGGCGTCCCGCCCGATAACTTCCCGCCGGCGCTGCGGTTTCGCGTCGATCCGGACGGCACGATCACGGACGAGAAGGAAGACGTTCTCGCTGGTGATCTCTCCAAGGACGGCGAACGCGAGGCGCTGATCGGCCTGCCCTACGACTACGTCTGGATGCGCGACGTGCAGGCGCAGCGGAAGCGCACGATTGTTTATGCCGGCGCGGGCGCCGCGTTTGCAGCTGCGGCTGCAGCGGCCGGCGTGTTCGGGTGGGAGCATTTCGACACGACGCGAAAAGTGGAGCGGCAAGAGGTCGCTGTCGCCGGTCAGGGCGAGCGGATCGCCAATGTCGAGGCGATCGTCCAGAAACTGCTCGCGACCCAGACCGCGCAGGCCGCGCCCGGCCAGCGCGAGGCGGTGCGTGGCGCGGTCGAAAGCGTCGCGACCGGCGCGGCACAAGGCGACGACCGATTGAAACAAGCGCTGGCGCTGTTGAAGGATGGCAAGGTCGCCGAAGCCGAGCCGCTCCTGCGCGCCGAAGCCGCCGACCGTGAAAAGCGCATTGCGCAGCTGCAGGCGCAAATCACGGACGACCGCAAGGCCGCAGCCGCCGCCTGGCGCAACCTCGGCGCCATCGCCGGCCTGCGCGACCCCAAGAAGGCGCGGGAGGCTTATGCCAAGGCGGCGGAGCTGGAGCCGGACAATGCGGATGGGCTTGCTTGGGCCGGATGGTATCACTTGGAGCCCGGAGACATTTCGCGTGCGGAGCAATTCTATACGCGATTGCTTGAAATCAAGAGCGCAACGGATCATTTGCGCATCTGGGCGCTATTGGGGCTCGGGGATATTAAGAGCCAGCGCGGCCAGCTGCTGGACTCGTTACAACGCTACCGTGAGGCATTTTCCATCGCCGATCGTGCTGTCAAAGCAGAACCTGAGAAACTCGCTCTGCGACGGGACTTGAGCGCTTCTTATGAGAGAATTGGCAACGCTCTGGCCACGCTGGGCAATATTGACGAGGCGCTCAGGAATTATCACCAAGGCTTCATTATTAGCGACGACCTCGCAAAGACGGATACCGACAACGCATTGTGGCAGCGCGACCTCAGCGTGGCGTACGAGCGGATCGGCGATGTGCTGGCCACGAAAGGCGATCTAGTTGAAGCGCTCGCCAAGTACCGCAATGACCTCGCGATCATAGAACGCCTGGTAAAATCGGACAGAACGAACACGCAATTGCAGCGCGACCTCGGCGTAGTCCAAAATAAGATTGGCTTGATTCTGACCTCGCAGGGCAGTTTCGAGGAGGCGCTCAAGAATTTTCGCGCTTCTCTCGCCATACGAAACAACCTCGCGCAATCCGACCCCAGCAACACGCAGTGGCAGCGTGACGTTAGCCTCTCACATGAAAAAATTGGCGAAGCGTTGATTGCCCAACATAAACTTTCAGAAGCCCTCGAAGAATACCGCGATAGCCTGAGCATGAGGGACAATTTGGCGAAAGCAGATCCCAACAATGCTTTATGGCAACGTGACCTCAGCATTGCCTACCAAAAGATAGGCGACGTCCATTATGCGACAGGCCAATATTCCGACGCACTGACGAACTATCAGACCGAGCTCACAACCGCCAAACGTCTCGCCGAAATAGACCCGAGCAATTCTCAATGGCAGTCCGACCTTAGCGTGGCATACGGGAAGGTCAGCGATGCGTTGCTCGCTCAGGAAATTCTGCCCGAGGGGCTCGAGAGCCTTCGTAAGGCCTTTGTCATCGCAGACCGACTCGCCCGATCGGACGATACCAACGTTCCATGGCAGAGACTCTTGATCTCATTCTACGTAAAATTGTCGATCGCCGATAAGCAGAAGGCTCGAGAATATCTTACTAAGGCACATGACTTGGCCGTACATTTGAAGGAGCGAAGACGCCTTGCTCTCACCGATGCGTGGATGGTGGAGGATCTCGCCCGACGGCTTTCCGCGCTCGGTACTCCGAACCAGAGGCCCCTGGGCGACAACTGATCTAGCCCCCCTCAATTCAGCAACGGCCCCCACGCCGGATCGCTCGCAAACGACGGCGTCGGCACGACGAAGTCCGAGCGGCCGTAGACATCTGTCATGTGGATTTTCGGCGCGCCGCCGCCGGGGTCGCGGAAGAACATCAGGAACAGGCCGTTCGGCGCCCAGGTCGGGCCCTCGTTGTGATAGCCCTCGGTGAGGATTCGTTCGCCCGAACCATCGGGCTTCATCACACCGATGCCGAAACCGCTCTTCGACTGGCGCGTAAACGCGATGTAGTCGCCCTTGGGCGACCAGACCGGCGTCGAATAGCGCCCGTCGCCGAAGGAAATGCGCGTCGCGCCGCCGCCCGACGCGCTCATCACGTAGATCTGCTGCGTACCGCCGCGATCGCTCTCGAACACGATGCGCGCGCCGTCGGGCGAATAGGACGGCGATGTGTCGATGGCGGCTGAATCCGTCAGCCGTGTCGTCGAGCGCGAGCGCAGGTCCATCGCATAAAGCGTCGAATTATTGCCCTTCGACAGGCTCATCACGATCTTCTGGCCATCGGGCGAAAATCTGGGAGCGAAGGTCATGCCCGGAAAATTGCCGACCGCCTCGCGCTGCCGCGTGTCGAGATTCATGATCATCACGCGAGGTTCGTTGCCGCCGAACGCCATATAGGCGACATCCTGCGACGAGGGCGAGAAGCGCGGCGTCACGGCGAGGTCGTTACCCCGCGTGAGATACTGCACGCCCGCGCCATCCTGATCCATCACGGCGAGGCGCTTGCGGCGCTGGTTGGCCGGCCCCGTCTCGTCGACGAAGACGACGCGCGTGTCGAAAAAGCCCTTCTCGCCGGTGATGCGCGAAAAGACCTGGTCCGACATGATGTGCGCGACGCGGCGCGAGACATTGGCGTCGGTGGCGTATTGCTGACCCGCCGCCTGCTGGCCGCTCGCGACGTCCCACAGACGGAACTCCGCCTGCTGGCGCCCGCCGCCGGAGCGCTGCGCGCGCCCGACCAGCACATATTGCGCATTCACCGTCTTCCACGCGTCGATATTCGGCGGCCGGTCAGGCCCGAGCGTCGGTTCGGGAAAACTCGCGGGATCGACCGGCTGGAGAAACACCGAGCGCTTGAAATTGTTCGAAATGACCGAGGTGAACAAACGCGCGGCGTCCGGATCGCCGGCGAATGGCGTGACGGCGACGCGTACGGGCCGAAAGGCGCCGCCCGGCCGCACGGTGATGACGTCGTTCTGCGCCCAGACCGGCGTGATCGCCGGAGCGCTGGTCAGGGCCGCGACGCTGGCGAGAAAGGCGCGACGGTCGAAGATTACGGGCATGAGGCTCTGGTCCTGAAGGTTCTCGAAGATTGATCAGCGCATTTCGTCGGGCCGGAATTCGACGGTGCGGCTCTTCCACTGGTCGAAATAGGGCGCGAATTGCGACGGTATCTTCATCGGATTGCATTCGCGCACCGCGTTCATCGCGGCGGCCGCGAGCGAGGTCAGCGCGGGATCGGACGTCGGGTTGCGCAGCACCGGCTCGGCGGCGAGGCTGCCGTCGGGACGGAATTTCAGCGTGATCATCGGATAATATTTCGAGCCGCCGCTCGTGCCGAAATAATGCCAGCAGCGCATCCACTGCTCCATCATCAGGCTGTTGAGCGCGTCCATCATGTTCGGCGCCATGCGCTGCGACGTCCCGGTCGCCGTGCCGAGCGAGGCCGTGCGCACCACTTCGCGGCCGCGCGAACCGGTCGCCTGCGGCTTGTCGTGATCGAGCAGTCGCGAGATCGCATTGGTGTCGAACTTCGAGCGCTTCTCGTCGCTTTCCGCGCCGGATTTCGGCTTGACAGCGGGCTTCTCGTGCTTGTCGTCGGTCTTCGTCTTCGCCAGCAGTTTGGCGACCTCGTCCGTCTTCAGGCGCGGCTTTTCCGGCGGCTTGGGCGGCGGTTTCGTCTCGTGCTTGGCTTCGTGCTTCGGCTCGATCTTCGGCCGCTGCGGCGGCTTCGGCGCGACGGTCTCGGCCTCCTCCGGCTCGTGCTTGGGCTCCGGCTTCGGCTCGGGCTTGGCCTGCGCCTTCGGCGGCTCCGGCCGCTTCGGCGGTTCGGGCGCGGGCTTGGTCTCTTCCAGCGGCGGGCGTGGCGGCGGCAGCGCCGCCGTCTTCTGCGGCTCGGGCTTTTGCCGCCTCGTCCTCGCCGGGGTCGCGCAGCCGCTTCAGCGGCGAGGGCGGCAGCGGCACGTCCTTCTTCGCCTCCGCCATCGGCGGCGTCGGCTTCAGCTCGTGCACGTCGGCGACCTTGTCGGCCTTCTGGACCGGCTTGACCTCCTTGGCGATCTTCTCGCCCTTGGAAATCTGGCTGAAGGCCTGGTCGGTGATCATCTCGACCGGGATCGCTTCCTTCGCGTCGTCGTATTTCGCGGGCGAATTGAACGCGAGCAGTGTCGCGGCGAGCAGCGTCGTATGCGCCGCCGCCGAGACGATCAGACCGGGTTCTTTCCGCGAAAACGCCAAGCGCGCCTCACTTCCGCTCCGGCTCGGTGACGAGCGCCACCTTCTTGAAACCGGCGCCGGTCACCAGCGACATCACTTCCGCGACGCGGCCGTAGTTCACCGCCTTCGAGCCGCGTACATAGACGCGCTCGTCGGCGCCGGCCTTGGCGGCGGCCTTCAATTTCTCGACGAGTTGCTCGATGGCGACCTGCTGGTCCATCAGGAATATCTGGCCCTTCTCGTCGATCGAGATCGACACCGGCTTCTGCTCGATGTTGAGCGGCGCGGACTTGGTCTGTGGCAGATCGACCGCGACGCCGGTCGCGAGCAGCGGCGCCGCCACCATGAAGATGATGAGCAGAACGAGCATGACGTCGATGAACGGCGTCATGTTGATGTCGGCCATCGCGCCGTAGCGCGGAACGCCCCGGCGTCTGCGCCGCCCGCGGCCTGCGGCCATCGACATGCCCATGGAACGTGCTCCCTTACGCCGCGCGGTCGCCGGCGTGCTGGTCGATCTGGCGCGACAGGATGGCGGAGAATCTGTCGGCGAAACTCTCGAGCCGCGCTTGCGTCTTGGCGACGTCGCCCTGCATCTTGTTGTAGGCGATCAGCGCCGGGATCGCCGCGAACAGGCCGATCGCCGTGGCGAACAGGGCTTCCGCAATGCCCGGCGCGACGACGGCGAGCGAGGTGTTCTGGACGCCGCGATCGAGCGGAACGAAGTCATGATGCCCCAGACAGTGCCGAACAGGCCGACGAACGGGCCGGCGGAAGCGACGGTGGCGAGCACCAGCAGATTGGATTCCAGTTTCTCGACCTCGCGCGCGATCGAAACGTCGAGCACTTTTTCGATGCGCGCCTGCAGGCCGACGAAGGAGGCGCCGGCCGATTGGAACGAGCGCTTCCACTCGCGCATGGCGGCGACGAACAGCGAGGCCATGCCCGAGGTCGGACGCTCGCTCAGCGTCGTGTAAAGTTCCTCCAGCGAACGGCCGGACCAGAAGGTCTCCTCGAAATTGTCCATCGCCTTGCGCGTGCGGCGGAACAGCAGCGCCTTGTCGACGATGATCGTCCAGCACCAGACGGAAGCGGCGAGCAGACCGATCATCACCGCCTGCACGACGATGGAGGCGTGCAGGAACATGCTCCAGATCGACACTTCGGCGACCGGGGCGGCCAGTTCGGCAGGATTCATCGTCTTTCCTTCTTTCCGAAGTCGGCGATCCGACCTCGCATGATCGCAGTCCGGACACGGCGAATGCGGGCGTCCTTGCCCGCTGAATCCGTCAATTGTGGGGCTCCGGGGACCGCAGACCCGAAGCAGGAATATCTCCCGCTAGTTAAGGCCTTCTCAGGGTTAACTTTCGGTTACGAATCGTCCGCCCGGGACCCCGATTTAAGCCGGTATTAACCATATTTCCCGCAATCTCGCCCCGCAGGCGCAGCGGATCTGGCGCCATTCGGGGACGACGTGGCGCGTTCAGGGCCAAGGCGAGGGATCGAGATTGCAACGCTGGCTGCGGGCGTGGCCGCGCTGGCGCTGGCGCTCGCCGTCACGGCCGCGCGCGCCCAGGAGGCCGACCAAGACGCGGGCTCGGGCTCCGGCGCCGGCCTGCGCGGCGCCGTCGCCCCGCAATTGCGGCCGCTCGCCGAACGCGACTCGGCGCTGGCCGCCGCCCGCAAGGGCGGGACCGCGCCGCCCCTGCCCGCCACCTATTCAGCGGGAACCGGCGACCCTGCCCCCGGCTCCGCGATCAACTACGGCAAGCCGCGCAAGCCGCAGAAGCTGCCCAAGCCCTACCCGCCGGCGCGCGCGGGCAAGCCGCCCCTGCCGCCGCTCGAGCCATACAAGAACTCCTATGTCCTGCGCCGGCAGGCGCGCCAGCGCGCGATCGACGACAGGCAGGCCCCGCCGCCGCCCCCGACCGGCGTCGCGGTCGTGCCGACCATTCCCGTCAAGCGGGCGAAGCCGCCGGAAGCCAGCCCGTTCGAGCCGACCGGCATCGATGTCGGCTCGTTGCGCCTGAAACCCTATATCGAAGGCGCCTTCGGCTACGACACCAATCCGGGCCGCGTCCACAACCCCAGCAAGGGCTCGACGCTCGGCCGCGTCGACGCCGGCGTCGCTTTCGAATCGATGTGGTCGGTGCATTCGCTCAAGGGCGAATTGCGCGCCGGCTACGCCGACTATCTGCAAATCAAGAACGTCAACCGCCCCGAAGCGGCCGCCAAGATCGACGGCCGCATCGACGTCACCCGCGACTCGTCCTTCGACTATGGCGGCGCCGCCAATGTGACGACGATCCGTTCGGGTTCGCCGGAAATCCAGCCGGGCTCGACCAACATTTCCTCGACCAACCAGCCGATCAGCTGGAACACGTCGGGCTATGTCGGCGCTACCCACAAGTTCAATCGTCTCGAACTGTCGCTGCGCGGCACGATTGAACGCGCCGAAACCGGCGACGCGACTTTCTCCGACGGCTCGATCCAGCAATTGCATCTCAACGACTACACGACGGTCGGCGTACGGCCGCGCGTGAGCTACGAAGTCTCGCCGCTGTTCAAACCCTTTGTCGAAGCGACGATCGATCAGCGCACCTATGATCACGCCGCCGACGTCAACGGCTTCCGGCGCAATTCGCATGGCTATGCGCTGCGCGCCGGCGCAACCTTCGAAATCGACGGCAAGCTGAAGGGCGAGGCGTCAGGCGGCTATGTCGAGCGCGAATACGCCGACCCGCGCCTTGTCCGGCTGCGCGGCCCGACCTTCGACGCCGCGCTGATCTATACGGCGACGCCGCTGACGACAGTGACGCTGCGCGGTTCCACCACCACCAACGAAACGACCGTGCCGAACGCATCGGGCGCGATTGCGCGCAAGGCGCAGGTCGAAATCGCGCACGACCTGCTGCGCAACCTGAAGATCACCGGACAGGCTTCGTATCAGGTGACGTCGTATCAGGGCGAGAACATCGCCTCGTCCTTCACAGGCAGTTCGACGGGCCTCAACGAACGGATGATCAACGCCGGCGTGAAGGCGGAATACAGCCTGACGCGCACAGTCGTCGTAAAGGCGAGCTACGCCTTCGAGCGGCTGAAGACGACCGTGCCCGGCGCGGATTACACGGCCAACATCTTCCTGCTCGGGCTGCGGCTGCAGCGGTGAGCGCGCCGATGCGTCGCTCTATGGTCAGGGCGACCGCGGGCGCGCGAGCAGAGGCCCATAGACGATCGCAAAGCCCGCGAATGCGATAATCCAAGCGCCAGCGGCAAGATGCAGCAATGGCAGGCTCCAGGCCGGCGACAGCGCGGCGACGATACGCGCCGCCGCCGCAACGCCCAGGGCAATGTATATGCCGATCGTCGCGGGCGACGCGCGCAAGGCACGGCCGGTATGGCCGAGGCTCGCACGCGTCATGACCGCGAGGATCATTCCCCCGACGGCTCCCACCGTCCAGGCGTGCACGCCTGCGCTCGATGCGACGAGGTCCGGCCGCCATGCGGCGAGCGCAGCAAGGAAATAGCCGACGGGAATGAAGGCGTAGAATACGTGCAGGACCAGAACCAGCACATCCCGCCGCGCGCGCCAGCCCAACCAGCGAGACAGGCGCACGACCTGCGCACAGCCCGCAACCGCGAGCAACGCGCCTGTCCACCCGCCTTGCGGAAACGCGACCCACGCCGCAGCGGCAAGCGCCGCGCTCGTGACGAAGAAATTGTCGAGCCTGCCGCCGGCCGTCGGCAGCGGACCGGGGTTCTCGCGCACAAGCCAGTTGCGGGTGAAACTCGGCGTCACGCGCCCACCGATCAGAATGACGAGCAACAGCGTCGCAGCGATCGCGCCGCGCTGCGCATAGGATGCAACGCCCGTCAGGTGCGCTTCCAGATGGAAGGCGACATTGCAGAGAAGCATCAACGACAGGATCGCCAGCACTTTCAGATTGCGCCAGTTCTTCCCCGCGACGATCTCGCGCCCGACGACGGCTGCGAGAATGAGAAGATAGGCGCAGTCGAGAGCCATCGTCGCCGCCCAGCCGAGCCAGGCGGAAGCCGCCACAGCGATCCGCCCCGCAAACCAGGCGAGCAGCAGCGCAATCAGCGGTCTGCCTTGCAAAGGCAGGCGCCCGGTCCAGTTCGGCACGGCGGTCAGCAGGAAGCCCGTGATGATCGCCGGCGCGAAGCCGAACAGCATCTCGTGCGCATGCCAAGCGACGGGCGCCAGAGCGCCAGGCGGCGCAAAGACGCCCTCATATTGCGGCAGCCACAGGGCGATGGCGAGAGCGCCGAAGATCGCGCCTGCGAGGAAATACGGCCGGAAGCCGTAGCTGAACAGAGCGGGCCCGGCATAGGGCTTGAGACGACGGACCGGAGCCATGATGCGCCTCGACTCGGGATGCGACCACCGCCAGCAGTTCGGCGCCAGCTGCGATCATTGTGGTATCCTTGATGCCATTTTATTAGGATCGCTATTGTGGTATTGTCAATACGACATTCAACCGCGCCGACCGGGACTGTCATGCGTCTTCTCGCCTCGACCGACTATGCCTTGCGCTTGCTGATGCTACTGGGCAGACAGGAGCCCGGCCGCACGCTCAAGGTCGAGGCGATCGCCGAACTTCTCGGCGGCCTCTCGCGCAATCATCTGCACAAGATCGTCCAGGAACTCGCCGCGCTCGGGCTGCTGCGCACGATGCGCGGCGCCGCCGGCGGCGTCGGCCTCGCCAAGGAGCCAACAGACATCAATCTCGGCGCGCTCGTTCGCGATCTCGAGACCGGACAGGCGCTCGTCGAATGTTTCAGGTCGGACGGCGGCGACTGCGCCATCGATTGCGGCTGCCGTCTGCGCGGCATGTTCGCCGAGGCGCGCGACGCGTTCTTCGAAAGCCTCGACCGCTTCACGCTCGCCGACTGCCTGGCGGGACGCTGGTTCGCCGCCATCGCCAAACGCCAGAAGGAAATGACCAATGCCTGAGTTGGACAAGAAAGCCTATCTGGTCGATCCGGCCGAGTGGACCGAGGAGATCGCCAGCATCAGGAGCCCGCGAATCTGGAGCACGGGTTAGGCCTCTCGATGAAAGCACGAAGCCGGCCGCTCGTACGTAGCGGCCGGCGACGCGATCCAGTCAGCCCATCAGCTTCTTCAGGCCAGCCTTGTAGGCTTCCGCCAGCTCCGGATTGTCGAGCGCGAAAGCCGCGTTCGCCATCAGGAAGCCGATCTTGGCGCCCGTGTCATAGGTGACGCCGTCGAAGCGCACGCCGTGGAAGGCCTGGGACTTGGCCAGCGTCTTCATGCCGTCGGTCAGCTGGATTTCGCCGCCCGCGCCACGCTCCTGCGTCTCCAGTATCTCAAAGATTTCCGGGCCGAGGATGTAGCGGCCGGAGATGATCGAGGTCGACGGCGCCGTGCCCTTCGGCGGCTTTTCCACCATGCCAGTGATCTCGAACGTATGGCCCTCGTCCTTGCCGATCGAGACGACGCCGTACTGGTGCGTCTCCTCCATCGGCACTTGCTCGACCGCGATGATATTGCCGCCGTGCTTCTCATAGGCCGCGACGCATTGCGACAGGCAGCGAGACTTCAGCTTGCCGGTCGCCTTGGTCACCATGTCCGGCAGCATGACGGCGAAAGGCTCGTCGCCAACGATGTCGCGCGCGCACCAGACCGCATGGCCGAGGCCGAGCGGCGCCTGCTGGCGGGTGAAGGACGTCGCGCCGGCCGCCGGCAGGTCGGCCATCAACGCATCGTATTCCTTCTTCTTGCCGCGCTTCTGCAGCGTGTCCTCAAGTTCGTAGGACATGTCGAAATGGTCTTCGATCACTTGCTTGCCGCGGCCGGTGACGAAGATGAAATGCTCGATGCCGGCTTCCTTCGCCTCGTCGACGACGTGCTGCAGCACGGGCCGGTCGACGATGGTCAGCATTTCCTTCGGCACGGATTTGGTGGCGGGCAGGAAGCGCGTGCCGAGACCGGCGACGGGGAAAACGGCCTTGCGAATGCGTTTGGTCATGATCTCGTCCGTTCGGATGCGAGGGAGCGGGCGCGAAAAACGGGTTCGGGTCTCGCGCGAAATCCGCTCCGACACGTATGGAGACGGCCGCAATCACATGGCGAACGCGGCCGTTTTCGGGATGTAGCCTGAACAGCTTAAGGAAGCCCCAACGTCACGCCGCCACTTGCGGCAATCCCGCCAGCGCCTTGGCCAGTTCGGCCTCGTCGTAGGTCACGTCCTGCATCTTGCCGGAGAAATAGTCGATATAGGCGCCCATATCGAAATGGCCGTGGCCCGACAGGTTGAACAGGATCGTCTCCGCCTTGCCGTCGCGCTTGCAGCGCAGCGCCTCCTCCACCGCAGCCTTGACCGCGTGGGTCGATTCGGGCGCCGGCACGATGCCCTCGCAGCGCGCGAACTGAACGGCCGCGTCGAAGCAGCCGCGCTGGCCAAAGGCGACCGCCTCGATCTCGCCGAGCTCCTTGAGATGCGACACGAGCGCCGACATACCGTGATAGCGCAGGCCGCCGGCATGGAAGCCCGGCGGGGTGAACGCCGAGCCCAGCGTGTGCATCTTGACCAGCGGCGTCATGCCCGCCGTATCGCCGAAGTCATAGGCGTACCTGCCGCGCGTCAGCGACGGGCAGGCGGCCGGCTCGACCGCGACGATGCGCGGTTTCCTCGCCTTGCCCTGCAAGCCCTGCCCGATGAAGGGGAAGGCGATGCCGGCGAAATTCGAGCCGCCGCCGGCGCAGCCGATGACGACGTCCGGCCAGGCGTCGGCCATGGCGAGCTGCTCCATCGCCTCCTGCCCGATCACCGTCTGGTGCAGCAGCACGTGGTTCAGCACCGAGCCGAGCGCATATTTCGTCTGCGGGTCCTTGGCGGCGACCTCGACGGCCTCCGAGATCGCAATGCCGAGGGAGCCCGGATGATCGGGCGTCTCGGACAGCACCTTGCGGCCATAATCCGTCGTGTTCGACGGCGAGGGCAGGCAATTGGCGCCGTAGGTCTCCATCAGCGCGCGCCGATAGGGCTTCTGATCGTAGGAGACGCGCACCTGATAGACGAGCACTTCGAGCCCGAACAGCGAGCCGGCGAGCGCGAGCGAGGAGCCCCACTGTCCGGCGCCGGTCTCGGTCGACAGGCGTTTGACGCCCGCTTCCCTGTTGTAGAAGGCCTGCGGAATCGCGGTGTTCGGCTTGTGCGAACCGGCCGGGCTCACGCCCTCGTATTTGTAGAAAATCTTGGCGGGCGTGCCGAGCAGCTTTTCGAGCCCGCGCGCCCGGATCAGCGGCGTCGGCCGCCACATGCGGTAGATTTCGCGCACCGGCTCGGGAATCTCGATCTCGCGCTCGGTCGTCACCTCCTGCATGATCAGCGCCATCGGGAACAGCGGGCTGAGATCGTCGGGGCCGACAGGCTGCATGGTGCCAGGATGCAAAACCGCCGGCGCGGGGGTCGGCAAATCAGCCTGAATGTTGTACCAGACCTTCGGTATCCGCGTTTCGTCCAGCTGATATTTGAGCTGCTCGCCCATCAACGCCTCCCTTTTTTATGGCGTTGGAGCCTAGCGGTTCGGCCCCCGCGACGTAAACCGGCCAGAGCGTCGCATCGGCCCCAGTTCAGTCCGCGTCCGCAGGCGTTTGTCCGATTTTTCCGACGAATGGAAATTTCATGGCCATACTCGTGACCGGCGGCGCCGGCTACATCGGCAGCCATATGGCGCTCGAACTCCTCGACGCCGGCGAAAAGGTCGTCGTGCTCGACAATCTGTCGACCGGCTTCCGCTGGGCGGTGCCCGACAAGGCGACGCTGATCGTCGGCGATTTCGGCGACGAGGACCTCGTGACCGAGACGCTCGCGCGCTACGACGTCGAGGAAATCATCCATTTCGCCGCCAAGATCGTGGTGCCGGAATCGGTCAGCGATCCGCTCGGCTATTACCTCAACAACACCGCCAAGGCGCGTGGCCTGCTCGAATGCGCGGTCGACGCCGGCGTCAAGCATTTCATCTTCTCCTCGACTGCCGCCGTCTACGGCGATCCCGAGCAGAATCCGGTGACCGAGGACGAGCGGCTCAAACCAATCTCGCCCTACGGCCGCTCCAAGCTCATGGTCGAGTGGATGCTGGAGGATACGGCCAGGGCGACGCCGCTCTCCTATGTCGCGCTGCGCTATTTCAACGTCGCCGGCGCCGACCCGAAGGGGCGCTCCGGCCAGTCGACGCCCAACGCCACCCATCTCATCAAGGTGGCGGTGCAGACCGCGCTCGGCATGCGCAAGGGCATGGAGGTGTATGGCGTGGACTATGCGACGCCGGACGGCTCGTGCCTGCGCGACTACATTCAGGTTACCGATCTCGCACGCGCCCACCTCGACGCGCTGCGTCACCTGCGCGGCGGCGGCGACAGCCTCGTCTGCAACGTCGGTTACCAGCGCGGCTATTCCGTGCTCGAAGTCATCGACGTCGTGAAAAAGGTGTCGGGCGCAGACTTCCCCGTAAAGATTGTCGGCCGCCGCCCCGGCGACCCCGCGGCCATCGTCGCCTCCAACGCGCGCATCCGGACGCGGCTCGGCTGGACGCCGCAGCACGACAATCTGGAAGAGATCGTTCGTCAGGCGCTCGATTGGGAGCGGCGCCTGCACAACATGAAGATCGGGTAGTACGAACCTTCATGCTGAGGAGCGATGCGCAGCATCGCGTCTCGAAGCATGGCCGCATTCCCTGTCCTTCGAGACGCCTGCTTCGCAGGCTCCTCAGGATGAGGCGCTTGGAGTGCGAGGCTCACCCCGCCGGCGGTCGTTTCGCCAGCTCCGCCTCCAGCCGCGCGATATTCTGCAGGAACCGTCGCGACACGAGTTTGAGAAAGAAGAATCCGAATTCGGGATTGGCGTAGAACATCCCCTCGATCTGCGCGTAGGTCGCGACCAGCAATTCGCCGCTCTCGATGCATTCGAGCCCCTGCGTGCGCACGTGCGTATCGGAAACGAGGCCCATTTCGCCGACCATCTGGCCGACGCCGATTTCGATGTTCGTTTCGATCAGCCGGTAGGCGCCGCTGGCGGCCACGTAGACGCAATCGGCCGCATCGCCCTTGCCGAAGACGACCTCGCCCGTCTCGAATGCGCGCCGGCGCATGAAAGGCCGCAGCCAGTCCATCGACAGGTCGCCGGAGGACGCGCGCGCGAGGCTCGCAATCAACCGTTTCAGTTCGCGCAAGCGAGCGATGTTGACCGGCAGCGAAATCAGATTCTGAACCGCCGCGACGGGCGAGGGCTCGAAGAACCCGTAGATCATTCCAAACACGTTCGCGACGATCGCGAATATGCGCAGGCGCATGATGCCCTGCATCCAATAGCTGGCGATGATCAGCGTGGCGCCGGCGAAGCCGAACAGATAGGGCCAGTATTCGTGCAGCCACCGCATGTGTCGCCCCGTCTATGCTTCGCCGGCGAGCCCCGCCTCGACGACGGCGCACACGATCTCCAGCGCCTTGGTCCCGTCGTCGATCGCCCCGGTCACGATGATGAATTCCGCGCTCACAGGTCCGCCCAACCCCTCAATTCGCGCCGCACGACCGCTTCGAGCACGTCCATGCCGGCCGCGCTGTCGTTGAGACAATTGATGCGCGCGAATTTCTCGCCGCCGTGCCCGAGAAAGAAATCGCGGTTCTCGACGCCGATCTCCTCGATCGTCTCGAGACAATCGGCGACGAAGCCCGGCGTCGCGACGGCAAGCCTTTTCACGCCGTCGCGCGCAAGCTGCTTCACCGTTTCGTCGGTATAGGGCCTGATCCATTCAGCCGGACCGAAGCGCGACTGGAATGTCATGCGCAGTCTTGTCTCGTCCATCCCAAGTCGCGCGCGAAGCAGGCGCGTCGTCTTGGCGCAATGGCAATAATAGGGATCGCCCTTGTCGAGATAAGCCTGCGGCACGCCATGGAAAGAAGCCAGAATGACATCTGGCACGAATTCGAGCCGCGCGAGCCCTTCTTCGATCGAGCGCGCCAGCGCGTCGATATAGACGGGGTCGTCGTGCCACGGCGGAGCCATGCGCACAGCCGGCTGCCAGCGCATCGCTTTCAGCGCATCGAAGGTCTTGTCGCCGACCGTCGCCGTCGTCGCCGCCGAATATTGCGGATAGAGCGGCACGACGAGGATGCGGTCGCAACCATGGTCCTGCAGCGCCTGCACGCGGCTCGCGATCGAGGGTTCGCCATAGCGCATCGCCCAGTCAATCACGAGGCGCTGGCCGGCCTTTTCCGCGGCGCCCGCCAGACGGGACGCAAGCTGCTCGCTCTGAGAGCGCGTGATCGTCTTCAACGGCCCTTCATTGCGCTCGCGATTCCAGATCGTGTCGTAATCCCGGCCCTTCTTCTGCGGCCGCGTCGACAGAATGATGAGATTGAGCACCGGCCACCAGATGAGCCGCGGCGTCTCGATCACCCGCCGGTCTGACAGGAATTCCTTGAGATAGCGCCGCATCGACCAATAGTCCGTCGCCTCGGGCGTGCCGAGATTGACGATGAGCACGCCCGTCGCGCGCGATGCGAGGCGCGGATGGTCGGCGGGCAGGACATGCGGCGCGGCGATGTTCATGCGGCGAACATAGGGGCGACGAGGAAAGAACGCCATATAGGCGGAGCCTCGGCCGCCGGCGGCAAGAGCCGACGTCAGCAGTCCCTCACCGCGGCCACAGCGCGCAAAAGTGGTTCACCGGACCATGGCCGTGACCGACCGACAGGCGGTCCGCGCTTTCGAGCGCGGCGGTCAGGTATCTCTTCGCGTCCGCACACGCCTCGATCAGCGTCCGGCCATGCGCAAGCCCGGCGGCGATCGCGGACGACAGCGTGCAGCCCGTGCCATGCGTGTTGCGCGTCGCGATGCGCGGCGCAGCGAACCGCTCGACGCCCGCAGGCGTCACGAGCATATCGACCGCCTCCGCGCCGTCCCCATGCCCGCCCTTCACCAGCACGGCGCGCGCGCCGCGCCTGATCAATTCTTCGCCGGCTTTTCGCATGTCCTGCGGGTCGGCCGACACGTCGCGCCCGATGAGGCGTGCAATCTCCGGCAGATTGGGCGTGACGAGATCGGCGAGCGGCAGAAGCTTCGCCAGCAGCGCGTCGACCACGTCGGGCGCGCCGAGACTGTCGCCGGAGGTTGCGACCAGCACGGGATCGAGCACGATCTTGCGCGCGCCATGGCGCTTCAGGCGGTCGGCGACGACGGATACGATCTCGCCTGCGCCGAGCATGCCGATCTTGACCGCGTCGACGTCGATGTCTTCAAAGATCGCATCGATCTGCGCAGCCAGAAATTCCGCGGGCGGCACGTGCACGGCGCGCACGCCGCGCGTGTTCTGCGCGGTCAGCGCGGTCAGGACCGCCATGCCATGGCAGCCCAGGGCGGCGAAGGTCTTGAGGTCGGCCTGCACGCCTGCGCCGCCGCTCGGATCGGAGCCGGCGATCGACAGGACGTTGGGAATTCGCTTCATCCCACCGGGCGTTCGTCGGCGATGATCTTGCCGTCGTTCGGCAGGCTGCCGGCCTTCACGATTTCGACCTTGCCGCGCAGCTTGGTGATCGCCTGCAGCGTCTCGGCGATCGGATCGGGCTTGCACGCGCCATTGCCTTCGGCGTGCAGCACCATCACGTCCTGCTCCATCTCGCGACGCACGACGAGACGCAGGCGGCCGAGCTCGGGATGACGTCGCGCGATTTCGGCGACCTGCGAAGGATGAACGAACATACCCTTCACCTTGGTCGTCTGGTCGGCGCGGCCGAGCCAGCCGCGGATGCGCATATTGGTGCGCCCGCACGGCGACTTGCCCGGCAATACGGCGGAGAGATCGCCGGTGGCGAAACGCAGCAGCGGATAATCGGCGTTGAGACGCGTGACCACGACTTCGCCGACCTCGCCTTCCGCAACGGGATCGCCCGTGCCAGGCTTGACGATCTCGACGAAGCAGCCCTCGTTGACAATCATTCCCTGCAGCGCGTCCGACTCATAGGCGATCACGCCGAGATCGGCCGTCGCATAGCACTGGCGCACCGTGACGCCGGCCTTCTCCAGTTCATCGCGCAGGCTGTTCGGCAGCGCCGCGCCCGACACGAGCGCGCGCTTGAACGAAGAGGCGTCGATGCCCGCCGCGCGCGCCTTGTCGAGCAGCACCTTGAGGAAGTCGGGCGTGCCGCAATAGGCGGTCGGTTTCAGGTACTGGATCGCTTCGAGCTGCTGCTCGGTATTGCCGACGCCGGCGGGAATGACCGTGCACGACAACGCATGCGCGCCGCTCTCCATGATATGGCCGCCGGGCGTCAGGTGATACGAAAAGGCGTTCAGCATCAGGTCGCCCTTGCGCATGCCCGCGGCATACAGCGCGCGCGCGGCGCCCCACCAGTCCTTGCCGAAACCCTCCGGCTCGAAGATCGGCCCGGGCGAAACGAGTATGCGCTTGAGCTGCATCGCGCGCACAGCCGTAAGGCCGCCGAACGGCGGAGTGTCCGCCTGCATCGCCTTCAGATCGCTCTTGCGCACCACAGGCACGCGGGCAAGATCGGCGCGACTCTTGATTGCGTCGATCTCGACGCCTTTCAATTGCGCGCGCAGCGCCGACGCGCGGGCGCGCGAAATTTTCAGGACAGCGCGCAGATCGCGGAAGAAGGCCGTTTCACGCGCCTTCGCCGGACGCGTCTCGTATCGATCGAAAAATTCCGACATGATATTCGCCTGTCGTGCCGAACGCGCCGGACGGCGACGTTTCGAATTTTATTATTGTCGGCGCGGTATCCCCAGCCACCGCTCTTTCTGTCGCACGGGGAAAAAAAGGCGTCAACGCGCCAGATCACGCGAGCCAGCGTTTGCGTCGCTTGTAGTGCTTGACTTCGCGGAAGCTTTTCCGATCGCCGCCCGACACGCCGAGATAAAATTCCTTCACGTCCTGATTTTCACGCAACGCGCGCGCCTCGCCGTCGAGCACGATGCGGCCGTTCTCGAGAATATAGCCGTAATTGGCATAGCGCAGCGCAATATTCGTATTCTGCTCCGCGAGCAGGAACGAAACGCCGCTCTTGGCGTTGAGACCATGAACGATTTCGAAAATCTCCTCGACCACCTGCGGCGCGAGTCCCATCGAGGGCTCGTCGAGCAGGATCATGCGCGGCCGCGACATCATGGCGCGCCCGACCGCGCACATCTGCTGTTCGCCGCCGGACGTGTAGCCGGCAAGCGATGAGCGGCGCTCCTTGAGACGAGGAAAGAAAGCATAGACCTCCTCCAGAGCGTCGGCGATGGCGCGCCGTCCGTCGCGGCGCGTGAAGGCGCCCGCCAGGAGATTTTCCTCGATGGTGAGGTGGCCGAAACAATGGCGGCCTTCCATCACCTGGATGCAGCCGCGCCGGACGAGATCGTCGGGCCGCATCCGGTCGACGCGCTCGCCGGAAAATTCGATCGAGCCTTTCGTCACCTCGCCACGTTCGGCGCGGATGAGATTGGAGATCGCCTTCAGCGT
>JACKJE010000032.1 GCA_020638135.1 Methylobacteriaceae bacterium | reverse complement strand
ATCTTCGCGATCCTCTATGTCGCCATGCGCAGCGTGAAGGACGTGGCGTTGGCGCTCGGGCCGCTCGTGCTCGCCGGCGTGATGAGTCTGGAGGCGGCGCAGCTTCTCGGCATGTCGCTCGATTTCGCCAATATCATCGCGCTGCCGCTGATGTTTGCGGTCGGCGTCGCCTTCCACATCTATTATCTGATCGCGTGGCGGAAGGGTGTGGCCGACATGCTGGCGTCGAGCCTGACGCGGGCGATCTTCTTCTCCTCGCTGACGACCGGGATCGCCTTCGGCAGCCTATGCCTGTCCTCGCACCCCGGCACCGCCGGAATGGGCAAGCTTCTCGCCATCTCGCTGTTCTTCACGCTGCTGGCGGCCTTCTTCATCGTGCCGGCCTTCCTCGGCCCGCCGGCTGGCGTCGACGATGTCGCGGGCGACGCGAACGGCCGAGCCTGATCCCTTGGCGATCTCGTGACGCAGGCTGTCGTCGATACGCGGCCGCCATGCAAGTGCGAAGACGGTCGCAAGGACGGCGGCGCCGACGAAACGGTTCGCGCCGAGACCGCAGGCGAGCCCGAAGGCGCCGGCCGCAAGCACGGCGTGCGCTGGTTCGGACAATTCCCGCCAGCCGCCGATCCGCATCGTGAGGGTGAGATATTTCGCGATGGCGACCGCGCAGGCCGCGCAGGTCAGCGGCCAGAACCAAATGCTCCGGGCGAGCCCGGAATATTGCAACTCGATTCCGATGATCGCGCCAAGCGTGGCCCAGAATGTACATGGGACCCAACCGGCCGACAGGTCGCGCAGATCTCTGTCGAGGCCGAGACACGCCCCGAGCAGAGCCGCCCATACAATACTCAACGCCACACCACGCTCCCAATAGTTACGAATTCCTTAACACGGAGCGTCGAGTTAAGACATTGTTAAGGTTCATTTTGGTTAACGAGGCTGGGCGCGCCTTGGTTCCGGCGCGATTCTGGGGATAGTCTCGCGGCGGTCCGATCCAGGCGGGAGCGGTCGATGTTTGGCGCGGCGAAGGTTCTGGTGTTTGGCGCGGCGCTTGCGGCGGCGACGCCGGCGCTGGCGTTCGAGCCCTGGGGCGTCTGGGTGCGCGAGGAAAGCGGAACCTCGTTCGATTTCTACAATTGCGCCGGCAAGCTCTGCGCCAAGGTGATCGCCGTTTCGAAGCCCGAGGAAAAGGATGCGGTCGGCACGGTCATCCTGCGCAATGCGGCGCTCGACAAGGAAGGCGTCTGGCGCGGCGAAATCTACAATACCGAGAACGGCAAGATCTATCAGGGCGGCGTGAAGGTCGAGAAGGCGAACGAACTTACACTGGAAGGCTGCCTCATCCGCTATCTGTGCAAGAGCGAGACCTGGCGGCGCGCCGAAGACCAGGCGAAAGCCTCGACGCCGGGCGGCAAGCCGGCCATGCCGGCGCCTTCGGCCAAGCCCGGCCTCGGACACTGACCGCAGACCATTCGCGCAGGCCGCGCTTGCGCGGAATGCGGTTGTGAAGCCCGTTTCGGGGCTGTTCTAATGCTCCCAAAATCGTGGGAGCGAAACAATGGTCGATCTTTCCGGCAAATTCGCCGTCATCACGGGCGCGGCCTCCGGCATCGGGCGAGCGACTGCGCAATTGTTCGCCGAGCGCGGCGCGACAGTGCTGGCGGTCGACCGGCCGGAATCGGCGATCATGACGGCGCATGAAGGCAATGGCGCGATCAGCGTTCTGGCCAAGAGCGTCGCGCACGACGATGCGCCCGAGACGATTGTGAGTGCGGCGCTCGAAAGATTCGGGACGATCGACATTCTCTTCAACAATGCCGGCGTATCGAACCGCTCGCTCGCCGCCGAAACGACCGACGCCGACTGGGATCGTGTGTTCGCCGTCAATGTGCGCGCGCCGTTCCGAATTTCGCGCGCCGCGATTCCGCATCTCATCAAGCGCGCCGAGGAGAAGGGGCGCGCGCGCATCATCTGCACGGCGTCGGTCATGGCCTTCGATACGGACATCGGGCTTGCCGCCTATACGGCCTCGAAGCACGGCGTGGCCGGCTTGACCAAGACGCTCGCGCTCGAACTCGGCAAGCACAAGGTGACGGCGAACTACATCCTGCCTGGCGCGATCGAGACCGGCATGACGCAGGCCTCTTTCGCCGATCCGTTCATCCGCGGCGTGTGGGAGAAGAAGGCGGCGCTGCGCCGCCTCGGCCAGCCGATCGACATGGCGCGTGCCGCGCTGCTGCTGGCGTCGGACGAAGCTGATTTCATTACCGGCCATGGGCTGGTGGCGGACGGTGGGTTGACGTTGAGGACCTAGAAACCCGCGCGCAGCGGCTTGCCAAGCGCGCGACGACGTCACAGCATCCGCCGCCAAAGGGGGCGAGCGATGTCTGTTGCGCATTTTCAGCTGGCGGGCGCCGTGTTGCTGAACGCTTCGTCCTATACGATCTACAAGGCCATTGTCGGCGCGGAGCCGCGCATCTGGTGGCCTCTCTTCCTGGCCGGCCTGCTGCTCGGCGCCGCGAACGCCTATCTGTTCACCCAATCGCTCCGCGCAATTCCGCTGTCGATCGCATTCCCGGTCTTCTCGGGCGTGTCGTTCCTCGCCATCACGCTGATTTCGGCCCTCTTTTTCGGCGAGCCTGTCCGAATCGCGACATTGCTGGGTATGGCGCTCGTGCTTGGTGGCAGCTTTTTGATTATCGGAAGCGCCTGAACAACGCCCTTATGCGCTCGCCTTGTCCAGTTCGGCAATGTCGGCAGCTGTCAGCGACAGTTTCACGCTGTCCAGCAATTCCTCGAGCTGTGCAAGGCTCGTCGCGCTGGCGATCGGCGCGGTCAGGCCCTTGCGCGCCATGATCCAGGCGAGCGCTACTTGTGCGCAGGTGGCCTTGTGCGCAGCGGCGACCTTGTCGAGCGCGGCGAGCACCTTTGGGCCGTTGGTCCCGAGATATTTGCCGGCGGTGCGCGGACCGCGCACGCTCTTGCCGAGATCGGCCTCGCTGCGATACTTGCCGGTGAGGAAGCCCGCCGCCAACGAAAAGAAGGGGATGACGCCGATCTCCTCCTTCACGCAGAGGTCCTGCAATTCGCCCTCGTAGACCTTGCGCTCCACGAGATTGTATTCGGGCTGCATGCATTCGTAACGCGGGAGACCGTTCTTCGCGGAAATGTCGAGCGCTTCCTTGAGCCGCGCCGCGCTGAAGTTGGATGCGCCGATGACACGCACCTTGCCAGCCTTGATGAGGTCGTCGTAGGCGCGCAGGACGTCCTCCTGTGGCGTTTCGGGATCGTCCTTGTGCGACTGGTAGAGATCGATGCGATCGGTCTGCAGGCGCTTCAGCGAATCCTCGACCGCCCGTTTGATGTAATCGGGCTTGAGGCCCTTGATGAAGCCGACCTTGGTGGCGAGCACGACCTTGTCGCGCTTGCCGCTCTTCCTGAACCAGGCGCCGAGCACGGTTTCGGATTCGCCGCCGGTGTGGCCGGGAACCCAGACCGAATAGACGTCGGCGGTGTCGATGAATTCGAAGCCATGATCGACGAAGGCGTCGAGCAGGCGAAAGGACATGGACTCGTCCGCCGTCCAGCCGAAGACGTTGCCGCCGAAGCAGAAGGGCGAGACGTAAAGATCGGAGCGGCCGATGCGGCGCTTGGTCATGGGTTTCCTCGTGTGCTCGCCGAGCCTTCAGGCTCGCACTTGAATGCGACGACTATAACAAGGCTTTCGCGACGCGCGAGAATGTCCTGCGCATGGCATGAATGCGCGCCTGAAGGCTCGTGGTTCAATCACTCCAATCCAAATCCGCGCAAATAGACATCCGCCAAAATCTTCGCGGTCGCCTCGACATCGATCCTGTCGGCGCGCTTCTGGATCATGGCGGTGAAGCCGATGTGCTCGGAGCCGCCGAACACCATGTCGCGCATCATCGTACGCGTCGGTCCGCTCGCGCGCTCCTGCCCGTGGCCGAACTTGTCGAGCAGGGCGACGAACTGATTGGCGAAACGCGCGAGCGCGTCGCGCCCCGCCGAGCGGCGATAGGATTTCACGCCGCGCACTTCGCGCAGCCAGATGCGATATTTCTCGTCGTCCTCGATGATGGCGGAGAGGTGCAGGCCGATCAGCCTTTCGAGACCCTCGCGCAGACTGCCAGCCTCTCGCACGGCCTGCTGCGCCGCCTCGACGCGCCGCTCCAGGACAGCGAGACCAGAGCGGATGACGAGATCGTTCTTGTTGCGGAAATAATTATAGAGCGTGCCTTCCGAGAGCCCGGCGGCGGCGGCGACCGCCGCCATGCTGGTGTTCTCGTAGCCGTTGCGCAGGAAGAGGTCTTCGGCGACGGCAAGAATGCCGGCTTCGCGCTCGCCCCAGGCGCCGACGGCGCTGGTCGCGGCGCGCGTCTTGCGGGCAGGTCTCGGTGTCGCGATTTTTGCTTCGGCGCGCTGCGGTTTCGGCATCGTCCCCCGCCGCGGCTTGCGAAGCGGCGATTGACACTAGCAAATTTCTGAGGCAACCTCAAATTTAACTGGAGGATTAAAGGCGCGCGGCCGCAAGAGCCGTCGCCAGCGTCGAGGGAGGCGTCGCGCGTCGCAGCGCCGCGTCGATCCTTGCCGCGATCAAGCGCAGGGACGCCATGCCGGTCATCGAAAGCAAGATCGACGTCAATTCCGACTCCTACCGCGCCAATCGCGAAGAGATGCTGCGGCTGATCGACGAGTTCCGCGGGCTCGAGAACAAGGTCCGCGAGACCGGCGAGACCAAGCGCGAGCTGTTCACCAAGCGCGGCCAGATCATGCCGCGCGAGCGTCTGGCGCTGCTGCTTGACCCCGGCGCGCCATGGCTCGAAATCTCGACGCTCGCGGGCCTGCGCATGCACGACGAATTCGGCGGCGGCGGCATTATCGGCATTGGCTACGTGTCCGGCATCCGCTGCATGGTGATGGCGTCCGACAGCGCCTTCAAGGGTGGCACGTCGACGCCGATGAGCGTGAAGAAGGGCCTGCGCTGCCAGCAGATCGCGTTCGAAAACAAGCTGCCAATGGTGCGTCTCGTCGAGTCCGGCGGCGCCAACCTGCTGTTCCAGGCGGAGATGTTCGTCGAGGGCGGGCGCGGCTTCGCCAATCAGGCGCGCATGTCGGCCGCCGGCATTCCGCAGGTGACTGTGGTGCACGGCTCTTCGACCGCCGGCGGCGCCTATCTGCCTGGACTTTCGGACTACAATATTCTGGTGCGCGGCAAGGCGAAGGTGTTTCTCGCGGGGCCGCCGCTGCTGCGCGCCGCCACCGGCGAAATCGCGACCGACGAGGAGCTCGGCGGCGCCGAGATGCATGTCACCAAGTCCGGCCTCGGCGAATACATGGCCGAGGACGACGCCGACGGCATCCGCATCGCGCGCGAAGTCATGGCCATGCTGCCGTGGAACGAGCAGATCCAGCGCGCCGCGCCGCGCGACTACAAGGAGCCGCGCTATTCGCCGGAGGAACTCGCAGGCGTCGTGCCGGTCGATTATCGCAAGCCGATCGACGTGCGCGAGGTGATCGCCCGCATCGTGGACGATTCCGAATATCTCGACTTCAAGGGCCTCTATGGCGTGCACCGTGTGCGCCACGGCGCGATCGAGGGCCATACGGTCGGCTTCATCGGCAATAACGGACCGATCGACGCGGACGGCGCGACCAAGGCGGCGCAATTCATCCAATTGTAGCTGCCAGTCGAACATTCCAATCGTCTATCTGCAGAATACGACGGGCTACATGGTGGGCCGCGAGGCGGAGCAGGCGGGCATCATCAAGCACGGTTCGAAGATGATCAGGCGGTGGCTAACGCCACCGTGCCGCAGATCACGCTGCATATCGGCGCCTCGTTCGGCGCCGGCAA
Organism: Methylobacteriaceae bacterium; assembly: GCA_020638135.1. Lineage (GTDB taxonomy): Bacteria > Pseudomonadota > Alphaproteobacteria > Rhizobiales > Beijerinckiaceae > JAJXWB01. Next base: position 20,733 of record JACKJE010000032.1, on the reverse strand, counting down.
TTACGGCATGTGCGGGCGCGGCTATGACCCGCGCTTCATCTTCGCCTGGCCGAACAATCGCATCGCGGTCATGGGGCCGGAGCAGGCGGCCAAGGTCATGTCGATCGTGACCGAGGGCAAGCTGAGGCGCGAAGGCAAGCCGGTCGATCGCGACAAGCTCGATGCGATGGAAAAGGGCATCGCCGATCGCATGCAGGGCGAGACGACGGCGCTCTACGCGACCGCGCGCCTGTGGGACGACGGGCTGATCGATCCGCGCGATACGCGCAAGGTGCTAGCCTTCTGCCTGTCGATCTGCCGCGAGGCGGACGTCAGACCGCTGCGAAACACGACCTTCGGCGTCGCGCGCATGTGAGGATGACGATGCGAAAGACAGTTTGCTCTTCGTCGCTCCGCCTTGGTCTTTGGGCCGTCATGCCCGGCCTTGTGCCGGGCATCCACGCGGCTGGGCAGGCAATGAGGTTTCAAAGCTGCGACGGCTCGGCGTGGATGGCCGGGACAAGCCCGGCCATGACGCGGGAAAGCGCCGAAAAGCGCAATCACGTTTTGGGGACAGGACAATGAAATTCACACCCGAACACGACGAAATCCGTCGCAGCATCTCGAAATTCATCGCCTCCGACATCAACCCTCATGTCGACGAATGGGAGAAAGCGGGCATCTTTCCGGCGCACGAATTGTTCGGAAAGATGGGCAAGCTCGGCTTTCTCGGCCTGAACAAGCCGGTCGAATTCGGCGGCTCCGGCCTCGATTATTCCTATGCGATGGTGTTTGCCGAAGAACTCGGCCAGATCAATTGTGGCGGCGTGCCGATGGCGATCGGCGTGCAGACGGACATGGCGACGCCGGCGCTCGCGCGCTTCGGCAACGACGAAGTCCGCGCGCAATTTCTTGCGCCGTCGATATCGGGCGAATATGTCGCCTGCCTCGGCGTGTCCGAAGTCGGCGCGGGTTCCGATGTCGCCTCGGTGAAGACGACGGCGAAGAAGGACGGCGGCGACTACGTCATCAACGGCGGCAAGATGTGGACGACCAACGGCACGCAGGCCGACTGGATCTGTCTGCTCGCCAATACGGGCGAAGGGCCGGTCCATCGCAACAAATCGCTGATCTGCGTGCCGATGAAGACCAAGGGCGTCGAGATCGCGCGCAAGCTCGACAAGATGGGCATGCATTCCTCCGACACGGCGCAAATCTATTTAGACAATGTGCGCGTGCCGCAACGCTATCTGATCGGCGAGGAAGGCAAGGGCTTCACCTATCAGATGGTGCAGTTCCAGGAAGAGCGGCTGTGGGCCGGCGCGAGCGGCCTCAAGGGCAAGGAACGCATGATCCAGTCGACGATCGATTATGCGCGCCAGCGGATGATCTTCGGCAAACCGGTGCTGCACAATCAGGTCGTGCATTTCCGCCTCGCCGAACTGCAGACGGAAGTCGAACTTCTGCGTGCGCTCGTCTATCGCGCCTGCGAATTGATGCTCGACGGACAGGACGTGACCAAACTCGCCTCGATGGTGAAGCTGAAATCGGGTCGCCTGGCGCGCGAGATCGCCGATTCCTGCCTGCAATATTGGGGCGGCATGGGCTTCATGAATGAAACGCCGATCAGCCGCGCCTTTCGCGATACGCGGCTCGGCTCGATCGGCGGCGGCGCCGACGAGGTGATGCTGATGATCCTGTCGAAGATGCTGGGCATTGCGCCGGAAGACGAGCGCAAGAAGGACAAGGCGCAAGCGTGACGACTTTCTCCAAAATCCTCATCGCCAATCGCGGCGAGATCGCCTGCAGGGTGATGCGCACGGCGCGGGACATGGGTTACCGCACCGTCGCAGTCTATTCCGACGCCGACGCCGATGCGCTGCATGTGCGCGAGGCCGATGAAGCCGTGCGGATCGGACCGCCGCCGGTGTCGGACTCCTATCTCAACGTGCAGGCGATCCTCGATGCCGCAAAGCGCGTCGGCGCGGACGCCGTGCATCCGGGCTACGGTTTCCTGTCTGAGAACGACGGATTTGCGTCGGCCTGTCAGGACGCGGGCCTCGTCTTCATCGGCCCGACGCCGGAGGCCATTCGCGCCATGGGCAACAAGGCGGCCGCCAAGCGCCTGATGATCGAGGCGGGCGTGCCCTGCGTGCCGGGCTACCAAGGCGCCGACCAGAGCGATGCGGCGCTTGCGGCCGAAGCGCAGCGCATCGGCTGCCCGATCATGGTGAAGGCGGCGGCCGGCGGCGGCGGGCGCGGCATGCGGCTCGTGACGCGGCTCGAGGATTTCGCGGACGCTGTCTCGACGGCGCGTTCGGAAGCGCAGAACGCCTTCGGCTCGGGCGAGCTCATTCTGGAAAAGGCGGTTGTCGACGCGCGCCACGTCGAAGTGCAGGTGTTCGGCGACGCGCATGGCCATGTCATCCATCTCGGCGAGCGCGACTGTTCCGCGCAGCGCCGCCATCAGAAAGTGATCGAGGAGGCGCCGTCGCCGGCCGTTTCGCCCGCCTTGCGCGAGAAGATGGGCGCGGCGGCTGTCGCTGCGGCCAAGGCGATTTCCTATCGCGGCGCCGGCACGGTCGAATTTTTGCTCGGCGCCGATGGGGAATTCTACTTCTTGGAAATGAACACGCGCCTGCAGGTCGAGCATCCCGTGACGGAAGAGATCACGGGGCTCGATCTCGTCGAGTGGCAGTTGCGCGTGGCGGCTGGCGAGCCGCTGCCGCTGAAACAAGAGGATGTGCGGCTCGACGGCCACGCCATCGAGGTTCGCCTCTATGCGGAATCGCCGGAGAAGAATTTTCTGCCGCAGAGCGGGACCGTGTTTCGGTGGATGCCTGCGTCGGGCAAGGGCGTCCGCGTCGATCACGGCATCCGCTCGGGTCAGGAAATTTCGCCCTTCTACGACCCGATGATCGCCAAGGTGATCGCGCACGGCCGCACGCGCGAAGAAGCGCGGCGGCGCCTCGTGCGCGCGCTGGAGGAGACGGTGCTGTTCGGCCTGCCGAACAACAAGGCCTTTCTGGTCGCGCTGCTCGGCCATCGGGTGTTCGCGACGGGCGAGACGACGACCGGCTTCATTCCCACGCATTTTGCGGTCGACAGCGCCGCTATGGCCGAGAAGACGCCGTCGACGCGCCTGCTCGCGCTGGCCGCGGCGCTGCTCTACGAGCGCAGCGCGCGCCAGCTGGCGCCGCTGGTGTCGAGCTGGGATTCGTCGGGCGTGTTTTCAAAACCGCTGAAACTCGCGACCGGCGAGAAGGAGACGCCGGTGTCGCTGTCTGCGCGCGGCGTCGCGTCCTATTCGGTGTCCGTCGGCGGCGAGACGATCGATCTCGACCTGGTCTCGCGCGACGCGGATCGCGTTCGCTTCGCCATCGGCGGCGCGCAGTCGTCGGCGGCCTACGCTTTCGACGGCGCGACGCTGCATGTCGAATCTGGCGGCGAACAATTGACGACGCGCGAGACGTCGCACGAGATCAAGAGCGCCGCCGACCGCGATGGCGGCGCGCGGCTGCTCGCGCCGATGAACGGGCGCATCGTGTCGGTGCTGGCGCAGGCGGGCGAGACAGTGAAGAAGGGGCAGCGCATCGTCGTTCTCGAAGCGATGAAGATGCAGCACGAGATCGTCGCGGGTCGTGACGGCGTGCTGGAGGCGGTGTCGGTCAAGGAAGGCGATCAGGTCGCCACGCGCCATGTGTTGGCGACGCTGGCGGCGGAAGACGCGTAGGCGGCGCGACCCCCTCCCTTTCCCTCCCCCGCATCTGGTCGAAGTCGGCAACAGCCGACTTCGCGGTGGCGGGAGAGGGGACGGCAGGCGTTATTGATCGCGCAGATCGAAGAAGCGACGCGTCTCCTCTCTCTCCCGCGAAGCAGGGGAGGGCCGGGGAGGGGGCGGTAGGGCAGCGGAGCAAGTGAGCATGACCAAGAGCCTCTATTACGACGAGAGCCACGACGCTTTCCGCGCGACGGTGCGGCGCTTCGTCGACAAGGAAATCGCGCCCTTCGTCGACGAATGGGACGAGGCCGGCGGCTTTCCGCGCGAGTTGTACAAAAAGGCGGCTGGCGTCGGCATTCTTGGTCTCGGCTATCCCGAAGAATATGGCGGCTCGCCCTGCGACCAGTTCCATCGCATCGTGCTGTCGCAGGAACTCGCGCGCGCCGGCGCCGGCGGCGTGTCTGCGAGCCTGATGAGCCATACGATCGGCTCGCCGCCGATTCTCGCGGTCGGGCCCGAGGCGATGAAGAAGCGCGTGCTGCCGCTGGTGCTCAGCGGCGAGAAGATTTCTGCGCTTGCAATCACCGAGCCGTCCGGCGGCTCCGATGTCGCGCAATTGAAGACGACTGCGAAGCGCGTCGGCGATCATTACATCGTCAACGGCTCGAAAATGTTCATCACGTCCGGCGTGCGCGCCGATTTCTACACTGTGGCCGTGCGCACCGGCGGGCCGGGCGCGGGCGGCGTCTCGCTGTTGCTGATCGAGCGCGGCATGGCGGGCTTCACGCAGCAGCCGCTGCGCAAGATGGGCTGGTGGGCGAGCGACACGGCGCAATTGTTCTTCGACGATGTGAAGGTTCCCGTCGAGAACCTGATCGGCGAGGAGAACAAGGGCTTCAGATATGTGATGCTCAACTTCAATTCCGAGCGGCTCGGCATGGCGGCGGGCTGCACGGCTTTCGCGCGCGTTTGCGTCGAGGAATCGATCGCCTGGGCGCGCGAGCGAAAAGTGTTCGGCGGACGGCTCGCCGACCAGCAGGTGGTGCGCCACAAGATCGTCGACATGGCGATGCGCGTGAACGCCACGCAGGCCTATCTCGAACAGCTCGCCTGGCGCGTGCAGAACGGCGAGAGCCCGGCCGCCGAAATCGCCATGCTGAAAAACCAGGCGACGCAGACCATGGCCTTCTGCGCGTCCGAAGGCGTGCAGATTCACGGCGGGCAGGGTTTTATGCGCGGGACCAAAGTCGAACGGATCTATCGCGAGGTGAAGGTCAACGCGATCGGCGGCGGCGCGGAGGAAATCATGAAGGATCTCGCGGCGCGGCAGATGGGGATCTGAGCCGGCGAACTGCGGTCTGGCGGAGCCGGTTGCGCACGCCTACATGTTGGAGATGCGCGGTTCGTCGACATGATCCCGGAATGGATCAAGCATCCCAAGTGGAAATGGCTCAGGCCGCCGATCGGCGTGGCGCTGGTCATTCTCGGCATGTTCGGGTTTCTGCCGGTGCTCGGCTTCTGGATGATCCCGCTCGGGCTTGCTGTGCTGGCGGTCGATTTTCCCGCCGCCGAACGCGCGCTCGACTGGCTCATGGAAAAATGGCGGTCGATCGAGGCTGTCTATCGCGCGTGGCGCGCGAAGAAGTGAGCTGAGCAGCGAGCCTGAAGGCTCGCTTCCCAAAGTCGCAATCCGATTGGATCACTCGATCACTTTCCAGATGCCATTGGCCGCCATCACGGCCTTGCCCTTCACCTTCAGCACGCCGCGCAGGAAAATGACGGTCTTGGCGGCGCGCACGACTTCGGTGTCGCATTCCACGAAATCGCCGTGCCGCACGGCGGCGAGAAACTGGTTTTCCAGCTGCATGGTCACGCATTTGCGCCGGCCGGCGGCCTCCCAGGCGACGAAGCCGATGGCGTGATCGGCGAAGGTCATGAGCATGCCGCCATGCACCGCGCCCTGGCGGTTCTCGTGCTTTTCTTCCGCGAGAAAGGCGTAGCGCCAGCCCTCGCCGTCGCGCTTGGCCCACATCGGGCCGACGAGCGAGGAAAATCCCTGGTTCTTCATGATTTTCCAGCCATGAGCGGCCGGATCGAAAGTCGTCGTCCCGGCCGCGGCCGCCTGTTCGCCCATCGTGCGCCTGTCCTACAAGAATGTATGTCGCCTGTGGTTTTAACTCAGGCCTCGGTCGGGAGAAAGTCGGCGCGATTGGCGACAATGAATTCCTGCATGGCGCGCACGGCGGGCAGGGGTCGCCGGTCGAGCCGGCGCATGACGTACCAGGTGCGCACGACCGGCAGGCCGCGCACATCGAGTTTCACGAGGCGGCCGTCGGCGAGTTCGGCGGCGACGGTATGCGCCGAGATGAAGGCGACGCCGAGACCGGCCATGACCGCCTGCTTGATCGTCTCGTTGGAATCGATCTCCAGTCCGTAGAGCGGCGTGACGCCGGCCTGTTCTAGAAAGCGCTCCATCAGGTTGCGCGTGCCGGAGCCGGGCTCGCGCACGACGAAGGTCTCGTCGGCGAGCAGCGCCGGATCGAACCTGCGTCGGCGCGCCAGTCGATGGCCGGGATCGGCGACGATGAGATGGGGATGATCGCCGATCGGATCGGCAGCGCAGCTCTGGTCCTCGGGCGGACGGCCCATGATGGCGATGTCGATCGAGAAGTCGCGCAGGGCGCGCAACATCTGCTCGCGATTGCCGACGGTGATCGATACCTTGACGCCGGGATGCGTGCGGGCGAAGGCGCCGACCATGCGCGGCGCGAAATATTTCGCGGTCGACACCAGGCCGACGCTGACGTGGCCTGCGACACCTCCGCGCAGAGTCGCCAGAATCGTCTCGAACTCGTCGATCGCCGCATCGACGGCGTGGGCCGCGCGCAAGGCCTCGCGGCCGGCGGCCGTCAGCACGAATTTCTCGCCCGCGCGTTCGAGCAGCGGCAGGCCGGCGATCTGTTCGAACTGCCGGATCTGCATGGAGATCGCCGGCGCCGTGACGAACAGCTGGCGCGCGGCGGCCGTCACCGAACCGGTGTCGGCGACCGCGCGCAACGCGCGCAATTGTTTGAGCGTGACGCCGCGCATGAGACGCCTGTTTCAGAAAAACTGAATAGTGCTTGCAGATATTTCAAATATTCTGGCCATGCAAGGTCGGCGACACTCGCGGTGCGGGACTGTGTCCGCGCGGCGGTCCAGACATCAGGAGCCCCCATGAACCTGCACGCCTATCTCAACGCCTGGGCCGCGGGGCGGCCGGTGGAGACCGCCGTCGCGGCGACGATCGGGCGGCTGGCGGAGGCGGCCTTCACATTGGGCGACGCCGTCGGGCGCGGGCCGCTCGCCGACGACATGCATGAACTCGTCGCTCATCACGCCGATGGCGACGCGCAGCGCCGGCTCGACGTTCTGGCCGAGGAGACCGTGGTCGACCGCATGCGCCATGCGCCGGTGCGTTACCTCGCTTCGGAAGAAAGCGAGTCGGCGCTCGACGTGGTGCCGGGTTCTCCGGTCGCGGTCGCTGTCGATCCGCTCGACGGCTCGACCAATATCGACGCCAATGCGCCGGTTGGCCTGATCTTCTCGATCCTGCCGGCGCTCGATTCGGCGGTCGCGACCTTTCGGCAGCCGGGCCGCGCGCAGCTTGCGGCGGGGTTCTTCATCTTCGGGCCGCATACCAGCATGATGTTGACGCTCGGCGAAGGCGTCGTCGTTTTCACGCTCGATCGCACGACGCAGCGCTTCACTCTGGCCCGGCCGAAGGTGACGACGCCGAAGGCCTCGCGCGAATATGCGGTCAATGGCTCCAATGCGCGCTTCTGGTCGGACAATGTGCGCAGCTATGTCGAGGAGCTGATCGCCGGCGCCGACGGTCCGCGCGCCATCGACTTCAATACGCGCTGGGTCGGCGCTTTGTGCGGCGAAGCCTATCGCATTATCTCGCGCGGCGGGCTGTACCTCTATCCAGGCGGCACGCGCCGCGGCCAGGTGCGCGGCCGGCTGCGCCTGCTGTACGAGGCCAATCCGATCGCTTTCCTGGTCGAACAGGCGGGCGGCGAGGCGACCAACGGCGAACGGCCGATCCTCGACGTCACGCCGGAGAGCCTGCATGTCCATACGCCGCTGATCTTCGGGTCGCGCGACGAGGTCGAGCGATTCCTCAACCATGTCGCGCCGGCGAATATCGCGAATTTCGGCGACGGCGCCCCTCAGGCCGCGATCCGCATGTAGCGAGCGAATTCGCCTGCGTCATTGCGCTGACGCCGAGGATGTGTATGCCGGGTGGGACAACCCGGAGCGCCCATGGACCTGTCGCCCAACGCGGGCTGGCTTGCCCTCAACAAGTTTCCACGCCTGGCTGCGCTGGCGGAACGCGCGCGCGACCTGCCGGCGATCCGCGCGGCGATCGTGCATCCCTGCGACGTCGCCTCGCTCGCCGGCGCGATGGAGGCGCGCGACCTCGACATGATCGAGCCGATGCTGGTCGGTCCGCGCCGCAAGATCGAGGCGGCGGCGGAGGCGGCCGGCCTGTCGCTGGCGGGTCTGGCGATCGAGGATGCGCCACATTCGCATGCGGCGGCCGAGCGCGCCGTCGATCTCGTGCGCGCAGGCGCCGCGCAGGCGATCATGAAGGGCGCGCTGCACACCGACGAGGTGATGGCGGCGATCGTGCGCGACACAGTCGGGCTGAAGACCGAGCGGCGCATCTCGCATATTTTCGTCATCGACGCGCCGCTCTACCCGAAGCTCATGCTGGTCAGCGACGCCGCCGTGAATATTGCGCCTGACCTGCTCGCCAAGCGCGACATTGTGCAGAATGCGATCGACCTGGCGCGCGCCATCGGCGTCGCGCGACCGAAGGTCGCGATCCTCTCGGCGGTCGAGACCGTGACGCCGAAAATCCCCTCGACCGTCGAAGCGGCCGCGCTGTGCAAGATGGCCGATCGTGGGCAGATCGTCGGCGGCCTGCTCGACGGGCCGCTCGCCTTCGACAATGCTATTTCGCGCGACGCGGCGACCACCAAGGGCATCGTGTCGGACGTGGCGGGCGATGCCGACGTGCTGATCGCGCCCGATCTCGAGGCCGGCAATATCCTGGCCAAGCAGCTGGTGTTTCTGGCCGGCGCCGAGGATTCGGGCCTCGTGCTCGGCGCGCGCTGCCCGGTCATGCTGACGAGCCGCGCCGACGGTCCGGCCGCGCGCATCGCTTCCGTCGCGCTGGCGCAGCTCTACGTGCACTGGGCGGAAGCCCAGGCGGCGGCCAAGCTCGCGGGGGAGTGAGGCGAGGCGGGCGGCGTGCGCCCGTCTCGCCGGCCCGGTCAGCCCCGAGCAAACAGCAGGAAGTTGCGGCCGTATTTCGCCTTTTCCTCGCGCCAGGCGTAAACCGAGACGAGCGCGCAGAGCGTCATCCAGATGACGTTGTATTCGACGCCGCCGAAGTTCCACAGCCAGACGGCGCCCTTCATCTGCAGAACGGCGAAGGTGGCTGTCGCCATGACGGCGGCGGCGAGAAAGCCCGTCCATTTCGGCAGGATGCCGAACACCAGCGAGATTGCCGCAACGCTCTCCATTGCGATCGCCAGCCACACCATCGCGGCGGCCGGCTGCAACCCGACTTTGGCGAAGAAGGCTATCGATCCCGCTATGTTTCCGAGCTTGAACGCAACATGCGGAATGAAGGCGAGACCGACGATGATGCGCACGGGCGTCATCGGGTTGGAAAAATCGAAAGCGGATTTCATGGGAGCCTCCTTGAACTCTCGCGGTAAAATCTTGTGTCTTGCATTAGACAGTGTCTGTACCGTATAGCGATACAGAAATGTATCATTGATATGCATCAACCTTGGACGGGATTCGTGAGCGACGACGAGCAGGAAGCCAGAGGGCAGGGCGTGCAGGCGATCGCGCGGGCGGCGGCGATCCTGCGGGCGCTCGGGCCCGCGCCGATGAGCCTTGGCGAAATAGCGCGCGAAACCGGGCTGCCGCGCTCCACCGTGCAGCGAATTGTCGACGCGCTTGCCGCGGAACAACTCGTCGAAGCCGGCGCCCGGGGCGTACGTCCCGGCTGGGGCTTGCAGCGTCTCGCGACGACGGGGGAAGTCGATGTCGTCGCCGCGATCCGGCCGCACCTCGAGTGGTTGTTCGAACAAACGCGCGAGACCGTGGATTTCTCGACAGGGCAAGGGCGCGAGGTCGTCTTTCTCGACCGCATCATCTGCGACCAGACGCTGCGCGTCGTGCCCCTGATCGACCGACCGCGTGCGCTGCATGTGATGGCGAACGGCAAGGCGGTTCTGGCCAGCATGGACGATGCGGCGATCACGAAGCTCTATGAGGCCGCGAACAGGGGCCGGGCCGCGCGGCCGGTCGATCTGCGCGCATTGCTCGAGGAGATCGCGGAAGTGCGGCGCACTGGCTTCGCATTCGACCACGAGGGACATGCGGAGGGCGTGCATGCCGTCGGCTTACCGGTGCGCGTTATCGGATTGCGGCCCTATGCGCTGTCGGTGGCCGCGCCTTCATGCCGGTTCGAGGCGGCGCTCGCGCGCTTCAAGACGGCGTTGAAGGAATGCCGCATGCGCTGCGAGGCCGAACTCGGGCATATCGGTTACGCGTGAGGCGTATGCCTCACCCTTTGCCGCTCTCGATCTCCTCCAGCCCTTTCTCCGCCTCCGCCGCGCTTTCGTAAATGTGTGGGGCGACGCCGCGCCCCGACAGGGCGTCGCCGAGCTTCATGCGCAGGAAACCTGAGGTCGTGTAGCGCGTGACATCGGCGTAATAGGTGTCCATCAGGCCGCGCACCATGGCCGAATAGGCGTCGAGCAGCGCCGGCTCGATCGTGAAATTGTCGTAGTTGACGATGGCGTAGACGCGCTTGCCGACGTCTTTCAGCTTCTCGACCACGATCACGCGGATGCGCTCGATGTCGTCCTCGCTGCGCACGCTGTAGCGTTCGAGATTGGCGAAGAAATGCCCGGTTGCGGGATCGTAGACGAAGCGCTGGTCGAGCGGGATCGTCAGCATTGTCTCGCGCAGGTTCATGGGTTCGGCCGCAAAGACGCGCGCGTCCATCAGCTTTGGCGGGCGCGGCATGAGCGGTCTGAAATCCATCTTGGCGAGAATGTCGCGGTCGATATCGACGCCGGGCGCGATCTCGCTCAGTTCCATGCCGTCTAATGTCAGCCGGAAGACGCAACGTTCGGTCACGTAGAGAATGGTCTTGCCCTGCTTGCGCGCGACCTCGCCGGAAAAGGTCACGTGCTCGACGGACTCGACGAATTTCCTGATGTCGCCGTCCTTCGCGATGGCGAGCTGGCCGTCGCGACATGCGACGGCGAGATCGCCGGCGACGAAGGTGCCGACGAAGACGACCTTCTTGGCGTTCTGGCTGATGTTGATGAAGCCGCCGGCGCCGGCCAGCCGCGGGCCGAATTTCGAGACGTTGAGCGAGCCGTGCTTGTCCGCCTGCGCGAGGCCGAGGAAGGCGACGTCCAGCCCGCCGCCGTCGTAGAAGTCGAACTGGTAGGGCTGGTCGATCACCGCCTGCGCGTTGACGCCCGCGCCGAAATCCATGCCGCTCGCCGGAATGCCGCCGATCAGGCCGGGTTCGGCGGTCAGCGTGATGAGATCGGCGATCTTCTCCTCATTGGCGATCGCCGCCACGCCCTCGGGCATGCCGATGCCGAGATTGACGACGCTGTTGGGTTCGAGCTCCAGCGCCGCGCGCCGCGCGATGATTTTTCGCGCGCCATCCTGCATGGGCGGAAGCGAGCCTGCGCGCGCGCGGATTTCGGAAGAATAGGCGGGATTGTAGGGCGTGGCGAAGGTCTGCCAGTGGTTCTCGGGCTTCGACACGACGACGCAATCGACGAGTATGCCGGGTATCTTGACCTGGCGCGGATTGAGAGAGCCGCTTTCGGCGACGCGCTCGACCTGTGCAATCACGATGCCGCCGGAATTACGCGCCGCCATGGCGATGGCGAGCGCCTCCAGCGTCAGCGCTTCCTTCTCCATGGTGAGATTGCCGTCCGGATCGCCTGTTGTCGCGCGGATGATCCCGACATGAATGGGAAAGCACTTGTAGAAGAGATATTCCGCGTCATCGATCTCCATGAGACGCACGATGTCTTCGGTCGTGCGGGCGTTGAGCTTGCCGCCGCCGTTGCGCGGATCGACGAAGGTTCCGAGCCCGACGCGCGTGATGTGGCCGGGCCGCTGCGCCGCGATATCGCGGAAGAGATGGGTGATCACGCCTTGCGGCAGATTGTAGGCCTCGATCTGGTTCTCCACCGCGAAGCGCTGGATTTTCGGGACGAGGCCCCAATGGCCGCCGATCACGCGCGCCACAAGGCCGGCATGGCCGAGATGATTGAGGCCGCGCTCCTTGCCGTCGCCCTGGCCGGCCGCATAGACGAGCGTGAGATCGCGCGGATGGCCAGCTTTCGAGCCTTGCCCGTCGCTGGAGCCGAGGAAGCGCTGCTCGATCGCGATCGCGATTTCCTCGGCGAAGCCAATGCCGACGAAGCCGCCCGTCGCCAGCGTGTCGCCGTCGCGGATGAGCTTCACCGCGTCGGCAGCCGAGACGACCTTTCCCTTCTCGTCGCGTTTGAGAAAGGGCAGGGCGGGATGTTCCATCTTGTGCTCCGGCTGGCTCTCGTCAGGCGTCGCGCAACGCCTTTTCGACGAAGTCTAGCCGATCCTGTCCGAAAAACATGTGATCGCCGACAAAGGTCGTCGGCGCGCCGAACACGCCGCGCGCGACGGCCTCCTCCGTCGTCGCCTTCAGCCGATCCTTGGCGGCCTGCGATTCGGCTTTGGCCATGAATTCTGCGGGATCGAAGCCCGCGGCCTTCAGTACGCCGGCGGCGGTCGGCATGTCGTTCATGTTCTTCTGGTCGACCCACATGGCCTTGAACATGGCGTCGACATAGGGACGGAATTGCGGCGTGCCCTCGAAAGCGGCGGCGCCGCGCATCATCAGCAGCGTGTTGACGGGAAAAAACGGGTTGCGGTTGAAGGCGACGCCGTAGCGCTCCGCGAAGCGCGCGAGATCCGCGTTCATCCATTTGCCCTTGGCCGGCACATTCGCCGGCGAGGCGTTGCCGGTCGCCTTGAACACGCCGCCAAGCAGCATCGGCCGCCAGACGATTTCGGCGCCCGCGCGCGCGGCGACGCCATCCATCTGCGTATAGGCGAGATAGGAGGCGGGCGACCCGAAGTCGAAGAAGAATTCCGCGCGTTTCACTGGGTTTGCTCCCGATATCTGTAATTGCATCCATCTCATGCTACGCTGAACCGAGCGGGGAAGGAAAGCGGGAGGATGCGATGGGCAAAGGCGCGGTTCTGGTGATCGGGGCGGGCGACGCCACGGGCGGCGCGATCGCGCGCCGGTTTGCGCGCGAGGGCCTGGTCGCGTGCCCGGTGCGGCGGCATGCCGACAAGCTCGAGCCGCTCGTCGCAGCCATTCGCGCGGACGGATTCGAGGCGCATCCGTTCGGCGTCGATGCGCGCGACGAGGAGCAGATGGTCGGGCTCGTCGCGCAGATCGAGCGCGAAATCGGACCGATCGAGGCCGCCGTCTTCAACATCGGCGCCAATGTGCGTTTTCCGATCGGCGAGATGACGTCGCGCGTCTATCGCAAGGTCTGGGAAATGGCGGCCTTTTCCGGCTTCCTGATGGGGCGCGAGGTTTCGCGCCCGATGGTGTCGCGCGGGCGCGGCACGATCATCTTCACCGGCGCGACCGCCAGCATGCGCGGCGGGTCGGGCTTTTCGGCATTCGCCGGCGCCAAGTTCGCGTTGCGCGCGCTGGCGCAGAGCATGGCGCGCGAAATCGGGCCGAAGGGCGTGCATGTCGCCCATTCCATCATCGACGGGGCGATCGACACGGCCTTCATCCGCGACAATTTTCCCGAGCGCTACAAGCTGAAGGACCAGGACGGCATTCTCGATCCGCAGGCGATCGCGGACGCCTATTGGGCGATCCATACGCAGCCGCGCAGCGCCTGGACGCATGAATTCGATCTCAGGCCGTGGATGGAGACGTTCTGAGCGCGCGCTATTTCGGAAAGCAGGCCTGCGCCGTCGCCGTCATCGCCGGCGCGCCGATGATCGAAAGAAAATTGGCGGTCTGGAGGCTGGCCGTGACCTGGTTGCCGCAGACAGGCTGCGTGTAGGCGAAGGCGTCTGCGGTCACGCGCAGCCCATAGGATTGGGCGACGGCGTAATTCGTGATCGAGGTTGCGTCCGCACAGGCCGTCGGATTGAAGGACGCGCAACGCGCGGCGAGCTCAGCGCCGTGCTGTAGCGCCGTCGAGGTCCAGACCCAGATGCCCACTTGCGCCACGCCGGCCAGAAACAGGCCGAACAGCGGCGCGACCAGGGAGAGTTCGACCGCGCTGCTGCCCTGCTCGTCCCGCAGAAAGTCGAGCGTCTTCATTTGATGCGCACCACCGAGGTCGCGCTCACGACCCTGGGATAGCTGAATACGCTGGAATTGAAGATCGGGGTGAAGGGCGCGGAGGCATTCACCCGCACATAGACGCCGGGCATGAGCGTCGTGCCCTCGCAGGCGGTCGACCCGTGCTCGACGGTCCTAATGCCGGAGGTGGTCGCGCAGCCGTAGAATTGCGAGGGGCCGGGCGAGACCGAAATCGAGGGGGCGTTGCTCGCTGCGGTGACCGCGGCGCTGATCGCGCTGGCGTCGAAGCCGTTGCGGAAGGCGTAGCTCGCTCCGGCGGCGACCGCATATTTCGCGCGCATGGAGGTGCGCACGAGATTGCCGATGTCGACGACGCCGATCGTGCAGATGGTGAGGATCGCCCCGACGGCGCCGAATTCGGCGGCGGCGAAGCCATTCTCGTCCTGGAGGAAACGAAGCATGTTCTTCATGGCTCAGTTCATCAGGTTTGGCGCTTGATAGCCGAAGCCGACGACGCCGGACGTGCTGCAACCAACGTTGTCGACCTGTGTGTTGCCCGAGAAATTGATCTGCCAGGCGATGATCTGCGTGCAGCCGTTGGTGTTCAGCGTCGTCGCGCCCGTGTAGGTCACGTAGGCCGACGGCATGTAGATCGCGCCGGTGATCGACTGGTTGGCGCCGCCGGCGATCTGCCCGGATACCCCGTTGCCGGCCGGCTGCCAGACGGCCAGGCCTCGGTAGGGCGTATAGGGGCTGGAGTTGGAGAGGGCGGTCGGCGCGACGACGGTCGTCGCGCCGCCGCCGTTCAACGAGACGCTCGCGCCATTGATGAAGACGAGGGTCGCGCCATTGGCGAGCAGCGAGGATTGCCCCGTCGCCTTCAATTGTCCGTTCAGCGCGCCATCGAATATGTAGGTGCCCGGCCCGAGATTGAGCACGTCGCTGGCGTTCAGGTTGACGGAATAGCAGATGTAGGCAGGTCCGTTGGCGGGAGGAACGACCTTCGTTCCGTCGACCGGCATTTTCGCGCTGCTCTTGTAGGTGCAGGTGTTGAACGGGTTGGACGGAGTCGTGAACTTGCCGGCATAGGGGTCGGCCAGCGCGCCGACGTTGGTGTGCAGCACGCCGCCGGCCAGCGTTCCGTTGATGCCGCCGACCGCGTAGAGCGCCTGCAAGGTCACGCTGGCGGTGCCGCCGATATAGGCGGAATCGGTCGCCGGCGAATTCGAATAGGCCGAGCAGTTCGGCATGTTGATGACCGGGCTGCCGCCGGCGGAGAGCCCGGTGTCGGCGCTCGACGTGTCGAGCGCGAGAATGCAGCCGTTGCCGTTCGCGCCGGCGACAGCGACCGAGCGACCGGAGATCGCGTAGGCGCTCTTGCGGAACAGCGACATGAGGATCGGCTGCTGCAGCCGCGACACGATCACTTCGACGGAGCCTCTGGGATAGGTCCCGGTCGCCGGAGGCGAGTTCACCGCCACGGTCACGTTGCCGACATTGTTCATGAAGCCGTGCTGTGCGGCGATGGCGCGCGCCTCGAGCGTGAGGTTTGCGGCATTGCCGTCGCGGGTGATGGCCTCGGCCGCGCTCAGGGCGGCGAGATCGCTGACCGATTGCACCGCCGCGTGCTGGCTGTAGGCATAGCCGCCTTCGACCGCCAGCGCAGCGAGGCCGACAATGGCGGGGGCCGCCAGCGCGACCATGATCATCGTCGCGCCCGACTCGCTGCGCCCGAAATTGCGGAGCGTGCTCGGGCGCATCAGGGAATGGGAAACGCGAGGCGGCATGGCTGGCTTTGCGGTTTGTTGTCGTTGATGCGGGTTCGCGTTGGTAACTATTGAGATAATGGTAAGAAAGAACAGGGCCAGTTTGGTCTTAACTCTTCTGAAATTTGAAGGGTATGAGCGTCATTTGACTACAAGGCGATGCGAATTCGCCGCTTGTTTTCGACAAATGATCCCAACTTGCCGTATGTGCCCGACGAACTGACGAGTCCGGATGCGTATCGCGTTGAATCGCCCAATGATCGACGCGAATTCGAATTCAATTCGTCTGATAATATTTTGTTCTGGCGAGCGGCGGCCGCTGCGCGACGGCTTGCGCCGGGCGACAGGCTTCGTTCAGCCGCGTTCCTGGAGACCCAGCGTCCGCATTGCGCCGGCCGCGCCGTTGGCGCCTGGCTTGCCGGGCTGGCCGGTCGCGCCGGTTGGGCCGCTTTGCCCCGCGGGTCCGTCGCCCATGCACAGGCCGGCGGGCGCGCCGCCGGCGCCGCCCGGTCCGCCCTCGCCGCCGGGGCCGCCGGGGCCGGCCGGGCCGCCGCGACCGCCTTCGGCCGCGAACTCGATATTGCCTGCCGCTTCGGAGGGGTTCTTGGCGAAGACCGTGAACTGGCCGCCGGTTCCGCCGCTCGCGCCGTCGCCTCCATCTCCGCCCTTGCCGCCGGGGCCGCCGGTCGCGCCGGCTGTGGCCGGTTTCACGCAATGGTCGGACGCGGAGACAGCGTCGGCTCCCTTGGCGCCGGGAGCGCCGACGGCGCCCGGCCGACCCGCCGCGCCCGCGGCGCCCGGCTGCCCGCCGAGATCGACGCGCAGCACGCCGGAAATCCTGCCGTGCACGCGCAGGCGCAATTTGCCGGCGTCGCGACCCGCGTCCTTTGCGGGCGGTTTATCGCTTGGCCGAAAAGCGCGGATTTCGCCGTTTTCGATGACCAGGGTCTCGACCTCGATATCGAGATCGGCGCCGCGCGTGATGAGCGCGGAATCGCGCAGCGTGAGCTTCGAGGCAGCGATTCGCGCGGGCTTCTCGGGATCGAACAGGAGGGTCGCGCCGTCGATAAGCAGGGCGGGGCGCTGCCGCAATTCGTCGATCCGCATCATTTCGCTGCCTGCGGTCAGCGGCGCCTGCAGCGTGGTGGGAATCTTCGTGGCGCTCTGCGGCCAGTTCGAACGGTCGACACGTTCGATCGCGCTCGTCGGCGGCGGCAGGAAACCAGGCTTGTCGGTCATGCGGGCCAGAAAACGCGCCGCGAAGGGCGGGTAGCGATAGTAGGCGGCCGAGCCGAACAGAAGAGCCGTCGCCATGATGACGACAACGAGCGCGGTCGTGGTTTCGGCAAAGCGGCGGGAACGCGCCGCCGCCTCGTGCTGTTCGGAAAAGGTCACCTGTTCAACCGTCGTGCCTTGCGCGCATATCCGGCCTGCGGGATCGCGCCATACATTGCGGGATGCTCCCTGACCAGTAAATTCGAGCAAAATTGCGCCGGAACGCCATCATGCCCGTCCTGTCCGTTCTCGACCTGTCCTTCGTGACCGAAGCGACGCCGCCGTCCGCCTCGCTCGCCAATTCCGTCGATCTGGCGATCCACGCCGATCGGCTCGGCTACCGGCGCTACTGGGTGGCGGAGCATCACAGCCTCGCTTCGGTCGCCTCCAGCGCGCCCGAGGTGATCATCGCGCGCATAGCCGCCGCCACGCAGCGCATCCGCGTCGGCGCGGGCGGCGTGATGCTGCCGAACCATGCGCCGCTGATGGTGGCGGAGCGATTCCGCACGCTGGAAGCATTCTTCCCGGGTCGGATCGACCTCGGGCTCGGGCGCGCGCCTGGCACGGACCAGACCACGGCCTATGCATTGCGGCGTCACCAAATTCAGGAGCGCGACGCCGAACAGGATTTTCTCGAACGGCTGCAAGAGCTGATCCTGTGGGACACCGGCGACTTTCCGCCGACCCATCCGTTCAAGCGAATCGCCGTCATGCCGAACGACGTGCGGCTGCCGCCCATTTTCCTGCTCGGCTCCAGCGATTACAGCGCGGAACTCTCGGCACAGATCGGCATGGGCTTCGCCTTCGCGCATCATTTCGCGAGCTATGACGCGGCGGCCGCCATGGGCGCCTACCGCGCGCGCTTCCAGCCGTCGGCCTGGCGCGCCGCGCCCTACGCCATCCTCGCGGTCGCGGTTGTGGCGGCCGACAGCGAGGCCGAAGCCGAGCGGCTCGCCTCAAGCGCCGACCTCAACTGGCTGCGCCGCACGCGCGGCGAATATCGGCCGCTGCCGAGCCCGGAGGAAGCGGCCGCCGCCCCGATGGGCGAGCGCGAACGTGAGCTGATCCGCAAGCATCGCCGGCAATTGTTCGTGGGAACGCCGGCCATGGTGAAGGCGCGGCTCGACGAACTCGCCATGGCGACGCGGGCCGATGAAATCATGATAACATCGCCCATCTACGATCATGCGGCGCGCAAGCGTTCGTACGAACTGATGGCGGACGCCTACAAGATCGCGCCGGTTGACAGCGCGGCGTAGGGAAACGGGGAGACGATATGAGGCCGCAGCCGATCGAGACATGGCACAAGCTCGCCGAGGCGCGCGATGCGCGCGGGCTCGACGCGCTGCTGGCCGACGATGTCGTGTTCGAATCGCCGGTCGTCCACACGCCGCAGGCCGGCAAGGCGATCACGACCAAGTATCTCGCCGCCGCGCTCGTCGTCCTGAACAACGGACATTTTCATTATGTCGGCGAGTGGTTCGGCCCGTCGTCCGCCGTGCTGGAATTCCAGACCGTCGTCGCCGGCATTGTCATCAACGGCGTCGACATCATCCACTGGAACGCCGACAACAGGATCACGCGCTTCAAGGTGATGGTGCGGCCGCTGAAGGCGGTGAACCTGCTGCATCAGATGATGGCGGCGCAGCTCGCCGCGCCGGTCGGCTGAAGGCGCGCGCATGGCCGAACGCGTTCCGACCATTCCCTTCGAATTGCAGCCGAAGCAGAGGGGCCTCGCCTTCGATCTTGACCGCGCGCTCGCGAGCGTCGTCAGCGTGAAGGCGATTGCGCCGGACGACGCCTTCACCGCGCGTTCGCTCGGCACGGAGCGGCTGGGGCATGGCGTCGTTATCCGGCAATCGGGCCTCGTGCTGACGGTCGGCTATCTCATCATCGAGGCGCAGGAAGTCTGGCTGCGCACGATCGACGGGCGCGTGATCGCCGGCCACGCGCTCGCCTACGATCAGGAGACGGGCTTCGGCCTCGTGCAGGCGATGTCCTCGCTCGATCTGCCGGTGCTGCCATTCGCGACGGACCGCGACGTCACGCCGGGCGATCCGCTGGTCATCGCCGGATCGGGCGGCCGCGAGGCGACGCTCGCCGCCCATTGCGTCGCGCGCCAGCCGTTCGCGGGCTATTGGGAATATTGGCTCGCCAATGCGATCATGAGCGCGCCCGCCCATCCATTCTGGGGCGGGGCGGCGGCGATCGACGAGGACGGACGACTTGCGGGAATCGCCTCGCTGCAGGTCGAGACCGGCGACGGCAAGAACGGCCAGAGCCTCAACATGATCATTCCGATCGGCCTGCTGCCGCCGATCCTCGACGACCTCGTGAAATTCGGGCGGCCGAACAAGCCGCCGCGGCCATGGCTCGGGATCTATGCGACGGAGATCGGCGAGCGGATCGTGATCGCCGGCCTCGCCGACGACGGGCCGGCCGAACAGGCCGGCGTCGAGATCGGCGACCTGCTGGTCGCGGTCGCCGGCGAGAAGCCGTCGTCGCTCGGCGAGCTGTGGCGGCGCGTCTGGGTGCAAGGGACGGCCGGCGTCGAAATTCCTCTGCTGATCGAACGGCAGGACCGCATCCTGGAAGTGCGAATCAAATCTGCCGACCGCCTGCTGTTCACGCGTGCCCGGATTATCCATTGAGGATCAGATTTTTGGTGCGCCCTGCCGTGCGAGCCGCGCTGTCACGTAGAAGCAAGTGACGACCGCCGCCGCGCCGAACAGGGCGGCGCCCGCGATGACGCCGGCATAGCCGCCCTCCGGGCCCCAGCGATGCGCGCCCAAGGTGACGAAGGGAATGGTGCCGAGCGTCGCGCGGCCCCAGTTGAATACCGTTGCGAGGATCGGAAAGCCGAGATTGTTGAAAGCCGTGTTGGCCACGAACAGGCCGGCGAGCGCCAGCCACGCGGCCGAACCGAAAGCGCAGAAAAACAGGACGAGTTCGCGCGTCGCGCCCTCAGCGCCGAAAAGCGCGGCGATGGCCGGGCCCGCCAGCCACAGCAGGAACCAGACCACGAGCACGTAGACGCCGGAGACCGCAAAGCAGTCGAACATGGCGCGGCGAATGCGGTCATAGAGGCCCGCGCCGAAATTCTGGCCGATGATCGGGCCGATCGAGCCGGTGAGCGCGAACAATACGCCAAAGGCGACCGGCGCGATGCGATCGATGATGGCGAAGGCCGCGATCGTCTCGTCGCCGAAGCTCGCGAAGACGCGCAGGGCGTAGGTATTGCCGACGGGCGTCGCCAGATTGGTGAGGATGGCGGGCGCGGCGATGCCCATCATCGCGCCGAGATCGCGCATCACCCATTTGCGCTGCGGGCGGCCAACGATTCCATGCACGTGGACTGCGCCCCATGATCCGACCAACGTGAACACCAGCCGCGAGAAGACGGTCGCGACCGCCGCGCCATAGACGCCGAAGCCGAGCACGAAGATCAGCAGCGGATCGAGGATCGCCGTGACGATGGCGCCGGTCAGCGTGACATACATGGCGCGGCGTGGATCGCCGACGGCGCGCACGAGCCCCTGCAGGGACATGCCGAGCGCCATCAGGATGTT
>JACKJE010000031.1 GCA_020638135.1 Methylobacteriaceae bacterium | reverse complement strand
CGAGCGGCGCCACAATTTCGTCATGGTGCGGCGGCGGCGCTCAGCCCGTCGCGCCCGCCGGAATGCGCCCCGCCACCGCCCGCACCTTGCGCGGGCCTGCAATCCACATGGCCGCGGACGAGACGAAGGTGAGCGCGACGCAGAGCCAGAAGACCTGGTCGTAGGAGCCGAACCGATCGTACATGGCCCCTGCGACAAAGGGTCCCGTCGCGCCGCCCGCGAGCGACGTCAACGACAGCATGCCGAAAATCGAACCGTAATGCTTGCCCTCGAAAATCTCGAAGGCGACCGTGCCGAAGACGGCCGTCACGCCGTAGCCGAGCAGGCCCTGCGCCGTCACCATGGCGTAGAGCCAGGCCGGGGTCGGCGCGCCCTTCATGGCGATGAGCGCGAGATAGGCGAGCGCGAAGCCGAAGGAGCCGATGCTCCACACCCATTCGCGGCCGATGCGGTCCGACAGCCAGCCGAGCCCGATCTGGCCGGGAATGCCGGCCAAGCTGACGGCGCCGAGCGCCCAGGCGGCGACGGCGGGCGAGTAGCCGATCTCGACGAGATATTTGGTCTGGTGGACCTGCACCGCATACCAGGTGAACAGGCCGGTGAAATAGCCGAGCGCGATCATCCAGAAGCGGAACGTCCGGATCGCGCGCGACAGCGTCCAGTCCACGGCCGCCCATTCGGCGTCCACGACATTGCTGCGCTTGGCCGGCCCGCCCGGCGTCGCGGCGGCGTCGCCATCCGGCTCGAGGCCGATGTCGGCGGGCTTGCGCGCGACGAACAGGTTGAGCGGCGCCAGCACGCAGAGCAGCGCCACGCCCAGAATGATGCAGGCGGTGCGCCAGCCGTAGCGATCAATCCAGGTCTGGAAGGCCGGCAGCAGCAGGATCGAGCCGACGCCGACGCCGGAAAAGGCGATGCTGATCGCCAGCCCGCGCCGCCGCAGGAACCAGTTGGGCAGATAGAGCGACTGGCCGGTGAAGGTGAGGCAGACGCTGCCGCCGCCGACCAGCATGCCGAGCGTGAGATAGAGGTGCCAGGGCGCGCTCGTCAGCGGCGCGAGCAGCAGGCCCGCGGCGACGAGAAAGATGCCGATCTCGATGACGAAGCGCGGGCCCCTGGCGTCCATCAGACGCCCGAGCAGCGGGCTCAACAGCGCGGAGATGAAAAAGCCGAAGGAGAAGGCGCCCGCGACCGTCGCGCGCTCCCAGCCGAATTCCGCGACGATCGGCGCAAACAGCAGCGAGAAGGAGGTGCGCGCATTGACGCCGAAGGCCATGGTGACGAAGGCCACGGCGACGACGACCCAGCCGTAGAAGAACGGCAGGCGCCTGGCGAGCGATACGATCATGTTGTGCGCGCGCCGAGGAATACGGCGCGCCGGCTCGCTCGAACGACTTTCTGCATGGGCGTTTCCAATCGGTGTTTTCGCCCATCGTAGAGCAATTCCGGGAGATGGCGATGACCGCGCAGGTCATGACCGCCCTGCGCGGTCGCGCGCCTGTGCCGTCGGACACAGCGGGGCGCGGCCGAGCTGCTAGAACGAGGCGGGCCGAGGACCGCCATGCTCAATCTCTTTCTCGAAATCGTCGGCCGTATCCTGCAGTTCACGATGTTCGTCATGGACGTCCTGAACAATATCGGCAATCTGCGGACTGTCGGCCGGTTCGTCGCGACAGGGCGCCCCGACGAACCGCCCCGCGTGCGCGTGCCGCCGGATCCGAGGCCGCTCAGCCCGGAGGCCGAGCGCGCCCTCGCCGAGGCCGACGCCCGCCGCGAGGCGCGGGCGAGACATCCCTAAGCGAGCAGTTCAGCCGCGCGCGCCTGCGACACCGGCGCATCCGACAAGAGAGCGTCGGCGAAGGCCGCCTCGCGCGCGCCGTTCTGCAGGTCGAAGGGATCGGGCGCGCTCAGGCGATGATCGAGCACCAGCCGCGAGAACAGCAGGCGCCGCGCATCGCCGCGCCGCTCGTGGGTCTGCTGCGCCTCCCAGGCGAGCGTGACGGCGCTGGCGACGTGATAGAGCACGCTGGTGGCGCGGCGCGCCTCCGCCTCGTTCTCGCCCTGCCCCGCCACCTGGCGCGCGAGCGCTATGGCGCGATCGACCGCGCTTTTCAGCCGGTCGCGATAGGCCTGCGGCGCGATCGCCGTCTCGCCGATGCGCGCGAACAGATCGGCGCCGAGCGCGCCTTCGGCGTGGTGCCGGCCGACGGCGCGCGTGATGGAATCGAGCGCGACGATATTGCTCGTGCCCTCCCAAATCGAACCCAGATAGGAATCGCGCAGCACGCGCGCGCTCGCGAATTCCTCGACGTAACCGATACCGCCGCGCATCTCGAGCGCATCGCCCGTCACCTTGCGCGCATCGCGCGTGATGCGGAATTTCATGACGGGGGTGAGCATGCGCACGAGCGCGGCGGCCTCCTGACTGCCGCCGATCTCCGCGCGATCGAGCGCGGTCGCGGTGACGAAGCTCAACGACAGCGCCTGCTCCACGGGCAGCATGAGTTTCAGCAATTGCCGGCGCGCCAGCGGCATGTCGACGATCAGCTTGCCGAACACATAGCGATTGCGCGCGACATGGAAGGAATCGGTCAGCGCGCGGCGCATTAGCGCGGTCGATTTCACGCCGTTCGACAGGCGCGACCAGTTGACCATTTCCGCCATCTGCACGAAGCCGCGATCGAGCCGACCGAGCGGATAGCAGAGCGCGCCCTCGAACTTGATCTCGCCGGACGCCATCGAACGCGTGCCGAGCTTCTCCTTGAGGCGGACGATGCGATAGGAATTTGGCGAGCCGTCGTCGAGGAAGCGCGGCATGAGGAACAGCGCGAGACCGCGCGTACCGGGCCCGGCGCCTTCAGGGCGCGCGAGAAGCGTCGCGACCTTACCGTCGGCGTTGGAGCAAAACCATTTTTCGCCGTAGAGGCGCCACTGGCCGTTCTCCTGACGCGCAACCGTCGTCAGCGAACCGACGTCGGAGCCGCCCTCCTTCTCCGTCATGAATTGCGCGCCCTGCGTCAGGCGCCCCATGTCGGTCGTGGTGAGGCCGTCGAGATATTTCGCTTTCAGGTCGTCGCTGCCATAGCGCGACAGCAGCATGGCCGAGCCGTCGGTGACGTTGATCGGGCAGCCCATGCCGAATTCGGTCTGGTTGAACAGATAGGTGAAGGCGTGCTTGGCGGCGGCCGGATAGACGTCGCCCCAACCCATGATTCCCTTGCGATGCGAGAGGGCGTGGATGCCGAAGCGCCCGAAGGCGGCGTCCTCCAGCTCGCGATAGGCGGGATGATATTCGATCGTCTGAATCTCGCGTCCGAACTTGTCGCGCTGGTGCAGGATCGGCGTATGCCGGTCGGCGAGCCGCGCACATTCGTCCAGCCTGCCGCCGGCGAGGCCGCCCAGCTCGACCAGATGCGGCTCGACATGGGCGCGCAGTTTCGGCTCGAGGTGAATGTCGAGCAGGTCCTGCAGCGAGCGGTCGAGCGTGTAGAAATTGAGGCCTGTCGTGTCCGGCGCGATGGCGTCGGAATTGACGCGAAGCGGCTTGTTCATCGATCCTCCCAAGGATTTTGGGGGATGATACGACGCCTGCCGCTCCGCGCAACGCGCGCCGTCCACAACCCACCCATGTCACCCCGGACAGCCGCAGGCTGATCCGGGGCCCGGGGTCCACGATGCTGGGCCCCGGCTCTTCGCTTCGCTGCGGCCGGGGTGACATTGGCGGCTTCCCACGCTTCGCTCGCAATGACGGCGGGCAGCGCTTATGTAACCTGCACCCGTCCGCTCACCCGACCCGAGTTCCCCATGGATTTCTGGACCGATTTCGCCGGCTTCGCGCTCAAGTCCTTCTGGATCGCGGCGATGATCGCGATCGTTGTTGTCGTGCCGATCATCTTTGGCGCGCGGGCGCAGCGGCGGCGCGAGGAGGACGTCAAGGTGACGAGCCTCGACGACCGCTTCGATCTCATGGAAGCGCAGATCCGCATGGCGACCGACAGCGTCAAGGACGCCAAGGCCTTTCTGAAGGCGCGCAAGCGCGCGGCGAAGCTGCGCGACGACACCGCCAAACGCGTCTATCTCGTCGCCTTCAAGGGCGACCCGCTGGCGAGCGGACACGAGGCCTTCGCGCGCAAGATCACGGCCGCATTGGTCGCCGCGCGGCCGGGCAAGGACGAGATCGTCGTCTCGATCGCGAGCCCCGGCGGGCTGGTCTCGGCCTACGGCCTGATGGCCGCGCAGATGCAACGCGTGCGCCGCGCCGGCGTGGAGCTGACCGCCTGCGTCGATCAGGTGGCGGCGAGCGGCGGCTACATGATGGCGGTCGCGGCCAATCGCATCGTCGCCGCGCCTTTCGCGGTCGTCGGCTCGATCGGCGTAGTCGCGCAGGTTCCCAACGTCAGCCGGCTCTTGAAGAAAATCGACGTCGACTACGAGGAAATGACGTCAGGCGCGCACAAGCGGCCGATCTCGATGCTCGCGCCGATCACCGATGAAGGCCGCGAGCATTTCAAGCACAAGCTCGAAGAGACGCATGTCGCCTTCAAGGATTTCGTGCGCGAGAACCGGCCGGCGCTGAATGTCGATGATGTCGGCGACGGCGATTATTGGTATGCGACGGACGCGCTGAAACTCGGCCTGATCGACGCGATTGCGACGTCGGATGAATATCTGATGAGCCATCGTGGCAAGGCGCGGCTGTTCGCCATCGACGCGCCGGAGAAGAAAACGCTGATGAAGGTTTTGTTCGGGCGGCTGGGGGAGGCGGGGGCGCGGATGCTGGGCGGCTGACGGACCGCGTAGCGCTCAGACCGGAAGCCGGCGCCCGATCGCAAACAACAGCGGAATCGAGGCGAGCAAGGCGACGACGCAGGCTGGTCCGACGTAGAGAAAGACATCGGGCCGCACATAACCATCAACGAGCGCCGCGCGCAGCAGGAGCGCGCAAGCGGGCAGATTGAGCAGGACCGCCGTCGCCGTGCCCGGCGCGTAGCTGCGCATGAACGCGGTGGCCAGGAGGTGCGGCGCGACGACGTTGAGCAGCATGGCGAGCGCATAACCGGCGAGCAGATAGGCCCCGACGCTCTCGCGACCGCCGAGCTGCGCCGAGACTGCAACGCCCCATGCGAGCGCGGTGAGGACGATCACCGCGAAACGAAACTCGCGCGCCCCGACCCTCGCATGGATTTTTCCGGCGCGCTCGGACCATGCCGGCAGCCAGACCGCCTCTTCCAGATTGTGCGCGGAAATCGCGAGGCAGAAGGCGAGGCTGGCGAGGGGGAAGGTCACGCTCATCTACACGTGCTCCACCGCGACAATGCCCGGAATCGCCTTCAGCGCCCCGGCGATCGCCGCGTTGACCGGAAACTTGCCCGGCAGCTTCACCTCAACCTCCTCACCCGCGCCGCGCATCAGCACGAGCGAAACGTCGCCCTCGCCCCTGCCCTTCAGGCGCTGCTCGATCGAGACGAGCGGCGAGGGATCGCGCAGGAAGATGCGCAAGCCCTTCTGAATGCGCGCGGCGGCTTGATCGAGAGGTTCGACCGAGACGATTCTCGCCCTGATATCCTCGCCCTCGACATTGGCCTGCATGTTGACGAGCAGGCACGCGCCCTTTTCGAGGAGGTCGCGATATTGGTTGAGGCCTTCCTGGAACAGGATCGCCTCGTACTGTCCCGAGGCGTCGGACAATTGCACGATGCCCATTTTGTTGCCGGTCTTGGTGCGGCGCTCCGCGCGGTCGAGCACCGCGGCCGCGAGACGACCCGCTGACGCGCCCTTCTTCACGGCGCGCGCGAATTCCGCGTAGGGCTGCACGCGCAGTTTCGTCAGCACGCTTTCGTAGGCGTCGAGCGGATGGCCCGACAGAAAAAAGCCGACGGCGTCGAATTCGCGCTTCAGCTTTTCAGCGGCAGCCCAGGCCTGCGCCTTCGGCGTGACGAAGGATTCGGCGCCGCCTGCGCCAAACAATGCGCTCTGCCCGCGTTCGCGCTCATCCTCCATGCGGTTGGCGGTGGCCAGAATCGGTTCGACGGCCGCGAAGGCGCGGGCGCGATCGGATTCCAGCTCGTCGAAGGCGCCGGCGGCGGCGAGGCTTTCCAGTACCTTCTTGTTGACTTCGCGCGGCGAGATGGCGGCGGCTATGTCGCCGAGCGAGCGGAAGGCGTGCGATTTGCGCGCGCGCACGATCGCGTCCGCCTGTCCTTCGCCGACGCCCTTCACCGCCGACAACGCGTAGCGGATGGAGAGCGCGTCCTCCTTGCCGTGCACGTCGAAATCGACGCCGGAATGCACGATGGATGGCGGATCGACGCGGATTTTCAAACGCCGCGCCTCGTTGCGGAATTCGGCGAGCTTGTCGGTATTGCCCTTGTCGAGCGTCATCGATGCGGCGAGGAACTCGACGGGATGGTTCGCCTTGAACCATGCGGTCTGGTAGGCGATCAGCGCATAGGCCGCCGCGTGGCTCTTGTTGAAGCCGTAGTCGGCGAACTTGGCGAGCAGGTCGAACACATGCTCGGCTAGCTCCTTCTTGAACTCTTTTTCGACAGCGCCGCGGACGAAGCGATCACGCTGCGCGTCCATCTCCGCCTTGATCTTCTTGCCCATCGCGCGGCGCAGCATGTCGGCTTCGCCCAGCGAGTAGCCTGACATAACTTGAGCGATCTGCATCACCTGTTCCTGGTAGATGATGACGCCGAACGTCTCTTTCAGAATCGGTTCGATCTTCGGATGGAAATAATCTGGATCTTCCTCGCCGGCCTTAACCGCGCAGTAAACAGGGATGTTCGCCATCGGGCCAGGCCGATAGAGCGCGACCAGCGCGATGATGTCCTCGAAGCGGTCGGCGCGCATTTCGACAAGCGCCTTGCGCATGCCCGCGCTTTCCAGCTGGAACACGCCGACCGTCTCGCCACGCCCCAGCATTTCGTACGTTCTTTGGTCGTCGAGCGGGATTGCCGAGAGATCGATGTCGATGCCGCGTTTTTGCAAGAGCGCGACAGTGGTGGAGAGCGTCGTGAGGGTCTTGAGGCCCAGAAAATCGAATTTCACGAGGCCCGCGGGCTCGACCCATTTCATGTTGAACTGGGTCGCCGGCATGTCGGATTTTGGATCGCGATAGAGCGGCACGAGTTCGTGCAGCGGCCGGTCGCCGATGACGACGCCCGCCGCGTGGGTCGAGGCGTTGGAATAGAGGCCTTCCAGCTTCTCGGCGATCTCGAGCAGGCGCGCGACCTGCGAGTCGCTCTCGGCGGCTTCCTTCAGTTTCGGCTCGCCCGCGATCGCCTCTTTCAGCGTGACGGGTTTGGCGGGGTTCTGTGGGATCAGCTTGGCGAGGCGGTCGACCTGGCCGAGCGGCATCTGCAGTACGCGGCCGACATTGCGCAGCACGCCGCGCGCGAGAAACGACCCGAAGGTGATGATCTGCGCGACGCGGTCGACGCCGTAGCGGCGCTGCACGTAGGCGATGACCTCGTCGCGGCGGCTCTGGCAGAAGTCGATGTCGAAGTCCGGCATCGACACGCGTTCGGGATTGAGGAAGCGCTCGAACAGCAGCGCG
Source organism: Methylobacteriaceae bacterium (assembly GCA_020638135.1). Classification (GTDB taxonomy): domain Bacteria; phylum Pseudomonadota; class Alphaproteobacteria; order Rhizobiales; family Beijerinckiaceae; genus JAJXWB01. The sequence continues at coordinate 21,021 of JACKJE010000031.1, read as the reverse complement.
AAGCGCATGGGATCGAGATCTGTGATGGTGAGCGCATAGGCGACGAGCGAACCTGCGCCCGAGCCGCGGCCGGGGCCGACGGGAATGCCCTGCTCTTTCGCATATTTGATGAAATCCGCGACGATCAGGAAGTAGCCGGGGAATTTCATCTTCTCGATGACGTCGAGCTCGAAGGCGAGCCGCGCCTCGTAGTCGGCGACGGTGAATTCATGCGCCGGCGGATGCGCCGTCAGCCGCGCCTTCAGGCCTTCTTCCGCCTGGCGGCGCAATTCGGCGGCCTCGGCGGCTTCGGCGTCGCGCGCCGCCGTATCGCCGGTCGTGAAGCGCGGCAGGATCGGCTTGCGTGTTTTCGGTCTGTAGGAACAGCGCAGCGCGATGGCGACGGAATTATCGGTCGCTTCGGGCAGATCGGCGAAGAGCGCGCGCATTTCCGCGCGCGTCTTGAAGCGATGCTCCGGCGTCAGGCGCCGGCGGGCGTCGTCCTCGAGCATGGCGCCGTCGGAAATGCAAAGCAGCGCATCATGCGCCTCGAAATCGGACCGCGCGGCGAAATATGGCTCGTTGGTCGCCACCAGCGGCAGCGCGCCGCGATAGGCCATGTCCTTGAGATAAGACTCGGCGGCGCGTTCGGCCTCGTCGTCGTGGCGCTGCAGTTCGACATAGAGCCGGCCGCCGAACATGTCCTTCAGGCGGTCGAGACGCGCGCGGGCAAGGTCAATCTGCCCCTCGCGAATCAGCGAATCGATCGGCCCCGCCGGTCCGCCGGTCAGCGCGATCAGGCCCGCCGTCTCTTCCGCCAGCGCGGCAAGCGCGGCGCGCGGTTCGCCCGTCGCCTCGCTGCCGAGCCAGGCGCGGGTGACGAGCCGCATCAGCGATTCGTAGCCCGCCTCATTGCGGGCAAGCAGCACGAGGCCGCCATTGCCGCCGACGGGCAATTCGAGCCCGTTGGCGGGCGTGACGCGGTCGCCGAAGTCGATGGCGAGCTGCACGCCGACGATCGGCTGGACGCCGTCCTTGGCGAGTTTCTCGGAGAATTCGAGCGCGCCGAACAGATTGTTGGTGTCGGTGATCGCCAGCGCCGGCTGGTTGTCGGCGATCGCCAGCTTGGCGAGCCTGGCGATCGTCAGCGCGCCTTCGCGCAGCGAATAGGACGAATGGACGTGCAGATGCACGAAACCGACGTCGCGACAGATTTCCAAGGTGGCCTCCGGAGCGGAGGTCGGACTTTAGGCAGAGTCGCGGCGGCGTTGAAGCGCGTTTCGCGGCGCCCGTCAGGCGACTGCGTGAAGCGCCGCGCCGACAGCGCCGATGCCCGCGACAAAAAGTCCGATCGCCAGAACTTCCACGAGATCGTTGATCGCCGCCCGCATGTTCGCCTCCCTGATGTACTTGATCTAAACACCATATGTTCGTTTTTTGTTCTTTTCAAGCGTCATGCGCGCGGGGCCGCACATAGGGTTAACCGGGCGGGCAAGCTATTGATGTCGCAAAAAAAGCGGCCCCGACGCTCAAATTGGGGGGCAAGCGTCGGGGCCTGTCACATTGAACTCGCGTCCAAAAAATTGTGACGCAAAATGGTAGCGCAATGAACTGTGCCTCACAATCCCGACGGCCAAGCTACGCCTGATATTTTTGCATAGCTCGTCGTTCGCCTTGCGAAATTTGCATAAAATCCGGGCGCTCGGGCGCTCATCAAGTCTTAATCGCGCGGGCTTACGCTCGGCAGCGGTGGAAAACGGGATGAGCCCCATGACACAGCCCCGCAAGGCCGAGCGCGTCCGCAGTTTCATGAGCGCGCAGGTCATGTTCAACGGCGCGCCGGCGATCGATTGCGTCGTCAAGAATTTCTCGTTGGCGGGCGTCCGGCTCGAAATCGCCGACGGCATGCCGCTGCCGAACGAATTCGAACTCAATATTCCGCACAAGGGACGCATCTATCACGCCCGCGTCGCCTGGCGCGGCGAGGGAATCGTCGGCGCGGAATTCATCGAGAAGGGCGGCGCCAGCGCGGTCGATCGCCATGCCAACGAGAACGAGGCCGACAAGACCGATCGCATCATGCTGGAGAATACGCGGCTGCGCGCACAGATCCTGCAACTCAAGCAGCGCATCGCGCAATTGACGGGCGAAGCCTAGGCTGCCGTCGCCCTACTCCAGCTCCACGATCAACCCGTCGCGCAATGTGATGCGCCGGTCCATGCGCCCGGCGAGTTCGAAATTGTGCGTGGCGATGATGGCCGCGAGCCCGGTCGCGCGCACGAGCGTCATCAGCGTCTCGAACACATGATCGGCCGTGCGCGGATCGAGATTGCCGGTCGGCTCGTCAGCGAGCAGGACCAGCGGCGCATTGGCGACCGCTCTCGCGATGGCTACGCGCTGCTGCTCGCCGCCCGAAAGTTCCGCAGGCCGGTGCGTTCCGCGGGCGCCGAGCCCGAGATAGGACAGAAGCTCGTCGGCGCGCTTGCCCGCTTCCTTCCGGTCGAGACCGCGAATCATCTGCGGCAGCATGATGTTTTCGCGCGCCGAGAACTCGGGCAGCAGGTGATGGAACTGGTAGACGAAGCCAATGGCGCCGCGTCGCAGGGATGTGCGCCCGTCATCCGACATTGCCGCCGTCGAAGCGCCCTCCACCAGCACATCGCCGGCGTCCGGCCGCTCCAGCAGGCCCGCGACATGCAGCAGCGTCGATTTGCCAGCGCCCGAGGGCGCGGTCAGCGCCACGGCTTCGCCGGCGCGTAGCGACAGATTCGCGCCGCGCAGGATTTCCAAGGGCGTCGCGCCCTGCATGTAGCGGCGCTCGACGCCCACGAGACGAAGCGCTTCGGTCATTCGTACCTCAGCGAGTCTTTCATGCGCCGCAGGCTCGAACGGGAAGAGCGCGAGCACGCGATCGACATAGGCGCGCATTTTCGGCGCCCTGCCCGGCCGCCACGCCCAGACGGAGGGGCTGACGTAATCGACGATCGGAATGGCGGGCGCCAACGCGCGCACTTTGCGCGCGACGCGATGGGTGAAGTCCGGGCTGTCGATGATGACCAGCGCATCGGGCTTGCTGTCGACGATCGCGCGCGCCGTCTCGTCGATGCGCCTCAGCAGGCGCGGCAGATGAGCGATCACCGAGGTGAAGCCCATCACCGCTATGTCTTCGAGCGGAAACAGGCTCGCAAGACCTTCACGGATCATCGCCTCGCCGCCGACGCCTTCGATTGTCGCGGCGGGCGCGAGACGGCGCAGAGCCTGCATCAGCTTGGCGCCGAGCAGATCGCCGGATTTTTCGCCCGCGACGAGGAAGAGCCGCATCGGTTTGCCCGTCATTGCGAGATCGGCAGAAATCGCTTTCCAGCGATTTCGCCTTTGCGGAGCGACGAAGCAATCCAGAGCCGGGGCGCGGCTCGTGGATTGCTTCGCTTCGCTCGCAATGACGGCATGGGACGACGCTCGTCTAACGATCTTGGCGCGGGCGACACAGCGGGCGGTCGCCGCCTTCGCGCAGGAAGGCGACGAGCTGTGCGACATGCGGGTCGGCGCCGAGCGACGATTCCAGTTCGTCGACGCGCGTGGCGAGTGGCGCGTCGCCCTCGAAGATCAGGCGATAGGCCGCCTGCAGATTGGCGATGGTCTCGCGCGAAAAATTGCGGCGGCGCAGGCCGACGAGGTTGAGGCCGGCGAGATGCGCGCGATTGCCGAAGGCGAGCCCGTAGGGAACGAGATCGCCTTCGAGCCCCGTGACGCCGCCGATGAAGGCATGCGCGCCGACGCGCGAAAACTGGTGTACGGCGACGCCGCCGCTGAGGATCGCGAAATTGCCGATTTGCACGTGGCCGGCGATCATCACGTTGTTGGACAGAATGACGTCGTTGCCGATGAAGCTGTCGTGCCCGACATGCGCCTGCGCGAGCAGCACGCAGCGATCGCCGATGATCGTCTCCATGCGTCCGCCAGCCGTGCCGGGATTGGCGGTGACGCCCTCGCGGATGAGACAGTCCTGCCCGATCCCGAGCGTCGAATCCTCGCCGCGATATTTCAGATCCTGCGGCGGATGGCCGAGCGACGCGAAGGGATAGATTTTCGTGCGCGCGCCGATCGTCGTGCGTCCGGCGAGCGCGACATGCGAGACGAGTTCGACGCCCTCGCCGAGCTCGACATGTTCGCCGACGACGCAGAACGGGCCGATCTTCACGCCTGCGCTGAGCCGCGCGCCGGGCGCGACGACAGACGAGGGGTGAATGTCGGCGGCCATGCCGCGCGCCTCAGGCCGTTGGCGGCGCGAGCATCGCGCTGATCTCGGCCTCGCAGACGAGCTGGCCGTCGACCATGGCGCGGCCGGAATACCACCACATGTTGCGGCGCTGGTTGAGCTTCTTCATGTGATATTCGAGCCGGTCGCCCGGCAGCACGGGCTTGCGGAACTTCGCCTTGTCGATGGTCATGAAGTAGACGAGGCTCGGCTTCTCGCCCTTGCCGTGCGCCTGGATGCAGATCGCGCCCGCGGTCTGCGCCATGCCCTCGATGATCAGCACGCCTGGATGCACGGGACGCTCGGGGAAATGCCCCTGAAAATGCGGCTCGTTGATCGTGACGTTCTTGATGCCGATGCAGCTGTCGTCGCCGTCGATGTCGACGATGCTATCGACGAGCAGGAAGGGATAGCGATGCGGCAGCGAGGCCAGGATCTTCTGGATGTCGAAGGCTTCGAGTTTCTTGGCCGTCTCGCTCGTCACGTTCTCTTCTCCTTGCTCGCGCGACCGCGTCGATCCTGCGCCGCGCGCTTCAGAAACAGGCGCAGGTCCTGCGCTGGCGTTCCGCCGACGCTCGCGCCGGCCGGCACGTCGCGCATCACGCCGGATTGCGCGGCGATGCGCGCGCCGGCGCCGATCGTCAGATGGCCCGCGATTCCGGTCTGGCCGCCGACCATGACGAAATCGCCGAGTTCGGTCGAGCCCGCGACGCCGACCTGCGCGACGATGATGCAATGGCGGCCGACGACGACATTGTGGCCGATCTGCACGAGATTATCGATCTTGGTTCCCTCGCCGACGATCGTGTCGCGCGTCGCGCCGCGGTCGAGCGTGCAATTGGCGCCGATCTCGACATCGTCCTGGATGATGACGCGGCCGATCTGCGGCGCCTTGAGGTGGCCGCGCGCGCCGAGCGCGAATCCGAAACCGTCCTGGCCGACGCGAACGCCGGGATGAAGCATGACGCGATCGCCGAGCAGCGCGTGCGTCAGGCTCGCGCCGGCGCCGATCGTGCAGTCGCGGCCGATGCGCACGCCCGCGCCGATGACGGCGTTGGCGCCGACCAGCGTGCCCGAACCGATCTCGGCGCCTGCGCCGACAACGGCGCCCGGCTCGACGTTCACGCCGGGCTCGAGACGCGCCTGCGAATGAACGTGGGCTTCGGGCGAGACGCCCTCGGCGAAGATCGGCGCAGCGCGCAGGCTGTCCGGCACGAGCCGCGCGGCGATCCTGGCAAAGGCGCGATAGGGATGATCGACCACGAGCGCCGCCACGCCCTTGGGCGCGCGCTCGAAGGCGGCGGCGCGCACGAGGCAGGCGCCGGCGCGGGTCGCGGCGAGCGCGTCGGCGTAGCGGGGATTGTCGAAGAAGGCGAGGTCGCGCGGACCGGCTCGCTCGAGCGCGGCGAGGCCCTCGATGCGGCGCGCGGCAAATTGCGAGTCGAATTCGGCGTTCACCAGCGCGGCAAGGTCGCCGACTGTCGGCGCGCTGGTCAGGGAGAAGAAGAAGGGCTCGCTCATGCCGTCCGCAGGGCCGTTCCGCCCAAACGGCGGTGAGCCGTTATAGCGCCGCGAACGCGGTTCGCAATGCAGGCTGACCGGCATCGATGGGCGCAGAAACGAAAACGGCCCCCGGAGGGGCCGTTCGCATGAAGGCTCGCTGGACGATCAGAAGCTGCCGCCGCCGGAAAAGCGGAAGAACTGCGTCTGGTCGTAAGGCGACTTGGTGAGCGCCTTGGCGAAGTCGAAGCGGATCGGACCCATCGGCGAATCCCACAGAAGCGAAGCGCCGACCGAAGTGCGTATCTTCGTGGTGTCGCCGCCAACCGTCAGGCAGGTGCCGGGGCCGAACCACGGTCCCGAATAGGCGGGAATGCAGCCAATGGAGGCGAGAGCCGTCGCCGCGGCCGGCGGGCCGCCATACAGTATGACGTCCTGCGCAGTCGTGAAGTGGGTGCGGCCGCTGTAGCCCCAGACCGTGCCGGCGTCGGCGAAGACGGCGCCCTTGAGGCCGAGTTCGCGCGGCATGCCGAAGATCGGGAACTGGGCTTCGACCGAGGCGCCGACATACTTCGAGCCGCCCAGCGAATTGCCCTTGTAGTTGAACGGGTTCGAAACGTCGCGCGGGCCGATGCCGCCCGGCGCGAAGCCGCGCACCAGCGACGGACCGGGGTTGAACTGATCGGTCACGCGCAGCTTGTAGCCGCCGTAGCCGCCCATCGCGCCGCCCTGGATGCGGGCGAAAGCGACGACATTGTCGAAGATCTCGTGATAGTAGCGCGCTTCGCCGGTCGTGCGGATGAAGCGCGGATCGCCGCCGGCGCCGGCGACGTCGAGGTTGATCGCCGCATAGACGCCGTCGGTCGGCTTCTTCGGATTGTCGAGCGAGCTATACGCAACGGTGTAGCCGAACATCGACGTGATCGTCGTACCCTGCTGCGCCTTGATCGCGATCGAAGCTTCGCCGTTGGTGGCGCAGTTCTGGAAGATGCTGGCCGGCCAGAAGCCCGTCGGGCCCGGGGTGATGCCCGGGATCGGGTAGCTACAGTCGTTGAACGGATGCTTCAGATCGTTCGGGATCGACAGATAGGTCGAATAGATCGAGTAGCGCGGCGCGACCGTGATCTCGTCGGTGATCGGGATGCCCGCGCGCAGCGTGCCGCCCGCCGTCGTCGTGTTGTAGACGCTGTAGCGCGATGTCGAGTTTTTCTTGACGTAGAGGTCGAAGCCGACCGCCACGCGCGTGTCGAGGAAATAGGGCTCGGTGAAGTTGAACTCGAGCCCCTTGGTGCGCTGGCCGATCGTCGCGGCGGCGCGGACATACTGGCCACGACCCATGAAGTTGGATTCGCTGACCGAGACTTCCGCGATGAAGCCGTCAGACGTCGAATAGCCGCCCGACACCGAGAAATTGCCGGTGGGCTGATCCTCGACCTCCACGTTGATCACGACGCGATCGGGCGCGGCGCCCGGCTCGTTGGTGATGCGAACCTTCTTGAAATAGCCGAGGTTGTTGAGGCGACGCTCGGCGCGATCGATCAGGACGCGGTTGTAGGCGTCGCCTTCGCCGATCTCGAACTCGCGGCGCACGACATAGTCGCGCGTGCGGGTATTGCCACGCACGTTGATGCGCTCGACATAGACGCGCGGCCCTTCGTCGATGACGAAGTCGATGCTGACGGCCTGGGCGGCGGCGTCGCGGTTGCCGCGCGGACGAACCTGCGCGAAGGCGTAGCCGCGGCGGGCGAGCGCCTTGGTCAGCGCCTCGACCGACTTTTCGACGGCGTCGCCATTATAGACCTGACCGGCCGACAGACGGACCAGCGGCATGAGCGAAGCGCCGGGCACGTCGGCCAGACGCGACTGCACCGACACATTGGACACGCGGTACTGCGGCCCTTCGTTCACGGCGATGTTGACGATATAGCCGCCCTGCGCCGCGTCGAAATGCGCCTCGTTGCGCACGACCTGGAAGTCGGCATAGCCGTTCTTCAGGTAGTAGCGGCGGATCAGTTCGAGGTCGGAGGAAATGCGGTCGGGATCGTAGACGTCGGTATTCTTGAGGAACGACAGGAAGTTCATTTCCGTCGTCTGCATCAGGCCGACCAGCTTGCCGGTCGAATAGGCCTGGTTGCCCGAGAAATTGATGACCTTGACGCCGGTCTTGTCGCCCTCGTCGATCGTATAGACGACGTCGATGCGGCCGTTCGGCAGGTTGACGGTGCGGTAGCTGACCTTGGCGGCGGCGCGGCCGGACCGGCGATAGATTTCCTTGATTCGCTCGACGTCCGAGGCGGCGACGGAGGGGCTGAACGGCCCGCGCGAACGCAATTGCATCTCGGGCAGGAGCTGCTCGCCCTTGACCTTGCTGTTGCCCTCGAAGGCGACGCGATTGATGCTGTTGTTTTCCGAAACCTGGACCACGACGTTCGAGCCGCGGCGGCTCACGCGCACCGAGGAGAACAGGCCGCTGTCGCGCAGCGCCTTCTCGCCGGCCGCGACGCTGCCGGCGTCCGTCCCGTTAAAATAGGATCGCACCACCTGGGCGTCGACACGGCTGTTGCCCTGCACCGTGATCGACTGGGCATGGGCAATGCCCGAAAGCGCCAGGCCGCCGATCAAAGACCCGACCATGGCCAGGCGGGTCCCAATTCGTTGCGTACGATGCATTACGCCGATCCCTGTTTCTCAATGGCCGCCTTATGGCGCCCAACCTTGCGCATTTTGTGGACGCGCCGGCCGTTTCAATCTTGAAAGGTCGAGCCTTTTGCAGGTTCGACCGCACGTTGCTTCTACTCGGTTTACGTTAACCTGCAAATGCCGATCAACCCTTTATCCGGCCTTTTTGGACCGGCGTGGCCGGCGCGACACAAACATGGTCAGCAGGCGGTTAACCGCGCAGGATCCACTTCAGGAGCGGAGGGCCGAGGCGGGCGATGTCGTTGTAGGTCGCCAGCACCATCAGACCGCCGACGACGGCGATTCCGATGCGGAAACCGATCTCCTGGGCGCGTTCGTTGAGCGCGCGGCCGCGGATCGCCTCGATTGCGTAGAACAGCAGGTGCCCGCCGTCCAGCAGCGGAATCGGCGCGAGGTTGAGCAGGCCGATGGAAATCGACAGGATCGCCACCAGATTGAGCAGCGCCGCCGCGCCGAGCTTGGCCATTTCGCCGGACACCTGGGCAAGGCCCGCCGGGCCCGAAAGCTGATCCGGGCTCTCCTTGCCGATCGCCAGCCCGCCGAGATAGCCGGCCGTCTGGCGGACGACAAACCAGGTTTCGTGAGTCGCAAGCTTGAGCGAATCGATAATTCCGTAAGTTTCCGTGCGCCAATCCTCGGGCTTGCCGCCCGCCTGCACGCCGAGCAGGCCGACGCGGGTCTTGCCGAGCGGCGAATCCAGCTCCTTGAGGCGCGGCGTGGCCGTCAGGGTGACGCCCTTGCCGCCGCGATCGACCAGGAATTTCAGGGCCTTGTCCGGCGAGGTGGTGACCACGCGCTGCAATTCGTTGAAGCTGGCGATCTTGACGCCGTCGATCTCGATCACGAGGTCGCCCGGCAGGAAGCCCGCCGCCTCGGCGGCGCTGCCGACAGCGACGCTGTCGACGCGCGGCGTCAGCACGGCGCGACCAAACGTCAGGAAGACGCCGGCGAAAATGACGATCGCCAGGATGAAGTTGGCGATCGGGCCGGCGGCGACGGTCGCCGCGCGCTTCCAGATCGGCTGGGCGGCGAAGGTCACGGCCCGTTCGGGCGCCGGCATGGCTTCGATCGCCGCATCGTCGGCCATGCTCGCGCCATTGGCGTCGCCATGGAACTTGACGTAGCCGCCGAGCGGCAGCAGCGCGACCCGCCAGCGCGTGCCGTGGCGGTCTACAAAGGCGAAGAGTTCGGGACCGAAGCCGATGGAGAAGGCGTCGACCTTGATGCCGCAGCGCCGACCGACCCAGAAATGCCCGAGCTCGTGGAAGAAAACCACGATGGTCAGGACAATGATGAACGGGACTATGTAGATCCCGGTCGAGTACAACGCATCCAACATGTGGCCTCCGGTTCCGCCCTTTTCCATCGTCAGGCCGCGGCGCGACGAGGGCGAAATGGTTACTGAACCGTTACCATGCCGGATCGAGCTTTAAGGGCCAAGGAGGTCCGGGAACTTTCTCTGACAATATGGTCAACGGCCAGGGCCTCCTCGATGGAGGCGGGCTCGCGCGCCAGATTATCGCGCGCAGCTCGCTCGCAGGCTTCGCCCACAATCCGGGCAATTTCGGGGAAAGCGACCTCGCCCGCCAGAAAGGCGGCGACCGCGATTTCGTTGGCCGCATTGAGGACGGTGGGCATCGCCCCGCCCTGCCGCAGCGCGTCCATGGCGAGGCCGAGCGCCGGAAAACGCGCAAGATCCGGCTTCTCGAAAGTCAGGGTCGCGATTTCCGCGAGATCCAGCCGCCGGGCGTTGGTCTTCAGCCGGTCCGGCCAGGCGAGGCAATGGGCGATCGGCACGCGCATGTCGGGCGAATAAAGGCTCGCGGTCACAGACCCGTCGGCGAAGGCGACCAGTCCGTGGACGATCGACTGGGGGTGGACGAGCACATCGAGCCGGTCGGCCGGCACGCCGAACAGGTGATGCGCCTCGATCAGCTCCAGCCCCTTGTTCATCATCGAGGCCGAATCGATGGTGATCTTCTGGCCCATCGACCAGTTGGGGTGCCTGAGCGCCTGTTCGCGCGTCGCGGCCGCGATTTGCGCGGCGCTCCAGGTGCGGAAAGGACCGCCGGACGCGGTAATGATCAGCTTCTCGACGCTTTTGGCGTCCGCGCCGCCGAGCGCCTGCCACAGCGCGTCATGCTCGCTGTCGAGCGGCAGGATCGTCGCTTTCATCTCGGCGACCTTGCGCATGAAGGGACCGCCCGCGCAGACCAGGCATTCCTTGTTGGCCAGCGCGATCGTGCGGCCCTCGGCCAACGCGGCATAGGTCGGCTCGACCCCGGCCGCGCCGGAAATGGCGCCGACGACGATGTCGGCGGGATGCAGCGCCGCCTCCACGACCGCTTTCGCGCCGGCGGCGGGCTCTACCTTGCTGCCGGACAGCGCGGATTTGAGAGCGCCGTAGAGCTTTTCGTCGCGGATGGCGGCAAAGCGCGCGCCGACGCGAATCGCGAGTTCGGCGAGCGCGTCCACATCACGGCCGCCCGCGACGGCCTCGATCGAGAATGACTGCGGCGCCTGTTCGACGATGTCGATCGTCGAACGCCCGATCGAGCCGGTCGCACCCAGCAGGACGAGCTTGCGTTGCGTATTCAATGCCATACGAACAAACCTTCGGCCGCGCTCGGCGCGCCGCGCACGACGCCGAGCAGCGCGACGAACAGGGCGGCGGCGACAAAGCCGTCGAGCCGATCCATGACGCCGCCATGGCCGGGGATGAGCTGACTGGAATCCTTCACATTGAAGCGGCGCTTGACCGAGGATTCGAAGAGATCGCCGGCTTGCGCGGCGGCCCCGCCCGCCAGGCCGACGAGCAGCAGCGGAAGGGTTGCGACTGGCCCAACAGGCGCAATCGCGGCGACCGCAAGCCCGGCCAGCGCGCCGCTGACAATGCCGACGATCGTGCCCGACCAGGTCTTGCCAGCCGAGACGCGCGGCCAGAGCTTCGGGCCGCCGATCAGACGTCCGCCGAAATAGGCCATGATGTCCGTCCCCCAGACCACTGCGAACAGCCACAGGATCGATCTGAGATTATAGGGCGGCTCGATCAGCGCGGGCAGCGGCGGGCGGATGACGGCGATCGAAAGAATGAGGGCGCCGGCGTAGAAGACCCCCACCCCCGCCCAGATCCGCAGGCCGGGCGCGCCGAGCCAGCCTACGATCAGCGCCCCGACAGCCAGGATCAGCAGGGCTATGTCCGCGCCGTTCTGCGCGGCGAAGGCGCAGGCGACGGCGAGGGCCGCCGCGCCGATGACGAAGCGCGGCAGCCGCCGCTCCTCGCCAAGCAGCTTCTGCCATTCCCAGACCATGGCGATGGCGGCGGCGAGCCAGAACAAGATGAAGGGCGCCCCTCCCGCGACCAGCGCGCCGACAGCGAGAGCGGCCATCACCAGCGCTGAGATCACGCGCATGCGCAGGTCGGAAAAATTGGGGCCCGCGCGCGGCGCGTCCGGCCCTGTGGGCGCTTGCGTCACGACGCCGTCTTCTTCACGTGATGGACGGCGTCGACGCCGCCAAAGCGCCGCTCGCGTCGCGCGAATTCATCGAGCGCCGCCTCGAGCGCGGCGCGGTCGAAATCGGGCCAAAGCGTCGGCGTGAAGACGAATTCCGCATAGGCCGACTGCCAGGGCAGGAAATTCGAAATACGCAATTCGCCGGAGGTGCGGATGACGAGATCTGGATCGGGCATATCGGCGGTGTAGAGCCTCGCGGCGAAGGCGTCGGCGTCGATCGCATTGGCGTCGAGGCGGCCGGCCGCGACATCCTGCGCCAGCGCGCGCGCGGCGGCGACGATCTCCTGTCGACCGCCGTAGTTGAAGGCGATCACCAGAACGAGCCCGGTATTTGCGCGCGTCACGTCTTCGGCTTCCGCCAGCAGCGGCGCGATGTCGCCCGGCAGACCTTCGCGCGCGCCGATGACGCGGATGCGCACGTTGTTGGCGTGCAGCTCGGCGAGATCGTTGCGGATGAAGCGCTTGAGCAGGAACATCAGGCCGCTCACCTCGTCGACCGGACGCGACCAGTTTTCGGACGAGAACGAATAGACGGTGAGATAGGCGATGCCGAGATCGATGGCGTTGCGCACGGTGCGGCGCAGCGCCTCGACGCCACGGCGGTGGCCCTCCAGGCGCGGCAGCTTGCGCTGGGCGGCCCAGCGGCCGTTGCCGTCCATGATGATGGCGACATGGCGCGGCGCATTTTCGCGCGCGACCGCTGACGATTCAGAGACCGCCCCGCCCGCTTCGCGATTTTCGCCGTCGCTCATCGATACTCCCGGTAATGCGGGACCAAGACCATGCGGCCGCCTAGACCTGCATGATCTCCTTTTCCTTGGTCGCCAGCGCCTGATCGACCTCGCCGATGGCGGCGTCGGTCGCCTTCTGCACCTCGGTTTCGTGACGCTTCTCGTCGTCCTCGCCGATAACCTTGTCCTTGAGCTGCTTCTTCAGAATATCGAGGCCGTCGCGGCGGACGTGGCGGATCGCGACGCGCGCTTCCTCGGAATATTTGTGCGCGACCTTGACCAGCTCCTTGCGGCGCTGCTCGTTCAGCTCGGGCATTCTCACACGCAGAATTTGTCCTTCGACCGTGGGCGTCAGCCCGAGATTAGCGGCGCGGATCGCCTTGTCGACCGCGATCACCATCGCCTTGTCCCAGACCTGGATCTGGATCATGCGCGCTTCGGGAATCGAAATGGTCGCGACCTGATTGAGCGGCATCGACTGGCCATAGGCCTCGACATGGACGGGCTCGACCAGACTCGCGGCGGCGCGGCCGGTGCGCAGGCCGCCGAACTCGTGCTTGAGCGAGGCGATGGACGCCTGCATGCGCCTCTTGAGGTCGTTGAGATCGAAAGTCGCGGACATGTCGTCACCTGCAATGTGGCGCCCGTTCAGGGCGCAATAACGGCGCGGTCAGCCGGCCGTCGGCGAAACCAGCGTGAAACGCCCCCTGCCCTCCCACGCGCTCGTGATCGCGCCGGGCTCGGCCAATGAGAAGACGATTATCGGAATACGGTTCTCGCGGGCAAGGGCGAATGCCGCGGTATCCATGACGGCGAGCCGCTTTTCGATGGCTTCGTCGTGGCTGAGCGCCTCGTAGCGGCGCGCTTTCGGGTCCTTTTTCGGGTCGGCGGTGTAGATTCCGTCGACCTGCGTCGCCTTCATCAGCGCGTCGCAGGACAGTTCCGCCGCGCGCAGCGCCGCGCCCGTATCGGTCGTGAAGAAGGGATTGCCGGTGCCGCCGCCGAGGATGATCACCCGGCCCTTGGCGAGATGGGCGAGCGCGGCCTGGCGCGAATAGGGCTGGCAGATCGAGGGCATGGCGACCGCCGACAGCGTGCGGGCGGGCTGCCCCTGCGCTTCGACCGCCTGCTCCAGCGCGAGCGCGTTCATGACAGTCGCCAGCATGCCGATGGAATCGCCGCGCGCGCGCTCGATCCCCTTGTCGGCGCCCTGCAGGCCGCGAAAGAAATTGCCGCCGCCGACCACGACCGCCACCTCGGCGCCCGCTCTTGCCGCGCCGGCCAAGTCCCTGGCGATGCGCGTGACGGTTTCCGGATCGAGCCCGTGCGACTGGGCGCCCTGCAGCGCCTCGCCGGACAGTTTCACCAGCACGCGCTTGAAACGGGATTGCGCCGGGGACGCGGTCATCGCTCGCCTGCTCTCGCTGCTGTTGTCCGAATCGTCGCCGCTCGCCCTGAGGGAGCCGCGCGGCTTTCATAGGGTCTGCGCGGAAGGGCGGCAAGGCGCGCCGGTCATGCCCGCGCCCGCATCAGCGCCGATCCGCCGCGGCCGTCAGCCGGCGCGCGAAAGCGGCGGCGAAGGTGTGCACGTCTCCGGGCCAGCGCGCCGAGACGTAATTGCCGTCCTCGACCACGAAAGCGGGCCGCGAATCGTCGGCCCGGTCGCGGGCGCGGCCGCTGGTCTTGAGCGCGGCGTCGGGCATGTCGGCTGGCACGTCCTCGAAGTCGGCGGGATCGGCCAACGCGCGCGTGACTTCCGCCTGCACGCTGCGATGGCCTTGGCTCTCGCCGGGCTGATCGGGATAGGTGGAATAATAGGTCGGGTCCCACCAGCGCGCGATGCGGCCGACGCTTACGGCTTTCCTTTCCAGCGCCCAGGTCAGCGCCGTGGTTCTGCGGCCGTGCAGCACGGACTGGCCGGTCAGGGGATCGACGCTGCGCGCGAGAAGCACGACGCCGTGGCAGACGGCGCCGACCGGCTTGCCGGCATGGAAGAAATCGACCGCGAGCGCCTGCAGGACGGGACTTTCGAGATAGGCGCGCATGCCGCGCGCGCGATGGCCGCCGGGCAACAGCAGCCCATCGAAATCCGGCGCGCGCGCATCGCCCCATCTGATCGGCGAACGCCATTCGGGGCTCGAGACCATCGCATCGTAGGCTGCGCGGCCAGCGGCATCGGCGCGCAGAAAACGGCCGATCAACACGAGGCGGTCGAGGCCGGGGCTAAAGCCCCACGGATCGAGCCCGCGCCCATGCAGCATGAGATCGTCTGCCTCGGACGGCGCGCCGTCGGGCGTCGCGAAAACGATCGAATGTCCGAGATCGCGCAGCACGCGCCAGGAGACCGCCGCTTCGGTCGGGTCATAGTCGCGGGCGGGAAGCGGAATCAGGACGCGCGCCATGCTGCCCTCGTTGCGGGAGCCCGGAGCATAGAACGTCCATTGGCGTCTGGAAAAGAAAAGGAGGAGCGGCATGGGGGTCGCCGCTCCTCCGCTCATCCTCGCGTTCCGACGGCAAACCGTCGGCTCCTCTGCGTCGTCCCGGCCAGAAACAACGCTTCGGCGCTTGAATGAACTCTAGTGCGTTCCGTAAGTCCGGCTGGAGGTTCCGGAATGGCCCGGACGCGAATTCTGCGCCTCGCTCGGACTGGACGTTTCCGAACCGTCCGAACGTCAGCAGATTGACTCTCGGGAAGCGGGAACGTGAGTGCCGTCAGTCATCTGATCGCCATGACGAAGGTCACATGCGGCCAAAAAGAAAAACGCCGCCCGCGAAGCGGACGGCGTTTGGATCGTGAGCCTTCAGGCTCGTATCAGCGATCAAGCGAGCCTGAAGGCTCGCGGTCCGCTCAGCCCTTGGCGGCGGCGGCGACTTCGGCGGCGAAATCATCGACCGCCTTCTCGATGCCCTCGCCGAGCCCGTAGCGGACGAAGCCCTTGATGACGATCGGCGCGCCGGCCTTGCCTTCGTGGTCCTTGACGGCCTGAGCAACGGTCTTGCCGCCGTGGTCGGCGTGGATCGAGACCTGATCGACCAGCGTCACTTCCTTGAAATAGGTCTTCAGGCCGGATTCCACGATCTTTTCCAGCACATGCGCGGGCTTGCCGGCGTTCTTGTCGGCGAGCACGGCCTTTTCGCGCGCGATCACGGCCGGATCGACGCTTGCCGCGTCGAGCGCGACCGGCGAGGTAGCAGCGACGTGCATGGCGAGCTGGCGGGCCAGCGTAGCGAGCACGGCCGGGTCGCCCTTCGATTCGAGCGCGACGAGCACGGCGATCTTGCCGAGGCCGTCGGCGATCGGCGAATGCACGTACTGGCCGATGACGCCATCGTTCACCGACAGCATGGAGGCGCGACGCAGCGTCATGTTCTCGCCGATCGTGGCGATGGCGTTCGAGATGGCGTCGGCGACCGAGCCCGCGCCGCCGGGATAATGCTGGTTCGACAGCGTCGCGACATCAGTGTCGCCCTTCTCCAGCGCGACAGCGGCGATCGAGCGCACGAGCGCCTGGAACTCTTCGTTGCGGGCGACGAAGTCGGTTTCGGAGTTCACCTCGACGACGACACCGGCATTGTCGCGCACGGCAGCCGCCACGAGGCCTTCGGCCGCCACACGGCCGGACTTCTTGGCCGCCTTCGAGAGGCCCTTCTTGCGCAGCCAGTCGACGGCCGCCTCGATGTCGCCGCCGACCTCGGTCAGCGCAGTCTTGCAATCCATCATGCCCGCGCCGGTCTTTTCGCGCAGGTCCTTCACCATGCCGGCAGAGATCGTGGCCATGGGGGGAAATCCTCTTCTAGCGATTGCGGCCCGCCTCAAACGAGGCAGGCCCGATATGTGTGACGATGTGAAGGCGGTTGCGGCCGAGGCCGCAGCCGATCAGGCCGCGAGAAAGCCGCGCGCCTGCGAAATCCAGCCGTCGCGGTCGATGCGGCCGTTGAGCTTGAGATCGGCGTCCACCTTGGAGGCGTCCTCGGGCTTCATCGCCGCGATCTGCCAGAAGTGGAAGATGCCGCCGTCGTTCAGCTTCTTGACGAGCTGCGGGCCGACGCCGTGCAGCTTGGCGAGATCGTCCGGCGCGCCGCGCGGGGCGGCGAGGATTTCGAACATTTCGGTCGGCTCCTCGCCGGCGTCGGCCGAAGCCGCTGCGGACGGCAGCTCCTCGGCGACCGGCTCTTCCGAGGCGCCGAGATCGACGCCCGAGGCGCCCTGGCCGCGGCCGATGCCGTCGATGGCGGCGCGGGCGACCAGGTCGCAATAGAGCGCGATGGCGCGGCCGGCGTCGTCATTGGCCGGGATCGGGAAGGCGATGCCGTCGGGATCGCAGTTCGTGTCGAGGATCGCGGCGACCGGAATGTTGAGGCGGTTGGCCTCCTTGATCGCGAGCTGTTCCTTGTTGGTGTCGATCACGAAGATCAGGTCCGGCAGGCCGCCCATGTCCTTGATGCCGCCCAGCGCCTTTTCGAGCTTGTCGCGCTCGCGCGACAGCATGAGACGCTCCTTCTTCGTCAGGCCCGAGGCGCCCGAGGAGAGCTGCTCGTCGACTTTGCGGAGACGGTTGATGGAGCCCGAAATCGTCTTCCAGTTGGTCAGCATGCCGCCGAGCCAGCGGGAGTTGATGTAGTACTGGGCCGAGCGCTTGGCGGCGTCGGCGATATGGTCCTGCGCCTGACGCTTGGTGCCGACGAACAGCACGCGGCCGCCCTTGGCGACCGTGTCGGACACGGCCTTCAGCGCCTGATGGAACAGCGGCACGGTCTGGGCGAGGTCGATGATGTGGATGTTGTTGCGGACGCCGAAGATGTACTCGTTCATCTTCGGGTTCCAGCGGTGCGACTGATGGCCGAAATGCGCGCCGGCCTCGAGCAGGCCGCGCATGGAAACGTCAGGAAGCGCCATGATTCATCATTCTCCGGTTGTGCCTCGGCGGACTTGAGAGGCCGGAAATCCGGCCACCGGACGCGTTTCCTTCAATCAGGAACGCAAGAGTCCGCCTGTGGAATGGCCGGCCGTATAGCGGAGGATGGGCGGGGATGCAACCCGGCGGACGGCCGGTGGCGACGATCGGACCGCCCGATTTCGCCGGCGCGCAGCGTGATCTAAGGTGGCGCCATGGCGGACGGGACATTGGACAGCCGCGTCCGGCGCGGCGAGGTGATGGCGGCCCTATCGATGGCTACCGATCTCGCGCTCGGCCAGCCGCTGGAATTCGCGCAGCAATCTTGCGTGCTCGCCCATCGAATTGGCCGCAAGCTCGGCGCGCCCGAATCCGAGGTGGCGGAAATCCACTGCCACGCGCTGCTTCGCTACATCGGCTGCAACGCCGAAACTCACGCCATGGCGACTTTGTTCGGCGACGAGATCGATTTCCGCCGCGACTTCGCGCGCATCGATCCCGGGCAGGCCAGCGAAATGGGCGCGCTGATCTTCGCCTATCTGCGTCGGGCCAATGCCGGCGCCGGCGGCATGGCCGCGCTCGGCGCCGTCGTGCGCGGGCTGCTGCTGAGCAAGTCCGCCAGCGTCGAGATATTGTCGAGCCATTGCGAAGTCGCACAGCGGCTTGCCGAGCGCCTCGGGTTCGGCCCGGAAATCCAGCGCAACCTCGGCCAGCTCTACGAGCGCTGGGACGGCAAGGGCCTGCCACGCGGCTTGAAAGGCGAGGCGGTCGCGCTCGCCGTGCGGATCGTGGCCTTCGCGCAGGACGCCATCGTGCTGCGGGCGGCCTTCGGCGCGGAAGGCGCGGCGGCGAAGATCGCGGCGCGGCGCGGAGGCGCCTACGAGCCGCGCCTCGTCGATCTCTACCTCGATCACGCGGATACTCTGACCGCTGGTCTCGACGGCGTGACATGGAGCGATGTGCAGGCGCTGGCGCCGGAGCCGGACCTGCCGATGAGCGACCAGGAATTCGACGAAGCCTGCCTCGCCATGGCTGATTTCGCCGATCTCAAGTCACCGTGGTCTTCAGGCCATTCGCGCGCCGTCGCCGCGCTGGCGCGCGAGGCGGCGTCGCGTTGCGGCCTGCCGGCGGCGGATGCGCAGGACCTCTATCGCGCCGGCCTGCTGCACGATATCGGACAGGTCGGCATCCCGCTGCGCATCTGGAACAAGCCCTCGCCCTTCAACGACGCCGACTGGGAACAGGCGCGCCTGCACGCCTACTACGGCGAACGCACGCTTGCCCGTCCGCCGGCGCTGGCGCGGCTCGGGGCGCTGGTCGCGCAGCATCACGAGCGGCTCGACGGCTCAGGCTATCATCGCGGCCTGCGCGGCGGCGCGCTCAGCGCGCCAGCGCGTATTCTCGCTGCCGCCGAAGCCTACCAGAACAAGATCGAACCGCGCCCGCACCGCCCCGCCCTCTCCGCGTCCGCCGCAGCGCAAGAGCTGAAACGCGAGGCCCGCGCGGGAACGTTGGACGCAGATGCGGTCGCCGCCGTGCTGTCAGCGGCAGGCCACGCGAAGGCCGCGCACAAGACGCTGGTCGCCGACCTCACGCCACGCGAAATCGAGGTGCTGCGGGCCATCGCGCGCGGGCAGTCGACGAAGCAGATCGCAAACGCGCTGGGCGTCTCGCCCAAGACAATCGACAACCAGACGCAGTCGATCTTCATCAAACTCGCCGTGCGCACGCGCGGCGGCGCGACGCTGTTTGCGATCGAGCACGGGCTCAGTTGAGCCGCGTAGGGAATTCGCCCCATGTGGCGGCGCGGGCGAGGCGCCAAGGTCGTTCCCGGCATCAGCCAAACGGAGGACGACATGAGCAACGCCAACATCAAGATCGTGCAGGACTGCTACGCGGCTTTCGGCAAAGGCGACATTCCCGCCATTCTCGCCGTGCTGACCGACGACGTGAGCTTTGGCTTGGTCGGCCGGCCCGAGGACGTCCCGATGGCCGGCATCCACAAAGGCAAGGCGGGCGCCGCGGAATTCTTCCGCAACCTGAAGGAGACGCAGGAGATCACGCGCTTCTCGCCGTCGGATTTCGCGGCGAACGACAGCAATGTCTATGTCGGCGGCTCAGCCGCGTGGATCATGAACCGCAACGGAGTCGCTGGCGAAAACGACTGGGTCCACGTCTTCACGTTCCGCGACGGCAAGATCTGCGCCTTCCGCGGCCACGAGGACACCGGCCTGCTGGCTGCGGCCTATCACGCCGACCCCGCTGCGCGGCGCGCCGTTTCCCGATGATGAAAAGCGCCCGTCTCGCATGGGGGCGGGCGCTCAGTCGCCGCTGTAAGCCATGGCGCCGGCGATGTCGCGGACCTGATTGTAGCGGTCGAGCCGCAGGCCCATCATGTCCTCGAACTTCTTGTGCACGTCGGCGACCGCCTTGGCCTTGCCGCGCTCGTAGAAGATCGGCTTGTTGGCGCGGGCAGGCTTCGGCAGCATGGCGGCGGCCGAACCCTGCGGCGCCTCGGCCAGCCGCGACATGAACAGGCGTGCGTCGCGCGTGCCCAGGAAATGAATGAGATAGGTCTCGCCGGCGGTCAGCGGCCGGCCGACGTTCTCGGCGACCTTGTCGCCATCGCGCTTCAACATTTCGGCGGCCATGACCGCCGCCAGATAGGGCCGTTCGCGCAGGGCCAGCACGCGGGCGCGCTCGTCCTCGTCGGCTATGCTCGGCTTGTCGTCGGGCCCCTCGATCAGCGCGGCCTCGCGCGCCAGCCCGTGCTGCGCGCCGAACATGCGGATCGCCTGCAGCCATGTCTTGTCGATGAACTGGAACAGGCCCGCCGCCGACGACGTGCCGGCCCGCGCCGTCGCGCGCAGGCTCGATTCCTTGTCGGCGATCGCCATCAGCAATGTCGGGTCGTAGTCGGCGCGCTGGGCGGCGCGGATGACCGTCTCGACCAGCCGACGGCGCACGTTGACCGGACCGAACTGCAACTTGTCCATACCGTCGCCGAAGACCATGAGCTGCCGGGCGAGTTCGTCCTCCGGGATCATGCGGTCGCGCACCTGCTGCGCGATGTCGAGCGAGGAATCCTCGTCGAGCGGCCCTGTCGCGACCTTGGCCGCCGGCGCTTCCGCCTTGCGGCGCTTGCCTGGCACGATCGTGGCCGGCGCATTATCGAGGGCGAGCCGGCGAGAGGCGCGGGACTGGCTCGACGCCGGATCGACCTCCCGCCCGACCATCTGGGCGGCGACAACGACGAAGCCGGCGAACAGCGCAAAGACGGCTGCAAGCCGCACGACGCTGAATCCAATCGCCGCGCCGCGGGATTTTCCGATGGATGTGGGACTCAGGTCTGCCGACGTCGCGTAATAGGCCATGCGTCAGTCCGCGCGCCGCCGAAGCGGCTTCGGAGCAACGGATAGTCAAGCCTTGCGGCGATTGCGGGG
>JACKJE010000030.1 GCA_020638135.1 Methylobacteriaceae bacterium | reverse complement strand
GACGTCGCGGGCGAAGCGGGCGAGCGTGAGCGCGGGCGGGCCGTGATGCAGGCGCTCGGTCCCCGAGAGGTCGAGGAAGGCCTCGTCGATCGAGAGCGGCTCGACCAGCGGCGTCAGCGTCAGCATGCGGCGGCGCACTTCGCGGCCGACCTCGGCGTATTTCGCCATGTTGGGCTTGAGAATGACCGCGTCCGGGCACAGCGCGCGCGCCTTGAACATGGGCATGGCCGAGCGCACGCCAAAGGTCCGGGCGATGTAGCAGCAGGTCGAGACGACGCCGCGCTTGCCGCCGCCGATGATCAGCGGCCTGTCGCGCAGCGACGGATCGTCGCGCTTCTCGACCGCCGCATAGAAGGCGTCGCAGTCGATGTGGGCGATCGACAGAGCGTCGCGCTCGGGATGGACAATGAGGCGCGGCGAGCCGCAGGCCGGACAGCGCGGCGCGCCGGGCGGGGCGCGCGTCAGGCAGTCGCGGCAGAGCGGCGCAGCCTCCATGTCAGTCGTTCCAGCGGTCCGGACCTGAGAGGACGAGCCGGGCGGCGGCGACCTTTTCGGGCGCAATTCCAGCGTCCGTCGCAAATGCGACTAGATCGGGCTCGTATCCTGCGAGATGGTCGAGCACGGAGGCAAGAAATCCCGGCTCGCGGGCCGCCGCGCGAAGACCATCGGGATCGAGGCCGGTCAGCGCCAGGAAGCGTCCCAGCCGGTCATCGTCGCCCGCAATGTAGCCAATGGCCTGAATTGCGATAGCCTCTGATTCCTCTCGGGTTGGCGGGCCGCGTCGCAGGCCTTGTCCGAAAGGGGGCTTTTCTGTGGATAATCGTCGGAAGGCCAAGGATTTTCCTTTCGTAAATCTCTGGCGGTTACCATCCGCCCGATCGCGTTTCTGTCGATCCGGATTCGCCCCGAACTGTAAGGCGAATCCGGGACTGCGCCCGGGCTTGTGATGTCGAAAACCATTCTGATCGTCGAAGACAACGAGCTCAACATGAAGCTCTTCAACGACCTCCTGGAGGCGCACGGCTATCAGACCGTGCAGGCCCGCAATGGCGTCGAGGCGGTCGATCTCGCCCGCAAGCATCATCCCAATCTGATCCTGATGGACATCCAGCTGCCGGAAGTCTCCGGCCTGCAGGTCACCCAGTGGATCAAGGACGACGAATCGCTGCGTTCGATTCCCGTCGTCGCCATCACGGCCTTCGCCATGAAGGGCGACGAGGAAAAAATCCGGCAGGGCGGCTGCGAGGCCTATCTGTCGAAGCCGATCTCCGTCGTGAAGTTTCTCGAAACCGTCCGCAATTACGCGTCCGATCCTGTGGGGTAAGCGTACATGACCGCTCGCGTTCTCCGTCGACGATCTGCTGCCGAACATAAGCTGCTCGAAGCGCGGCTGACGGCGGAATATTTCGACGTTCTGACCTCGACCAACGGGCCCGAGGCGATCGAAGCCTGCAAGGCGGGCCTGTGCGACATCGTGCTGCTCGACATCATGATGCCGGGCATGGACGGGTTCGAAGTCTGCACGCGGCTGAAGGCCGATCCGACGACGTCGCACATTCCCGTCGTGATGGTCACGGCGCTCGACCAGGCCGCCGACCGCGTGCGCGGCCTCGATTGCGGCGCCGACGACTTCCTGACCAAGCCGGTCGACGAAGTCGCGCTGATCGCGCGCGTGAAATCGCTGTCGCGGCTCAAGGTCACGCTGGACGAATTGCGCTCGCGCGCCTCCACCTCGGCTAGGCTTGGCCGCTCGGACCCGTTCGTCAACGCCTCGGCCGCCGACGGCCATCACGGGCGCGTGCTGCTGGTCGACGACCGGCTCGCGTCGAGCGATCGCATCGTCGCCTCGCTGCGCGGCAATCAGACGGTCGATGTCGAGACCAATCCGCAGGAAGCCCTGTTCCGCGCAGCCGAAAATCCCTACGATCTCATCATCGTCAGCCTCGGCCTGTCGAATTACGACGGCCTGCGCCTGTGCAGCCAGCTGCGCTCGCTCGAACGCACGCGCGCGCTGCCGATCCTGACCATCGCGGATATGGAGGACCGGCCGAAAATCCTGCGCGGCCTCGATCTCGGCGTGAACGACTATCTGGTGCGTCCGATCGACCGTAACGAGCTGATCGCCCGCGTCCGCACGCAGGTGCGCCGCAAGCGCTACGCCGAGAGCCTGCGCAACAATGTCGAGCAGGCCATCGAAATGGCCGTGGTCGACGCGCTGACCGGCCTGCACAATCGCCGCTATTTCGACATGCACCTGTCGACGCTGCTCGACCAGGCGGCGCAGGGCGCCAAGCCGCTGTCGCTGCTGGTGCTCGACATCGACTTCTTCAAGAAGATCAACGACACCTACGGCCATGACGCGGGTGACGAAATCCTGCGGGCGCTGGCCGGCCGCATCCGTCGCGCCGTGCGCAGCGTCGATCTCGTCTGCCGTCTCGGCGGTGAGGAATTCGTGATCGTCATGCCGGAGACTTCGATCGATGTCGCAGGGCGAGTCGCCGAGCGCGTGCGCCGCGCGGTCGAGGCCGAGCCCTTCAACGTGAAGGAAGGGCAGATGGCCGTGCCGGTGACGATCTCGATCGGCATCGCCGACCGCGGATCGGACGCCAATCCCGACTTCATCTACAAGTCGGCCGACAAGGCGCTGTACGAATCGAAGGCCACCGGCCGCAACAAGGTGACGCTGGCGGCCGCCTGAGCCGCCACGAATCGGCATTTTACGCAGAATTCGCAGTTTGCAGGACCGCGCGGCGTCGCGCGGTCATCTGCCGTTCACCCTGTTCGTTTAAGTTAACAATCGGTTTCTTAAGGCGTTTCAAAGTCAGCAGATTGCATTTCCAGACCGTGGGTAACGTGGTGTTGCTGAGCTAGTTGCATCGCGGCGCGGGCAGACCTGAAACCGGGGCCGTTCACGGCTCGCAGAGGGCAGGTCGCGTCAGTACGCGTTACGGTGCGTTTCGGCGCTTTGAATACCCTGCGGAGTGCTCAGGTCCGCCGCATCTCCTGGGTCCGTGGGGTCGGCCGGTCGTTGGCGGTGTAGGAGTGGCCTCCTCGACGCCGTTGATGACCGGCCACCTTCGTTTTTGGCGGCTCGCTTTCGGTGGTTCGCGCCCGGCGCGCCGATTCGGCCTTTCGCCACAGCAAGGCTTTTCCATGCGCGATTTTGTCGGCCGCACAGCCTTTGTGACGGGGGCGGCCAGCGGCATCGGCTTCGCGCTGGCGCGCGCCTTCGCCGCCGAAGGCATGAACGTCATGCTCGCCGATATCGAGGCGGCGGCGCTCGAGCGGGCGATTGCGCAGCTTGCGGCCTTCGCCCCGCAGGTTCGCGCCACGGCTTACGATGTCGCTGATTTCGCGAGTGTTTCTCATGCCGCCGCCGCGGCGGCCGAGGCTTTCGGGCCGGTCCATATTCTCTGCAACAACGCCGGGGTCGCCGGCGGCAGCGGGATCGAGGCGATATCGCCCGAGACCTGGCGTTGGGTGGTCGACGTCAATCTGATGGGCGTCGTCCACGGCGTCGTTGCCTTCCTGCCCGCCATGCGGGCGCGCGGGAGGGCGGCGGCATATCGTCAATACCGCCTCTGATGGCGGCCTGCAGGCCAATATCGGCTTCAGCCCCTATGCGTCGCGACAAAATACGCCGTTGTCGGCATGTCCGAGGGGCTGGCGAAGGAGCTTTGGCGCCAGGCATCAGGCGTGCAGCGTTCGTGTGCCCGGGCTTCGTGCGCACGGCGAATCGCCGACAGCGCGCAACCGGCAGGAGCGCTACGGCCTGCGGTCAGGCCGACGCCTGGCAGCGCAGGGCGCGCTGGCGCAGGCTGTAGCGGAAAACGCCAGCGCCGGCGCTCGATCCACGGCAACTCGTCGCCGCGCAGGTTCTGGCGGCGATCCGTGCAGACGATCTCCATGTCTTCACCCATCCCGCCATGCGACGAAGTCGATGCGCGATCTGCGGCCATCGACGCGGCGTTCAGGCGCGCGAGCGTTGATCAGCCAGCTTCTTCGCCAGAAAGACCGCGCCGGGGATCGGCGACGAGTAATAGGGCTTGATCTGCTCGAAGCCCTCTTCGGCGTAGAGCGTGAGGGCGGCGCCATCGAGGGCAGGGTGTCGAGCCGCATTTCGGTGTAGCCGGCGGCCGTCGCGATCCTGAGAATCGTCTCGACCAGCGCCTTGCCGACGCCGAGCTGGCGGCCCTTGCGCATCACGTAGAGCCGCTTCATCTCGCAGCAACCGGGAATGTCGAGCGGGCGCAGCGCGACGCAGCCGATCGCCTCGCCGTCGGCGACGCGGGCGAGCAGCAGTTCGCCCTTGGGCGGGGCGTATTCGCCGGGCATGTCCTCCAGCTCTTCCTCGAAATTCTGGAAGGAGAGGTCGACGCCGAGCGTGCCGGCATAGGCGCCGAACAGGCGGACGGCGTCGTTGTAATCGTGCTCGTTGCGCGCGGGGGCGATGGTAAAGGCCGGGCTGCTCATTTTTGCGGCTCCTTCGCAGGTCCAAATGAAAAAGGGCGCTTGCGCGCCCTTTCGGTCAATCAAGCGGCGGATCGCCTTACTTGATCTTGGTTTCCTTGTATTCGACGTGCTTGCGCGCGACTGGATCGTACTTCTTGAACGACAGCTTGTCTGTCTTGGTGCGCGCGTTCTTCTTGGTCACGTAGAAATGGCCGGTGTCGGCGGAGGACAGCAGCTTGATCTTGATGGTGGCGGCCTTGGCCATGGTTCTGTTCCGCTTGTTCGGGGGGCGCGGAGCCCACGCCAACGAAAACGAGCCGGGAACGTCTGTCGTCCCGGCCCGGAAGCTCGGCCGGCAAAGTACTGATCGACCGCCGATTGTCAATGCGGAGGCAGCGGCGAAGGTGGCGCATGATTCTGGTCTTCGGCCTGATCAACCGATCTGATCTTCGACATACGGAGGCGCCTGCCCGGGAGACGCGGCTTGCCCGCGCCATGCGGACGGAGCCTGGCGGCAAGGGGCGAACCAGGCGGTCGCCGCCGCCAAAGACGCAGAAGTCGCGCTCTACGGCGCGGTCGGCCGCGACGCCTCGCCAATCCGCGCAGGCAGGCCCTCGAATCGGCTGGCGTCGACGTGCCTGGGGCGTCGAGGGCGGTCGCGGGCGCGACCGGCGTCGCCTCCTGATCGTCACCGACGAGGCGGGCTGCAACGCTATCGCGGTGGCGCGGGCGCCAATCTGAAGGCGCGGCAGGACCGGGTTCCTGACGAATTCTCGACGACGCGACGATCGTCGTCCTGCAGATGGAATGCGATCCGGAAGGAGACGGCCCGGCTCATTCATCGCGCGCGTGACGCGGGCGCGCGCGTCATCCTCAATCTTGCGCCGGCGGTCAGGGATCTGCCGCTGGAGGCGCTGAAAAAGTGCTGGCTGATCGTCGTCAACGAGCAGGAGGCTGACTTTTCTCGCTGCGCAGATCGGCGCCGCGGCGGACGTCGCATCGCTGTCGGCGACTCAGGCGCGGCGTGCTGCACGCCGGGGCCGAAATGGCGAGGCACGCGTCGACAGCGCTGCATCATCGCCGCTCATGCGGTGAGCGTCGACACGACGGCGGCGGGCGATTGCTTCGTCGGCGTGCTGGCGGCGGCGTCGACCGCAGGCTCGACCTGCCGCCGCCATGCAACGCTGCCAAGCCCTCCTGCTCGCCTGCACAAGCGCGGCAGCCAGGAGCTGCAGAGGCAGGGCGAGATCGACGCGGCGATGAAGGCGCGTAAGCCCGCTATCCTCTTTCGCCAAGCGTCACTCCAGCGACGACAGGATAGGCGACGAAACGCTTAGCGCCACCCGCCGAACAGACCGTGCGTCGGCGAGGCGTCGGGCGCTGGTCAGCTGACCCGGCGATCATGCAGTCGCATAGAGCATGACGAGCCAAATGGTGTGAGCGAGGTCGAAGCGCCGGTGGCAGCCAGCTGATAACGCGAGACCACGACCATGTAAGGCCGCCGACAATGCCGCCCCCACACACGAACAGCAGCAGCGCTGAAGGCCACGCGTAATGGCTTCGACCATCAAGCGCCAGCGCGCCGACGAAGACCGACGATCGCGATGGCGACGATGGGCTGCGGCGCGATCCATGGGTCCGTATAGAGGCCGAGCAGCAGATTGAAAGCGACATTGCCGAAGGCGACGAAGGATACGAACAGCGCGCCAGTCGCCGCGCGTTGCCGTAGCCGTTGCGCAAGGCGTGCACGGGCAGGAGGCCCATGCCGCCGGTCTCCAGCGCCGAACAGGCAGCGACGCGAGCATGATGACCGGCGCGCGAAGATCATCGCCCGGGCGGGGCGCTCGGCGCGTCCGCTGAAGGTCAGGATGCCGAGCGCTGCCGCGATGATCCGCGCCGCCGATCGCGAACAGCGCGATGGCCGCATAAAGCCCGCGCGCCCCTCCACGCCGACGAAGCCGATGATGACAGGACCGAGCGCAAGCCGAGATAGAGCGAGTCAGGTGGATCCTGATCCACAAGGCCGCGCCGTTCCTCCGGCGCCAGCGCGCGTTGATGGCGTATTCGCTGACGACGAAGAACAGCGTCTGCGACGCGCCGAAGCCGAAGCGGATCGGAAACCACCACAGGACATTGTCGACGAAGGCGAGGCCGGCGAGCTCGCGACCGCCGCGCCAGAGCCAGAGCATCAGGTGGCGCACGCGAGGCTGCGCACCAGAGCCGGCATGAAGCGGCGAGACGAGGATGGTCGCCAGCCCCGACACAGCTACGCCCCAGCCATTGGCGCTGGCGTTAGCCCGCCGCTCCATGCGAACGGCGATCAGCGGGATCGTCATCGACAGGCCGACGCCGACGATGGAAATGGCGCGATCGCCGCGATCAGGGGAGGAAAAGCGAACGCTGATAGATGCCGGCCGTCATGGCCGGAAGCTTGTCCGGCCATCCAGACGTCAACGGCGAGCATTTTCTGGGCGTGGCGAGGCGCGAAGGTCAAAGCGACGTTGCCGGCGGAACGGCGTGGAAGCCCGGACAAGTCCGGCGTGAGGCGTCAAACGATCGGCTCCTCGCGGAACCACACCCGCTGCTTCTCGTAGTAGAAGGGCGTCTGGCGTATCGTGCTCATGCCGTCAGCGATCCGGCCTTCCAGCTCCTTCAGCGACGCGGGTGATGTGCGGCAGGTCGAGCTCCTGCGCTTCCTGAGCGGCACCCAGACGAGTTCGACGAGTTCCGTGTCCGCCGTGACGACGCCCTCGGACGCGATGGGCGATCCATTTGGCGTCGAGGCAGAGGGAGCAGGGTGTCAAGCGCTTGGGGCGCTTGGGCGGCGTGATGGCGCGCGATGAAGCCATTTCCGAGAGGTCTGCGCGATGCCGTGCTGCATGAAATCGGTCCAGTCGCCTTCGGGAACCTTGTCGACGCGCCGGGGCGGCCGAGCACGAGGCCGGTCTCCTCGAATATTTCGCGCATGGCAGGCGCGCCAGAGCGCGCGGCAGCGTCTTCGACGGCTTCCACGCGGCGCTTGGCGAGCTTTTCGTCGACAGGCGCAGGCAGGGCGCGAGCGCCTGCATCTTCGCGGTCGGCGCCTCGATGCGCCCGCCGGAAAACGAACTTGCCGGCCATGAATCTTGGCCGGCTGGCGCTTGCCCATCAGCACCTTGGGAATTTCGCCTGAGCGGTCGAGCAGGATCAGGGTCGCCGCGAGCTTCAGCCGCACGTTCGGCCATTTGCGCTCGCGGTCGAACGCCGTCATGAACTTTGCGTTGTCGTGTTCTTTGCTCGGTCCCGCTGCCGCCTTGTCCGTCATGGTCCGCCTGCGCTGATATGTCGATCTTGCCGGACGATCTTAGCCCGACGTTCGACCCGCCAATGTAACGGGGCGCGCCCAGGCTCGCTTTGCGGCTGACCGAGGGCTCGCGGTCCGCTTTCGCTCCCGCTCCCCGAACCCGTGCATGCGCAGCGCCCATTGATAGCCGATGAGCGCGCCCTTCACGACGGCAGCAGCCACAGCGAGGCGAGGATGATGAAGGCTGACCAGGTATGGCGTGCAGCCAGTAGGGCGCACCTGGCCAGATTCGTCCGAAGGCGAGCAGGGCGGCGACGACAAAATGACCGACGATGAAATGGTGAAATAGGGCGGCGCGTCGTCGGCGCGATGCGTGATGCAATCTCGCCGCAGGCCTCGCATTTGTCAGCGACCTTGAGATAGGCGGCGAAGCTTGCCTCGCCGCAGGCGGGCAGCAGCCGGCAAGGCGCGCATCGCGCCAGACGTCGCGGTCGAGGCCGGCTTGCC
Organism: Methylobacteriaceae bacterium; assembly: GCA_020638135.1. Lineage (GTDB taxonomy): Bacteria > Pseudomonadota > Alphaproteobacteria > Rhizobiales > Beijerinckiaceae > JAJXWB01. The sequence continues at coordinate 22,184 of JACKJE010000030.1, read as the reverse complement.
GGCGACGATGGTTGCGGGGCGCGCTTCATAGTCATCTCCGTTTCTCACGCGGCGCCCTTTGTAGCCTTTGGTCGCTTTTTCGGGAAGGGGACGCTTGTCGCGGGCCCTTGATCTTGCGGCTTTGAGGTTCGCGCACTGCAGGCTGCGGCCTTCGCTGAGGATTTCGAGGCGCAGCGCGCCGGCCATGGGCGCGACTTCCCGAGGGGCGCACGCGTCGACGCTGTCGCCGAGAGCCTGCACATGTTCCCGAACGCGAGCCGACGAGCTGCGGCGTGGGCTCGTCATGCCGGAAATATTCGTCGCTGATGGTGGAGGCTGGCACGAAACCGTCGGCGCCGCTTTCGCTCAGCTTCACGAACAGGCCAGAGCGCGACGCCGGAAATCTTGCCGGAAAGTTCGCGCTGACCTGGCCCGCAGGAAATACCGGCGATCAGACGGTCGATTGTTCTGCGCCTCCGGCCGTCATGGCGCGGCGTTCCGCTGCGGAAATGCGGCAGCGTTCCCGGCAGTTCGTCGAGCGGCGTGTCGGGCAGAGGCGCCGGGGCCCAGGTCTGCAGCGCGCACCAGCGCGCGATGCACGATCAGATCGGCAGCGGCGGATCGGCGAGGTGAATGCGCATAGCGCACAGGTTGCGCCGAAGTGCCCGTAATTCTGCGCAGTATTCGGCCTGCGCCTGCGAGCGCAGCACGACCTCGTTGACGACATGCTCGTGCTCGGTCTCCCAGCTTGGCGAGAATGTCGTTGAACTGCTTGGCGCGCATCGTCTGGCCTTGGCGAGACGCACGCCGATGGTGGCGAGAATTAGGAAGCGCGTTGAGCTTTTCGACGCTCGGCTCGTCATGCGCGCGATAGATGAGATGCTGGCGCTTTTCCTCCAGCGTCTCGGCGGCCGCGACATTGGCCGCGATCATGAATTCCTCGATCAGGCGATGCGCTTCGAGACGCGGCGGGATTTCGACGCGGTCGACCGTGCCGTCCTCCTTCAATCTGATCTTGCGCTCGGGCAGATCGAGATCGAGCGGCCCGCGTTTGTCACGCGCAATTGTCGCGCAGCGATAGGCGGCGAGCAGCGGCTCGAGCGCCGATTTCATCAGCGGCCTGCAGGTCTCGTCGGGCCTGCCGTCGAAGGCATGCTGCGCCTGTTGATACGAAAGCTTCGCGGCGGAGCGCATCATCACGCGATGAAAAGTGTGCGATCGACCTTGCGGCTTCGGTCTTGTCGATGCGCATGCGCACGGCGAGCGCCGGGCGATCCTCGTCCGGACGCAGCGAACAGAGATCGTTGGAAATGCGCTCGGGCAGCATCGGCACGACGCGATCGGGAAAGTAGACCGAGTTCCCGCGCGCGACGGCTTCGCGGTCGAGCGCGGAATGCGGGCGCACATAATAGGAGACATCGGCGATGGCGACGGCGACGATGAAGCCGCCTTCGTTGTCTTGCGCGGCATCTGCTTCAGCAAAGACCGCGTCGTCGTGATCCTTGGCGTCGGGCGGGTCGATGGTGACGAGCGGAATTGAGCGCCAGTCCTCGCGCCGGAAACCTTCCGTCTCCATCTTCGCTTCCTGCGCCCTGTCGGCTTCGGTCAGCGTATCCGGGCGAAAGACGTCGGGTATGCCGTGCGTGGCAATGGCGATCTGGCTGACCGCCTTTTCCGAGCCGATGGCGCCGATGATTTCACGCACGCGCGCGGTGGGAAGGCCCGCAAGCCTTGTGCGCAAAATGTCGACGGCGACGAGATCGCCGTCGCGCGCATCTTCGCGGTCGCTTTCGCTCACCGCGAGTTCGCGGCCGAGCTGCTTCTTGTCGATCGGCTCGATGCGCCCGCCGCCGCCTTTCGCATTTACGCGGAAGATGCCGAGCACGCGCGACTTCTGTTTCGACAGGAGCTTGATGACGCGGCCCGCATATTCCGGCGCGCCGGGCTCGGGGTCGCGCTCGCGCTCGGTGCGCACCAGCGCGCGGTCGCCGACGCCGGGCGTGGTGCCAGGCTTCGCGCGACGACTGTGCAGGTTAGGATGCGGGCGCCAGAGCTGGCTCGTGTCCCATTCTGACGGGCGCGCGATCAGTTCGCCGTCGAGATCGCGCCCGGTGACGTCGCAGAGCACGACAGGCGGCAGCACGCCGGGCTTGACCAGCCCCTTGCCGTGCCGCTCGACCGCGCCTTCATCCTCCAGCTCGCGCAGGATGCGCTTCAGGTCGATCTTGTCGGACCCCTTGATCCCGAATTCGCGCGCGATCTCGCGCTTTCCGATCTTCGACAGGTTTCCGCCCGCGCGCTCGCGCGCGATGAAAGCGAGAATGTCTTCGCGGGAGGGGAGGGTCTTATGTTTCGACTTGTCGTTCACGAGCGGGCGAGGGTTCCTGAGGATCGGGCGGGCAGTCGGGCATTGCGCGCATGTTGCGCCGGGGCGGCCTTCGGCTGCAATGTCCCGCCGCCAGGGAGACGATGATTATGAACATGGTTCGCCAGCGCCCGTTTCGCCAGAAGACGATCGGCATTCTCGGCGGCTCCAGCAACGAGGCGACGGTCGAATATTATCAGGGGCTCAATGCGCGGCTGAATGCGGTCTATGGCGGGTGGGACAATGCGGAGATCGTCATCGTTTCCGTCAATTTCGGCAATATCGAAGCGCTGTTGCGCGACGACAGATGGGATGAACTTTCCGCCTATCTCGCCGAAAAAATCGACCGGCTGGAGGCGGCGGGCGTCGATCTCGTCGTCAGCGTCTCCAATACGCTGCACCGGGCGGTCGCGCCAATCATGGAGACGCGGCGCACGCCGTTCCTGCATATCGCCGATCCCACGGGCGAAGCCATTCGCGCGGCAGGGCTGACGCGCGTCGGGCTGCTCGGTACGGGCGCGACCATGCGCTCGCCGCTGTTTGCCGAGCGGTTCCGGACGAAATTCGGCTTCGAGACGATTGCGCCCGGCGAGGCCGACATGGACGTCGTCGACCGCATCATTTTCGACGAGCTGGTGCGCCGGCGCATGCGGCCGGAATCCAAGGCCGAGCGCACATCCCGTGTCATCGAGGGCCTTGCGGGCGCGTGGCGCAGGGCGTCGTCTCCGCTGCACCGGAAAATCTTCCTGCTGATCCGGCCCGGCAGATTTTCTGAGCTTTCGGTCTTCGACACACGGCGCTGCGTAAGCGGCGATACGCCGACTACTTGTAGCTCGCCGATGGCTGGAAGGCTCAAAAGCCGCTTCCCCATGGTGATCGTGTCGCTCTTCTGCGTAGCCGAGTCTTGCGGTAAAGGCGGCGACGGCGATTTTCCAGAACGGATCATCACGTCAGCTTCGGCGACGTTGTTGCGCAAAGCCAGTCGGCGGCGGCCTGCATCATGGCCGCGCCGCAGCCCTGCGCTGTACCGGCGGATCACTGCGAGATAATAGACCCAGCCGCGATGGACCATCGAGCTCGCCATGGCGGTGGCGACCAGTTTGCCGTCTGATGCGGCCCAGCGGAACAGTGTGATGACGGCTTGCCGAGCGCCAGGGCGATGTCGGCGCGCGGATCGTTCCAGGGCGGGCAGGCCGCAGGCTTCCCTAAAGGCGACGGCAGCGTCGGTTTCGTCCAGGCGGAGGTTGGAGATGGCGAGGAGCATATTGAGCGCACCTCGCGCCGGCCTCGTGCCAGCATCCACGCCGGCCGCGCTATCGAGGTTGAGCGCGATGACGCAGCGTTTAGTGGATGGCCGGACAGCCAGCCATGACGTAGGCCATAGCGTCACTTCTTCGCGGCTTTCTTGGCCGCTTTCTGCAGCGTTCTTCGCGACGCCCTTTTCGCGACCGCCTTCTTCGCAGGCTTTGCCGCCCTCGAAAGGCGCGTCGTCGGATACCTCGATCTTCTTGGCTTTCACATGGCTTTTTCGCTGAAGCGTCTTTTTCGCAGCGGCCTTTTTCACCGGGCCCTTCTTTGCCGGTCGCAGCCCGCGCGGGCGTTGACCAGAACTCGACGGCGTCCTGCAGCGTCACCGTGTCAGGCGACTGGCTTTTCGGGATGGTCGCGAAACCTTGCCCCAGCGACATAGGGGCCGAACTAGGCCCTTCACGACCAGCGCGCCGCCGTCGGGTGATCGCCGAGATTGCGGCTGCCGCCTGTCGCCCGCCTTCCTGCTTCGCCTTGATCATGGCGAGCGCCGCCTCGAGCGTCAGCGTCTCGCTGTCGGTTCCGCGCGCGGATGGTCGCGTTGACCTTGGCCCCAGTTTACATACGGGCCGAAGCTGGCCAGATTGATCGCGACCACGCCGCCTCGGGTGATTCGCCGAGTTCGCGCTTGTTCGCGCTGCCGCGCCGAAACGGCCGCCGCCCTGTTCCTTCTGGATGATCAGGTCGATCGCGCGATTACGCCGATCTCGAGCACGTCGTCGTCGCGGCCGAGATTGGCGTAGGTCCTGGCGTGCTGGACGTAGGGCCGTAGCGCCGATGCCGGCGAATCGGTTCGCTGGTTTCGGGATGGCGGGCGACTTCGCGCGGCAGGGAAGCCAGCGCCTTTTCGAGCGTGACATCCTCGGGCTTCAGGCCGCGCGGCAGCGAGGAGCGCTTGGCGTCGCCATCCTCGCCCTGTTCGCCGAGCTGGATATGGGCGCGAAGCGGCCGTCGCGGATCGTGATCTCCGCGCCGGTTCCGGATCATTGCCCAGAACCTGACGCCTGGACGCTCGCCGTTGAGCGATGGCTTCGCCGTCAGCGCGAGAGCGTAGGGTGAAGCGACGGCATTCGGGATAGTTCGAGCAGCCGATGAAGGCGCCTGCATTGCCGATCTTGAGCGACAGCTGGCCGGCGTTGCAGGACGGGCAGGAACGCGGATCGCCGCCGTCGCCCTCGGCCGGAAGATGTGGGGCCCGAGCAGGGTCGTTGAGCGCGTCCAGAACCTGGGTCGTCCGCAGGTCGGTGGTCGCGGCGATGGCGGCGGAAAACTCGGCCCAGAAGTCGCGAAGCACCGCCTTCCAGTCGATCTCGGAGTTCGAGATGCGGTCGAGCTGTTCTTCCAGCCCGGCGGTGAAATCGGCTATTCGACATAGCGCTGGAAGAAGCTTTCGAGGAAGGCGACGACGAGCCGGCCCTTGTCCTCGGGAACGAGGCGCTTCTTGTCGATCTTCACATAGTCGCGGTCGCGCAGCACGGCGAGGGTGGACGCATAGGTGGAGGGACGGCCGATGCCGAGCTCTTCCATCCGCTTGACCAGCGTCGCCTCGGTGAAGCGCGGCGGCGGCTCGGTGAAGTGCTGGGTCGCCTCGATCTTTTCCCGCGTGCAGGGCTCGCCGGCGGCCATCGGAGGCAGGCGGTTGCCGTCCTCGTCGTCGCCTTCGTCGTCCTTGCCTTCCTGGTAGAGCTTCAGGAAGCCGTCGAAGCGGACGACCTGTCCTGTGGCGCGCAGGTCGATCGTGCGACCGCCAGCTTTCGCCTCGATCTCGACGGTGGTGCGTTCGAGTTCGGCCGATTCCATCTGGCTCGCGATGGTGCGGATCCAAATGAGTTCGTAGAGCCTGGCCTGCTCGGGATCGAGCATCTGCGCCACGCGGCGGGGCAGGCGCGCCATGTCGGTCGGGCGGATCGCCTCGTGCGCTTCCTGCGCATTCTTGGCCTTCACCTGATATTTGCGCGGCGCCTGCGGCACGTAGTCCGCGCCATATTCCTGACCGATCACCTTGCGGGCGGCAGCGACGGCCTCGGGCGCCATGTCGACGCCGTCCGTACGCATATAAGTAATGAGTCCGACCGTCTCGCCGTCGATGTCGACGCCTTCATAAAGGCGCTGGGCGATCTGCATGGTGCGGGCAGGGGCAAGGCCAAGCTTGCGGGAGGCCTCCTGCTGCAGCGTCGAGGTCGTAAACGGCGCCGACGGATTGCGGCGGGCGGGCTTGGCCTCGACCGATTTTACCGTAAATGTGGCGGTTTCCAGCGCCTTCTTGAAAGCTTCCGCCTCAGCGCCCGCGCCGATGTCGAGGCGGTTGATCTTCCTGCCGTCGGCGCCGACGAGGCGGGCGCTGAACGGCGCGCCGGCCTTGGTCTTGAGATGGGCGACCAGCGACCAGTATTCGCGGGCGACGAATTTCTCGATTTCCAGCTCGCGGTCGCAGACGAGGCGCAGCGCCACTGATTGCACGCGGCCGGCCGAGCGCGCGCCCGGCAGCTTGCGCCAAAGCACCGGCGACAGGTTGAAGCCGACGAGATAGTCCAGCGCGCGGCGCGCGAGATAGGCCTCGACCAGCGCCGCATCCACCTCGCGCGGATGCTTCATCGCGTCGAGGATCGCGTCCTTGGTGATGGCGTTGAAGACGACGCGCTCTATCTTTTTGTCTTTCAATACCTTTTTGTTGCGCAAGACCTCCAGCACGTGCCAGGAGATGGCTTCGCCTTCGCGGTCGGGGTCGGTCGCCAGAATGACCTTGTCGGCGCCCTTCACGGCGCTGGCGATGTCCGAGAGGCGCTTGGCCGACTTGCCGTCGACCTCCCATTTCATCGCGAAATCGGCGTCCGGCTCGACCGAGCCGTCTTTGGCGGGGAGGTCGCGGACATGGCCGAACGAGGCCAGAACCTCGTAGCCGCGGCCGAGATATTTGTTGATCGTCTTGGCCTTGGCAGGCGATTCGACGATGACGACATTCATGAAATTCAAGTCCCTGCGCGCCTGTCGGCGGGCTCGAAATGTGGCGGCCGGAGCTTCCCCGGCAGGCGCGGGAACATGGTCGAGAGGGTCTGGACTGTCAAATCCGGGGAGCGGCTGGGATCGCTCTTAACTTTACGGCTTGTCAAACTCCATTTGAAACAATGGGCGCGTTCGCTCTTCACAGGGGCCTGGAGATGCTTGCCCGAGCCGCGTTAATTCTGTTCGGCCTGACGGCCGTCCCGGCCGCCGTACTGGCGGCCGACGGGAACGGGCCGGGCGTCGCCAACGTCTATTCGGTCATGCTGGAGCGCCAGCTTTTCTCGTGGCACATCTGGACCACGGGCATCTCGCGGCTCGACGACGGCACGCTGTTCGGTCTGGCCTCGATCATCCTGGCGCTGTCGTTCGCCTCCTCGGGAATCGGCATCATCCTGTTCCAGCAGAAGGGCGTCGGGTTCCGGGCAGGCTGGCTCATCTCCCTGCCGACGATCGTCATCGCGATGATCGTCTATACGAAATTCCGGCCCTATCCGAGCGCGCAGGAAGTGCCGTCGATGCTCGTCGCTGCCGTTTTTTCCAGCGTGCTCGTGCTGTTCATCTCGCGTCTGACCAAGGTATCGGCGACGCACGCCGTTGAACACACTGACAAAAAAGCGGATCGCGACAAGGCGAACCACGATCGCCGCCTCAAGATGGCGGTCCGCGCGCCTGGAGGCGCCAGCAAGCGCGCCGTCTGACCGGCGCTGTGGAATTCCGCGCGCTGGACGCTCCTGCCTCTTGCGGACGGCGCGCCTTTCCCGCATAGAGCGGGCCGATGTCGCACGCTGCGCCCCGGCCGACCTTTCCTCACCGCCATCTGCTCGGAATAGAAGGGCTTTCGCGGCCCGATATCGAGGCGCTGCTCGATCTCGCCGAAGAGGCGGTCGACGTGTCCCGCCAGGTCGAGAAGAAGCGCGCGACGCTGCGCGGCCGGACCCAGATCAACCTGTTCTTCGAAGCCTCGACCCGCACGCAGTCGTCTTTCGAACTCGCCGGCAAGAGACTCGGCGCCGACGTGATGAACATGTCGGTCGCCAATTCCAGCGTCAAGAAGGGCGAGACGCTGATCGACACGGCGATCACGCTCAACGCCATGCGGCCCGACATCATCGTCGTGCGCCATGCGCAGGCGGGCGCGGTCCATCTTCTGGCGCGCAAGGTCGACTGTTCCGTCGTCAACGCCGGCGACGGCGCGCACGAGCATCCGACGCAGGCGCTGCTCGACGCGCTGACCATCCGCCGCAACAAGGGCCGGATCGACGCGCTCACCGTCGCCATCTGCGGCGACATTCTCCATTCGCGCGTGGCGCGTTCCAACATCATCCTTCTGACGGCGCTTGGCGCGCGGGTGCGGGTGATCGCGCCTTCCACCCTGTTGCCCGAGGGTATCGAGCGCATGGGCGTCGAGGTTTTCCGCGATATGCGCGCCGGCCTGAAGGATGTGGACATCGTGATGATGCTGCGCCTGCAGCGCGAGCGCATGAACGGCGCCTTCGTGCCGTCGGTGCGCGAATACTTCCGCTTCTTCGGCCTCGACGCCGACAAGCTGAAGCTCGCCAAGCACGACGCTCTGGTCATGCATCCCGGCCCGATGAACCGTGGCGTGGAGATCGATTCCAGCATCGCAGACGGGCCGCAGTCGCTGATCCGCGAACAGGTGGAAATGGGCGTCGCCGTCCGTATGGCCGTGCTCGAAGCGCTCGCGCAGCATCTGCCGAACGGATGAGCGCGACCGCAACTGGAGACCATCATGGTCCGCATCGCGCGGCTGATCGGCTTCTTCTTTTCCGCTGTCGGCGTGGAGCTGGCGAGCGGCGTCGGGCTCGTCGCGCTCGTCGTCGCGGCGTTGCTCGGTTGGAAGCGCGCCGGTGTGCACTGGCTGCTCGCGCCGGCGGTAGCGGGCGCGATCGCCGCGCAGACGATGTTTGCGGGCGTATCGACCGGCGGCAAGGTGGTCAACGCCATGTCGAACGGCGCCTTCCAGCTGATCGTCTATATCTTCATCTGTCTGGCCGGTTACGGCCTCGGCGCACTGGCGCGTCGGGCCGGCGGCAAGACGTGAGTTGACGGAAACGCCCATGCCGTTCCAGGCCTTTCAGCCCATAGCTCTCGTCAATGCGCGGCTCGTCGATCCGGCGCGCGGGACGGAGACGCGCGGCGGCGTTTTTGTGCGCGACGGCTATATCGTCGCGGTGGGCGGCGACGTGACGGCGCAATCCGTTCCCTCCGACGCGCGCGTCGTCGATTGCGCGGGCGATGTCGTGGCGCCGGGGCTGATCGACATGCAGGCCTTCGTCGGCGAGCCCGGCGCGGAACATCGCGAGACGATCGCCACTGCGACGACTGCGGCGGCGATCGGCGGCGTCACGACCATCGTTTCGCGTGCCGACACGCATCCGCCGGTCGACGATCCGGCGGTCGTCGACTTCCTCAAGCGCCGCGCGCGCGACACGGGCAGCGTGCGCGTATTGCCGATGGCCGCGCTGACGCGGGGCCGCGAGGGCAGGGAGATCGCGGAATTCGGCCTGCTGCTGGAGGCAGGCGCTGTCGCCTTCGGCGACGCCGGCCATTCACTTCGCAATGCGCAGGTGATGCGCCGCGCGCTGTCCTACGCGCGCGATTTCGACGCGCTGATCGTGCACTACGCTGAGGAGCGCGATCTCGCCGGCGGCGTGATGAACGCTGGCGAATTCGCCTCGCGCCTCGGCCTGTCCGGCGTGCCCCAGGAAGCCGAATCCATCGTGCTCGACCGCGACATGCGGCTCGTGGCGCTGACGGGCGGGCGTTATCACGCAGCGTCCGTGACGTGCGAGCAATCGCTGGAAATTATTTCGCGTGCGAAGGCTGCGGGTCTGCCGGTCACGTGCGGCGTGTCGATCAACCATCTCACGCTGAACGAAAACGATATTGGCGACTATCGCACCTTTCTGAAGCTGCGCCCGCCGCTGCGTCGCGAGGAGACGCGCCGCGCGCTGGTGGAGGCGGTCGCCAGCGGTCTCATCGACGTGATCGTCTCGGATCACGATCCGCAGGACGTCGAGACCAAGCGCCTGCCGTTCGCGGAAGCCGAATTCGGCGCGATCGGGCTCGAGACCATGCTGGCTGCGGGATTGCGGCTCGTGCATGCCGGCGATCTGGCGCTGCCGCAGCTGCTGCGCGCGCTGTCTTCGCGGCCGGCCGAAATCCTGAAGCTGCCGCAAGGGCGCCTTGTCGCCGGCGCGCCAGCCGACATCATCCGCTTCGATCCGGACGAGCCCTTCGTCGTCGTGCCCGAGAAGCTGCATTCGAAGTGCGGCAACACGCCGTTCGACGAGGCGCGGCTGCAGGGCAGGGTGAAGATGACGCTGGTTGCCGGCGCGGTCGCGTACGAATAGGCTCGGGCGCTCCGACCCAATTGTTTCGAGGCCCATGAGTATCGCGTTTCTCACCGAAATCGCCGGCGCCACGCTGCTCGCCGCCTTCGTCTTCGGCTATCTCTGCGGCTCGATCCCGTTCGGCCTCGTTCTCACCAAACTGTTCGGCACGGCGGACTTGCGCTCGATCGGCTCGGGCAATATCGGCGCGACCAATGTGCTGCGCACCGGCCGCAAGGATCTGGCCGCCGCCACGCTGCTGCTCGACGCGCTGAAGGGCACGTTCGCCGTGCTGATCGCCGCGCGTTTCGGACCGGCCGCCGCAGGCGCTGCCGGTCTCGGCGCCTTTATTGGCCACATCTACCCGGTCTGGCTGAAATTCAAGGGCGGCAAGGGCGTCGCCACCTTTCTCGGCGTGCTGGTCGCCCTCGACTGGCGCGCGGCGCTCGTCTTCGCGATCGTCTGGCTCGGCGTGGCGTATGCGACGCGCTATTCGTCACTGTCGGCGCTGGTCGGCTCGCTGGCGGCGGGCTTTGCGATGTTTGCGCTCGGACGGCCGGCGCTCGGCGATCTCGTCGTGCTGCTCGTGGCCATCCTGTTCTGGAAGCATCTCGACAACATCCGCCGCCTGCGCGCCGGCACGGAAAGCAAGATCGGGCAGAAGGGATGAGCGCGCGGCTGACCGACGCGCAGAGGCTCGACTGGCTGCAGTTGATCCGCTGCGACAATGTCGGGCCGCGCACCTTTCGCGCTCTCATCAACAAATTCGGCGGGGCGGGCGCGGCGCTCGCGGCGCTGCCGGACCTGCTGCGCAATGCAAAAGGCGAGCGCGCGATCCGCATTTTTTCGCGCGACGAGGCCGAGCGTGAACTCGCCGCCGCGACGAAAGCGGGCGTGCGCTATGTCGCGCTCGGCGAGGCCGACTATCCCGCGACCCTGCGCGCGATCGATTCGCCGCCGCCGTTGATCGCGGTGCGCGGGCGCGTCGAGACGCTGAGCCGTCACGCCGTCGCCATCGTGGGATCGCGCAATGCGTCCGCGGCCGGGCTCGCCATGGCCGAACGGCTGGCGCGCGTTCTCGCAAAAGAAGGGATTGTGGTGATCTCCGGACTTGCGCGCGGTATCGACGCGGCTGCGCATCGCGCGAGTCTTTCCGGCGGAACCATCGCCGCGCTCGCTGGCGGCCATGCGCGGCTGTACCCGGCCGAACATCGCGATCTCGCGCAGACGATCTGCGAGAACGGCGCGCTCGTTTCGGAAATGCCGCATGAATGGAGCCGCGTGGCGCGATTTTCCGCGGCGCAATCGCATCGTCTCGGGCTTGCGCTGGCGACTGTCGTTGTCGAAGCCGCGCGTCGCTCGGGCTCGCTGATCACGGCGCGTTTCGCGGGCGAGCAGGGGCGCGAGGTTTTCGCCGTGCCGGGTTCGCCGCTTGATCCGCGCGCGGAAGGCACGAACGATCTGCTGCGCTCGGGGCGACACTTTGCACGCGCGCGGAAGATATATTCGAAGTCATCCTGCCGATGATCGAGGGCGGCGCGCCGCGCGCCGACCTGTTCAGCGAGGATGCTGGCCTCGCGCGCACCGAGCCGCTGTGGGACGAGAGCGATCTGTTCGACGTCGGCGCGAGCGTGGCCCGCACGATGCCCGATCACGAGATGAACGAGCCGCGCGAGGACTTCGAGCATGTGGCCGCCGGTTGCTGACGCGGACGCCGCGCTCGAACGCATCAGTTCGCTGCTCGGCCATCGCCGATTGGGGTCGACGACCTCTTGCGCGCCGCGCAATTGCCGGCGCAGGCGGTGCACACCGCTCTGCTGGAACTCGAGATCGAGGGCCGCCTCGCGCGTCACGGCGGCAATCGCGTATCGCTGGCGCCGGAGACGTGATCAGCGTGCGCCGGAGATCCCGGCGCCGTGTCGGCCAATTGCATTTCCGCCTCGACGCGCGCCATGTTGAGAAAGTAGGTGAGCATCGGCAGGCGCTGAGCGCCGGCGATGGAGGCGAGTTCGCCCGTCATTTCGGAAATGAGCGCAGCATGTCCGCGCGCTCACGCTCGCGCGGCGTCGCGAGAATATCGCCGCCGCGGCCAAGGCTTCCGCCTTCGCCGACCCATGAAATTTCCCCAAGCCCAATATCGCAACTATTAGTTGCTCAAATTATATTTGCAACCAAAATATATTCGAAGAAGATCAATTCGCGGGCGCCCAGCCGCGCAGCCTGTCGAGCGCGCCCTGGAGGATATAGGCGGCGGCCATCTTGTCTGACCTCGGCGCGTTTGGCGCGCGAAACATCCTGCGCGATCAGTTCGCGGGTGACGGCGGCGGTCGACAGCGCTCGTCCCAATAGACGAAGGATTGGCGTCTTGGCGGCAAGAGCGCGCACGAAGGCGCGGGTCGCCTGCGAACGCGGGCCTCCGTGCCGTCCATGTTGAGCGGCATTCCGATGACGAAGACCGCGACCTCGTATTTCGCGGCGAGTTTCAGCATGGCTTCGGCGTCGAGCGTGAATTTCCGCCGCGCAATGGTTTCCAGCGGCGAGGCGAGACGCCGCTCGACGTCGGAGAGGGCGAGGCCGATAGTCTTCGTGCCGAGGTCGATCCCCATTAGCCGGTCGAAACGCTTGAGGCGCGCCGGCACGGCGGGGAGATCGAGAACATTGGCCTCGATCCTCTGTCCCTTCGGCCTGGCGGGCGCGGCGTCGTGCGGCGGTTGCGTCATCGCCTGCCTGTCGCGCAGCTTCGCGCCGCAGTCAAATCGCGCGTCAAGTTCCGCGTCGCGATTAACGCCTGTTGCGTAAAGCCGGCCTATGCTGCGGCCCATGACTCACGCCACCGAAACCCCGCCGCGCGGCGCAAGCTTCTGGACGATCGCTGGCCTCGCCTGCGCGCTGTTCGGCCCGCTGCTGATGACGACCGGGCCGATGCAGAAGCTCTATATCATGGCGGGCTCGGGCCTCGCCTCGGTCGCCGTCGCGCAATCGACCATGTGGTTCGTGCTCGCCGCCGCGCTCGCGTGCCATGTGTTCGGCGACAGGCTGCCGCTGTTGGCGGTCGGCCTCGTGCGGCCGCGGATCGGGTCGATCCTGTTCGGCCTCGCGATCGGCGCCTCCGTCTATATCGGCCTCTACGCCATCGCCTTCGTACTCTGGAAGAACGGCCTGTTCGACGCCAAGGCGCCGGCAGGGCAGATCCTGCAATGGCCGCTGTGGCTGCGCCTGTTCATGCTGATCACCGCAGGCGTCGTAGAGGAGGCGCTGTTTCGCGGCTTCGCCATCGAGCGGCTGACGGCGCTGACGGGGAAACGCTGGCTCGCCGCCACAATCGCGCTCGCCGCCTTCGTCGCCGCGCATGTGCCGTTCTGGGGCGCGGGCGCGATCGCGACGCCGATCGTCGGCGGCGGCTTCTTCACGCTCGTCTATCTCTGGCGGCGCGACCTGATTGCGTGCATGGTCGCGCATCTCGCGGTCGATTCCGTCGGCCTTTTGATTGCGCCGGCTCTGGGGATAACCTCGTCGGCATGACGGGGGGACAATGGGAACGACGCTCGCGCCCTACGAGAAATTCTCCTTCTCGGCCTGCGGCTTCACGCACGATGTCTACAAGCGCGGGCAGGGCCCGGCTGTGGTCATCATCCACGAGATTCCCGGCCTGCATCCGCTGGTGATCCGCTTCGCTGACCGCGTGATGGACGCGGGCATGACAGTCTATCTGCCGAGCCTGTTCGGCGAGCCGGAGCGGCCGGTGACGAACGGCTACGTGATGAAGTCGCTGGCCAGGGCGAGCTTCTGCCTGCGGCGCGAATTTTCGGCATGGTCGGCGGACCGGTCGAGCCCGATCGTCGACTGGCTCAGGGCGCTGGCGAAGAAGGCGCACGCGGAATGCGGCGGGCCGGGCGTTGGCGCGCTCGGCATGTGTTTCACCGGCGGCTTTGCGCTCGCGATGATGACGGAGCCGGCGGTCGTCGCGCCCGTGCTGTCGCAACCCTCGCTGCCGCTGCCGATCCCGCCCTCAAGGAAGGCGGCGATCGGCGTGTCGCCTCAGGAAATTTCCTGCGCGCGGGACAGGTTCCAGCGCGAGGGCCTGTCGATGCTGGGGTTGCGCTTCAAGGGCGATCCCTTCGTGCGCGACGAGCGCTTCGCGACCTACCGGCGCGAATTCGGCGAGGCCTTCGAGGCGATCGAACTTGACGACGACACGGCCAACCCGCAAGCGCCGAAGCCGCCGCACGCGGTTCTCACCATCCATCTCGACGACAGCGATCCGCAGGGGCCGACGCGGCAGGCCGAGGCGCGCGTGATCGGCTTTTTCCGGGAGCGGCTGCAGGTCGGCTGACGCGCGTTTGCGCTGCAAAAGCCGCAAATGCTATAGGGCGCGCAACCTTCTTCGCGCTGGGCTCCACGGGAGCCGCGGCGCCAGTCCGGAGCCCGCATGTCCGTCGATCAGGCCACCGTCCGCCGCATCGCGCATCTCGCGCGCGTCGCGGTCGAGGACAAGGAAGTCGAACATCTGCAAGGCGAGATCAACGCCATCCTGTCCTTCGTCGAGGCCCTTGGCGCGGTGAATGTGGACGGCGTGGAGCCGATGACCTCGGTTCTGCCGATGCATCTGCGGATGCGGCAGGACGAAGTCACCGACGGCTTCATCGCCGCCGATGTCGTGGCGAATGCGCCGGAGCGCGAAGACAGTTTCTTCGTCGTTCCGAAGGTCGTGGAGTAGAGCGATGACGGACCTCACCCGCCTCTCGCTCGCCGCCGCGCGCGACGGCCTCAAGGCCGGAAAATTCACCGCGACCGAGCTCACGCGCGCGCATGTCGAGGCAGTCGCGAAGGCGCGCGCGCTCAACGCCTTTCTGAAAGAGACGCCGGAGCGGGCTTTGGCCGCCGCCGCCGAGAGCGATGCGCGTCTGGCCAAGGGCGAGGGGCGGCCGCTCGAAGGCCTGCCGCTCGGCATCAAGGATCTCTATTGCACCAACGGCGTCGAGACGACGGCGGCGAGCCGCATTCTCGAAGGCTTCAAGCCGCATTACGAATCGACTGTCACCAGCCAGCTGTGGCGCGACGGCGCGGTCATGCTCGGCAAGCTCAATCTCGATGAATTTGCCATGGGCTCGTCGAACGAGACGAGCGCTTATGGGCCAGTCGTCTCGCCGTGGCGCCGTAGCGGAAGCCAAGGAATAGACAGTGCGAAGATCGTGCCCGGCGGTTCGTCGGGCGGCTCGGCTGCGGCTGTCGCCGCGCATCTGTGCCTCGCCGCCACCGCGACCGACACGGGCGGATCGATCCGCCAGCCGGCAGCCTTCACCGGCACGGTCGGCATCAAGCCGACCTACGGCCGTTGTTCGCGCTGGGGCATCGTCGCCTTCGCCTCCTCGCTCGATCAGGCGGGCCCGATCGCGCGCGACGTGCGCGACGCCGCGATCATGCTGCGCTCGATGGCGGGTTTCGATCCCAAGGATTCGACGTCGGTCGATCGTCCAGTGCCCGACTACGAAGCGGCCGTCGGCGCGTCGGCGAAGGGCAAGAAGATCGGCATTCCCAGGGAATATCGGCTCGATGGCATGTCCGCCGAGATCGACGCGCTGTGGATGAAGGGCGTCGAATGGCTGAAGGCCGCGGGCGCCGAGATCGTCGACATATCGCTGCCGCACACGAGCCACGCGCTGCCCGCTTATTATATTGTCGCGCCTGCCGAGGCCTCGTCCAACCTCGCGCGCTACGACGGCGTGCGCTACGGCCTGCGCAAGCCGGGCAAGGATATCGTTGGCATGTACGAGAATACCCGCGCGGCGGGTTTCGGCGCGGAGGTGCGGCGGCGCATCATGATCGGCGCCTATGTGCTGTCGGCCGGCTATTACGACGCCTATTACGTGCGTGCGCAAAAAATCAGGACGCTGATCCGGCAGGATTTCGAGGCGGCGTTCCATGCGGGCGTCGACGCGATCCTGACGCCGGCGACGCCCTCGACCGCCTTTGCGATCGGCGAGAAGGGCTCGGCCGATCCCGTCGAAATGTATCTCAACGACGTCTTCACGGTGACGGTGAACATGGCGGGGCTGCCGGGCCTCGTCGTGCCGGGCGGGCTCGCCTCCGACGGTCTGCCGCTCGGCCTTCAACTTATCGGTAGGCCTTTCGAGGAAGAGACCCTGTTCTCGCTCGGGAGCGCGATCGAGCAGGCGGCGCCGAAGATCGAGCAGCCGAAAGCCTGGTGGGCGTAATGCCATTCGCGAGGGCCGTGCTCGCTGCCTGCGCCGCGGTCCTCGGGTTCATCTTCTACGCGATTGCGGCTCTGTTCGTCGTGCTGGCGATCGTCAACGCTTTTCGCGCGAATGCTCAGGGCGCGCCGGCGACGACGACGCTGGCCTTGGCCGTCGGCGCGCTCGTCGTCGGTTACGCGTGCCGCTTCATCGCGCGCAGGATCGTCTGACGTCTTTCAGCCATTGCGCGGGCTTGCGCGCCAGCAGCGGTTCCGCGATGGCGAGAGCGCGCGCCAGCAGGCGCTTGCGTCGCGTCGCGCTCGCCCGGGCGAGATGGCGGGCCGCCTCGCGATCGTCGTCGTGCGCGGCGCGGTCTTCGATATAGCCGGCCAGTTCGTCGAGATCGTTGATCTTGCCGAGATGCTTTCGCAGGCGATCGGCGTCGCGGGCGACACGCTGCATGTCGGGCGCGAATCGCGCCAGGAAATCCGCCTGGTATTCGAACGCGACCACTGCTGCGCGCCAGCGATGCAGCGCCTCGCTCTTGCCGTCGCGCGCCCTCTTCGCGCGCCGCCACATGCGGCGATAGGTCGTGCCCGCCGCGTCGACGATGTCGTCGCGCGAGCCCCTGGCTTCGCACAGGCGCCAGTCCCGGATCAGCGCGGCAATGTCTTCGCGCAGGGCGGGGCGGTCGGCGCGGGTCTGCTCGCCATCGCTTGCCCCGCGCGCGAGGCGCACGAGCCGGTCATGCGCGGCGTCGCCGAGACGCGGCTTCAGTGCGCCGAGCGTCGCCGCCCGCACGTCGGCGTCGCGCGCCTGACCGAGCGCGCGGCGCGCGCGGTCGACGGTCGTGCGTGTGTTGCGTGCGAGCGTCGCGAGGTCGGCCGGCGCGAGACGTGCGAGCGCGCGGGCGCGTTTGGCGGCGCGGCGCGCGAGGTGCACGTCGCCCGGCGTGATCGCGTCGCCCGCAATGCGCGTCTCGATCTCGCGCAGGGCGTCCAGCATCGCTTGCCGCAGGGCTTCGCCGGCCGAACTGATCTCGTCTTCGCTCATTCACGCACGCGAGCGCGCCGCCTTTCATGTGGGCAAGGGGAAAGCAGGCCGGCATCGGCGCGTCACAGTCAACCCGCCTTGACGGCCGATCCGGCAATGTTTATACGATTAACATTCTCGACGACAGAGGGAGTTCGGCATGTCCGGGGTAATGACGGGGCGTTTCACGGCGGTGCGCGACGAGCCATTCGTCGTCTTCGTCATCGGCATGCGGATCAACCGGCTCTGGAAGGTTCACCGTTGGGCGCCAGTCGTGGCCGCCATGCCGCGCATGATCCGGGAACTCTCGATGCATCCGGAACTCGGCTTTCTCGGCGGGCGAACCTGGTTCTCGCGCACGATCGTGATGATCCAGTACTGGAAGAGCGTCGAGCAGCTCAACGCCTACGCCAAGGCGCGCGACAATGCGCATCTGCCGGCCTGGGCCGCTTTCAACAAGGCGGTCGGCGGCTCCGGCGATGTCGGCGTGTTCCACGAGACCTATCGCGTCGCGCCGGGCGGTTACGAATGCGTCTATGTCGACATGCCGCGCTTCGGGCTCGGCGAGATCGAGCCGCTGAAGCCCGCCACAGGCGCGCTGGCGGGTGCGGAAGGGCGCATGAAATCAAAGGCCGCGTGAAGCTGTCGCTTCGCCGCAAAAGGCGCTAAAAGACCCGCAAATTCCAGAAGACATCTTCGATTGCGGGGACGCGATGAGCGCGCATGCCAAACCTTCCAAGCTGATCAGGGGAGCCACCGGCGATTGGGAAATCGTCGTCGGCATGGAGATTCACGCGCAGGTCTCGTCCAAGTCGAAACTCTTTTCCGGCGCCTCGACTGAGTTTGGCGGCGATCCCAATTCGCACGTCTCGCTCGTCGATGCGGCTATGCCCGGCATGTTGCCCGTCATCAACGAGGAATGCGTGAAGCAGGCGGTGCGCACCGGCCTCGGCCTCAAGGCGCAGATCAACAATCGCTCGGTGTTCGACCGCAAGAACTATTTCTATCCCGACCTGCCGCAGGGGTATCAGATCTCGCAGTACAAGAATCCGATTGTCGGCGAGGGCGAGGTGATCGTCGACGTTTCGCCGACCGAGCAGATCACGGTCGGCATCGAGCGCCTGCATCTCGAACAGGACGCCGGCAAGTCGCTGCACGACCAGTCGCCGGATTCGAGCTTCGTCGATCTCAACCGCTCGGGCGTCGCGCTGATGGAGATCGTCTCCAAGCCGGACCTGCGTTCCGCCGAAGAGGCGCGCGCCTATGTGACGAAGCTGCGCACGATCCTGCGCTACCTCGGCACCTGCGATGGCAACATGGAGCAGGGCTCGTTGCGCGCCGACGTCAACGTGTCCGTGCGCCGCCCGGGCGAGCCGTTCGGCACGCGCTGCGAAATCAAGAACGTGAACTCGATCCGCTTCATCGGCCAGGCCGTCGATGTCGAGGCGCGCCGCCAGATCGGCATTCTCGAGGACGGCGGCGTCATTGACCAGGAGACGCGCCTGTTCGATCCCGGCCGCGGCGAGACGCGCGCCATGCGTTCGAAGGAAGAAGCGCACGACTATCGCTACTTCCCCGATCCCGACCTGCTGCCGCTCGAGTTCGACCAGGCCTTCGTCGACGAACTCGCGAGCGCACTGCCGGAACTGCCCGACGCCAAGAAGGCGCGGTTCATGCGCGACTACGGCCTGCCGTCGTACGATGCGGGCGTGCTGGTCGCCGACCGCGACGTCGCCGACTATTACGAGGCCTGCGTGACGAGCGGCGGCGGCAAGCGCGACGCCAAGGTCGTCGCCAACTGGGTGATGGGCGACATAGCAGCAGCCGCCAACGCGTCGGGTCTGAGCGTCGCGCAGACGCATGTGCCGGCCGCGCATGTCGCCGAGCTCGTCGATCTCATCGGAGAGAACGTGATCTCCGGCAAGATCGCCAAGGACGTTCTGGCCTTGATGTTCGGCGAGGAGCGCGCGGCGAGCCCGCGCGAGATCGTCGAGCGTCGCGGCCTCAAGCAGGTGACCGACACCGGCGCGATCGAGAAGGCCGTGGACGCGATCATCGCCGCCAATCCCGACAAGGTCGAACAGGCGAAGGCGAAGCCCACCATGCTCGGCTGGTTCGTCGGCCAGGTGATGAAGTCGACCGGCGGCAAGGCGAATCCGCAGGCCGTGAACGACCTGTTGAAGAGCAAGCTCGGTCTCTGAGCGACGCATTCTCGCGCGAATCGAGTCGAAGCGATTCGACCGATTCGCGCGATTCGTTCCTTCCAAGGCGCCGTTCAATGACGCGCGAAGGATAAAAAACGAACTTCACACAAAAAAATTTTTGCGCATGTCGGCGCATGCGATGACGTGCGCCCTTGCGCTTCGCTGGACATGATGGAAGCGCCCCCGGCGTCACTCGCGCGAGCCCTGCGCCAATCGCCTGCGCGCTTCGCGCGTCGATGTGATGCCGTCGAGCGCGTGCGCGCGCGCAGTCATCGCGCCGCGAATTGATGATGTCGTGGAGGACTTAGAAGAACAAGGCGAAAATCAAGATTGCATTCGCAACGCGCGATGCGCGCGAACGTCGATTCCAAACGATGCGAAGGGCGCGCGTTGGGCTCGCAGGAACCTGCAGAAGTCGTTGCGCGATGTATCGCCGCCGCGCTCTGTCGCCCGCTCCGTGGGCTGTTCCGGGCGATGGCGCGCGAGGCGTTCGAAGGCTTTGCGAACGATGTCCGAAGGGCGCGCATGCGTCGTTTGCTCGCAACTCGGCGCTGCGCCACTTGCACGAGTAGTTAACCACGCTACGCTAATCAGGCCTCTTGCCGGCTCGCGAATTCACGCCGGCGAACTCGATAAGGGGACACAAGATGGCGAAAGCAACAACGAAGCGTAAGCCGGCCGCTAAGAAGGCCGCCAAGAAGGGTGCGCGTAAGACTGCCGCGAAAAAGTCCGCCAAGAAGGCGGTGAAGAAGGGCGCCAAGAAGGCCGTCAAGAAGGGCGCCAAGAAGGCCGCCAAGAAGTCCGTCAAGAAGGCGGTCAAGAAGGGCGTCAAGAAGGCCGCCAAGAAGGGCGCGAAGAAGGCTGCCAAGAAGGGCGCCAAGAAGCCCGCTCGCAAGGCCGCCAAGAAAGCCGCTGCTCCGGCTCCGACCGAGTCGGCCTGAAGCAAGTCGAGCGGACATGCCCTGCGATTGGGTTCGCCCAGTCGCAGTGAGCCACGTCTGCTTCGATCGCGGAGCGATCCGACGATCGAACTTATGTCCTCCTGATCGTGATGGTCGGGAGGACATTTCATTTGAAGGTCCGTTTCGATTTCTCTCCCGCGCGGCGGCGGCGCGCGCATCGTGAGTCATCGTCGCGTGCGAGACAGTGTGTGCGCGACGCGCAGCGCGCTCAGCGTGTGAGACAGCGCGTCGCGAAAGCGCGCCAGCCGATGTCGACGTCCTTGCCCGCCTTCTTCGTCGCTTCCCATTCGCGCCCACATTCGCTCATGCGCTTCCGGCTCGCGGTCGGCAGCATCGGCGGGTGATCGAGATCGAGCGGTTCGTCGGGCTTGCGCGGCGCGGCCGTCTGCGGCACCGGCGATGGCGATTGCGGCACGGCCGTTTGCGGCACGGAGGCTGCGGGCGCTCGTCCGAGATCAGCCGGGCGCGGCGGGGGCAGGGGCGCCGGCCGGTGCTGCGTCCGCGCCGAAGTCGTCGTGACGAACGCCGCCGCGACGATCGCGCAGGCGGCGAACCATCTGGCCGCAAGTGAGGGCAGCAATTTCAACCGCATCGTCCTGCCGCACGCGCTTGCCTCTGGCGCACGGGTCCGGACCTCCTTGCCACTGTTTCCGCCCGGGCCGCAACTGCCGAAGGCGCTCTGCTCAAACGATGTGCGACGCGCAAGAATTCGCGGCGACACACTAGGCGTAGCGCGGTGAAGTCTGCTGGTGGCTGGCATGTCAGCGTATTTGCCGAAATGTGTCTAATAGTTTTCTCGAATTTGTCTGCAACTCCGACATTGCGCGCGAATTGGCCGATTTCCGACCTATAGCCGGATATTTTGTTCAATACTGAGAGCGGTTCCGCGCGCTGGACATAAGCAAGTTGATCGTCCACGTTAGGAGCACGGATCGATTGAGCGTGTCCGTCTACCTGTTTCAAGAACAGATGATGTAGATCGTGGTCGGATATCTTTGTTTTCGCTGTGGTTCAGCGCTACGTTGAAGCCTCTCGCCGGGAACTTGCGGATGGATCGTAACACCTTGAAAAAACATGAGCTTGGATGATGCAGTCTCGGACATCCCGACGCTCCGTGAGCGGTGTGTGATTGCGGTGTGGGGCGGCGCGTAGCGGTATCGTATCGGCGACGCCCGCCATTCGCCGGCAAAGCTCACGTTCGCTCTAGCGAAAACTAATGTTGTTTCGACGCGACGACCGCTTGGGGAGCCATTCCCGCTGGACAGGGCATGCGCCGTCCCGGGCAGTGATTCTGGCCGCGTTCTCTGGCTAAGTGCTCGTAATGAAGAAAGAAAAGCTACCGCGCGGATTCTGGCGGGCGCCCAACGGGAGCCTCCGGGTCCTGATCCGCATCAAGGGATTTCCGCCGGCGGTCCGGACATTCAAACTGCACGCCGATACGCCGGCGGAGCGGAGGCGCCAGCTCGTCGAGGCTGAGTTGTGGGCGGCCGAGGCGCGGCGCAAGCTCTATGCAGGTCACGGTGTCGTCGCCGGCGCCGATCACGCGATGACGCTCGGCGCCGCGCTGAGGCTCTATGCGCGCGAGGGGCTGTCGTCGCGGCCTGCCAACAAGCGCAAGGACGCGTTGCGCATCGAATCCATTCTGCGCGACGAGATTGCGAAGCGGCGTCTGGCGTCGCTGTCGCTGCCGGATCTCGCGGCCTATCGAGACCTGCTGATTCACAGGGATTTCGAGCGGCGCATCCGCGCGGAGACCGAGGTCGCGGATGCGACGCCGGAGGGCA